>CAIJZY010000038.1 GCA_903825285.1 uncultured Opitutia bacterium | reverse complement strand
GCTCGGCATTTATCCCGCCGTCGACCCGCTCGCTTCCGTCTCGAAGGCCCTCCAGGCCGACATCGTCGGCGAGGAGCACTACAAGGTGGCCCGCGAGGTCCAGCGCGTCCTCCAGCGCTACAAGGACCTGCAGGACATCATCGCCATCCTCGGCCTCGACGAGCTCTCCCCCGAGGACAAGCAGATCGTCTACCGCGCGCGCAAGATCCAGCGCTTCCTCTCCCAGCCGTTCGCCGTCGCCGAGGTCTTCACCGGCACCCCGGGCAAGTATGTCCCCGTCAAGGAAACCGTCCGCGGCTTCAAGATGATCCTCGACGGCCAGCTCGACGACGTCGCCGAGGGCGACTTCTACATGCGCGGCGGCATCGACGAGGTCATCGCCGCGGCCAAGAAATAAACTCTCGCGGCCGTCCTCCCCATCATGTCCCTCACGCTCGAAATCGTCACCCCGGAGGCCCGGGTCTATGCCGACACCATCGACACCGTTGTCATCCCGACGACGTCCGGCGAGGTCGGCATCCTGCCCGGCCACATCCCGCTGCTCACGCAGATCGAGGATGGCGAGCTGCGGGTGACGAAAAACGGCCAGACCCAGCTGCTCGCCGTCAGCGGCGGCTTCGCCGAGGTCCGGGGCGACACCGTCCACGTCCTCGCCGAGCACGCCATCACCGAGGAAAAGATCGACGTGAACGCCGTCGAGGCCGCCATGAAGCGCGCGGAGGAGCAGCTCCGGGAGGCCAGCAACCTCGACCCGCAGGAATACGAGAACCTGCAGAGCCTCGTGCGCTACTCGGGCATCCAACTCGCCGTCAAACGCCGCCGCCGTTGATTCTTCCAGGCTCAAGCACCCCTGCTTGGGCCTTTTTCTTGCACCACTACTGAAACTGAGTCTCGTTCAGATAAATTTGCTGAGCTGATGAACTCCCCGCGTGAACCTTTTCGGCCGCAGCGCATGCGCCTGACGGAGATGCCCAACGGCGCCGCCGGACGGGTCTGTGCGCTCGAGGGTCAGGTGGAGGTTTGCCAGCGGTTGCGGGAAATGGGCTTCGGCGAATCCGCCATCATCGAGCGGGTGTCAGGGCAGGGGACCCTGCTCTGTCTCGTCAGCAACACGCGGGTCGCCCTCAGTGAGGGCGCGGCCCAGCACATCGTCATCGAGCTCATCCGCTCGGCGCGTTGACCACTCCCATGGCCGCCGTCCTGACCAAGCTTTCCGAACTGCCGATCGGCGGCCGTGGCATCGTGCGGGAGTTTCCGTCGCAGGATCCCGCGTTTCTGCGCATGCGCGAGATGGGCCTGCTGGTCGGCACCACTGTCACACTCGTGCGCACCGCCCCGCTGGGCGACCCGCTCGAGATTTTGCTGCGAGGCTATCACCTCTCGATCCGCAAGGTCGACGCCGCCCGCGTCCTCGTTGAAACCCTCCCCTGAGATGGCGGTGCCCTCCCATCTTTCCCCGCCCGCCCCGGCCGCGCCGTCGCGCACGCCCACCTATGCGCTGGTGGGCAATCCCAACTGCGGCAAGAGCACGCTCTTCAACGCCCTCACCGGCCTGAAGCAGAAGGTCGGAAATTATCCCGGGGTCACCGTCGAGAAAAAGATCGGCACGGCCTACTCCCAGCACGGCCAGCCCATCACGGTCATCGACCTGCCCGGCACGTATTCGCTCGCCGCGCGCTCGCCCGACGAGGCCGTCACGCGCGACGTGCTGCTCGGCCGGCGCAGCGACACCCCGCAGCCCGACCGCGTCCTCTGCATCGTCGACGCGACCAACCTCGAGCGGAACCTCTACCTGGTCCACCAGATCCTCGACCTCGGCCGTCCGGTCATCCTCGTGCTGAACATGATGGACCTCGCCGCGCAGGCCGGGCTCAACATCCGCGTTGCCCGCCTGGAGAAGGAGCTCGGCATCCCCGTCATCGCCTGCGAGGCCGTCAACGGTCGAGGCCTGGTCGAGCTGCGCGTCGCCATGAGCCGGACCGACCTGCCGCTCGCCCGGCACGCGTGGGACGTCCCTGCGCCGATCGCCTCCGCCGTCTCCGAGCTCGCCGCGTCGCTGCACGAGAACGACCGCAAGCCGCCGCTCATCGCCCGCGCCGAGGCCCTGCTGCTTCTCACCGACCAGGATTCCATCCGCGTCGCCGGCTCCAGCCCGCTCAGCCCGCGCACCAGCGAGATCCTCCTCGGCTGGCAGCAGCGCTGGGCCGCCGAGGGCACCGACTGGGCCGGCACGCTGGTCAACTCCCGCTACGACGCCATCGGCGCGCTCTCCGCGCTCGTCGTGCTGCGCGCCGGCAACGTCGGTCCCACGCGGTCCGACAAGATCGACGCCGTCGTCACGCACGCGCTCTGGGGCTGGGTGGTGCTCGGGGCGGTCATGACGCTGTTGTTCGTCAGCATTTTCACGCTGGCGCAGGCGCCGATGGACTGGATCGGCAGCCACACCGCGCTGTTCGCCGACTGGGTGAAGTCCCGGATGGCACCGGGCGACCTGCGCGACCTCATCACCGACGGCGCGATCGGCGGCGTCGGCAGCGTCGTGACCTTCCTTCCGCAGATCCTGATCCTCTTTTTCTTCATCGGCCTGCTCGAGAGCACCGGCTACATGGCGCGCGCCGCGTTCATCATGGACCGGCTGATGAGCCGCGTCGGGCTCAACGGCAAGAGCTTCATCCCCCTGCTCAGCTCGTACGCCTGCGCCATCCCCGGCATCATGGCCACGCGCACGATCGAGGACGCCAAGGACCGGCTGGTGACGATCCTGGTCGCGCCGCTGATGAGCTGCTCCGCGCGGCTCCCGGTCTATCTGCTCATGATCGCTGCGCTGCTGCCCGGCGACCGCGTGTCGCTCGGCGCCAAGGTCGGCCTGATGCTGCTCATGTACGCCCTCGGCACGCTCGGCGCGTTCGGCTTCGCCTGGCTCTTCAAGCGCACGCTGCTCAAGGGCCTGCCGCCGCTGATGATCATGGAGCTGCCGCCCTACCGCCTGCCGGGCCTGCGGGATGTCGCGCAGCAGATGTTCGAGCGCGCCTGGATCTTCCTCCGCCGCGCCGGCACCGTCATCCTCGGCATCAGCATCGTGCTGTGGTTCCTCGCCGCCTACCCGAAGGCCCCGGCCGGGGCGACGCCGACGGAGCAGCTGGCCCAGAGCTTCGCCGGGCGCGCCGGCCACCTCCTCGAGCCGGCGATCAAGCCGCTCGGCTTCGACTGGCAGATCGGCATCGGCCTCATCAGCTCCTTCGCCGCCCGCGAGGTGTTTGTCTCCACCATGGGCGTCGTCTTCAACGCCGAGGCCGGCGAGCACGACACGACGCCCCTGCGTGACGCCCTCCGCGCCGCCCGGTGGCCCGACGGCCGCCAGCTGTTCACCCCGCTGGTCTGCCTCTCGCTGATGATCTTCTACGTGTTCGCCATGCAGTGCATGAGCACGATTGCCATCGTGCGCCGCGAGACCAACAGCTGGAAATGGCCCCTGTTCCAAACGCTCTACATGACCAGCACCGCGTGGCTGCTGTCCTTCCTCGTCTACCAGGCCGGCACCGCGCTCGGCTTCTGACATGAGCCCCCGGATGCAGACCATCGCCGCGCTCGTCCTGGTCGCCCTCGCGGCCACGTGGCTCATCCGGCGCGCGATCCGCAAGCGCCGGCAGCCCGGCTGCGGCGATGATTGCGCCTGCCCGGCCTCCGAGGTGAAGGACGCGGCCGACCGGACCCGCCGGCCCTAGTGGTGTTTTACCGGTTGCGCGACCCCCGGCCCCGGCTACGTTCAACCCCCGGGCGCGACCGCCGCACGCATCGCGCTGCCACCCCATGGAAGTCATCATCCGACCCGACGCTGAAACCGGGTGCCTCCTCGGCGCCAAGATCATCGCGCGCCTCGTGCGCGAGAAGCCCAATGCCGTCCTCGGCCTCGCCACCGGCCGCACGCCGCTGCAGCTCTACCAGGAGCTGATCCGGATGCACCGCAGCGAGGGCCTCGATTTCAGCCGCGTCACGACCTTCAACCTCGACGAGTACGTGGGCCTGCCCGCCACGCACGACCAGTCGTACCGGTATTTCATGCGGGAGAATTTTTTCCGCCACATCAACATCGACCCGGCCCGCACGCACGTCCCCGCCGGCACCGCCCCCGACCTGCACGCCGAGTGCCGCGCCTACGAGGACCGCATCGTCGCCGCCGGCGGCATTGATCTCCAGCTGCTCGGCCTCGGCCGCAACGGCCACATCGGCTTCAACGAGCCCTCCGGCTCGCTCCGCTCCCGCACCTGGATCAAGATCCTCTCGGAGCAGACGCTGCGCGACAACAGCGACGTCTTCGGCACCCGCGAGACCATGCCCCGCCACGCGATCACCATGGGCATCGGCACGATCCTCGACGCCCGGCGCTGCCTCCTGCTCGCCTTCGGCCCGCCCAAGACCCGCGCCGTCGAGCGCATGATCGAGGGCCCGCTCGCCGCCATCTGCCCGGCCTCCGCGCTCCAGCTTCACCCGCGCGCCACCGTCATCGTGGACGAGGCCTCCGCCTCCGGCCTCCAGTTCGCCGACCACTACCGCTGGATCGACCAGAACAAGCTGCCCTGGCAGCGCTACGACTGACGGCCCCGCCGGGCCGCTACAGCAGGTGGGCCAGCCAGTGCCAGCAGCGCTGGACCAGCTCGACCATCACGGCCGCGAACATCCCGAAGTAGACCAGGGTGGCGGCCAGCAGCGCATACGCGCCCGCGATCGCCAGGCCGTCGCGCTCCATCATGCCCAGCATGCCGATCACAATCACCAGCGCCGGCAGCGTGTTGGTGAACGGCAGGCCCACGAGCGGCAGGAGCAGCAGGAATCCGCCGAAGCCCACCATCGCCGTGTGCAGCCGCAGCAGCCGCGTCGAGCCGGTCCACCAAAGCCAGCGTGGACGCAGTTCGCGTTCGATCCATCCGATCAGCCGGCTCGCCCCCTCCAGCACCGCCCGAAAAAACCGTGGCGGCAGCCGCGTCGCCAGGAGCCGCGCCGGCAGCCAGGGCGGGAGCCCCAGCGCGTAGCGCGCCGCGATGAACAAGATGATCAGGCCGAACGGCACCGAGAGCCCGGGGATCGAGACCGGCGCGCAGAAGGGCAGGGCGAGGATGATGATCAGCAGTCCCGACGCCCGCGCCCCGAGCTCAGTCATGACCTCCTGCAGCGTGACCGGCTGCTCGGCGAAGCGTTCCGCCAGCAGGTGCAGCTCCTTCGAGAGCCGCCGGGGCGGGTCCGGCTGGTCTTGGTGGGAGTGAAACATGGCGGACGGTCCTCAGGTTCCCCGCCGGTTGCCGTACAACTCGAGCTGCAACCGATGCGA
The DNA here is from genome assembly GCA_903825285.1 of uncultured Opitutia bacterium. Lineage (GTDB taxonomy): Bacteria > Verrucomicrobiota > Verrucomicrobiia > Opitutales > Opitutaceae > Opi-474. Next base: position 139,536 of record CAIJZY010000038.1, on the reverse strand, counting down.
GTAGCGATAGCCGCGCGCCTTGCACAGCTCCGCCAGCCAGCTGGCGCGGGCGCGCACCTGCTCGAGGCTGATTCCCTCGGGCATGAGCAGCACCTGGTGCCGCGGAATCTCGAGCTTGAGCCGGCTGAGCATGCCCTCGATCTCCTCCACGTCCGCAGGCTGTGCCACGACGAATTTCAGCTGGTAGTCATAGCCCTCGACCCACGCGCGCACCACGTCCGGCTGCCAGCGCAGCGCCTCGTGCTTCTTGCGCCAGGTTGGCCCGAGCCGGTTGTCCGGCGCGGAATTGAGCAGCTTGGGTGACAGCGACGCCAGGTCGCAGCCGATCCCGCCCGGCGCCACGGTCGCGGCCGTCTCGATCGTGAGGTGATAGCCCAGCTCCCGGATCGCCGCCGCCAGCGCGGCCACTTCCTTCGCAATCATCGGCTCGCCACCCGTCAGCACGACGTGCCGGGCCGGATGCTGCTCAATCTCCGCGAGGATCTGCGGGATCGTGCGGGCCTCGCCCTCCGGTTGCCACGAGGCGTACGGCGTGTCGCACCAGTTGCAGCGCAGGTTGCAGCCGCTGGTCCGCACAAAGACCGAGGGCACGCCGGTCAGCCGCCCCTCGCCCTGGATGGAGTAGAAAATTTCGGATATCAGCATGGAAAAACCGTCCTGGTCTCAGACCCTGATCCAACCACGAATATCCGTTAATTCCCACTCCTCTGATCCAGCGTTAGCCAGGGTCAGCTCGACCGGGGTTTGGGCGGCAGCGGGTCCAGCGACGCATAGGTCGTCGGGTCCGGCACGCCGGCCTGCAGGAAGGCCTCGCGTCGCTCCACGCAGGTGCCGCACATGCCGCAGTGGATCGCGCCGCCCTTGTAGCAGGACCATGTCCGGGCGAAGTCCACGCCGAGCCGCGTGCCCTCCGCGACAATCTCCCCTTTTGTCCGAGTGATGAACGGCCGCAGCAGCTGCACCTGCGCATAGGTGCCGAGCCGCATGGCGTCGCCCATGGCCCGCATGAAATCCTCGCGGCAGTCCGGGTAGATCGCGTGGTCGCCGCCGTGGGCCGCGATCACCAGGCCCTCCGCGCCGACGCTCTCGGCGAAGCCGGCGGCGATCGACAGCATGATCGCGTTGCGGAACGGCACCACCGTCTGCCTCATGTTCGCGGCCTCGTAATGCCCGTCCGGCACCGCCCCGCCGCTCTGCAGCAGGTCCGACGAAAACAGGCGGTTTACGAATTCCAGCGGGATCACCTCGTGTCGCACGCCGAGCCTCGCCGCATGCTCCGCCGCCAGGGGCAGCTCGCGGGGATTGTGCTTCGCGCCGTAGTCGAAGCTCGCCACCGCCACGACGGCATGCTCCCGCCGCGCCCAATACAGCGCCGTCACGGAATCCATTCCGCCCGAGCAGAGCACCACGACCTTCATGCTTAAACATTGGCCTTCATCGGCTGAAAAGTCACAAACAGAAAACACCGGATGATCCTTCTGCACGACCCGCACTGCGCCGACTACGGCTCCTCGCTGCGCCCCGAGCAGCCCGCGCGGGTCCTCCGCAGCGCCGCCCACCTGCGGGCCGCGCACCCGGACTGGACCTGGCGAACGCCCGCCGCGGAGGTCCCGGATGAAATCCTGCGGCTCGCCCACACGCCGGCCCACCTCCGGCGCCTCGCGGTCCCGCGCGACTTCGACGCCGACACGCCGTACCTGCCGAACATCCCCGCCCACGCCCGCCAGGCCGTGGCCGCCGCGCTGCAGGCCTCCGACCTCGCCCTCGCGGGCGAGCGGGTTTTTTCCCTGATGCGCCCGCCCGGCCACCACGCCACCGCCGGCCAGGCGATGGGGTTCTGCTACCTCAACCAGATCGCCATCGCGGCCCTGGCCGCCCGGGCCCGCGGGGTGGGGCGGGTCGCGGTCTGGGACTTCGACGCCCACCATGGCAACGGCACCGAGGCCATCCTGCGCGGGCGCGACGGCCTGCTGTTCACCTCCGTCCACCAGTACCCGGGATATCCCGGCACGGGGACGGCGTCCTTCGACAACTGCCACAACTGGCCCGTCGCCCCGCACTCGCCGCGCGCGGCCCACCTGGCCGCCCTGCGCGAGTCGCTCGATGCCGTCGTCGGCTTCGCCCCCGACCTGGTGCTCGTCTCCGCCGGCTTCGACGCCTACGCGCGCGACCCGATCACGGCCATGACCCTTGAGGCCGAGGATTTTGCCGCGCTGGGCCGCTGGCTGCGGGAAACCGGCCTCCCCGCCGCCGCGATCCTCGAGGGCGGCTACAGCGATGACCTTCCTTTGTTGATTGATGCCTTCCTCTCGGCGTGGGAGAACCCGCCGCCCGCCGCATGATTTCCCGCTTCCTCCCTCTCCAGGTTCGCCGTTTGCTCGGCGTCAAAGTGACTTCCCGTCCGCCCGCCTACCAACTGCTCGATCAACCCGGTTCCCTGGCGCCGCTGCTGGCCGCGCTCGACCGCGTGGCCGAGGTCTCCCTCGATACCGAGGCCGACAACATGTACCACTACAAGACCCGGGTCTGCCTCATGCAGCTCCTGGTCGGCCGCGAGGTCTTCCTCGTCGACATGCTGGCCCCGGGCCTGAAGTTCGAGCCGCTCCTGCACCGGCTCGCCACCAAGCACCTGCTGATGCACGGCAGCGACTTCGACCTGCGGCTCCTGCACGACCTCAACGGCTTCCGGCCCAAGAGCATCTTCGACACCATGCTGGCCGCGCAGCTCCTCGGCCGCGCCCGCATCGGCCTCGGGTCGCTGCTGGAGGACCATTTCGGCGTCGCCGTCGACAAGTCGGGCCAGAAGGCCAACTGGTCCGCGCGGCCCATCACGCCCAAGCTGCTCAACTACGCCGCCCTCGACGTCTGGCACCTGCCCGCCCTGCGCGACCTGCTCACGCGCGAGCTCACCAAGCTGCACCGGATGGACTGGCTGGAGCAGCAGTGCCGCTCCCAGATCGAGTCCGGGTCGACCGGCTTCGCCCCGCCGACGGAGCACGACTGGCGCATCGGCCGCAGCGAGCGCCTGCGCGGCGCCGGCCTCAGTGTCCTGCACGCCGTCTGGCACTGGCGCGAGCAGCAGGCGCAGCGCCTCGACACGCCGCCGTTCAAGGTCTGCGGCAACGCCCTCCTCATCCAGCTCGCCGAGACCGCCGAGACGAGCCAGACCGCGGAGGAGATCCTCGCGCGCGTCCACCTCGGCCGGCGCCACGACCGCATCTTCCCGTCGCTCGTCGCCGCCGTGCGCGCCGGGCTCGCGCGGGACCCCAAGAGCCTGCCGCGCCGTCCCGGCCGCGACCCGAACCATGTGTCGCTCTCGCAGGCCGAGATCGAGCACCAGGAGCGCATCAAGCACGACCGCGACCGGCTCGCCAAGAAGCTCGGCCTGGAGGCGACCCTGATCGCCAACCGCTCCCAGCTCGCCCAGATCGCCCGCTCGCCCCGCCAGCTCGACCAGGTCCTGCTGCCCTGGCAGGCCGAGCTGCTGCGGAAAGAGCCGTCGCTGCAGGAGAGGTAGGGCACCGGCTGCGGAGCGACCCCACGCTCAACGTCCACACCGCCGTGCCCCCGCCCGAGACCAACGCCAACATCGCGCGCCACCTCGCGCTCATGGCCGCCGCCGCGCCGGGCCAGCCCGCGCTCAAGATCCCGCGCGGCCGCACCGCCGACGGACGGATCGACTACCTCACGCTGACGTTCACCGAGCTCGACGCCGAGGTCTCCGCCTGGGGTGCAACGCTCGCCGTCGCCGGCGTGCGCGCCGGCGACCGCACGCTGGTCATGGTGAAGCCGGGCCTGCCGCTCATCGCCGTCGTCTTCGCCCTGTTTCGCGCCGGCGCCATCCCCGTGGTCATCGACCCGGGCATGGGCCTGAAAAACTTCCTCGCCTGCGTCACCCGCTCCCGGCCCCGCGCCCTGGTCGGCATCCCGCTGGCGCGCGGCCTCAGCCATGTCTTCCGCCGCGCCTTCGCCTCCGTGCAGGTCCGCGTCCCGGTCAGCGCCTCGCCGACCGCCCGCGTCGCGGCCGCCGGCCAACCTCGCGCCGCGGCCACGGTGCAGAGCGCGGCCTCCGATCTTGCCGCCATCCTCTTCACCTCCGGCTCCACCGGCGCGCCGAAAGGGGTCTGCTACGAGCACGGCATGTTCGAGGCCCAGGTCCGGCTGATCCGTGCGGCCTACGATATCACCCCGGGCGAGGTCGACCTGCCGATGCTGCCCATCTTCGCGCTCTTCAACCCCGCGCTCGGCCTGACCACCGTCGTGCCCGAGATCGATCCCCGCCGCCCCGCGGCCGCCGATCCGGCCAAGATCGTCCAGGCCATCCTTCAGGAAAACGTCACGACCTCCTTTGGCTCGCCGACGCTCTGGCTCAAGGTGAGCGCGTACTGCGAGCAGCAGCGGATCAACCTGCCCAGCCTGCGCCGCGTGCTCAGCGCCGGGGCACCCGTGCCGTCCGCGCTGTGGGAAAGTTCGCGTCGCCTGCTGCCCCAGGGACGCCTGCACAGCCCCTACGGCGCCACCGAGGCGCTGCCCGTTGCCACCGTCTCCAGCACCGAGATCGACCTCCGCTCCGTCCGCGGCGCGTGCGTCGGCCGGCCGCTGCCCGACATCAGCGTCCGCATCATCCCCATCACCGACCGTCCCATCGCCATCCTCGCCGACGCCCCCGAGCTGCCGACGGGAGAGATTGGCGAGATCATCGTGCAGGGTCCCGTCGTCACCAAGGAGTACGACGCCCTGCCCGAGGCCACGGCCGCGGCCAAGATACCATCTGGCGTTTCCGCGCCGTCAGGCGCGGTCTGGCATCGCATGGGTGACTGTGGCTATTTGGATTACTCCAGCCGCCTCTGGTTTGTCGGCCGCAAGGCGGAGCGCGTCGAGACCTCGGCCGGCCCGCTTTTCACCGAACCCTGCGAGCAGGTGTTCCGCCAGCACCGCCGCGTGACGCGCTGCGCGCTGGTCGGACTCGGGTCCCACGGAAGTCAGCAGCCCGGCCTCGTCGTGGAATCGCCCTCGCTCCGCGCCGGCGCGGCTCGGGCCTTCGCCGCCGAGCTGCGGGCCCTCGCGCTCCAGCACCCGCACACCGCCGCCATCTCCCGCTTCTATTTTCATCCCCGTTTCCCTGTGGACGTCCGCCACAACGCCAAGATCCACCGCCTCGCGCTTGCCGCCTGGGCCGCCAGCGCGCAGGGTGTCGAGACCGCCTCCGCCCCATGAGCACCCTGGTCACCGGCGGCACCGGCTTCCTTGGACGACGCCTCGTCGAGCGCCTGCTCGCCGCCGGCCGGCCGGTGACGGTCCTCGGCCGCACGCCCGCGCCCGACCTCGAGGCCCGCGGCGTGCGCTTCATCCGCGCCTCGCTGGACGATGCTGTCGCGGTGCGCGCCGCCTGCGCGGGCATCGAGACCGTCTTCCACACCGCCGCCAAGGTCGGGGTCTGGGGCCGCTACGACGATTTTCACCGCACCAACGTGCTCGGCACGCGGGCCTTGCTCGAGGGCTGCCGCGCCCACGGGGTCGCACGGCTGGTCCACACCAGCACGCCGAGCGTGGTCTACCACGGCGGCGACCTCGCCGATGCCGACGAGTCCCTCCCGCTCACCACCGCCTGCCCGAGTCCCTATCCGCTCACCAAGGCGATCGCCGAGCGCGAGGTGCTCGCCGCCAATTCCCCGTCCCTCCGCACCGTCGCCCTGCGGCCGCACCTGATCTGGGGCGTTGGCGACCCGCATCTCGTCCCGCGGGTGCTCGCGCGCGCGCGCGCCGGCCGGCTGCGCATCGTCGGCACCGGCCGCAACCGCGTGGACATGGTTCAGGTCGAGAACGCCGTTGATGCCCACCTGCTCGCCGAGGACGCGCTGCGGCGCGGCGTCTCGGGCAAGGCGTACTTCATCACCAACGGCGAGCCGGTCGTGCTCTGGGACTGGATCAACGGCCTGCTCACCGCCCTCGGCGAGCCGCCGGTCACGCGGCGGATCCCCCTCGGGGCCGCCACCGCCCTCGGCGCCGTGTGCGAGGCCGCGTGGCGCGTGCTGCCACTGGGCGGTGAGCCCCCCATGACGCGCTTCATCGCCGCCGAGCTGGCCAAGGACCACTGGTTCAATCTCACCGCAGCGCGGCGCGACCTGGGCTACGTGCCGCGGATCAGCATGGCCGCTGGCACCGCGGAGCTGGTCGCCTGGTACCGGCGCACGGGTGGTCCAACGACATGAACGTGCGCCCAATCGTGCTCCCCGCGCTCGCCATGGCGGCGATCGTGCTCCTCTCCAACCTGCTCGTGCAGTTCCCGCTGAATGCCTGGCTCACCTGGGGCGCGTTCTCTTATCCCGTGGCCTACCTGGTCACCGACGTCTGCAACCGCGTCTCCGGTCCCTCGCTCGCGCGCCGCGTGGCCTGGATCGGCTTCGCCATCGGGCTCACGTGCTCCGCGCTCCTGGCCCCGGCGCGCATCGCCGTCGCCTCCGGCAGCGCGTTCATCGTGTCCCAGCTGCTCGACGTCGCCGTGTTCAACCAGCTGCGCAAGCAGAGCTGGTGGAAGGCCCCGCTGCTCGGCTCCGTCGCGGCCTCGATCGTGGACACCGGCATCTTCTTCAGCCTCGCCTTCGCCGGCACGACACTGCACTGGCTGCCGCTCGCCTGCGGCGACCTCGGCGTGAAGCTCGTGATGGCCTTCGCCCTGCTCCCGCCGTACCGCGCGCTGGTCAACCGCCTGACGCGTCCCTGAGGGCGGCGTCAGCCCCGCTGGCGCACGGCCTCGAAGAGCGTGATGATCGTGGCCATCGCCACGTTGAGCGAGTCGGCCTGCCCCGCCATCGGGATGCGCACCGTGAGGTCCGCGTGCTTCAGCCAGAATTCGCTGAGCCCGTACTGCTCGCTGCCCATGACGACCGCCAGCGAGCCGCGCAGGTCGGCCGTGGTGTAGAGCGTCTGCGCCGCGGGCGTCGTCGCCACCGTCCGGATCAGCTTCGACCGCAGCCACGCGAGCACGTCGGCGCTGCCCGCGACCACCAGCGGCACCGAGAAGAGCACGCCGGTCGAGGCCCGGACCACGTTGGGGTTGAAGATGTCCGTCACCGGGTCGCACACGATCACCGCGTCGCAGCCGGCCGCATCCGCGCTGCGCAGGATCGTGCCGAGGTTGCCGGGCTTCTCGATCGCCTCGACCACCAGGAGGAAGGGCGCGGCCGGCAGCGCCAGCTCCGCGAGCGTGAGCCGCCACTGCGGCGCCACGGCGAGCAGGCCGTCGGGCCGCTCCCGGTAGGCCACCTTGGCGAAGGTCTCCTTGCCCAGCTCAAACACCTGCGCGCCCGCGGCGCGGGCCTGGTCGATGAGTGCGGGCTCGTTCTCCCCCAGGAACCATTCCGGTGAAACATACAGCTCGGTCAGCGCCACGCCCTTCTCCAGCGCGCGGCGGATCTCGCGGTAGCCCTCCACCAGGAACACCCCGGCCTCGTCGCGCGGCCGGCGGTCGCGCAGCTTCACCAGCTGCTTGATCCGGGGATTCTGAAGACTCGTGATGCGCTCAACCATCGGCCCTGAGTCATCACGAAATCCCCGAAACACACGAAATAAAAATACCCTTCGATTTCCGCGTCTTTCGTGTGTTTGGTGTCCTTCGTGGCGAAGAAGAAAAAATCCAACGACCTGCCGTTCGCGTATCACACCGAGCTCGAACTGGACATCGCCACGCTGACCAACCTGGGTTCCGGCCTCGGCCGCGTGGCCCTGCCGGGCGAGACGGAGGCCAAGTGGGTGGTCATGGTGCCGTTTGCCCTGCCGGGCGAGCGGGTCCGGGTCCGGGTTTTCCGCAACCACAAGAATTTCTCCGAGGCGGACCTGCTGGAGGTGCTGACCCCGGCGCCGGGCCGCGTCGCGCCGGCCTGTCCGCTCTTCGGGCGCTGCGGCGGCTGCCAGTACCAGCACCTCGCCTATGCCGACCAGCTGGCGTGGAAGCAGCGCCAGGTCGCCGAGCTGCTCCCGCACCTCGCGGGCGTCGAGTTTCCCGTCGCCCCGGTCATCGCCTCGCCGCGCGAGCTGGGCTACCGCTCGAAGATCACCCCGCACTTCCACGCGCCCCGCGAGGGCCAGCCGCTCCCGGTCGGCTTCCTCCGGCAGGGGACGCGCTTCGATATCGTGGACGTGCCGCACTGCCCCATCGCCACGCCTGCCATCAACACGCGCCTCACCACCGTCCGGGCCGAGGTCCAGTCCCGCCGCGCCGAGTACGTGCGCGGCGCCACGCTGCTGCTGCGCGAGGCCAGCGGCGAGGTCACCACGGACTACGACGCGGTCATCACCGAGACCGTCGGCCCACTGAAGCTGCGCTTCCTCGCGCGGGACTTTTTCCAGAACAATCCGTTCATCCTGCCGGCCTTCACCCAGTATGTGCGGGCGCAGGCCGCCGCCAGCGGGGCCCGCTTCCTGGTTGACGCATACTGCGGCAGCGGGCTGTTCGCCCTCACCGCCGCCCCGGCGTTCACCGCGGTCGCCGGCATCGAGCTGAGCGCGAGCAGCATCACCTTCGCCCGGGAAAACGCAGCGGCCAACGGCCTGACCAACGTCACGTTCCTGGCCGGGGACGCCGCCGCCATCTTCCAGGGCCTGACCTTCCCGCCCGGCGACACAGCCGTCATCATCGACCCGCCGCGCAAGGGCTGCGACGAGTCCTTCCTGACCCAGCTCTTCGCCTTCGGCCCGCGGGTCGTGGTCTATGTCTCGTGCGATCCCGCCACGCAGATGCGCGACCTGAAGGGATTCCTCGCCGCCGGCTACACCTTGTCCGCGGTCCAGCCTTTCGACCTCTTTCCGCAGACGCGCCATCTCGAGTGCGTGCTGACGCTGGTGCGGGGGCAGTGACGCGGGACCAGGCCGCCGACACCTGCGGTCACCGGGGGGCGCTTACCTAATTAAAGGTACGCCGGGCTGGGTGATTTACCGGAGTTTCATCACGCCGGTGTTTTTTTGGGAAATTTCTGACGTCACACTGGCGAACTTCATCAGCCCGATTGTCATATGGTCGCCGTGACCTCCCAGATGCTGTTGAGTATTCACATTCCCAAGACTGCGGGCGTGAGCTTCCGGCAGGTGCTGGCCCAGCTGTTTCAGGAGGATTTTCTCCAGAAGTACTGGCATTGTACGGATGCCCGCGGACAGGTCGTCCCAGCTGTGCCGGACAACGTGCGCTGCATCCATGGACATTTTCCCCCTGAGGCGCTGCTGCCGCAGTTTCCCCAGGCAAAACTGATCACCTGGGTGCGTGATCCCGTTGAACGCGTGATTTCCTCGTACTATCACCGCCTGCGCGACCCGGACTGGAACAATCCCATCAGCCGCCAGCTGCACGAGCAGCGCCTTTCCCTGATTCAATTCGCTGAACTCGACCTGATGCGCAACGAAATCGCCCGGTTCATGGGCGGCAAGCGTCCCCGGGAATTTGCCTTCATCGGCCACACCGAGCAGTTCGACGCCTCCCTCGTCCGGTTTCGCGAGCAGTTCGGCTTCCCCGCGGTCCCGGTCCCCCGGGAAAACTGCAATCCCGCCCGCACGACCGATCGCTACGACGTCGATGCCCGGACGCGGCGCCGGATCGCGGCGTTGAACGAGCTGGATTTCAAAATCTACGAGGAAATCTGCCGCGAGGGAATCTGACGCGACCGCCGGTTCCCTGAGTTGCCAAAACAGTTGGTTCTGCTACCGCGTTGGGCGTGAGCCAAAATCCCCCGCTTCTGACCGCCGCCGCCTCGTCTCGCCACACCTGGAAGTTTTTCCGCACTGGCGGCCTCGATCAGGTTGCCCTCACCACGGCTGCCGACCTACTGGCGCTCGATCAGCTCGACCCGAAGCTGTGGGTGGCGCTTTCCTGCCCCGTCAAGGGCATCGAACTCGACGAAAAAACCCTCGCCCTCATCGATTCCGACGGCGACGGACGGATCCGTGTTCCGGAGCTCATCGCGGCGGTGCAATGGGCCACCGCCCGCCTCAAGGACCCCGCCGTCCTCCTGCGTGGCGCCGACGCGCTGCCGCTCGCTGCGATCAATGACGCTACGCCCGATGGTCGCGTCCTGCTCTCCGCCGCCCGGCAGATTCTCACCAACCTCGGCCGGGCGGGGGACCCCGCGATCCCGGTCGAGGCCACCGCGGATGTCGCCCGCATCTTCTCCGCCAGCGCGCTCAATGGCGACGGGGTCATCCCGCCCGAGGCCACCACGGATGCGGACGCACAGGCGCTGATCCGCGACATCATCACCTGCCTGGGCGGCGTGGCCGACCGCAACGGCTCGATCGGCATCACGGCGGCGAAGGCTGAGGAGTTCTACCTCGCCCTCGCCGCGTACGTCGCCTGGGTCGAACAGGGCGCGGCCGCGGGCCTCGCCGTACTGGGCGACACCACCGGCGCGGCCTGTGCCGCGATCCTCGCCGTGCGGGCGAAGGTGGAGGATTATTTTGCCCGCTGCCGGCTCGCCGCCTTTGACGCCCGCGCGCTCGCCGCGCTGAACCGCCAGGAATCCGAATACCTCGCGCTTGCCGCGAGGGACCTGAAGATCACCACGGAGGAGGTCGCCGGCTTCCCGCTCGCGCGGATCGAGGCCCGCCGGCCGCTGCCCCTGCTCGAGGGCACGAACCCCGCCTGGTCCGCCGCGCTCGCGACGCTGCACGCAACGGTCGTCACCCCTCTGCTCGGAGCCGGCCACACGGAACTCACCGAGGCGGACTGGGCCTCGCTGCAGTCCCACTTCGGCGCCTACGAGGCCTGGCTTGCGGCCAAAGCCGGCGGCGCCGTGGAAAAGCTCGGCGTGGCGCGCGTCCGCGAGCTGCTCGATGGCCGCGGCCGCGCCGTGCTGGCCGGCCTCATCGCGCAGGACCGCGCACTGGAGCCCGAGTTCAACGCCATCAGCGCGGTCGACCGCCTGGTGCGCTATCACCGCGACCTGCGGGCGCTGCTCCATAATTTCGTCAACTTCGCCGACTTTTACTCGCCCGACCGCCTCGCCGTCTTTCAGGTCGGCACGCTCTTCGTGGACAGCCGCTCCTGCGAGCTCTGCATCCGGGTGGACGACCCCGCGGCCCACGCGCTGCTGGCCAGCGGGAGCAAGGCCTACATCGCCTACGTGGAGTGCCGGCGCGCCAGCGGCGAGACGATGAAGATTGCGGCTTGCGTGACCCAGGGCGACAGCGACTTCCTCGCCACCGGCCGCAACGGCCTGTTCTACGACCGCAAGGGACGCGACTGGGACGCGACGATCATCCGGATCATCGACAACCCCATCAGCCTGCGGCAGGCGTTCTGGTCCCCCTATAAGAAATTTGTCCGCCTGATCGAGGAGCAGGTCGCCAAACGCGCCGCGGCGGCCGACGCCGAGGCCAGCGCCAAGCTGGCCGCCAACGCGGAAGGGGCCACCCAAGCGGACCAGGCCAAGGCCGCGCCGCGCAAGATCGACATCGGCACCGTCGCCGCCCTCGGCGTGGCGGTCGGCGCCATCGGGGGTGCCCTCGCCACCCTCGCCACCGGACTCGCCCGGCTCGCCCCGTGGCAGCTGCCGCTGGTCCTGCTCTCACTGATGCTGCTCATCTCGCTCCCGGCGGTCATCATCGCCTGGCTCAAGCTGCGCCAGCGCAACCTCGGCCCCATCCTCGACGCCAACGGCTGGGCCATCAACGGCCGCGTCCAGATCAATATCCCCCTCGGCACCGCCCTCACCGCCCGCGCCGAGCTTCCCGCCGGCTCCCACCGGTCGCTTCACGATCCGTACGCGGAAAAGAAGGGTGGACGCCGGACGCTGCTCGCCGTGGTCATTCTCCTGCTGGTCCTGCTCGGCCTCGCCAAGATCTTTGGCTTCTGGCCGTTCGACTCCGCGTCCGTGAGTGCCGAGGAGGCGCCGGCCGCCGAGTCCATGAACTGACCGGCCCCGCGCCGGCCCCATCATGCTCCGCCGGCTCCGCCCGCTGCTCTGGCCCGCCGCCGGCGTGCTGCTGGTCGCGTTTTTCCTGCTCGGGCTCGCGCGGCTGCATCACCCGGTCTACGGCTTCACCACGCTGCTGCAGTTTGACGATTCCAACCCCGCCTGGCTGCCGGAGGTTCGCGGGCGCCCGACCTTCATCAACCACTACAGCGGCGGCTACGACGGGCTGTACTACGCCCAGCTGGCGTGCCGCCCGCTCCTGCGGGATCCCGCGCTGGCGCAGGCCGTGGAGAACCTCCCCTACCGCGCCCGGCGCATTCTTGCCAGCTGGGTGGCCTGGGCGCTGGCGGGCGGCAACCCAACCCGGGCGCTCGACACCTATGCGCTGATCAACCCGCTGTGCTGGCTGGCGCTCGCCGGACTGCTCTGGGCGTTCTTCCCGCTGCGCAGCGGCCATGACTTCCTTGCCTGGGCCGGTCTGCTGTTTTCCGCCGGCGCCCTGGCCAGCGTGCGCCTCGCGCTGACCGACCTGCCGGCGCTGCTGCTGCTCGCGGCGGCCATGCTGGCCGTGCAGCGCGGCCGGCTGAACGGCGCCGTCGGTTTCCTCGCGGCCGCCGGACTGACCCGGGAAACATCGCTGCTCTCCGCCCCGCTCCTGATCCGTGATTCCGCGCGTTCCTCGCTGCTGCGCGGCATCGCGGTGGTCGCGCCGCTGGCGCTCTGGCTGATTTATGTCCGGCTGGTCGTCGGCCCGGGAATCAGCGGCTGGGCTGGACTGAACTTGCCCGGGATCGCCTGGGTTGAGAAAGGCCGATCCACCCTGGCGTCACTCAGTCAGCCCGGACTCGCGTGGCTGGGCTGGACCACCCTGCTGGCCTTTGTCGCGCTCACCGTGCAGGCCGGCTGGCTGCTGCTTCGGCCGCAGTGGGGTAGCGCGTGGTGGCGCTTTGGCGTGGGGTACGCCGGCCTGCTGCTCCTGCTCGGCCCCGCGATCTGGGAGGGATTTCCCGGGGCGGCCACGCGGGTGCTGCTGCCGCTCAACCTGGCGTTCAACGCCCTCGCGCCCCGCACCCGCGCCGGATTCGCGCTCCTGGTGCTGGGCAACCTCACCGTGCCCGCCGGGCTGCTGGAGTTCACCCGGCTGCCCAACGATGGGGTCGAACTTGCGGCCGTCCGCGCCGAACCCGCGACCGTGCTGGTGCAGACGCACTCGGGCTGGTTCGGCGTCGAGCGCGACGCCCGCAACTTCTGGGCGTGGAGCGGCGGCGAGGCCGAGCTGCGCGTCGTGTCGCTCCCCGCCGGCACCACGCAGGACCTGTCGTTCCAGCTGCGCAGCCTCGCCCCGTGCACGGCCGAGGTCACCCAGGCCGGCCGGGTGCTTTGGCGCGGATCACTGGGGTCAGCCTGGCGGCCTGTAAACCTATCGTGCGCCGACGGACCTTTGACGTTTCACAGCGACCGTCCGCCGGTCCGGGAAAGCTCCGCTTCCGATGCCCGGGACCTGGCCTTCTGCATCGCGCACGTGCGAATCAGCGGGGTGATCCCTGCGCGCAAGTAACTCCGAATCACCGCGCCTCGTTCCACTCGGGCGAGGAATACTGCTCCATCAGGCCGCTGACCTCGTCCTCGTTCAGGTCGGGCCACGGCGTGGGCTGGGCCGGCAGCTGCAGCGCCGCCGCGAGCCGGCCGGTAAAGTCGTCATGCAGCCGGTCCCAGTCGATCACCGCGCCCACCGCCGGACGCCAGAGCGAGCCCTGGCACAGCAGGCCGTGCTTGTTGCGCTTCTGCGCGGCGCCCGCGATCTTCTCGCCGCTGCGCTCGAGCACGACGTCATACAGCTCGGCCCGCTGGAAGCAGACGCCGCTGGGTCCGCAGCCGGCGCCGTCCGCCGGCGGCTCGCAAACCTGCTTGGTCACCGCCGGCACGCCCTGTTCCCGCAGCGCGGCCGCCAGGCATTCATGCACCTCGCGGTAGCTCTGCGTCGCCCGCAGTTCCTCCAGCGGCAGGCCGCGGGGAATCACGAGCGCATAGGTCCAGTCATCGCGGTGGTCCACGATCCCGCCGCCCGTCGGACGGCGGCAGAGGTCCCAGGGACCGCCCGGCGGCAGTGACCCGCGCACGAAGGCGATCTTCTGCGCGTAGCCGAAGGTGAAGGCCGGACCATGCCAGCCGTAGTGGCGGAAGCGCGGCGCCTCGGGGCGCGGGTACCGCTGCAGCAGGAGGAAATCCAGCGCCATGTTCTCGGCGGCGCGCGCGATGCGGTGCGGGAGGATTTCCAGGGTCATGGATTCCATTGAAGGCGCCCGGAGGAAAGTTGAAAGCCCGGAGGCGATTTCACTTTGCCGCCGGCGCGCTCAGGCGGCGTCCAGCAGCGCCCGTGCCGCCTTCAGGAGCTCGCTCAGCGCATAGGGTTTGGGCAGGTGCGCCCAGCGGACCCGCTTCAGCCAGGCTGGCGTGGCCGTGGTCTCGCGCGCGGTGGTCACCAGAAGTCGCAGGCCCGGGGTGGCGCCGTGGAGCGCGCGGGCCACCTGGTCGCCGCCATGGGCAAAACTGGTGATGAGCAGCTCGACGGGATGGGGGAGTCGGCGGATCTCGCGGGGCGCGGCGGCGGGCGACTTCACCGCCAGCACGCGGTAGCCGTACGCGGTCAGGAGCCCGGTGAGCATCTTGCGCACAACCTCGTCCTCCTCCACCAGCAGCACCTGTTCATGGCCGCGCGCGGCCGGCAGCGGATCGATGCCCGCGCGGCGGTCGGCGGCGCTCTCGCGCAGCCGCGTCTCGGGCAGCATCACCTCGAACGTCGAACCCCGTCCCAGCTCGCTCCGCACCGTGATGAAGCCGCCGCTCTGCTGGACCACGCCGTGGACGAGCGAGAGGCCGAGCCCCGTGCCCTGGCCCTCGGGCTTGGTGGTGAAGAACGGCTCGAACAGCTGGCGCTGCGTCTCCGGGCTCATGCCGGTGCCGTTGTCCACCACGCTGAGGCCGACGTAGTCGCCGGGGGCGTTGTCGGTGAACCGGCGGTTGAGGCCGGCCTTGACCCGCCGGCGCGCCGTGCGGATGAGGACCACCCCGCGCCGGCGCAGCGCGTCGCGGGCGTTGAGCGTGAGGTTGAGCAGGATTTGCTGGAGCTGGGCCGGGTCGATGCGCACCTGGCCGACGTTGGGATCGAGGGCGAGTTCCAGCTGGCCGGCGGTGCCGAGGAGGCGCGCGAGGATCTCGGCCTGGCTGCGCACGAAGCGGTTGATATTGATGACGCGGGTCTTCAGCGGCTGCCGGCGCCCGAAGGCAAGCAGCTGGCGCGTCAGGGCGGCGGCCTTCTGGCCGGCCCGGTGGATCTCCTCCACCTCCTTCAGAATCCGCGGCTGGTCCGCCACCTGGCCGGCGAGGATCTGGCAGTAGCCGTTGATCACGGACAGGAGGTTGTTGAAGTCGTGTGCCACGCCGCCCGCCAGGCGGCCGACGGCATCCAGCCGCTGCGCATGCATGAGCGCCTCCTGCAGGCGGCGCTTCTCGGTCGTGTCCCGGTAGGAGGCCACCACGTGCGTCACGCGTCCGCGGGTCGCGGGGATGACACTCACGGTCCAGGCCGCATGCAGCGTGGATCCATCCTGGCGCAGCAGGTAGCCCTCACCGGTGAGCGGATGCCCGGCACGCGCCGTGCGCCGCCAGCGCGCGAGCCGCTGGACGTCGGCGCGGTCCGCGTGCAGCCAGGCCGGCCCGTGGCCCTGCAGCGCGGCGGCCGTGCGCCCGACCATCGTGCCCAGCGTCTCGTTCGCAAAGACGATCTCCAATCCCTCCGCGCCCCGGGTGAAGCGTGCGAGGTACACGCCCTCATCCTCGGCGCGGAGCGCGGCCGCCAGGAGCGAGTCAGGCAGGCCGGGGGCGGCGGGGCGCCAGGCCGGTTTCATGGGGCGAGACGTTCCACGGACCAGCTGCCGTCGGTAGCCCGGCGATAGCGGAGCCGGTCGTGCAGCCGGCTGCGCCGGCCCTGCCAGAACTCCACGGTTTCGGGCGCGACGCGGAATCCGCCCCAGTAGGGCGGCAGCGGCACGACCTGGCCGGCGTATTTTTTCTCCGCCACCTTCATCGCGTCCTCCAGCGCCTTGCGGCCGGGCAGGATGCTGCTCTGCGCCGACGCCCACGTCGCCAGCTGGCTCGGCAGCGGCCGACTGTGAAAATACGCCTCCGACTCCTCGCGGGTCACCTTGGCCACCGGGCCCTCGACGATCACCTGCCGCTCGAAGGGAAACCACGGAAACACCAGCGAGGCGCGCGGGTTGCCGTCGAGCTCGCGGCCCTTGCGGCTCTCGTAGTTCGTGTAGAACACGAAGCCGCGGCCATCGACGCCCTTCAGCAGCACCGTGCGCGCCGAGGGCCGGCCCTCGCGGTTCGCCGTCGCCAGCACCATCGCGTTCGGCTCGACGAGCTTCGAGGCCTCCGCCTCCTGGAACCACCGCTCAAACTGCCGGAACGGGTCCCGCGCGAGATCCTTCTCGGCGAGTCCGGCCAGCGAGTAGTCTTTCCTGAGATCGGCGAGCGGCATGCGGGGCAGGGTGGGCGCGGGGAGCAACCCTGTCAAAAATCATCTGGTCAGCGCCGCGATCCAATCCGCCGCCGCGGGAAACTCCCGCGCCAGCTCGTCGCGCCGGCCCAGGGTGAAATCCCCCTCGTCCCACGCCGGGGCCAGGGTGCAGCTCAGCAGGGCCCAGCCCCGCCGAACCGCTCCGGCCTGCAGCCGCGCCCCCTGCCAGGCTCCCGCCGGCACGGCGAGCTGCGGCCGCTGGCCGGCGGCCAGGTCCGCGCCGAGGATCATGAGGCTGAGCTTCCGGTCCGCCGGATTGAGCTGCACGTGCTCCACCGGGTCGCCCGCGTGGAAATGCCACAACTCCTCGCCACGCAGCCGGTGCCAGGCGGAAAACTGCGCCGGCGTCAGCAGAAACCAGATCGCCGAGCCCGCCGGCCGACCATCCGCCAGCCGCGCGGCGCTCACCCAGGTCGGCCGGAAAAAACCTCCCTCCTGCGGCAGGGGCTCCAGCCCGAGCCGGGCGATGATCTCCTCCGCCTCGGATTGCATGGCTGCAGCCAACCGCGTTTCGCCGGCGGACAAAAGCCCGGATTGGCCTTTCGAAAAATTTCCGAGCTTTCGTTCCCGGAGGTTTTCCCGATGCTCGCCGCGTGGATTTCGCGCCCTGGACCTATCCCGTGCTCCTCGCCGTCGGGCTGACGGCGGGGTGGGTGGACGCCATCGCGGGCGGCGGCGGGCTGATTGCGCTGCCCGCGCTGCTGAACCTCGGGCTGCCGGTGCCGCTCGCGCTCGGCACCAACAAATTCCAGTCCGCGTGCGGGACCTCGGTGGCGACGTGGCACTATGTCCGCAACGGGCTGGTGGACCTGCGCGCCTGCCGCGTGGGGATCGCCGCGACGCTCGTGGGGGCCGCGCTCGGCACGCTGGCCGTGCAGCGCTGCGATCCACACCTGCTGGGCCGGCTGGTGCCCTGGCTGCTCGCCGCGATCCTGCTCTACGCCTTTTTCCGGCCCACGCTCGGCGCACAGGACCATCCGCCGCGCCTGCGGCCCGGCTGGTTTTATCTCGGGTTTGGCCTGACCCTCGGATTCTACGACGGCTTCTTCGGCCCCGGGGTTGGCTCGTTCTGGGCCGCGGCCTTCATTGCGTTGCTGGGCCAGAACTTCGCGAAGGCCACCGCCCACACCAAGGTGATGAACCTGACCAGCAACCTCGTCTCCGTCGCGCTGTTCGCCAGCGCCGGCTGCGTCCACTTCGGCGCCGGCCTGGCGATGGCCGTTGGCCAGGTGCTGGGCGCCCGGCTCGGCGCCCGGCGGGTGGTCTCCCGCGGCGCGCACTTCGTCCGACCGGTCTTCCTCACCGTCGTCGCCCTCACGCTGCTCCGCCTCCTCTGGCTGAACTACCGCTGAGGCCCGCTGGGTGTTTTTGGGCTTTGGCTGGGGCCGGCCGGCGGATAGGCTGGGTTATGCCCATGTCCCCGGCCGCCTACCTGGACCGCCATGCCTCCGACCTGACCGCGCTGCTGCACCGGCTGGTCTGCATCCCGACCGTCAACCCGCCGGGGGAGAATTACGACGCCATCACCGCGCTGCTCACGCGCGAGCTCCGCGCCAGCGGCCTGGTTGCGACGCGGCACCCGGTCCCGCGGACCTGGATGCGACGCTACCTGCCCTCGGACCAGCTCGACCACCCGCGCTACAACGTCCTGGGCCAGCTGGCTGTCGCCGGCGCGAGGAAGACGGTGCATTTCAACGCCCACTACGACGTGGTCCCGGTCTCGGGCCAGTGGCGCCACGGCAGCGCCTTCAGCGGCCTGGTGGACGGCGGCTGGATCTACGGCCGCGGCACGTCGGACATGAAGGGCTCCATCGCGAGCTGCCTGCTGGCGCTGCGCGCCCTGCGCGCCACCGGCACGGCGCCGCGGATGAATGTCGAGGTGTCGTTCACGGCCGACGAGGAGACCGACTCCGCCCTCGGCGCGGGCTGGCTGGTGACGCAGGCGGCGATCCGCCCCGACTACGCGATTGTCATGGAGGGCGGCGAGGGCAGCACCGTCTGCTGCGGCCACAACGGCGTGGTCTGGCTCGAGGTCACGGTTCACGGCCGCGCCGCCCACGGCTCGATGCCTGAGCGCGGCGTCAACGCCCTCGAGAAAATGTCGGCGCTGGTCCTCCTCCTCGGCGATTACCAGCGGAAGCTCGAGCGCCGCACCTTTGTCACGCCCGAGGGCAAGGTCATGTACCCGACCATCAACCTCGGCGGCACCTTCAGCTCCGGCGAGGGCGGCAAGATCAACACCGTGCCGGCGCTGGCGCGCTTCTCGATCGACCGCCGCGTGATCGTGCTCGAGACCGCCGCCACCGCCGAGCGGGAGACGCGCGCCTTCCTGGCCGCCGCCGCGCGCCGCATCCCGGGCTGCCGGATCACGGTGGCGAAGGTCTCCGAGAACCACCCGTGCTACCACGCGCCCAAGCATCCGTTCTTTGCCGCGATGGCGCGGAGCGTGACCCGCGTGCGGCGGACGCCGACGACGTTCAACGTCTCCACCGGGTTCAACGACATGCACTTCTTCGCGCACCACCTAAAGATCCCGACGCTCGGCTACGGCCCTGGCGGCCAGAACGAGCACGCCGTGGACGAGCGCGCCCGTGTCAAGGACCTCGTGGCTGCCGCCAAGACCTACGCCGACCTGCTCACGACCTTCGCCGGCTGAGTTCGGCGGTGGTCAGGAGGTCCGGGGCAGAAAATGGCTTTCTCCGCGCCTCCGTCCATCCGCGTCTCCGCGATTAATCCGCCCGCGCCTTAATGGATCCAGCCGTGGCGGATCATGTTCACCGCGATCGCGGCGAGCAGCATCGAGATGATCTTGGAGATCGCCCGCATGCCGGTCGCGCGGATCTTGGCGGCGATCCAGTCGCTGTAGGCGAAGGCCAGCACGACGATGATCAGGTTCACCACGAGTGCGGCGAGCGCCACCACCCAGCCGAGGGTCTGCGCCAGGACGATGAGCGTGGTGATGGAGGCGGGGCCGGCGATCAGCGGCATGCCGAGCGGCACGACGCCGAAGTCGTCGGCCAGCTTCGCCGGCTCCTCGGCCGCCGAGTGGGTCAGGTCGCGCGCCGCGAGGATGAAGAGGATGAGTCCGCCCGCGATCTGGAAGTCACTCACGGAGATGCCCAGCGCCTTGAAGATCTCCTGCCCAAGGAAGAGGAACAGCAGCGCCACCAGCCCGCCGGTCCACGCGGCCTGGTTGGCGATCGTCTTCCGGCGCTCGGTCGGCACGCCGACGCCCATCGCCAGGTACACCGCCGCCAGCCCGATCGGGTCGATGGCGACAAACAGCGGAATGAAGGCCTTGATGAAGTCGTGGAGGAACTCCGGCATGACCGGAATCCTCCCCGGTCCGCGCCGCCGGCGCAAGCCCGGCCCGGCCGCCAGTTCGCCCTTGTTTCACCCCGCGCGAGCCGGCAACGTCACCGCGATTCCTCCATGAAAATCGACGCCACGCTCACTCCCGCCAAGCTGCAGAAAAAGGTCGCCCGGCTCTTCGAGCTCGCGGGCCAGAAGATCCGCTCGATCGACGCCAGCTGGGACTCCGCCAAGGGCACGCCGGTCTTCACCGTCCGCGGCCGCTACACCTCCCGCGGCTGGACCGAGTGGACCCAGGGCTTCCAGTTCGGCATGGCGTTCCTGCACTTCGACGCGACCGGCGACGAGGACTCGCTCCGCCTCGGGCGCGAGAAGACCCTGCGGCACATGGCCTCGCACGTCTCGCACATCGGCGTGCACGACCACGGGTTCAACAACATCTCCACCTACGGCAACCTGCGCCGGCTGATGCTGGAAGGCCGGATCCCGTTTAACCGCGACGAGCTGAACTACACGGAGCTCGCGCTCAAGGTCTCCGGCGCCGTCCAGGCCGCACGCTGGGCGCCCACCGCGTACGGCACGGGCTATGTCTATTCCTTCAACGGCCCGCACTCGCTCTTCTCCGACACCATCCGCTCCATGCGCTCGCTCGTGGTCGCCGACCAGCTCGGCCACGTCCTGATGGGCGAGGGCGACAAGCCGGCCAACCTCCTGCTCCGCGCCATCGAGCACGCCCGGACCACCGCGCGCTTCAACGTCTACTTCGGCGAGGGCCGCGACGCCTATGACGTCCGCGGGCGCGTCGTGCACGAGTCCATCTTCAACCGCAACGACGGCAACTACCGCTGCCCGTCGAGCCAGCAGGGCTTCTCGCCGTTCACCACCTGGACGCGCGGCGCCGCCTGGATCATCACGGGCTACGCCGAGCAGCTGGAGTTCCTCGACACCGTGAAGGGCTCCGCCCTCGACCTCGCCGGCGGCCGGCGCGCGGTCACCGACCTCTACCTGAAGACCGCCCGCGCCACGAGCGACTACTTCATCGACGGCTACACCGCGAAGGACGGCATCCCGTACTGGGACACCGCCGCGCTGCAGACCCACGCGCTGGGCCACTACCAGAGCCGCCCGGCCGACCCGTTCAACCCGTACGAGCCGGTGGACAGCTCCGCCGCCGCGATCGCCGCGCAGGGTCTCATCCGCCTCGGCAACTACCTCGCCGCCCACGGTGAGCCGGCCGCCGGCCGCCGCTACCTGCAGGCCGGTCTGACGGTCGCGGGCACGCTCTTCGCCGAGCCCTACCTTTCCACGGACCGGAAGCACCAGGGTCTCATCCTCCACAGCGTCTACCACCGCCCGAACGGCTGGGATTACATCCCGAAGGGCCGCCAGGTCCCGTGCGGCGAGTCCTCGATGTGGGGCGACTACCACGCGATGGAACTCGCGCTGCTCATCGCGCGCATGGCCGCGGGCCGCTACTACACCTTCTTCTGAGCCCGGCCGTGCCTGTCCCGCTGCTCTACGAGTCCCATTCCCACACGCCGCTCTGCAAGCACGCCACCGGCGAGCCCGTGGAATACGCCGCCGCGGCCGCCGCGCGCGGGCTGAAGGGCATCATCTTCACCTGCCACTGCCCGCTGCCGGATGGCATCTCCGCCGGCGTGCGGATGGCGCCGGGCGAATTCGACCGTTACGCTGAAATGGTGGGCGCGGCCCGGGCCGAGTTTGCCGGGCGGGTGGACGTGCGCCTCGGCCTGGAGAGCGATTTCTTTCCCGGCGTCGAATCCTGGCTGGAACTGCTCCACGCCCGCTACCCGCTGCACCACGTCCTCGGCTCGGTGCACATGCAGGTGCCGGAGTACCGGGCGCGATTTTTCCGCGGCGACTGGTTCGACTACCAGCAGACGTATTTCCAGCACCTCGCCGAGTCCGCCGAGACCGGGCTCTACGACACGCTCGCCCATCCCGACCTCGTGAAGAACGAGGCCCCGTCGGAGTGGGACTTCACACGCATCCGTCCTTACATCGAACGCGCGCTGGATCGCATCGCCACGACCGGCGTGGCAATGGAGCTGAACACCAGCGGGCTGCAGAAGGCCATTCCGGAGATGAACCCGGGCGCCACCATGCTCGGCCTGATGCGCGCCCGCGGCATCCCCGTGGTCATCGGCGCCGACGCCCACTCCGTGCGCCGCGTCGGCGCGGACTACGCCACGGCCCTGCGCGTGCTCCAGGCCGCCGGCTACTCCGAGGTCAGCTTCTTCCTCGAGCGCAAGCGCCAGAACGTGACGATCACCGACGCGCTTGCCTCGCTGGCCTAGCAGTTATCCGAGCACCTTTTCGATGAAGGCCATGTCCGCCGAGCTCAGCTCGCGGCCGACGGCCGCCAGGTTGCAGGCAACCTGGCGCTCGTTGCGGAAGCCCGGGATGACGCACGCCATGTTTGGGTGATTGAGCAGGTAGCGCTGCGCCACGGCCGAGAGGTCCTCGATGGTCGCGCCGAAGCGGGCCTTGAGCTGCGCGAGCCGGGGTTTCAGCGCCCGCAGCTTCTCAGGGGTGAAGCGACCGCTGTTCCGCCGGTGGTCGCCCTCCTCGAACTGCGGCGGTTTCTCCGGGTCGAACTTGTCGAGCATCAGTCCCTGGGCCAGCGGGCTGAATGCGACATAGGACATGCCGTGCTGCTCCAGCAGCTTCGGCACCACGCCGCCGGGACGGATGAAGTCGGTGGCCAGGGCGTTCGCCCAGGACTGCAGCACGGCGGGCTTCACCACCGGAACCGCCCGCGCGAAGTCCGCCTCGTTGTACGCGCTCTGGCCCTTCAGGCGGATCTTCCCCTCCCGCACCAGGGCATCGAGCGTGTCCGCCGCCCCCTGCAGCCACTCGGCCTTCGGCCCGAAGTCGCCGTGGTGAAGGTAATACAGGTCAATGTAGTCGCGCCCGAGGTTCTTGAGCGACTGCTCGCACTGGTGCCGGATGTGCAGCGGGTCGTAGGCGTGCTCCGCCGTGCCCGGAAAATGTCCGACCTTCGTCGCGATCACGAAGTCCGTGGACTTCAACCCCAGCCGCGCCAGCACGCGCCGCAGCATGCGCTCCGCCTTCCCGTTGCCGTACACGTCGGCGTTGTCGAAATGGTTCACGCCGCCCTCCACCGCGCGCTTGATGGCGGCGGTGATCTCATCCTCATTGACGTTCGCCCAGCCGTTGGGCGTGCCATTGACCCAGTTGAGCCCGCCCATCGTCCAGCAGCCGAGGCTGACTTCCGAGACCTTGATGTCGCTGCGTCCGAGGGACCGGTATTTCATTTCACCACGTTATCCGCTCCCGGTGCGGTCGCAACGTCTCATCTCCTCAAACCGTCCGGGCCTGTCGGGTCGTCGCGGAAAAATCTGTCCTTTAACCACGCAGGGCCTATGTCCGCGGAGTGCGCGCCACGCCCGTCAACCTCTACGACCTCACGCGCGAGGAGCTTCGTCTCCAGCTGGTGCGCTGGGATGTGAACCCCTTCCACGCGGCGCTGCTGTGGAACTATCTCTACCTCCAGCTCGTCGGCTCGTTCGAGGAGATGACGGAGCTGCCGGCGCGGGTGCGCTCCCGCCTCAAGGCGGAGTCCTGCCTCGGTGTGCTGCCCACGGCGCTCGAGACTGACTCGAACGACGGATTCACGCGCAAATACCTGCTCACCCTGGGGGACGGCGCCCGGATCGAGACCGTGCTGATGCGCTTCACCGGCCGCGTGACCGCCTGCATCTCCAGCCAGGTCGGCTGCGCGATGGGCTGCGTGTTCTGCGCCACCGGGCAGATGGGCTACACGCGGCATCTCACGCCCGGCGAGATTGTCGCCCAGGCGGTGCATGTCGCCCGGGCCCTGCGCACCGCCCGCGAGCCGCACCGCCTGCGCAACGTCGTCCTGATGGGCATGGGCGAGCCGCTGCACAACTATGACGCGGTGATGCACGCCGTGGACATCCTGCGTGACGAGGCCGGCTTGGCACTCGGCGCCGGGCGCATCACGCTCAGCACGGTCGGGGTCGTGCCGGGCATCCGCCGCCTGGCACGCGAGCAGCGCCCGCTGCACCTCGCCGTCTCGCTTCATGCCGCCACGCAGGCCGGGCGCGCCGCCCTCGTGCCCGCGGCGAAGAAATGGCGGCTCGACGAGCTCATGGCCGCGTGCCGCGACTACAGCACCGCCACGGGCCGCCGGATCTTTTACGAGTGGACGCTGATCGAGGGGCAGAACGACTCCGCCGACCAGGCCCGCGCCGTCGGGCGCCTGCTCCAGGGATTGCCTGCGCAGGTCAACCTGATCCCGCTGAACCCGACCTCCGGCTACGCCGGCACACCCACGCGGACCGAGGCCGCGCGGCAGTTCCAGCACATCCTCAAGTCGGAGTTCAAAATTCCGAGCAGCGTGCGCCAGCGCCGCGGCATCGACATCGCCGCCGGCTGCGGCCAGCTGGCCTCCACGCAGAGCTGATTTCCACCGCCGCCTGACCTTCGCGTGCTTCGCGACCTTGGCGGTGCAACCAGCCTCAACCGCGGTTCCGGCGCTGTTTCACGGCGGCGGCGAGCTGGGCGAAAAGGGGCAGCGTCTTTTCCCATGCGAGGCAGCCGTCGGTGATGCTGCGTCCATAGACCAGCGGGCTGGCCTGATAATCCTGCAACCCGCCGAGGAGATTGCTTTCGATCATCACCGCCGCGAGCGCGGACTCGCCGGCCGCCAGCTGCGCCGCCAGGTCGGTCACGACCTCCGACTGGCGCTCCGGGTCCTTCGCGCTGTTCGCATGGCTGCAGTCCACCATGAGGTACGGCGGCAGCTGGTTCTTCCGCAGCAGCGCCGCGGCGGCCTGGACCTGCGCCGCCGAGAAGTTCGGGCCCTGGCTGCCGCCGCGCAGCACGAGGTGCGCGTGCTCGTTGCCTGACGTGCCCATCACGGCGGGAGCGCCCTCACGGGTCAGCGACGGAAACCAGTGCGGATGCCCGGCGGAGCGGATGGCGTCCACCGCCACCTGGATGTCGCCATCCGTGCGGTTCTTGAATCCAACCGGCATGGAAAGTCCCGAGGCCAGCTCGCGGTGCACCTGGCTCTCGACCGTGCGCGCGCCGATCGCGCCCCAGGAGACGAGATCCGCGTAGTACTGGCCCAGCGTCGTGTCGAGAAACTCGGTCGCCACCGGCACGCCCAGCCCGGTCACGTCGATCATCAGCTTCCGCGCGATGCGCAGGCCGGCGTTGATCTGGAAGCTGCCGTCCAGGTACGGATCGTTGATCAGCCCCTTCCAGCCCACGACAGTGCGGGGCTTTTCAAAGTACACCCGCATCACCAGCAGCAGCTCGCCCGCGTACAGCGGGATCAGCTCCTTCACCCGCTGCGCGTACTCCACCGCGGCCGCGGGATCGTGGATCGAGCAGGGTCCGACCACCACCAGGAGCCGCGGGTCGGCGCCCGTGACGATCGCCTCCACCTCGCGCCGGGTGCGCGCCACCAGCGCCGCGCGGGCGTCGTCCAGCGGCAGGTCGTCCTCCAGCACCGCCGGGGCAATGAGCGGCTTGGTGGCGCGGATGCGCAGGTCGGCGGTGGGTGAGTGCATGGGACGGGGAAGCGTATGGGCAACCGGTCGGGCCGCCATCTTTTCCGAGCGTGTCGCCCGGCCTCAGCGCAGGAGTTCCTGCGCCCGCCGCACGAGGTCCGTGGACCGGACCTGCACGTCGGCCAGGTTGCCGACGAGCCCATGGCGCCGCCCCGCGGCCAGCAGGGTCAGCCAGCCGAGCGAGCTCGCCTCGTTGGTCGCCGCCTGCTCCGCGGCGGCATCGAGCACCGCGTTGGGCAGCGTCATCTGTTCCCGGGGCAGCATGCCTTTGTCGCCAAGGAAAAGGGTGAGCGCCGCGCTGAGCTGTCCCAGCCAGGCGGACGGGCGCGACGGCGGGGAGTAGGTCAGGCCGGATTTTTCCGGGGTCCACTCCATGAACATCCGGATCTGCTCGTGCAGTTGGGTAAGCTCGCGGTCGGCGGTGGCGGGACCCCAGTGGAGGGTCAGCGTCTTCCGCTCGCGGAGCTTCTTCACCTCCCACACCCGCAGCACGGCCTCGTACTCGGTGCCTACCGGCCGCAGCGCGCCGGTGAAGATGTAATCAAGTCCGCCTTCCGTCGTGTCCACGAGCTGGCGCAGATTGTCCGTCGTCCACTCCGTCCCGAGCAGCGCGTAGTGCTTCTGGTTCATCACCGCGATCACCGCGAGGGGCGAGTAGTGCGGCGAGAAGTAGAAGGTCTCGGCCAGCCACAGCGGCAGCGCCCGCGCGAGGCGACCCGGCTCGGTCTCGGGCTGCGTCATGACCTCGCCGAGGTTCTCCACGCCCAGGAGCGCCAGCTGCGTGAACGCCACCCGGCGCAGGCGGCCCTCCTTCGGAGGCAGGATCTGCGCGGCCAGCGGCTCGAGGCCGTAGAACCAGATCGGCTTGCTGATCGTGATGAAGTTGATCTTGGGCGCCTCGGCGGCCGCCGCGTCGGCCGTGGGCACCGGGGCCGCATCCTGGTGGATCAGCTCGGCGATCGCGTTGGAGAACCCGTGCAGGCGTTCCTCGAGCTCGGGCCGCTGCAGTGCAAAGAGGATGTCGAGCACGTGCTGCGCGGCGTCCACGTGGTGCAGCGCCAGGTAGGCCTGCAGCAGGTTGAGTCCGGTCGCGGGCCCGTGCCGCTCGGCGTCGTAGCGCGGGGCCACCAGCTCGACGATCTCGCGGATATGGCCGTTGATGCCGAGGTCGGCGGAGATGGTCACGAGCACGTCCGCCCGGTCGCCGGCGGCGGCCAGCACCTGCTCGTAGATCGCCATGGCGCCGGGCAGGTCCTTGGCCTCCAGCCGCTCGCGGGCCGTGATCAGCTGGGGCAGGACGCCACCCGCCGAGGCCGCGGCGGCCGTCTCGGCCGAGGTTGGGGGCGTGGGCTCGGGGCGCGACTTGCCGGAGAAGCGGTCAAAAAATCCCATGGCGTCCGAGCAAACCACCACCCGGGCGGCTGGCGACGCTAAATCCGGCGTCGGCGGAACCGCCCCAGCATCGCCGCGAAGATGCCCGCGACGTGCGCCAGGGGCGCAGGATGAAGGGCTGGGTCGGAGAATCGCGCCAGCAGGGTTCGGCCAGCGGAGAATTCCACGGCCACCTTTAGCCCAAGCAGCGCAAGCACCGCCCACCAGAACCACCGGTCGGGCAACCCGTGTGAAATCTGCTCGAGCGCCAGCAGCACCAGCAGGCCGGCCGCCAAGCCCGACAACCCGCCGTAGCGCGCCAGCGAGGGATCCACCAGCAGCAGCGTTCCACCGATGATGAACGGCGCAAAGAGAAAGAACCGGCGGGTGCGATCCGGGGCGAGCTGCTCCGCCCACGCTCCGGCGGGAATCAGCACGGCCAGATTCCACAGCAGGTGGCTTGGGCTGAAATGAACCCAGTTGCCCGTCCAGAGCCGCCAAACTTCGCCCTGGAGGATGCGGGTGCGCTCAAAGACCATCCGCGCCTCGAGACTCCGGCTCGTGAAGACCAGCAGCGCGAGTCCGGCGGCCAGTGCCGTGCCCCAGGGAAACCTGTTGGTCCAGTAGGCGGGGAGCACTTTGGGTGATGCCGTCATGATCGCTCAGGCGCGCGGAACGGCCATCTGCGCCGGCGTGACTCCCGAACGCACGGCAATGATCGCACAGACCTTGGGGACATACATGCGGGTCTCCGCCGGCAGCGCGGAGGAAACCTCGGCAAAGGTCCGGACCCGACGGGAGTCCAACAGGCGCCGCACCCGGCCCTCGCCGGCGTTGTAGGCCGCCAGCGCCAGCGGCCAGTCTCCAAACTGGTCGTGCAGCGTCCGCAGGTACCGCGCGGCGGCGTGCGCGGATTTTCCGGCATCCGTGCGGTCGTCGGGTAGGAACGTGCTCAGGCCGAGGCTGCGCGCCGTCACGGGCATCAGCTGGAACAATCCCTTCGCGCCGGACGGGCTGCGGGCGGCGGGATCGAGCGTGGACTCGGCCTCGGCCAGCCAGGCCAGCTCGGGCGGCACACCCTCGGCGGCGAAGGCTTCGCGCAACAGCGGCATCAGTTGCTCCGCCCGGGCCGGAATCGGCCGCGTCCGCAGGCGCTCGAGCCACAAATCATAGTAGGGAATGGCTGGCTCGGGGTGGCCCGCGGACGGACCTGGGCGTCCGACGACCGGTGGCGTCGGCCGCGTCCGACTCACTTGCCGGGCAGCTTCGATGTAATCCAGCCGCACCGCGAGCCAGTCCGCATAATCGCCGTAGCCGGGCAGCGTGCGCATCGCCTTCATCGCCGCCCGCGTCTCCGGTTCCGCGCTGGCCAGCACCGACAGGTCGTTCTGATCCAGCGCCTGCTGGAGCCGCGCGGCAAAGGCGTCCCATTCCTCGTGCGACGGAAACTCGTACTGCGCCTTGACCTCGGGCGGCGCATACTCGTCGAACAGCTGCTTCCCCGCCTGGTACAGCTCATCGGACGAGGGCGGGGCGGGCGGCGGCTCCGCCGCCAGGCCGGCGGCGAGCGCGAGGGAAAAAAACAGGGCGGGACGGCGCATGACGAATCAGACCCGGGCGAGACCAGCAGGTTGCCCGCGCGGAGGCCAGCCCGGGGAGTTTACCGTTTGACCCCCTCGGAAGGCCGTTTAATCAGAGCCGCTCCCGCCGTGAATCGCGTCCACATCAAAACTTACGGCTGCCAGATGAATGAGCGCGACAGCGAAGCGGTCGCCGCCCTGCTGCGCGCCCGCGGGTATCGGATCGTGGCGGATGAGCATGACTGCGACATCCTCCTGCTCAACACCTGTTCCGTGCGCGACGCCGCCGAGCAGAAGGCGATCAGCAAGGCCACGAACCTGCTGGCGCGGAAGCGGAAACAGCCGGATTTCGTGCTCGGGATCCTCGGGTGCATGGCGCAGAACCGCGGCGCCGCCCTGCTGGACCAGCTGCCGGATGTCGACCTGATCGTCGGCACGCAGAAGTTTCACCAGGTCCCGGGCTACCTCGACAACCTCCAGGCCGCGCGCGCCGCCGGGGTGCCGGTGGGTGAGACCATCGTCGACCTGGCGGAGGAAGCCGGCTCGCAGAACACCATCCGCGACCACGACCTGGCGGACCGCCAGGTCAGCGCCTTCGTCTCGATCCAGCAGGGGTGCAACATGGACTGCTCGTTTTGCATCGTGCCGAAGACGCGCGGCGACGAGCGCTCGCGGCCAATGGACGAGATCGTCGCGGAGTGCCGCGCCTTGGCCGAGCGCGGCGTGCGCGAGGTCACGCTGCTCGGCCAGATCGTCACGAGCTACGGCCGGCGCGACTATGTGCACACCGGCGGGGTGACGCCGTTCGTGCAGCTGCTGGAGCGGGTGCATGCGCTGGAGGGCATTGAGCGCATCCGCTTCACCTCGCCCCATCCCCGCGGCTTCAAGCAGGACCTGGTCGAGGCCTACGGCCGGCTGCCCAAGCTCTGCGGCTATGTGCACCTGCCAATGCAGTCCGGGAGCGACCACATCCTCCGGGCGATGAACCGGCCGTACACCCGCGCGCGGTACCGCGAGATCGTCGACGCCCTGCGGGCGGTGCGGCCCGACATGTATTTCTCGACGGATGTGATCGTCGGCTTCCCTGGCGAGACGGACGAGGATTTCACCCAGACCCGGGAGCTGTTCGAGGCCTGCAACTACGACATGGCCTACATCTTCAAATACTCCGTGCGCACCGGCACGCCGGCGGCCAACCTGGCCGACCAGGTGCCCGAGGAGACGAAGGAGGCACGCAACCAGGTCCTGCTCGATGTCCTCCGCCGGAATTCCGAGCGCCGCACGGCGACGCTGATCGGCGCGGTGGAGGAGGTGCTGGTGGAGGGCCCGGACCAGACCGGCCAGCGCTTCACGGGCCGCACGCGCGGCAACCGCGTGTGCGTGTTCGAGGCCGATTCCCGGCTGCTCGGGTCGCTGGTGCCGCTGAAAATCACCCGGGCCAGCGTCAGCACCCTGTATGGCGAGCTGGTGCTCGCCGGAATCGGGCACCCGGCGCCGGCGGCGCAGTCATAGTTTGTTCTCGTCACCAGCCGCGCCAACGCCGTCATTCCTATCATGTCGCTTTTCCTCGCCACGCTCCTGCCCGGCCTTGGCTGCGCCGTGCTCGGGGGCCTGCTGGCGACCAACCACTCGCTGGTCACCTCGTCCCTGAAGGCGATGCCCCGGTCCGCCGCCGCCGCCTATCTCTTGTTCGGCGGCGCGGCCGCGTGGTTCCTCTGGATCACCTGGAACTCGTCGCCGGCGGACAACTTTGACCACCCCGTGCTGTTCACGGTGGGGTTTGGCGTCGTGGCGGTGCTGGCGTTCCAGTGCGTGCCCGACTTCCTCGCCGTGCGTGGCCTGGCCGTGCTCTCGCTGCTGGTGGCCTGGCACCTGCGCGGGGCGGCGTTCATGGAGTACGCCAAGCCGCAGCGGCTGGTGATGGTCGGGCCCATGTTTGCCTGGATCGCCGTAGCGCTGTGGCTCGGGGTGCAGCCGTACCGGCTGCGGGACTTCTTTGACTGGCTCTTTTTCCGGCCGGTCCGCACGCAGCTTTTCGGGTCCGCGCTGGCCGCCTACGGCCTGGTGCTGATCGGCGTGGCCTTCACCTACTGACCATGGCGACCGCGGAACCGCCTGTGTTGCTCGTCCTTGCCGGCCCCGCCGGATCCGGCAAGAGCACGCTCTGCGACCGGCTTGTGCGGGAGGTCCCGGGTTTCGAGCGCGTGATCACCACCACCACGCGCCAGCCGCGGCCGGGCGAGGTGAACGGCGTCCACTATCATTTTTTCACGCCCGAGGAGTTCGACGCCAAGATCGCTTCCCGCGCGTTCCTGGAGTGGGCCTGGGTGCACGGCCAGAAGCGCTACGGCACGCTGGCCTCCAGCGTGTTCGAGCCGATGGCGCGGGGGCAGAGCCTGGTCATCAGCGTGGATGTGCAGGGGGTGGAGAGCTTCCGCCGCGCCGCGGCGGAGAATCCCGTGCTGGCGCTGCGCATGACGACCGTGTTCATCGTGGTGGACCATGACCGGCTGGTGGCGCGGATGCGCCTGCGCGCGCAGGACGACGAGGCGGAGATCGCCGCCCGCATGCGCACGGCCGACCGCGAGCTCCGCGAGGCGGGAAAGTTCGACTTCCGCATTGAGAGCCGCACGCGCGACGAGGATTTCGCCTCGCTCCTCGCGATCCTCGAAAAAGCCCGCGCCCGCGCTGGTGGCGTCAGCTGACGGGTGAACCCCGCGGCTTAAACGGCGCTTTGCGGGCGGGTCGGCTCGGGCCAGTCGAGGTGGAAGAACTTCCCGCGCGGCTGGTCGGTGCGCTCGTAGGTGTGGGCGCCGAAGTAGTCGCGCTGCGCCTGGAGCAGGTTCGCCGGCAGGCGGGCGGAGCGGTAGCCGTCGTAGTAGGAGAGGGCGGAGCTGAACGTCGGCGCGGCCACGCCACACTCGGCGGCGAGCGAGACGACCTTGCGCCAGTTGGCCTGCGCCTTCTTCACCGTCTGGTTGAAGTACGGGTCGAGCAGCAGGTTCGCCAGGCCGGGCTGGCGCGCGTAGGCCTCGGTGATCTTCTGCAGGAACGCGGCGCGGATGATGCAGCCGCCGCGCCAGATCTGGGCGATCTCGCCGAAGTTGAGCTGCCAGCCGAACTCCTGCTGCGCGGTGCGCATGAGCTGGAAGCCCTGGGCGTACGAGCAGATCTTCGAGCAGTAGAGCGCATCGTGGATCGCGGCGAGCAGCGCCTTTTTCGAGCCGCGGTATTTCTTGGCGGGACCCTTCAGGATCTTCGCGGCGGCGACGCGCTCCTCCTTGATCGCGGAGAGGCAGCGGGCAAACACCGCCTCGGCCACCGTCGGCGCCGGCACGCCCATGTCGAGGGCGTTGGTCGAGGTCCATTTGCCGGTGCCCTTCTGGCCCGCGGTGTCGAGGACGATGTCGACGAACGGCTTCTTCGTCGCCGGGTCCTTCTGCTTCAGGATGTCGGCGGTGATCTCGATCAGGAAGCTGTCGAGGATGCCGGTGTTCCAACCCGTGAAAATCCCGCCCATCTCGGCGGGCTTGAGGCCGAGCAGGCCCTTCATCAGCGCATAGGCCTCACAGATCATCTGCATGTCGCCGTACTCGATGCCGTTGTGGACCATCTTCACGTAGTGGCCCGCGCCGTTGGCGCCGATGTAGGTCGTGCAGGGCACGCCGCCGGTGACGGGCTTGCCGGGCGCGGCGCCGGGGATCGGCTTGCCGGTCTTCGCATCCACCTTGGCGGCGACCGCCTCCCAGATGGGCTTCAGTTCCAGCCAGGCCTCGAACTCGCCGCCGGGCATGAGCGACGGGCCGAAGCGCGCGCCCTCCTCGCCGCCGGACACGCCGGAGCCGATGAAGCGGAGATTTTTTTCGCGCAGCGCCTTCTCGCGGCGGATGGTGTCGGTCCAGAGCGCGTTGCCGCCGTCGATCACGATGTCGCCCGCCTCGAGCAGCGGCACGAGCCCGTCGATGACGGCGTCGGTCGCCTTGCCGGCCTGGACGAGGATGATCATCTTCCGTGGCCGCGCGAGTGACGCCACGAACTCCGGCAGCGTCTTCGTGCCGACCAGCCCGCCCGGCGTGCCGGGGTGGTCCGCGACAAACTTGTCGGTTTTTTCCGTGGTCCGGTTGAAGACCGAGATCTGGAAGCCGTGGTCGGCGATGTTCAGCGCGAGATTCTGACCCATCACGGCGAGGCCGATGAGTCCGATGTCGGAGCGGGCTTTAGGCATAAGTGAACCCCTTGGTAAGCCCGTGCCGGCCCGAAAACCACCCTGTTTTTGCCGGACCGTTCGTTTAGCGCTTGGGCGTGGGCGAGGTCTGCTGCTTGGCGTTGTAGCTGCCCTTGCTGGGAAGGAAGGGCGCGATCTTGTCGACCAGCGGGGTGAGGAACGCGGGCTCATTGCGCTCGTAGATCCAGTTGATGCCGACGACGGTGAAGACCACGAAGGCGATCACCGCCAGCACCACCTTGTTCATGCCGGCGATCTTCTGGAGAACGACGACGACCAGCACGATCGCGAGCACGACAATGCCCACCTTCCACCAGAACTGGGGTGGCACCTGCTTTAACTTGTCCATCGTCGTGGCCGCGGCGGCGTAGAACAGCATGGGAAAAAACTAACACCCACCCCGGCCGAGACCAGACCAATTCTGCGCGCCGCCGCTCAAACCCAGGGCCAATAGGTCGCGGCGTAACCCGCCGGAAATTCCGCCTGGTCCGCGGGCAGTTCGACAAACCCGTCGGTGCCCACCAACCCGGCGAAGTCACCCGACGTGTTGCTGGGGTCGGGCGTGGCGTGCCGGGTCCCGCTGGGGCCGGCCGACACCTTCACTGGCAGCAGGTAAGCCACTTTGGGTTGAAAGCTTACGGGCGCCGCCAGCTGCACGGTCTCGACCGGCCGCGGGATCCGGCCGCTGGCCTGGTCGAGCGCCGGCAGCACGTAGCGGTGCAGGCAGGTGTAGGCGGAAACGGGATTGCCGGGCAGCGCGAAGACCGGCTTGCCCTCGGGATTGACGCCGAACCACATTGGCTTGCCGGGCCGCTGCGCGACGCCCTGGAACACCTTCCTCACCCCCTGCGCGTCGAGCTCCGCCGGCAGGAAGTCGAACTTGCCCTTCGAGACGCCTCCGCAGACCAGCACCACGTCGAACTCGGCGATGATGTGCCAGAGCATGTGTTCGACCTCGTGCCGCATGTCGTGGAGGTGAAAGCGCTCGACGCGCGGATAGCCCGCCAGCACCAGCGCCGCCCGCAGTGCGTGGTCGTTGCTCCGTCGCACCTGGTGGGGCGCGACCGCCTGGCCCACCTCCACCAGCTCATCCCCGGTCGCCACCACTGCGATCTTCGGCAGTTGCGCCACCTTCAGGCTGGCCGCGCCCACCGCGGCCGCGGCGGCGATCTCGCGACCGGTCAGGAGCACGCCCGCGGGCACGATGACCCCGCCCTTGCGATGATCGGTGCCGCGGCGATGCACGCCGTGGCCCGGCGCCGGGATCACCGCACCGGTCCGCAACTGCATGCGGCCGGCGGCGGCCTCGGTGTCCTCGTAGGGCACCACGCAATCCGCCCCCTCGGGCAGCACCGCGCCGGTGCCGACCTCGATGCAGGCCTCCGGGGCGGATCCCAGCTGGAACGGCCGCATGCCCGCCGCCTGCAATGCCTGGATGGAGAACGTGCGCCGGCCGGCGGCGACCGCGGCGGCGCGCAGCGCGTAGCCATCCAGGGTCACCCGGTCAAAGGGCGGCAGGTCCCGGTCGCTCCGCAGGTCGACGCGCAGCACACGGCCATGGGCTTCACCCAGCGCGCAGTCCTCGCTGCCGAACACCGGCAGGCTGGCGCGCATGAGCTTATCCGCCTCGGCCGGGGTGTTCATTTTTCGCGCAGCGTGGGACGCGGGCCTGAAAAGACGAGGCTTCTCTCCGTCCGCGACGCGGCGGCGGTTCAGAGATACCGCGCGGACCGCCCAAGGTAGTTGAGCATCCAGATTTCCTTCCAGACGCGGTACCGGCCCTCGTGGGTGATCTTGCCGAGGTCCTCGCGGTCGGGCTGCGAGTGCAGGAAGCCCAGCTCGGTGTTGAGCCGGTCCAGCTCGCCCTGGGTCACGTTGAGGTCGGTGAGGGGATCCACCGTGAACGGCGTGGGCTGCTCGCCGGACGCGGCCAGCCGCGCGCGGTGCAGGGCCAGCAGCCGCGGCAGCGAGCGGCAGAGCGGTCGGCGCTCCACGAACCAGTGCTCGGGGTAAAACCCAGCGAACGGCACGTAGAGGTTGTCCGTCACGTAGCGGCTGCCCGGAGCGGTCAGCGAGGTCAGGGAGAAGCAGACCGTGACCGCCCCGCTGGCCTGCGGGATGAAGGTCACCTGGGCGCGCAGCGTGGCGTCGGGGTTCTGGTAGACCGAGACGCGCAGATAGATCCCGCCGCCGATCTCGGCCTTCATCGCCTGCGCCTGCTTGAAGCCGTTCGCGCGGAGCCAGTCGCGGACCCGCAGCGCCCGCGGCTGCGTCGGCCACTCGTCGCCGCCCTGGTTGGCGGCGTAGCGCGGGAACAGCGGCAGCGGGCTCACGCTGAGGGCGTGGATGCTGAGCCAGTTCAGCAGCGTCTCGCCGAGGAACCAGGCCAGGAAGAAGACGGTGACGAGCACCCAGTACGGCCGGTCGAGCAGCTGGAAGTCCTGGCAGACCTGCGCCCCGCCGAAGGCGAACACCAGCCAGCGCAGCCAGCGGTCGGCGATCGACAGCAGCGGCGAGGCCACGCGCTGGTTGGCCTGCGCCAGCAGCAGCGAGACGAGGATGGCACCGAGGATGAGATAGGGAATTTCCACGACCAAGGCCGCCGGCGGGGGCCGGCGGAAGGGGAGAGGGGGTTTATCGGCAGAAAGTGGCGGCCGCGGCGAGCAACTAGCTCAGCCGCACCGGCATGATCACGCAGATGAAGCTCTCGAGGGTCTTGAAGACGCCCGGACTCACCTCATCCTTCAGCTCGAAGAAAATCTCGTCCTTGGTCAGCGCGCGCAGCGGATCCATCACGAAGGTCGGGTTGAACGCGACCTGCAGCTCCGGGCCGCTGTAGCCGATGGCCATCGACTCGTGCGCCTCGCCGAAATCCGGGCTCTGGGCGGTGATCTCGAGCAGGTTGCTGCTCAGCTTGATCTTCACCGAGTTGGACTTCTCCGAGCAGACCAGCGCGGCGCGGTGCACGCACTGCAGGAACAGCTCGCGCTCCAGCTTGATGCGCTGGTGCGTCTCCTTCGGGATGACCTGGTGGTAGTTCGGGTAGTTGCCCTCGACGACCTTCGAGTAGAGGTAGACGTTCTCGATCAGGCCGCTGGTGTCCTTGTCCGTGCTGATCTGGAACGCCGCGCGCCGCTCGTTGAAGTTGATCTTGAGCTTCTCGCCCTTGTCCAGGAGCCGCATGAGCTCGGAGACGGTCTTCGCCGGCAGGATGATGGCCCCGGCTGACGCGGCCGGCACTTCCATCTCCTTGGAGACCAGCGCGAGGCGCCGGCCATCCGTGGCCACGAGCGAGAGCTTGCTGTCCTTGAAGTTGAAATAGACGCCGTTGAGGATGTAGCGCGTCTCGTCGCTCGACTGCGCGTACGCGACACTCTTCAGCATCGCGGTGAGCTCGCCCTGCTCGAGCGTGTAGGCCTTCTCGTCGCCGAATTCCGGCAGCGGCGGGAATTCCTCCTTGCCGATGCCCATGATGCGGAAGTTGGACCCGCCGGAACTGAGCTTCACCTGATGGTTGGGGGCCGCGTCAAAGGTCACATCCACGTTCGGCAGCTCGCGCACGATGGTGGCGAGGCGCTTGACCGGCAGCGTGACCGAGCCCTTTTCCTTCACCTCGGCCTTGATCTTGCAGCGGATGCCGAGGTCGAGGTTGGTCGTCGTGAGCGAAATCTGGTCCTTCTCCGCTTCAATCAGCACGTTGCTCAGAATCGGCATCGTGGCCTTGGAGCCGACGACGTTGAGCACTTGGGCCAGGCCGTTGGCGAAATGATCGCGGTTAATTTTGAATTT
The DNA here is from genome assembly GCA_903825285.1 of uncultured Opitutia bacterium. Classification (GTDB taxonomy): domain Bacteria; phylum Verrucomicrobiota; class Verrucomicrobiia; order Opitutales; family Opitutaceae; genus Opi-474. The sequence continues at coordinate 103,192 of CAIJZY010000038.1, read as the reverse complement.
CATGAGGACGGGGCGCGGGGCGGCTTCGGGGAAGCTAACAAAGTCTAATAGAATAAGGGATCAATAAGTAATTAAAGCAGTATTATTATGGGCTGCGAGCAACACCAACAACTCCGTTTTCTCCCTCTGAAAGCGGGCGGATTTTTGCTGTGGGGAAGCCATCGTTGAAAGGCTCACAACCTAGGAGTTATGCGCAGGACCAAGGTTGTTGGTGTTTCATCAGCAGGTTGTTCACACGCCATTCTCAGGCGGGATTTGCATTCGGCTTGGGCCGGGCCGGCCGACGCCACTGGCGGATCAGGCCGAAGAAAATGTAGCCGAGGCAGGCGCAGAGCAGCGCGACCTCCTTGAAGACCACCACCAGCGCCACAAAGGCCAGGAAAAGCACAAACGGCTGCAGGCGGGTGCGGGTCTGCAGGTCCACGCCTTTGCCGCTCGGATAACGCACGGTGCTCACCATCAGGATCGCGATCAGCAGCATGAGCGGCGGCAGCGCGAACGCCCACAGCCGCAGGGTTTTGTCCATGGCCGCGAGATGGAGGAGGAAAAGCACCAGGGAGGCCACCGTGGCGGCCGCCGCGGGCACGGGCAGGCCGACAAAGTCCTTGTTGGTGTCCTTCTTGTCGCGGTGGAGCAGGGGATTCGTGATGACGTTGAAACGAGCCAGCCGCACCGCGGCGCACAGGAGGTAGATGAACCCAATGAACCAGCCGATGCTGCGGAAGATCTCGTAGCCCTGGGTCGGCGAGAGGATCAGGAAGAAGACCATCAGCGCCGGCGCGATGCCGAAGGAGATCACGTCCGCCAGCGAGTCGAACTCGGCGCCGAACAGCGACTCGCGTCCGCCCATGCGCGCCAGCCGGCCATCGAGGGTGTCAAAGGCGGCGGCGCCGAAGATGAACCAGACCGCCTGGGTGTAATGGTCGGCGGAGGACTTGTTCAGGTACTCACCCGTGGGAACGGTTTCCGCCAAGCGGGCCTGGATGCAGTGGATCACCGCCACGAAGCCGCAGAACAGGTTGCCCGCGGTCATCAGGTTCGGCAGGAAGTAAATCCGGCTGGCCTGCGTGACGTTGTAGGGGTCCTCGCGCGCGGCGAGGTCATCGTGCCGGGAGGGAAGGCGGAAGTTCATTTTTTCGTCAGGCTCTCCAGGTATTTCCAGAATTTGGAGTCCTGTTCGACCAGCTGCTGCTCGGACACCGGCAGCTTGTTGCGCAGGAGGAAGTCCTCGAGGGAGTTCTTGTGGAGGATGTAGTGGGTGTGGAGCGTCTCGCCCTTCACCTCGAAGTAAAACCGGTAGTCACCCGACCGGATCCGGTAGTATTCCCGCTCGCCCCGGTGGAACCGGCCGAGCGGCTCGCGCGGGTTTGCCAGATCGGCGGGCTTCAGTGAGCTGATGGGATCGATCAGCTCCAGCTGCGCCAGCTTGTCCAGCTGGTTGAGCTCGCGCATGCTCTGCTCGGAAAAGGTGACCTGGAACATGGCGGCGGCTCAGGCGTAACCCCGGGCCCACCCGGGCGTCATGCCCGGAGCCGGTCGCGGAAGAAGGATGTGAGCACAGTCGCCCATGAAAAAAACGTTACTATCTCTGGCCCTCCTAGCGGCAACGCTATTCCATGCCGCGGGCCGGGCGGAAGCCCCCAAACCGGCCCCGGTTTCCACCCTGACCCCGGAGCAGGCGGCCCTGATCCAGCGCTACGACCGCAACCATGACGGCCGGCTGGACGCGGACGAGCTGGCAGCGGCGCATGAGTCCATGCTGAACGAAAAGCAGGGCGGTGGCGCCGGTGGCGCCTTCCGGGCCGCGCTCGTCCGGCGGTTCGACCGCAACGGCGACGGCCGGCTGGACAAAACCGAGCGGGCAGCGGCAAGGCAGGCGCTGCTCGCGCGGTTTGACACGAACCACGACGGCCGCCTCGACGAGGACGAGCGCGCGGCGATGCGCGCGGCCTTCCGGGCGAGGATCAAGGAGCTCAAGGCGAAGAACTGAAACCATCTTTCTGGTTCCCACGCGCCGGCCGGCGGGCTACACCGTCGGCATGCCTGTTACCTTGAGGGACATCCGCGCCGCCCAGCGCCGCATCGCCAGCGGCATCATCGTCACACCCTGCTCGTCCTCGATCCCGCTGTCGGAAATCACCGGCGCGCGCATCGCATGCAAGTTGGACAATTTTCAGCGCACCGGGTCGTTCAAGGAGCGCGGCGCGCGCAACGCGCTGCTCCGGCTCTCGCCCGGCGCCCGGCGCCACGGCGTGATCGCGGCCAGCGCCGGCAACCATGCGCTCGGCCTCGCCTATCACGGCCGGCTGCTCGGGATTCCCGTGACGGTGGTCATGCCCGACTACGCGCCGCTCATCAAGATCACCACCTGCCAGCGGCTCGGCGCCCGGGTGCTGGTGCGCGGGCAGGACTTTGCCGAGGCTCGTGCCGAGGCCGACCGCCTCGTTGAGACGGAGCAGTTGACCTACATCCACGGCTTCGACGCCCCCGACATCATCGCCGGCCAGGGCACCCTCGGGCTTGAGATCCTGCGGCAGGTCCCGGATGTCGATGCAATCGTCTGCCCCGTGGGCGGCGCCGGCCTGATTGCCGGCCTCTCCCTTGCGGTGAAGAGCGTCCGCCCGCGGGTGAAGGTCATCGGCGTCGAGAGCGTCGCCACCGGCAACCTGGCCGCGGCGCTCCGCGCCCATCATCCCGTGCTCCGGCCGCGCCGGGCCACGCTGGCGGACGGCCTCGCCACCCTCACCGTCGGCGCCAACGCCTTCGCCCTCGCGCGGAAGCATGTGGACGAAGTGGTGAGCGTGGGGGAGGACGGGATCGCCCTCGCCATCCTCCGCATGCTCGAGCTGGAAAAGACCGTCGTCGAGGGCGCCGCGGCCACGCCGCTGGCGGCGATGATGACCGGGCGGCTGCCGAAACTGCGCGGCAAGAAGGTCGTGCTCGTCGTGGGCGGCGGCAACATCGACCCCGCCATCCTCAGCCGCGTGATCGAGAAGGGCCTCGTCAACGACGGCCGCCTGACGCGCTTCACGGCGAAGATCAGCGACCGGCCCGGCGGGCTCGCCCAGCTGTGCCGCGTGATCGCCGAGGCCGGCGCCAGCATCAAGGACATCGCCCACGACCGCGCGTTCAGCGGTCCCGACGTCTACGCGGTGCACGTGGACTGCACGGTCGAGACGCGCGATCACGCCCACATCACCGCGCTGCACCACGCCCTGCAGCGGCACGGCTTCCCGCTCGTCGTGGCGAAATGACCCGGCGGCCGCAGGTCTGGCGGGGGCTCCTGGCCGTGGCCTTGCTGGCCGGGCTGGCGGCGCGCCTGGCGGCGGTCACGCAGCTCGACATCCCGGTGTTCGCCGGCGGTTACGGCGTCGCGTTCTACGAGGACACGGCGCGCCTGTTTGAGCAGCAGCGGCCCGACGTGCGGATCCGGCTCTACGGCGACCCGCGCATCGCGGACCAGCTCCGTATCCGGCTCATTGACGGCGACCTTCCTGACGCTGCGGCCGTGGCGGACATCCAGTGGCCGCAGCTGATCCGGGCCGGCCGGCTCCTCAACCTCGCGCCGTACTTCGCGCGGGAGAAAAACTGGGAGGGCGACCGGAACTGGGGCGACTCGTTCCTGCCCGGGGCGCTGGATGCGTGGCGCCAGCCCGGCGGCACCTACGGCGTGCCCTTCAGCTACGCCTGCTGGACCGTGTTCTACGACAAGCAGTTTTTCCGCGAGCATCACCTGGCCGAGCCGCGCACCTGGGACGAGTTCTTCGCGCTCTGCGAGCGGATCCGCCGGCTCGGCCGCGCGCCGCTGGCGGTGCCGGGCGTCTACCTGCGCTACACCGACAGCTTCCTCCGCGCGGCCTGGTGCAACCTCGCCGGCGCGGACGCCTGGCTCGCGTACCGCGACTCGGTGCCGGGCGTGCACCTTGATCCGCGGTTCCTGCGCGCGGTGGAAACCTGGCAGCGGCTCGCGCGGTATTTCGCGCCCGGCTGGCAGGGCATGACGCACACCGCCGCGCAGCGCGAGCTGCTGGAGGGCCGGGCGGCGATGAACATCTCGGGCTCCTGGATGGTGAGCGAGATGAAGGGCCGCTTCCCGGCGGGCTTCGAGCTCGGGGCCATGCGGCTCCCGGTCTACGCGGACGGCGCCGGCGAACCGACGCTGCTGCAGGTCGGCTCGGATTATTTCTTCGTGTTCGCCACCGGCAACCCGGTCCGCGAGCACGCCACGGTCGACTTCCTGCGCTTCCTCACCTCGCGGTCGCGCGCCGCCGCGTGGGTTCGCACCATGGACTCGCCCGTGGCGGTGAGCGGCGTGCCCCCGGAGGCGTTTTCCGCCCTCATGCGCGACACCGCGGCGATCATCAGCACCAGCAAGGCGGCCATCAACACCGCGGCCGACCTCTCGCAGGCGCCGGCCATCCGGCAGGCGCTGACCGACGCGCGCCTGCGGCTCATGCAGGGCGAGATCACCCCGCGCGAGTTCGCCCTCCGGCTCGAGAACGCGGCCGCGGGCGAGCGGCAGCGCGCGACCCGGCCCGACTGGGTCAGCTTCCGTCATCCCGTGGCCGGCACGATTCTCCTGCTCGCGCTGGCCGCGCTGGCCGGCTGGTTCGGCCACGGCGCGTGGCGCCGCCGGGGACGTGCCGCGGGACATCCCGCCCCGGATGGCGGCACGCTGGGCCGCCTGCGCGGGCCGGTGGCGCTGGGCTTCGTGGGCCCGGCCTTCTTCCTGTACGCGGCGCTCGTGCTGGCGCCCGGGCTCGCCGCCTTCGGCTGGGCGTTCACGCGGTGGGACGGGCTCAATCCCCGCCAGTGGGCCGGGCTGTACAACTTCAAGTGGCTGCTCTTCGAGAGCGACGTCTTCTGGTCCGCGCTGGCGAACAACGCCTTCCTGATGATCGTGCCTGCGCTGGTCGTGGTGCCGCTCGCGCTGCTCCTCGCGGCGTTCATCCACCGCGGCGTGTGGGGCGCCCACGTCTTCCGCGCGGTCTTCCTCTTTCCCAATCTCCTCGGCGGCGTCGCCGCCACGCTCCTCTGGCTCGGCGCCTACGAGCCGCACGGCGGACTCGTCAACGCCGGGCTCGTCGCCCTCGGGCGCGCGCTCGACAACGCCTGGCTCCAGTCGTTCGACGGCTATCCCTGGCTGGCCCAGAACCACCTCTACTGGGCGCTCATCCCCGTGTACCTGTGGATGGCCTGCGGCTTCAACCTGATCCTCTACCTCGCCGCCATGGAGAGCATCGACCCGCAGCTGTACGAGGCGGCGGAGATCGACGGGGCCACGCGCCGCCGGCAGTTTTTCCTGATCACCCTCCCGCTGATCTGGGAGATCCTGGTGGTGAGCGCCGTCTTCCTGGTCATCGCCGGCCTGAACGCCTTCGAGATGATCTGGCTGCTGACCTCGCAGGACCCGACGACCACCGCGCACACGCTCGGCACGCTGCTCGTCGCCACCATGTTCACGGAGTTCGCCATCGGCCGCGCCACGGCGATCGCGGTGATGCTCTTTGTCCTCGTCCTCGCGACCTGCGCCGCGGTGATGCGCGTGCTGCGCCGCGAAACCGTGGAGACCTGACCATGCGGACCCCGAGCAAAATCCCGCAGACACTGATCCTGGCCGTGCTGCTCGGCTACGCGGCCTGGGTCGTGTTCCCGATGGTGTGGATCGCCTACTCGTCGCTGAAGTCGGACACGGAGATTTTCCGGGACACGTTTGCGCTGCCGGCGCTGGCCGAACTCCACACCGAGAACTACACGCAGGCCTGGCACGAGGCGCGGTTTGGCGACTACTTCGCGACCAGCGTGCTCGTCACGACCGTCTCGGTCGGCCTCATCGTCGGGCTTGGCGCGATGGCGGCCTATGCCTTGGCGCGTTTCACGCATCCGGCGGGCCGCGCGGTGTTCTGGCTGTTTCTCGCGGGCCTCATGATCCCGGCGCAGCTCGCGGTCATCCCGCTGTTTTTCGAGATGCGCGCGCTCGGCCTGCTCAACTCGCGGCTCGGCCTGATCCTGGTCTACACGGCCAACGGCCTGCCGTTCGCGATCTTCATCCTGGCGGGCTTCTTCCGCTCGCTGCCGCGCTCGCTCTACGAGGCGGCGGTGATCGACGGCTGCGGGGAGTTCGCGGCGTTCTGGCGCGTGCTGCTGCCATTGGCTCGGCCCGGGCTGGTGACGGTTGCCATCTTCCAGTTCATCGGCGTGTGGAAGGAATACTTCTTTGCCTTCATGCTCACCGGCGGCGACGTCACCCGCGCCTCGCGCACGCTGCCGCTCGGCCTGGCCAACCTGTCCATCACCGCGCAATTCCACACCGACTACGGCATGCTCTTCGCCGGGCTGGTGCTGGTCATCCTCCCGATCCTTGCCATCTACCTGCTGCTCCAGCGCCAGATCGTGAAGGGCGTGGCCGTCGGCGCGCTGAAGGGCTGAGCGGATAAGCATCCCAATAATGACCCCCCGCGAACGTTTCCTGGCCACGGTGGGCGGCCAGCCCACGGATCGGCCGCCCTTCTGGCTCTACTGGGATGTGTGGGGCAGCACCTGGGCTCGCTGGCAGCACGAGGGACTGCCCAAGGAGTTCGCGTCGTTTGCCGACGTGCGCCGGCATTTCGGCGTCGAGCCGCGGCCGCAGGCCCTGCCCGTGCAGTGCGGACCGCAGCCGGACTTCACCGCCACCGTCGGTGAGGACGCGGAGTCCATCACGTTCATCGACAGCTGGGGCATCCGGCGCCGCAACCTCAAGGCCGTGGAGAGCATGTCGGAATTCATCGAATGGCCGGTGAAGACCCGCGACGACTGGGACCGCTACCGGGCGGAGCGACTGAATCCGCGGGACATGGGGCGTCTCAGCGGCGAGTGGCGCGAGCGCGCCCGCGAGTGGACCGCCGCGGGGATCCCGGTCCAGCTGGGCAGCTTTCCCGACACCGGGGTCTTCGGCTCGCTGCGGTGGCTGCTCGGCGACGAGGAATGCCTCGCGGCGTTCTGCACGGACCCGGACTGGGTGCACGAGATCATGGACCACATGACCGGGCTGTACCTGGAGGTCTTCAGCGCCGTCGTGCGCGAAGTGCGGGTGGACATGATCCATCTCTGGGAGGACATGTGCGGCAAGCAGGGGCCGCTCATCTCGCCGGCCCACTGGCGCGAGTTCATGGCGCCGTGCTACCGGCGCATTGCGGCGTTTGCCCACGAGCACCACATCCCGGTGATCTCCGTCGACACCGACGGCCAGCCCGACCTCATCGTGCCGCCGATGCTGGAGGCCGGCGTGAATTTTTTGTTTCCGATGGAGGTCGCGGCCGGCGCCGACGTGAACGAGTACCGCAGAAAATATCCCGGGCTGGCGCTGATGGGCGGGATCGACAAGCGCGCGCTGGCGCTGGGACCGGCCGCGATTGATGCGGAGCTGGAGCGTATCCGGCCCGCGTTGGAAAGTGGGCGATACATTCCCGATCTCGACCACCACGTGCCGGATGACGTCTCGTGGCCGAATTTTCGCCACTACGCCACCCGGCTTCGCGCACTGGTGGTCGGCTGAACGAATGAAGCGCTTAGGACGCCGGGGCGGACGAGGCCTGGAAGGTCTCCGTGCGGCTCTCGGTGGTGCCGTCGGGCTTCGTGACCTGGATCACCCGCGTGCCGGAGCCGTCGGGGTTAACCTGCCGGGAAACCTCGCGCTCCGTCGTCTGGCCCTTCGGACCGGTCAGCGTGGAGGTGCGTGTCACCGCGCCGGGGGCGGTGTGATCCACGTCGTTGGTGAAAGTGCTGCTCTGGCCCTTAGGCCCCGTGATCGTGCCAGTCGTGGCGCGGCCGGTGTCGGTTTTGACCGTGTTGTCGGCGTAGGTGGATGTCTGGCCCTTGGGTCCGGTGAGGGTGCCTTGGCCGGAGACGGAGCCATCGGCGTTCTTCGTCAGCGTGCCCTGCCGCGAGGTCGAACGCCCGTTGAAGCCGGTCGTTGAGGTGGAGACCGTGCCGGTACCCGTGGATTTGTCCCAGGTGCGGTCCGCCGCATGCGTGGCGGTCTGGCCGGACTGGTTGGTCAGCGTTGTGTTCCGGGTCCGCTCGCCGCCGCCCTGGGTGACGGTCGAGTTGACGGTGCCGCTGCCGCCGTTGCTGTCCTGATAGGTGCCCGAGCGGGTCTTGGTGTGTTTCGGTTTCGTCGTGGCCTCCGCGGCGTGGCTGGCGGGGGCGAACAGCGAGACGGCAACGCCCGTCAGGATGACGGCGGCAATGATCTTGTAAGCGGGGTCATGTTTCATGGCGCGTGGGATGGGTAGTAGGCAGGATGACGCGGCCAGGGCCGGACCGTTTCAATCCACGCACCGGAAAAAACGCGCAATTTCGCGCCGGCCTGTAACCGGAAAACCCGCGCCGTCGTCGCGCCGGACCGCCTAACCCAGCCGCTGCCATGACCCCGACTTCATGGAGTCGAGGAGGGCGCCGAGCACACGCTGCGCCTTGAGGCCGTCGGCAAAAGTCGGGAAATCAATCTTTTCACCGCGGATGGCGGGCACGATGGCGCCCGGAGAGGGCGGGGTGCCGCGGCTGACGAAATCCGTGGGCAGGCGCTGCAGCGGCAGGTCCGTGTGCCAGGTCGCGTAGCGGGTCAGGGTCGCGCCCGCCCGGAGCCAGATTTCCTCGGGATGATCCGAATGCACCGCCAGCGTCCCGCGCTCGCCGGAAACCTCGATCCGGAAAAAATTCCCGTAGCCCGGGGCGACCTGCGTGGTCTCGAACACCCCGACGACACCCCCGGTCAGCTCGGCGAGAAACGCGGCGTTGGTGTCGGTGGTGACCGGGTGGCGCCCGCCGGTCGCGTCGGTCTTTTCCGGTATCAGCGTCTGCGCCAGTCCGACCACCCGCTGGTAGTCGAGGCCCGTGACAAACCGCACGCCGTCGATCATGTGCACGCCGAGGTCGCCCAGCGCGCCGAAGCCGGCAAGCGTGAGGTCATTGCGCCACGAATAGGGCGTGGCCTCAGCGCCAAGGAAGCTCTGCAGGTAGACCGTGTTCACGCGCAGGACCCGGCCCAGCTCGCCGGCGGCGATCAGCTCGCGCGCGAAGCGGAAGGCGGCGTTGTTGCGATAGGAAAAATTGATGCCGCCCAGCCGGCCCGCGGCGGCGCGCGCGGCCTCCATCGCCTCGGCCTCGGCCACGGTCATGGCCATCGGCTTCTCGCAGGCGACGTGGGCCCCGTGCCGGAGCGCGAGCAGCGTCAGGGCGTGGTGAAACTTGTTCGGCGTGCAGATCGAGACCAGGTCCGGCTTGGTTTCCCGGAGCATCTTTTCCGCATCCTGGAACCGCGGCACGCCGGCCTGTGCCGCGGGCACGCGCCAACCCTTGGGGTCGGTGGGGTCGCAGAGTCCGACGACGGCCACGCCGGGCAGCACGGAAATCTGATTCAGGTGAAAATGGGCGACGCCGCCCATTCCGATGACCGCGTAGCGGAGTTCGGAGGCACTCATGAACCGCCAGCATGCCGGATCACACCCGGGGTGTAACGCGAAATGTAGGGCGGGGTCGCCGATCCCGCCTTGTTTGGTTCGAACGCCGAAGTTAGGCGGGGTCAGCGACCCCGCCCTACAAGGTGACCTACTTGGACTTCGGGGCCTGGGCCGACTCCACCCAGCGGCACAGCGCCGCGATCTGCGCCTCGGTCAGGCGGGCGTCGGCGTGCACCAGCGTGTAGGAGGACAGCGGCATGCCGTGGTCCTTCACCTCGTCCACGATCTCGTCGAGCTTCTTGGCCTGGCGCTTGGCGTTGTAGGTGCCGAACTCGGAGAAATTCAGGTGCCGCTTGCCGTCCCGGATGTGATTTGCGAGCCACCAGCTGACCGGCTGCACCTCCGCGTACCACGGGTAGCGCGTGCGGTTCGAATGACAATCGTAGCAGGCCACCGCGAGGATCTGCTTCACCTCGGGCGAGGCTGGGTGCAGCACCGTGATCTCGTTCGGCCCGGTGAAGGGCTCCGCGGCGGCCAGGTTCTTGGCGGGCCGGAAGACCTGGATCACGAGCAGCAGGGCGGCGAGGGCGAGCAGGAGCTTGATTTTCATCAGGGTGGAGCAACGGGTTGTCAGTCCGGCGCGCAGCCGCGGCAATTTCTTTTTGCGGCCGTCCTATTGCGCCCCGGCCCCGGCGGCGGCAAGATACCGCGGCCCGCCCCTCCCGTGAACCCGCCCCCGGAATGCCTGCGCTGCGGCGCCTGCTGCCGCTCTCCCGCCACGGCATTCGTGCGCGTGACCGGCGACGATTGGTCGCGGCTCGGCGTGGACGCGCCTCGGCTGGCGCACTTCCTTGGGAACCGCGCGTTCATGCGGATGAAGGCCGGGAGCTGCGCCGCGCTGGAGATCCGCGCGGCTCCGGATGGCGGCGCGGAGTTCTTCTGCACGGTCTACGACCGGCGGCCGCAGGTCTGCCGGGACCTGGCCCGCGGCTCGCCGGCCTGCGAGGGGGAGCGGGCCCGGCCCGCCCCGGCCGAATGAATTATCTCACGGTTCTCCTTGGCGGGGCCCGTCCCGCACCCTACAAGCGAACCTCGATATCCCTGCCGTGACTTCCCCCACCTCCCGCCCCGCCACTCCGGAAATTCGTCCCCTGCAGAAGCTGATGGCGGCCAACCGCGGCGAGATCGCGGTCCGGATCTTCCGCGCCGGCACCGAGCTCGGGCTCCGCACCGTGGCGGTCTACGCCGAGGAGGACCGCTTCTGCATTCACCGCTACAAGGCCGACGAGGCTTACCAGATCGGCCATGGCAAGGGCCCGGTGGCGGCGTACCTCGACATCGAGAGCATCGTCGGGGTCGCGAAGGAGAAGGGCGTGCAGGCGATCCATCCCGGCTATGGTTTCCTCTCGGAAAACGCCGCCTTCGCGCGCGCCTGCGAGGCCGCCGGCATCATCTGGGTCGGGCCCCGGCCCGAGCTGCTGGAGATGATGGGCGACAAGACCGCGGCCCGGGCGCTGGCCAAGAAGCTCCGCGTGCCCGTGCTGCCCGGCACCGAGGAGCCGGTCACCGACCGCGCCGCGGCGCTCAAGATCGCGAAGGAGATCGGCTTTCCCCTCATCATCAAGGCCGCGTTCGGCGGCGGCGGCCGCGGCATGCGCGTCGTGCACAAGGCCGGCGACCTGAGCGCGCTGCTCGACGAGGCCCAGGCCGAGGCCGAGCGCGCGTTCGGCAACCCCGCCGTCTTCCTCGAAAAGTACATCGCGAACGCCAAGCACATCGAGGTGCAGGTGCTCGGGGACAAGCACGGCAACGTCATCCACCTCCACGAGCGCGACTGCTCCGTGCAGCGGCGCCACCAGAAGGTCGTCGAGGTCGCCCCCAGCTTCGGCCTGCCCCGGCCCGTGATCGCCGAGCTCTGCGCCGCCGCCGCGCGCATCGCGGGCGAAGTGCGCTACGACAACGCCGGCACGATTGAATTCCTCTACGACCTCGACCGCCACGAGTGGTTCTTCATCGAGATGAACCCGCGCATCCAGGTCGAGCACACCGTGACCGAGGTCGTCACCGGCCTCGACCTCGTCCGCGCCCAGCTCCTCATCGCCCAGGGCCACGCGCTGCACTCGCCCGAGGTCGGCATGCCGGCGCAGGCCGACGTGCCCTGCCACGGCTACGCCATCCAGTGCCGCATCACGACGGAGGACCCCGAGAACAAGTTCGTGCCCGACTACGGCCGCATCCTCGCCTACCGCTCGCCCGGCGGGTTCGGCGTGCGCCTCGACGGCGGCATGGGCTACGCCGGAGCCGTCATCACGCCGTTCTACGACTCGATGCTCGTGAAGGTCATCACCAGCGGCCAGAGCTACGAGATCGCGCTGAACCGCGCGCGCCGCGTGCTGAGCGAGTTCCGCATCCGCGGCGTCAAGACGAACATCCCCTTCCTCGAGAATGTCATCGCGCACCCGCTGTTCCGCTCGGGCCAGGCGACGACCACGCTGATCGACACGTCGCCGGAGCTGTTCGCCTTCAAGCCGCGCCGCGACCGCGCGACGAAGCTGCTGAACTTCCTCGGCAACGTCGTCGTCAACGGCAACCCCCACGCCAAGGGCTACCGTCCCGCCAAGCCGCTGCCCACCGTGACGGTGCCCGGCCAGGACGACCGCAGCGCGCCCCCCCCGGGCTCGCGCGACCGGCTGCTCGAGCTGGGCGCGAAGAAGTTCGCCGCCTGGACGCGCGAGCAGAAGCGGCTGCTGGTCACCGACACCACGTTCCGCGACGCCCACCAGTCGCTGATGGCGACCCGCGTCCGCAGCTACGACCTGCTGGCCTGCGCCGGCTGGATCGCGCGCCGCGCGCCCGAGCTGTACTCGCTGGAGATGTGGGGCGGGGCGACGTTCGACACCGCCATGCGCTTCCTCAACGAGGACCCCTGGGAGCGCCTGCGCCACCTCCGGGCCCGCGTGCCGAACATCTGCTTCCAGATGCTCCTGCGCGGCGCGAACGCCGTGGGCTACACCAACTATCCCGACGCGGTCGTCGCGGGCTTCGTGCGCCACGCCGCCGCGAGCGGCATGGATATCTTCCGGATCTTCGACTCGCTGAACTACCTGCCGAACCTCCGCGTCGCGATGGAGGCGGTGCACGACACCCACGCGGTGTGCGAGGCCGCGCTGTGCTACTCGGGCGACATCCTCGACGACCGCCGCGACAAGTTCACGCTGAAGTACTATGTGAAGCTGGCCCGCGAGCTGGAGCGGATGGGCGCGCACGTCCTCGCGATCAAGGACATGGCCGGGCTCTGCCGGCCCTACGCCGCCCACCGGCTGGTGAAGGCGCTCAAGGAGGAGATCGACCTGCCGATCCATTTCCACACGCACGACACGAGCGGCGTCGCCGCCGCCTCCGTCCTGCGGGCCGCCGACGCGGGCGTGGACGTCGTGGACCTCGCCGTCGCATCGATGTCCGGCAGCACCGCGCAGCCCAACCTCAACAGCGTGGTCGCCGCGCTGCAGCACACGCCGCGCGACACCGGCCTCGACCTCGACGCGCTGAACAAGTTCTCCGACTACTGGGAGGGCGTGCGGGAGTACTACCGGCCGTTCGACACCGCGCCCCGGACCGGCAGCGCGGAGGTCTATCTCCACGAGATGCCCGGCGGGCAGTACACCAACCTCAAGGAGCAGGCCGCCTCGATGGGCGTGACGCACCGCTGGCCGGAGATCGCCCGCACCTATGCCGAGGTGAACCAGCTCTTTGGCGACATCGTGAAGGTCACGCCCTCGTCCAAGGTCGTTGGCGACATGGCGCTGTTCCTCTTCGCGCGCGGCATCCGTCCCGCCGACGTGGTCAACCTCGAGCCCGGCGCCACGCCGTTCCCCGAGAGCGTGATCGACATGCTCACCGGCGGCCTCGGCTGGCCGGACGGCGGCTGGCCCGTCGCCATGTGGCGCGCCGTCCTCGGCGAGAAGAAATTCAAGGAGGCGCAGGCCCGGTACCTGGCGGCGGTCGCCGCCGAGCGGCGGCGCGCCCGGAAGAAAACCGCCCCGACCGCGGCCGAGCCGAAGTCGGCGCCGGCCGAGCTGGCCGGACTCCGGAAGGCGCTGGCCGAGAAGCTCCGCCGCGAGCCGAGCGAGGACGAGTTCTATTCCCACCTCATGTACCCGCAGGTGTTCGCCGACTTCGCGAAGCACCAGCGGGACTTCGGCGACGTGAGCGTGCTGCCGACCCCGGCGTTCTTCTACGGCCTCCGGCTGCGCGAGGAGATCTCCGTCGAGATCGAGGAGGGCAAGGTGCTGATCATCCGCCTCGTCAACATCGGCGACGTCGACAAGGACGGCCGCCGCATGGTGACGTACGAGCTGAACGGCATCACGCGCGAGGTGCAGGTCGCGGACAAGAGCGTCACGGCGACCACCAAGGCGCGCCCGAAGGGCGAGTTGACCGACCCGCTGCAGGTGGCCGCCCCGATCCCCGGCCTCATCGTGGTCCTCTCGGCCTCGGTCGGCGCCAAGGTCGCGAAGGGCGACAAGCTCTTCATGATGGAGGCGATGAAGATGCAGACCACCATCTACGCGCCGGCCGACGGCGTCATCGCCGAGCTGCACGCCGCCGTGGGCGACACCGTCGAGGCGAAGGACCTCATCGTGAAGCTCCGGCCCGCGAGCTAGGATTTTCACCACGAAGAACGCGAAGCACGACCGCTTGCCGGGTGAAATCTTCGTGTGCTTCGTGACCTTCGGGGTTAACCCAGCAGTTCTCCCATGAGCATGCAGAAGACCCAGCCGGCAGAAATTATTCGGCACCTGCGGCATTTGACCGAGACGATCGGCGTGCGGCTGGCGGGCAGCCCGGGCGAGGCCCAGGCGGCGGACTACGTGGCCGCGGAATTCGAGCGGCAGGGCGCCAAGGTGCACCACGAGGCGTTCCCGGTGCAGCGGTGCGACGTGCGCGAGCAGCAGCTGCAGGTGTTCCATGACGGCGCGTGGCACGACGCGGGCTGCTCGCTGTTCGCGAACACGCCGGGCACCGCGGGCGAATGGGTGGAGGCCCCGCTGGAGTTCTTTGCCGGCCCCACCGGCTACCAGCAGGCCGACCTGGCGCCGCTGCTGCGCGGCCGCGTGGTCCTGCACCTCGGGTGCCACATCGAGTCGCGCGAGAATTACCGGCGGCTCGTGGCGGCGGCCCCGGCGGGCGTGCTGATGGTGGACGTGCGCTACCCCGGGGCGTCGCCGCTGGCGGATGCGATTTTTCCGGTGTACGCGAAGGCCTGCGGCGCGGTGCCGACGCTGAACGTGGCATATCTCGACGCATGGCGCTGGCGGGAGCGCGGCGCCACCCGCGCCCGGTTCCGCGTCGTGGGCGGGCCGCGACCGGCGGAGTCGGCCAATGTGATCGCCGACCTGCCAGGCCGCGACCCGGCGGCGGGCATTATTTTTCTCGGCGGGCATCACGACACGCAGGCCGACTCGGTGGGCGCCGATGACAACGGCTCAGCCACGGCCGGGTTGATCGAGCTGGCCCGCGTGCTGGCGCCGGTGCCGCGGCGGCGGACCATCCGGCTCATTTCGTTCGGCGCCGAGGAGCAGCTCTCGGTCGGCAGCTCGGCGTACGTGCGCCGCCATCGCGCGGAGCTGGCCCGGGACGGCCGGTGCCTGTTTAATTTCGACAGCTTCGGCTCGCTCCTGGGCTGGAACACGCTCTGGGGCAGCGGCCCGGTGGAGCTGGATGCCCTGATGCCGGAATATTTCCGGCGCCACGGCCAGCAGGTGCGGCGCGAGTCCGGGGTGCTGCCGTATGCGGACCATTTTCCGTTTGTCGCCGCGGGCGTGCCGGCGCTCACGCTCATGCGGTGGAATTGTGCCAGCGGCCGGTTTTTCCACCATCGGCCCGACGACGATATCAGCCGCGTCTCGGGCGAGGTGATGGCGGCGTCGCTGAACGCCGTGGCGGAGTTTGCGGCCGACATGGCCGCGGCGGAGCGGCTGCCGTTTCCAGTGGGGATTCCGCAGCACGAGCAGCCCGCGGTGACGCGGTGCTGGGAGGATCTCTTCGGCGGGTGGAGCTTCAGCTGAAGCTCAGGCCGCCGCGCCGCGCAGGTAGCGGATGACGTCCTCCGCCCCGTAGCGGTCCTCGCCGGCGCGCACGATGCGCGCGAGCTCGGCGACCTCGTTGCCCGCGGTGAGCAGCGCCGGCTCCGGTCCGCTGGCGCGCTGCTGCCCGAGTTCCACCGTCGCCATCAGGCCGTTGCAGAGACATTTCCGGCCGACGGTTTCCTCGATGGTTCCGCCCTTGCGCAGGAAGGACTCCACCGGCTCCCCGGCGCAGCGGTAGCCGACCGTGCCGTCGGCGGTGACGTAGAGCTGGCGCAGGTAGCCGAGGTCGCAGATTTTTTCCCGCGCGGCGTAGGTGGCGGGGTCGGAGATCGTGCCGGACATTTCCGCGACCTTGAAGGGAAACCCGGTGGGCGAGGCGGCGGGATCCGTGAAGACGGTGGCCGCGCCGGCGCGGCTGGCCGCGATCACGCGGCGCTTGAGGTCGGGCGCGATGCCGGACTCGTCGCAGAACGCGAACACCGTGCCGACCTGGATGCCGGCGGCGCCGAGCTGCAGGGCCGCCGTGAGTTTTTCCGGGCGGGCCTGGCTGCCCGCGAGCCAGAAGGGCAGGCCGAGCTCGCGGATCTTGGCCAGGTCCGGCACGTCACGCACGCCGTAGATCGGCTCGCCGCGGGCGTCCAGGGTCAGCGCGCCGCGGGGCGGCGCGTTGTGCCCGCCGGCCAGCTCGCTCTCGACCACAAAGCCGTCCACGCGCCCGGTGGACTTGCGCGCCAGCGTCATGGCCAGCGTCGCGGAAGCCACGACCGCGAGGAAGAACGGCCGGCTCAGGCGCGGGGCGCCGCCGCCGAAGAAGGCGGCCGGGTCGAACCGGCTGAAGAAGTCCTGGTCGGGCGCGGCGCCCGCGACCTCGAGCTTCTGCTCGGCCGGCTCGCCCGCCGCGAGGCGGTCCATCGCGCCGGGAATGGCGCGCGGGATGCCCGCGCCCATGAGCACGTAGTCCACGCCGGCCAGCATCGCGCCGTACAGCGAGGCCAGCGTGGGCAGCTGGATCTTTTCGAGCAGGTTGATGCCCACCACGCCGTCATGGCCGGACTTGGCGAGGAAGACCTCGACGAAGTTTGCCGCGACGGTCAGCTCGGTGAGGGCCGGCCCGGGCTGGAGGCTCGGCATCGCGGTCAGCGTGAACGGCTCGGCCGCGGGTTTGCCGCCCGGCACGTAAAACCGGGCGAGCACGCGCTCCGCCACCGCCGGGATCGGGAAATGGGACAGGGCGCGGCGCATTTCGCCCGCGAGGTCCCCCGCCTGCAGCCGCCGCGCGAGCACGCTCGCCAGCGCGGTGCCGGACACCACGCCCAGCGCCCCCTGCCGCGAGACCGCGCGCGCCAGCTTCCAGTTGGAAACCGCGACCCCCATGCCGCCCTGAATGATGACCGGATGTGACATAATTGAAGGCCTCAGCCCGCGCGCGCCGTCCGCAGGGACGGAACACTCGGCATGGACCGAAGCGACCTGACACCATGCGGCGCGCGCCGGGGCAAAGGAAGCCCGATGCCTGTCAGCCGGCAGGTATTAGCGCCGGAGACCCGCACCACAAAATGTGCACACCCGCCGCCGGCTCACGCGGAGCACGGCCGCAGCCGCGCCAGGCCGACCGGCCAGAACTTACGGCCGCGAAGCTGGCCGGTGTAGAACATCGTGAAGGTGCCGTCGGCCTCGGCGATCAGGCTGAGCGGCGTGCGGAGGTCCTCCGACCACTGCGCGGCTCCGCTGGCCGGCTGCACGGCCAGGTCGCGGCCCTTCGGCCAAGGAACACCGTCATCGGATACCGAATAGCCAACGTGGCGCCCCTCGGCCACGTACGTGTCGCCGGCGGCGCAGTTGTCGTAGAACGCCACGAACCGTCCGCCGACCGCGGCCTCGAGCGGGTTCTCGATGAACACCGGCTCGATGGGCGAGGGATTAAGCCCGGTGCAGCGGGTCCACGGACCCGCCAGCGCGGGCGCCGCCACGAGGCCCACGAGCCACGGCCCGGTGGGCCAGTGCTGGTGGCTGCCGTAGAAGGCGTACCAGCGGCTGCCGACCCGCCACGGAAAAAAGGAGTCGGTGCCCTGCTGTCCCTCCCAGGGCTGCGAGTGGGCGTCCGGCTGGAGAATGATGCCCGCGTCGCGGTACGGACCACCGATGCCGCCGCGTCCCGGCGTGGCGGAAACGGCGCGCCAGATCTTGCCGTCCATGTGCAGGCCTTCCAGCTCGCCGGCACCGGGACGATAGGCGACATAGAACAGGTTCCAGCGCTGCTCGTCGTCGTTGAAGACCGCCATCGGGCCCCAGAGCGAGAAGCGCTCGTCGCCCGGCGTGAGCCGGCCGGCGGTCTCGTAGAGCGTGGACACGCGCCGCCAGTGGTGGCGGTCGGGACTCGTCCAGTGCCCGATCCTCATCTTCACCCAAAAGGGATCGTCCGCCATTTCCGCCGTGAACAGGTGGTAGCTGCCGGCCTCCTTCACCACGCAACCGCCCTCGAAACCGTAGCGGTTGCCCGCGAGATCCGGGTGATCCGGGCCGATCACGGGCGCGGCGGGCGCCTCGATGAGCTCAAAGGTCAGGGTGGAGGGCTGGGAGCCGGGGGAGGTCATTCAGCGCCCAGCAAGAACAGCCGGTTTTCCGGGGGCAATTGGGAAGGTGGGAGCGAGCAAGCTCGCTCCCACAAGATGGAAACCCGCTTGGACAGGGATGCTTAGTAAACCTGCTCTTCCAGCAGGGCGAAGAGCTCGGCCTCGGTGATGCGGCGCTGCTGCATGGAGTCGCGCTCGCGCAGGGTGAAGGTGTCGCCCGGTTTCTCGACTGTGTCGAAGTCGATCGTCACGCACCACGGCGTGCCGATCTCGTCCTGGCGGCGGTAGCGGCGGCCGATTGCGCCGGCCTCGTCGTAGAACACGGCGTAGTGGCGCTGGAGCTTCTTGTAGAGCTCGCGGGCCCGGGCGGTGAGCAGTTCCTTGTTCTTGAGCAGCGGCAGCACCGCCACCTTCACCGGGGCGATGCGGGGCGAGAGCCGGAGCACGGTGCGTTTCTCGACGTTGCCCTTCTCGTCCTTCACGTCCTCCTCCGCGTAGCCGGCGCAGAGCACGGCGAGGAGGATGCGGTCCACGCCCACGGCGGGCTCGATCACGTGCGGCACGAATTTCTTCTTCGACGCCTCGTCGAAGTATTCCATCGGCTTGCCGCTGGCGGTCGCGTGCTGCTTCAGGTCGTAGTCGCCGCGCGCGGCGATGCCCCAGAGCTCCTGCACGCCAAACGGGTAGGCGAACATGATGTCCACCGTGCCCTTCGAGTAGAACGCGAGCTTCTCCTTCGGGTGGGCGTAGAGCGAGAGGTGCGACGCCGGCAGGCCGATCGAGAGCAGCCACTGGCGGCACCACTCGATCCACTCCTGGTGGCACTTGGCCCAGTCCGCGTCCTCGGAGATGAAATACTCCATCTCCATCTGCTCGAACTCGCGCGAGCGGAAGATGAAGTTGCGCGGCGTGATCTCGTTGCGGAACGACTTGCCGATTTGCGCGATGCCGAAGGGCAGCTTCACGCGGCCGGTGTCCACGACGTTCTTGAAGTCCACGAACATGCCCTGCGCCGTCTCGGGCCGCAGGTAGGCGACGCTGCTCGCGTCGGTCATCGCGCCGACGTTCGTCTGGAACATCATGTTGAACGAGCGCGGGGCCGTCAGGCTGCCGGGCTCGCCGGTGGCAGGGGAGGGGATCAGCGGGATCTCGTCGGGCGTCGCCTCGGTCATGTCCTTCGCCCCGACCGGCGCGAGCGCGCCCTGGATCGCCTTCTTGCGCTTGAACGACTCGGCGGCGGCCTGGAGCTCGGCCACGGTCTTCTCGCTCTCGAGCGCGGAGACGTAGCCGACGGTTTTGCCCTCCACCACCACGGCCGCGAAGAACAGCTGGTCCGCGCGGTAGCGCTGCTTGCTCACCTTGCAGTCCACCAGCGGGTCGGTGAAGCCGGCGACGTGGCCGGACGCCTCCCAGACCTTCGGGTGCATGATGATCGAGGACTCGAGCCCGACGATGTCGTCGCGGCGGCGCACCATGTCGTTCCACCAGCAGTCGCGGATGTTCTTCTTCAGCTCGGACCCGAGCGGGCCGTAGTCGAAGAAGCCGTTGAGGCCGCCGTAGATTTCGGAGGACTGGAAAATGAAGCCGCGGCGCTTGGCGAGCGCGACAATGTTGTCCATCGAGACGGCGGCGGGCGCGGGAGAGTCGGACATAGCCTGCCACAGATGGCGTCCCGCCCGCCCGCGGTCAATTCCCTGCTTTCGCGTCGCGGTAATCATCCGGGTCTGGCCGGGACACTCCGGCATTGCGGGCCGGCGGCGGGTGGGCAGGCTCACCGCCCATGCAGCTGCGCCCCCTAGGCCGCACGGGTCTTCAGGTTTCCGTAGTCGGATTCGGCGGGTCGCCCATCGGCAGCATGTTCCGGCCGGTGTCCCAGGCCGAGGCCGACGGCGCGGTGCGCGCGGCGCTCGACGCCGGCATCAACTACTTCGACACGGCGCCCTACTACGGCGCCACCGCCGCGGAGACGGCACTGGGCCGGGCGCTGTGCGGCGTGCCGCGTGAGCGCTATGTGCTCGCGACCAAGGTTGGGCGGTATGGCGCCGAGGCGCGGCATTTCGATTTTTCCGCGGCGCGCGTGGTCCGGAGCGTGGACGAGAGCCTCGCGCGGCTGGGCTGCGGGCACCTCGACCTGATTCAGGTTCACGACATGGAGTTCGGTTCGCTCGCCCAGATGTGGGGCGAGACGCTGCCCGCGCTCGACCGCCTGCGGAACTCCGGCAAGGTCCGCTTCGTCGGCATCACCGGCCTGCCGCTGGCGACACTGCGGGCGGTGCACGAGCGCGCCCAGCCGCTCATCGACACCGTGCTGAGTTATGCCCACAGCACGCTCAACGACGGCACCTTCCTGCCCTATGCCGCCGAGCTCCGCCAGGCCGGCGTCGGTGTGATCAACGCGGCCCCGCTGGCGATGGGCCTGCTCTCGCGCCGGCCGGTGCCGGATTGGCATCCCGCGCCCGCCGTGCTGCGCGCGGCGGCCGCGGCAGCGGTGGATTTCTGCACGCAGCGCGGCGCAAACCTGGCCGATCTCGCCATGCAGTATGCCTTCAGCCGCCCCGACCTGGACTGCACGTTGGTCGGACTCGCCAATGAGGCGGAGGTCCGGCAGGCCGTTGCCTGCGCCGAGCAGGCACCGGATTCCGCGCTGCTCGCCGGAGTTCAGTCGCTACTGGCCCCGGCGCAGGGCGTCACCTGGCTCAGTGGCCGGCCGGAGAACAACTAAGCCTTCACCCCATGCAGTCCCTCGTCCTCACGCAGCCCGGAGAACTAGCCGTCACCCCCGCGCCCCTTCCATCCTCGCCCGGCCCCGGCGAGGCGCGTGTGCGGGTGTGCTGCAGCGGCGTCTGTGGCACCGACCTGCACGCGTACGCGGGCAACCAGCCCTTCTTCACCTATCCGCGCGTCCCGGGTCATGAGCTGGGCGTCGAGGTGGTCGCGGTCGGGACGGGCGTCACGAGCGTGCGGCCCGGCGACCATTGCGCGGTGGAGCCCTACCTCAGCTGCGGGCGCTGCATTGCGTGTCGTCAGGGCCGGACGAACTGCTGCGAGACACTGCAGGTGCTGGGCGTGCATGTGGACGGCGGCTGGCGGGACGAGATCATCGTGCCCGCCGCGAAGCTGCACGCCTCGGCCAAGCTCTCGTTTGAGCAGCTGGCCCTGGTCGAGACGCTCGGCATCGGCGCGCACGCCGTCGCGCGCGGCGCCCCGGAGCCGGGGGAGTCGGTCGTGGTGGTGGGCGCGGGCCCGATCGGGCTCGCGGTGGCGCAGTTCGCGGCCGTGGCCGGGGCGAAGGTGACCGTGCTCGACGTGAACGCGGCGCGGCGCGCCTTCGCGGCGGACTGGCTGAAGGTGGACACGCTCGAGGCCCGCGGCCTGACCCCGGCGGCGTTGCGCGCGGCGCTGGGCGGCGAACTGCCGACGCTCGTGTTCGACGCGACGGGCAGCATGGCGGCGCTGCGCGCGGCGTTCCTCTGGCCCGCGCAGGGCGGACGGCTCGTGTTCGCGAGCCTCGTGCAGGGGGAGGTCGGCTTCGACGATCCCAATTTTCACCGCCGGGAGCTCACGCTCCTCGCCACGCGCAACAGCACCGCGGTCGAGTTCCGCCGGGTCATCGCGCTGATCGAGTCGGGCCGCATCGACACCAAGCCGTGGATCACCCATCGCGCGCGCCTGGCCGACGTCCCCGCGGCGTTCGCCGGCTGGACGCGGCCGGAGACCGGCGTGATCAAGGCGATGATCGAGCTGTAGCCGGTACGGATCGCCCTACTTGGCGGCCTTGGCCTTCGTCGCCTCGAGGGCGGCGAGGATTTCCTGGGCCTTGCGCTGGGCGGCGAGCGTGACGGACAGGTCGACGTGAGCCTCAAGATAACGGCGATGCTGCTCGCCGTCGGTTGAGCCGGAGCGCGCGGCGACCATAAACCAGGCGAGCGCCGCGGCCCCGTCGCGCGGCAGGCCCGCGCCCTCGGCATACATGATGCCGAGTCGGTCCTGCGCCTCCGGCATCCCTTGCTCGGCGGCGCGCCGGCACCAGCGCGCGGCGGCCGGCTGGTCGCGCGGCACCCCGTCGCCGTTCGCCAGGAGCAGGGAAAGGTTGAGCTGCGCGCCTGGCACGCCCTGCTCGGCAGCCTTGCCTAGCCAATTCGCGGCCTCCTTCGGGTCGCGTTCGACGCCCTCTTCGCCGCTCAGGTACAGAAAGCCGAGATAGCTCTGGGCCTGCGGATTGCCGTACGAGGCCTTCACGTAGACCTGGTCGAACGGCGTGGTCGCCTCGGCCACGTTGCCGTTCAGGTCGAGGTAGCGCATCGGGCCGTAGTCGCCGACGTATTCGCGCCGCCAGTAGTTGCCGGTGGCGCGCCGGGTGGCCAGGTCGGTGAACCAGACCCGGAACACCTGGATCCGGATCATCTGCGGCGGCCGGTCGGGGAACGGATCGCTGGCGAACAGCCGCATCACCTCCGGGCTGCGCTCGAGCAGGCGCTGCGACACCAGGCCGAAGAGCGCCGTGGCCTTGTCACGGGTGGCGAGCTCGATCTGGAGCGAGGCCTCGAAGCGCGGGAAGTACGGGGCAATGAAACCCGGCACGCGATCCGCGCGCTGGGGAAAATAGCGCAGGTCATAGATCCGCCAGGTCCGGCCGCCGTCGTTGGAGCCCGAGTACTCGACCACCTTGTGCTCCTGGTCGAGCCAGGCGAAGAGCCCGTAGGCATTCACGCTGCCGAGGCCGCCGAAGAGATGGCGCAGCGGCCGGTTCACGGTCTCGAAGAAGGCGTTCTCGGGAATCTTGCAGCTCAGGACGAGGTAGAAAACAATGGTGAGATACCAGTGAATCCACAGCGCGGCGGGCAGGCCGTAACGCGAGACGGGATTTCGGGAGATGGGCACCGCCACCGGAGTGCCCGCGGCGGCGAAGCGCGCCGCCAGCTTCGGCCGGCGGAGGAAGCGCGCGGCGTCAGCCAGCATCTGGTCATCCAGCAGCAGCGCGCCCAGCGCGATGGCCGAGGTGTTGAGCCACCCGAAATTGCACGTCGCCTGGATGCCGAGCTGGAACAGCGTCCAGCTCCCGACCGCGAACCAGCGGGCGCGGCGGCCGCCGAAGATCATCCAGATCGGGGCGCCAAACTCCGCGACATACGTGAGCAGGATCTCGCCCACGTGCCACCAGTGCGGCAGCTGATGATCGAGGTAGCCGAGGATCGTGGGACACGGCGCGCTCTGGTACAGTTCGTCCAGGACCGTGAGGTTCCACCACCGCGGGTCGCCGTGCACCAGCTTTGAGACGCCGTTCTCGAACATCACGCGGAAGAGCAGCCACCGCATCATGAAGAACGCGATCGGCCGCGGCGGCGAATGCGTGCCCAGCCCGGGACGGTAGCCGGCGGGCGCGTAGGGGATGCACAGGAGGGTGGTCTCGAGAAAAAGCCAGTCGACCTGCGGGTCGGAGAAAATCACCCAGCCGTTCGCGAACGACAGCAGCGCGACCCAGCAGACGCCGAGCGCCAGCCGCGGCCAGAGGTTGAGCACGAGCGCCACCGCGGCCAGCAGCCCGGCCCACTGCACGGCCGCAATCATTCCCGGCGAGGCGTTGAACCAGAACAGGGTCGGGGTTTTGAGGAACGTGGTGATCCCGCCGGGCGGCGCGGCGCGCAGCTGGGCGATGAGCCCCGTCAGCGGCGCGATGCCATGCGGCCCGACCAGCGCGGCACTCTCATGAATGATGCCGCCGAAAATGATCAGGTAGACGACGCCGATCGCGCGCAGCACAAACCAGCGCGGCCACAGGAAGGTCGTGCCGGCGCCCAGGCCGCAGAAGGTCTTGGTCTCGCGCCAGGCGTTCGCCAGCCAGGCGCGGGAAGGGGATACGGCGGCGGTCATGGGTGGGGTGCGGGCGGGATCGGCCCAAGAAACAGGGCGAGTGTCTCGTAGCTGGAGAAAAATCATCCCCAGCGTCAATGCAGCGCTCGCCGCTTTGGGGTCGCGTTGGCGCGCGCGGGGAATTTGGCTTGGGCCGTTCCATGGCCCGACTTTTTCCCGTGCCCCGCCCTGAGTATCCCCGGCCGCAGCTGGTGCGGCGCGACTGGCTTTGCCTCAACGGTCGCTGGCAATTTGAAATCGACCAGGGGGACAGCGGGCTCGACCGCGGGCTGCTGCAACGGCCGCTGCACGACACGATCGTCGTGCCGTTCTGCCCGGAGTCGAAGCTCTCGGGCGTGGAGAACACCGACTACCTTAATGCCGTGTGGTACCGCCGCGACGTCGCCATCCCCGCGGCCTGGCGCGGGCGGCGGATCCTGCTGCATTTCCAGGCGAGCGACTACGACACGTTTGTCTGGGCGAACGGCACCGAGGTCGGACGCCACCGCGGCGGCATGACCCCGTTCACGTGCGATCTCACCGCGGTCGCGGTGCCCGGGAAAAAGGTGACGCTCATCGTCCGCGCCCGCGACCACGCGCGCGAGTCCATGCCGTCCGGCAAGCAGTCCTGGACCTTCGCCAACTCCGGCTGCCACTACACGCGCACCACCGGGATCTGGCAGACCGTCTGGCTCGAGCCGGTGCCGCTTCGCGCGCACCTGCTGCGGCCGAAGATCCTGCCGGACCTCGCGCACCGCCGCTTCGTGATCGAGCAGCCCGTGCAGGGGAATCAATCCGGGCTGACCTACCGCGCGCGCCTGCGCTCCGGCCGGAAGCTGCTCGGCGAGGCCAGCTGCGCCTGTGGCGAGGGCTTTTATCCGCGCCTCGACCTGGCGGTGCCGGCCGGAAGCCTGCGGCCCTGGTCGCCCGAGGACCCTCACCTCTACGACCTCGAACTCGAGCTGGTGGACGCGCAGGGCCGCGTGGTGGACCGCGTGGAGAGCTACGCCGGCCTGCGCAGCGTGAGCCTCGAGAATTACGCCGTGAAGCTCAACGGCCGGCCGGTGTTCCAGCGGCTCGTGCTCGACCAGGGCTATTATCCCGACGGCATCCTGACGGCGCCGTCCGACGCCGCGCTCGTGCGCGACATCAAGCTTTCGCTCGCTGCCGGCTTCAACGGCGCGCGGCTCCATCAGAAGGTGTTTGAGGAACGATTCCTCTATCATGCCGACCGGCTCGGCTACCTCGTCTGGGGCGAGTTCAGCGACTGGGGGCTCAACGGCGGCGAACCCGTGCGCGGCTGGCAGCAGCGGCCCGACGGCGCCATCGAGCGCGCGGGCAATCATGGGGGAAATAATTTTCCGCCGTCCCTCTTCACCCAGTGGATCGAGGCGCTGCAGCGCGACTTCAACCATCCCAGCATTGTCGGCTGGTGCCCGCTCAATGAGACCCAGCGCCGCCAGGACGAGCGTTTCACCGTGCACGACGACCTCATGCGCGGGCTGTTTCTCGCCACCAAGCTCTACGATGCCACGCGCCCGGTGCTCGACGTCTCCGGCTATGCGCACGGCCTCGCGGAGTCGGATGTCTACGACGGCCATGACTACGACCAGAACCCCGGGACGTTCAAGCGGCGCCACGACGGCCTGCTCGCCGACCGGCCGTTCGTGAAGGACACGCTGATGCACCAGTCCGTCCCCTGGCAGCCGGGCCAGCCGTACTTCGTCAGCGAGTTCGGCGGCATCTGGTGGAATCCGCGCGCGCGGCCCGGCGACGCGTCCTGGGGTTATGGCGACCGGCCGAAGAGCCTCGAGGTATTTTTCACGCGGTTCGAGCGGCTCTGCGCCGCGCTCTTGGACAATCGCCGGATGTTCGGCTACTGCTACACCCAGCTCACCGACGTGTACCAGGAACAGAACGGCATCTTTTATTTCGACCGACGGAGAAAATTCGACCTCCGCCGCGTCCGCGCCGCGCAGCAGCGGCCCGCGGCCATCGAGCGGCCCGCGAGGAAATCCTCCGGCACCCGCCGCTAAGCGCCCGGCACCGCATGGCCCAGACGCCCAATGATTTTCCGTCGGTCGCGGTCAACCCGGTCCATCCCTACGACCGGATCCGGGAGCTTTATCTCTACGAGGAGCCGGCCCTCCTCGCGTCGATCCAGCGCGGCGACCGCAAACAGGCCACGCGCATCATCAATCTCATCCTGGTTCACATCTACGCCGCGGGTGCGGAGCGCAGCGAGCTGCTCAAGGGACTTCTGCTCGAGCTGGTGGTCATGATGTCGCGGGCGGCGGTCGAGGCCGGTGCCCCGCAGTCCGAGGTGCTCGGGCTGCGCTACCGCCACCTCACCGAGCTCGCCGCGATCACCGACGACGAGCAGCTGTCGCGCTGGCTGCGCGAGGCCGTGCTGCGCATCTTCGACGCGGTCGAGCGCTGCCGCGCGCTGAGCGTCCCACAGCCCGTGCGCAAGGCGCTCGAGCTCATCCGCGCCGGCGCCGGCGGCGTCCTTACCCGCGAGCAGGTCGCCCGCCAGGTCGGGGTCTCGCCGCGCAACCTCTCCGACCTGCTCAAGGAACGCACCGGCCGGTCGTTCACCGAGCTGCTCCGCGAGGCGCGCATCGAGCGGGCCTGCGAGCTGCTCGTGAAGACCGAGATGACGGTCGCCGCGATCGCGCTCGATTCCGGCTTTTGCGACCAGAGCTATTTCACGCACGTCTTCCAGAGCCTGAAAAAAACCACGCCGAAGCAGTACCGCGACGCCGGCAAAGGCCAGCCCGCCCCGCCGGCCGTCGCCCCGACGCCGCCAAAAACCGCCGCGCGGAAAACCAAGTCCCGCGTTTAGGCAACCAGCCAGTTATCCGTGGCCATCTGTGCCCTCCGCGGGGAAAAATCCGGTCAGTGGTCGTTTTGCCCTGGTATTCATCCGCGGTGTATTTTGGAATACGTAAGAGGCTTATATTAAATCATTAATATACGTTTTGGTAAAAAAGGCCACCAAGCGGCCGCAAGCATAACGCTCCGAGCGGTTTGCATAATTTGGGTGAAAGTATGTGCGGATTGGTTGTCCGCGGATTGAAACGGTGCCAAGCGCGTTTTGGGTACGGCCTAACTCGTTCTACCAAAACATCCTTCAACGGCTCCGATTTGGACAAAAAAGGCTGCACCCAAACACCAAAGATACGTTCCAGAACACAAGACCCCCGGAGGGGCATCCTGTACCCTCGGTTTCGTGATCACTTACCCCAGCCTTCCACCCCGATCCGGTCGGCTGTCGGTGCGTGGTCACGACCTATGATCGAACCTACCCCCGATTCCTCCTTTCGCGAGATGCTGATCTCCAACCGGTTCATTTACGGAGCCGAGTTGGTGACGACGCGCGGCATTCCCGAGCCTGACCAGCGGCCGAAGCTCGTGGAGCTGGGCGAGGGCTTGGCGGCGGACTCGCGCATCGCGTGGGTGTCGATCACGGACAATCCCGGCGGCAACCCGATGATCCCGGCGGACTGGATCGCGAACATCCTCAAGCCGCGCGGCAAGGAGCTGGTCATCCATCTGACGTGCAAGGATCTCAACCGAAACGGGCTGGAGTCGGCGGCCTGGCGGTATGCGGCGGAGGGGTTCAACAACCTGCTCGCGCTGACGGGCGATTATCCGACGGCGGGTTTCAACGGGCCGGCGCAGCCGGTCTTCGATTTGGATTCGGTGAGCCTCATCTCGATGCTGCGCTCGATGAACGAGGGGCTCGAGGTCGCCAAGCCCAACGGCAAGACCGACAAGCTGCCCAAGACCAATTTCTTCATCGGCTGCGCCGTGGCGCCGTTCAAGCGCCAGGAGCGCGAGCTGATGCCGCAGTACTTCAAGCTGGCCCGCAAGCTCCAGTGCGGCGCGGGCTGGGTGGTCCCGCAGCTCGGCTACGACATGCGGAAATTCCAGGAAATCCGGCTCTTTCTCGACTGGATGAACCTCTCCGCGCCGATCGTCGGCAACGTCTACGTGCTGAACCGGGTCGTGGCCCGGATGTTCAACCAGAACAAGATTCCCGGCTGCGTGGTGAGCGACGCGCTCCTCGCGCAGGTCGAGAAGTACGGCGCCGGCCCGGACAAGGGGAAGGCCTTCTTCACCGAGCTCGCCGCCCGGCAGCTCGCGGTGTTCAAGGGCCTCGGCTTCGCCGCCGGCTACCTCGGCGGCATCCACAAGGCCGAGTCCTTCGCCCAGATCATCGACTTGGCCGAGAGCTACGGCCCGAACGACTGGAAGGAGTTCGCCAAGGAGATCCAGTACCCGAAGGACGGCGAGTTCTACCTGTTTGAGCAGGACCCGGAGACCAAGCTCGGCGACGGCGGCCGGCTCAATTCCGAGTACCTGAAATCGCTCGACGACCCGGCCAAGCCGAAGGAGGTCAACCTGACCTACCGCTTCACGCGCCTGATGCACGGGCTGGCGTTCACGCCGGGCAAGGGCGTGTTCCCGGCGGTCCAGCAGACCTACCAGCGGCTCGAGCAGGGCGAGCACACCACGACGCTCAAGGCGCTGCACACGCTCGAGCACCTGTCGAAGACCGCGATGTTCGGCTGCAAGGACTGCGGCGACTGCTCGCTGCCGGACACCGGCTACTTCTGCCCGCGCGCCTCGTGCTCCAAGACGCAGCGCAACGGCCCGTGCGGCGGTTCGTTCGACGGCCGGTGCGAGCTGGATGACAAGGATTGCATCTGGGCCCGCGGTTACGACCGGCTGAAATACTACGGCGAGTCCCGGCACATGCTCGACGGCCCGGCCGTCTTCGCCAACCCCGCCCTCATGGGTTCCTCGGGCTGGGCGAACAATTTTCTCGGACGCGACCACCACCATGTCGCCGCGCCCGCCGCCCCGGCTGAGCCCGCCGCCCCGCCCAAGGCGAAAAGCTGATCGCGCCCCTTCCTCCTCCACGCCACCCTCTACCCATGCCTATCCCCAACCTCACGATCATCGGCGAATCGATCAACGACTCGGTTCCGTCGACCAACAAGCTTTTCGAGGCGAACGACCTCGTCGGCCTGAAGGAGCTCGCCAAGTCCCAGGACGTCGGCGGCGCCGGCTACATTGACGTCAACGTCGGTCCGCGTACCGCCGAGTTCCTCGCCGAGATGGTGCGCCAGGTCCAGGGCGTCACCGCCAAACCGCTCTCGATCGACACGCCGGACCCGGTGATGGCCGAGGCGGGGCTCAAGGCCTACGACCGCGCGCGCGCCGGCGGAATGCTGCCGGTCCTGAATTCGATCGCCCAGACGCGGCGCCAGATGTTCGGGCTCACGAAAATCATGCCGTTCATGCCCATCCTCCTCGCGTCCGAGCGCGTGGATGCCAAGGGCGTCAGCCAGCCCTGTCACACCGCCGCCGAGGTCCACCAGACCGCGCGCGAGCTGGTGGCCGAGGCCGGCACGCATGGGATTCCGGTGAACCACTGCATCATCGACCCGGCCATCTCGCCGATCGGCGCCGACTCCGACGGCCGGTTCCAGTGCCTGATGGGCGCGATCCACCTCATCCACGCCGACCCGGCGCTGAAGGGCGTCCACATGTCGGTTGGCCTGAGCAATTTCAGCGTGATGCTCCCGCCGAAGCGCGCCGACGGCTCGCCCACCAAGGGCCCGCTTGAGAGCGCGTTCCTCACCATGGCCGGGCCGCTCGGCATGGACCACGTCATCGGCTCCGTGAAGCGCAAGTACGAGGTGCTGGCGCCCGATCATCCCGCCATGCTCTGCCTGACCGACTGCCTGAAGCTCGAGGGCTTCGACGTCATCATGCGCGTGCAGGAATACTACTCCAGCTGACCCCTTCCCCTAAAACCGTTACCACCATGGCCACCAAGATTGTCCCCTCTGACATCGAAATTGCCCACCAGGCAAAGATGCTGCCGATCGATAAGGTCGCGGCCCGGCTGAACATCCCGCCGGACGACCTGGAGCACTACGGCAAGTACAAGGCCAAGGTGGGGCTCAGCTTCTACCAGAAGCAGCTCGCGAAGCCCCGCGGCCGCCTCGTCCTCGTCACCGCGATCTCGCCCACGCCGGCCGGCGAGGGCAAGACCACCACGACGGTCGGGCTGGGCGACGCGCTCAACCGCATTGGCAAGCGCGCCATCATCTGCCTCCGCGAGCCTTCGCTCGGACCGAGCTTCGGCGTCAAGGGCGGCGCGGCCGGCGGCGGCTACGCGCAGGTCATGCCGATGGAGGACATCAACCTCCACTTCACGGGCGATTTCCACGCCATCACCTCCGCGCACAATCTCCTGTCCGCGATGGTGGACAACCACCTCACCCACGGCAACGCGCTCGGGCTCGACCCGAACCGCATCGTCTGGAAGCGCGTCATGGACATGAACGACCGCGCCCTGCGCGAGATCGTCGTCGGCATGGGTGGCGTGGCCAACGGCGTCTGCCGCCAATCCGGCTTCGACATCACGGTCGCCTCCGAGGTCATGGCGATCTTCTGCCTCTCGCAGGACCTCAAGGAGCTCCGCGAGCGCCTCGGCCGGATCGTCGTCGGCTACACGCGCGAGAAGAAGCCCGTCACCGCCGCCGACCTCAAGGCCCACGGCGCCATGGCCGTGCTGCTGCGCGACGCCCTCGCGCCCAACCTCGTGCAGACGCTGGAGAACAACCCCGCGTTCGTGCACGGCGGCCCGTTCGCCAACATCGCGCACGGCTGCAACAGCGTGCTCGCCACCAAGCTCGCCCTCAGCCTCGGCGAGTACACCGTCACCGAGGCGGGCTTCGGCGCCGACCTCGGCGCCGAGAAGTTCCTCGACATCAAGTGCCGCTTCGCCGGCCTGGCGCCCGACGCCATCGTCATCGTCGCCACCGTGCGCGCGCTGAAGATGCACGGCGGCGTGGACAAGAAGGACCTCAAGGCCCCGAACGTCGCCGCCGTCGAGAAGGGCCTCGCGAACCTCGAGAAGCACCTCGAGAACATCGCCAGCTACGGCGTCCCCGCCGTTGTCGCCATCAACCGCTTCACCTCCGACACCGACGAGGAGTTTGCCGTCATCCAGCAGCGCTGCGCCAAGCTCGGCGTGCAGGCCGTGCCGGCCACGCACTGGGCCGACGGCGGCGCCGGCGCCGAGGCGCTCGCCCGCGCGGTCGTCACGGTCGCGGAGAAGCCCGGCAAGCAGTTCAAGCTGCTCTACCCGGACGACCTCCCGCTCTGGGAGAAGGTCCGCACCATCGCGCAGAAGATCTACGGCGCGAAGGACATCGTCGCCAGCGCCCGCGTGAAGACGAAGTTCGAGGACCTGCAGAAGTCCGGCTACGGGAAGTTCCCGATCTGCATGGCGAAGACGCAGTACTCGTTCTCGACCGACCCGAACCTGCGGGGCCGCCCCACCGGCTTCGACGTCGAGATCCGCGAGGTCAACGTCTCCGCCGGCGCCGGCTTCATCGTCTGCCTCACCGGCGAGATCATGACCATGCCCGGCCTGCCGAAGGTCCCCGCCGCCGAGGTCATCGACCTCGACGACCAGGGCCAGATCGTCGGGCTGTTCTAGGCGCCGGTTCCGCCGCGCGCCCAAGGCTGCGGTCACGCGGGACGCCCCCCGGGCCTCCCGCATGACCCGCAGCGCCTTTGACTTCACTCCGGGGCCGCCGTAGTGAACGGCGCATTATTATGGCGGACTTCCTGGCTACGCTGAAATCCCAGCCGCTCCTGGCCGACGGGGCGATGGGCTCCTACCTGTTCAAGCTGACGGGCCGCCTATCGGAATCCAACCACGTCTACGAGGCGTTCAACGTCGACCAGCCGGAACTCGTCCAGCGGGTCCACACCGAGTACCTCGCCGCCGGCGCGCGCTGCCTCAAGACCAACACCTTCGGCGCCAACCGGGTCCAGTTGCGCCCGTTCGGCCTCGACGGCCGGGTCGCGGCCCTCAATCGCGGCGGCGTCCAGGTCGCCCGGTCCGCGATCGCGAAGTTCTCCGCCGTGCAGGGCGACCCGGGCCCGTACTTCGTGCTGGCCTCGGTCGGCCCCACCGTCACGCCGCTCACCACCGCTGCCGCCGTGGCGGACTGCTACCGCGAGCAGGTCGAGACACTCGCGGCCGCCGGCGCGGACGCGCTGCTGCTGGAGACCTTCAGCTCGCAGCCGCAGCTCGAGCTGCTGATCGCGCTGATCCACTCGCTGCCGGGCATGCCCCCGATCATCGCCGAGATGTCCCCGCACGGCGGCGAGAACGGCGGGCCGCTCGAGCCCGACCCCGTCGCCTTCGTCAACCGCATGGCCCTGCTCGGCGTGCCCGTCGCGGGCGTCAACTGCTGCGCGCCCTGGGACGCCAGCGCGTTCGTGGACGCCGCCAAGGACGCCCCGCCGGTCCGCTCCGGCGCGGTGCAGCTCGTGGTCATGCCGAACGCGGGCGGCTTCCAGCGCATCGGCAGCCGGCTCATGACCTCGGTCAACCCCGAGTTCGCGGGCAAGCTGGCCCGGACCTTCTCCGATCTCGGCGTGCGGCTGCTCGGCGGCTGCTGCGAGATGCACCCGCCCCACATCGAGGAGATGGGCAACTACCTCCAGTCCCGCCGCGTCGGCGACCGCGCCGTGGCCGTGCCCGCGGCCCCCGCCGCCATCCCGGTCGGGGATGACGCGAAGCGCGCCAACGGCGGGTTCTCGCGCAAGCTGAAATCCGGGCAGTTCGTCGTCAGCCTCGAGGCGCTGCCGCCGCGCGGCACGGATGAGCGCGTGCTCCAGTCCAAGGTGGACTTCATGGCCGCCGTGGCCGCTTCCGGGCTGGTGGACGCCGTGGACTTCACGGACGGCTCGCGCGGCATCCCGCTGATCTCGCCGGGTGATTTCATCCAGGTGATCCGGTCCCGGCTCAACTGGACGGCCGCGTCGGGCGACCCGATTGAGCTGATCCCGCACTTCACCGCCCGCGACCTGAATCTCATGGGCATCCAGAGCCGGCTCGTGGGGTATCACCATAACCGCATCCACAACGTGCTCTTCGTCACGGGCGACCCGCCGAAGATGTCGCCGACCTACCCGCGTTCGTCGGCGGTGTTCGACCTGGACTCGATCGGGATGATCCGGCTGACGCACTCCTGCCTGAATGCCGGCGTGGACTTCGGCGGCGTGCCGCTCGGCAAGCACGCTCGGCCGCACACCCATTTCACGATCGGCGCCGGCGTCGAGCCGGAGGCGCCGGACCTGCCGCGCGAGTTCAGCCGGCTGGAGCAGAAGCTCGCGGCGGGCGCGGATTACATCATGACCCAGCCGGTGTTTCATCCCGCGCCGCTGCGGGCGCTGGAGAAATACCGCGGCCAGAGTGCGTTCCTGGTCGGGGTGATGGTGCTGGCGAACCTCGAGCACGCGCAGCGCATGGCCCAGGTGCCGGGCGTGGTGATCCCGGAGCAGCTGCTCCAGCGCATCGCGGCCCGCGCCACGGTGGAGGACCAGGCCAAGGTCGGCCGCGACATCGCCGCGGAGCAGATCCAGGAACTCGTGCGGCAGGGCTGGTCGGGCGTCTACCTGATGTCCACCGCCGTCGGTCTCGGCACCCTCGACGTCCTCAGCGCCGGCCTGGGCAAATAGGGCAGGGCGGATTTTGGTTCTTACCACGAAGAGCACGAAGGGCACGAAGCCCAAGCCTTGTTGGCACCACATTTTTCCGCGTTCTTGGCAGGGGACCTTAACTGGTCGGGAGATTGCTACCGCCAAGGCCGCGAAGCCAGACGCCTGGGCTTCGTGTCCTTCGCGCTCTTCGTGGTAAAATAAGCCTCCGGGCCGAGGGCGCGCGACGAGCGCAAGTTTTGGCCAAAATATGCGCGATGATAGAGTTTGCTGAACGGGAAAGTTTGGCCTCGTGTCTGGGTTGTTCGCCGTTCTTTCCAACCATCAGGGGCAACGGGAAAGGCCGTTAGAATCGGCCACAGTTGCGCTGCGGTTACGCATCACAAACCACCACCGCGCGGTCACGCGCGGGAGAGCCAATCGGTCGCAGGACCGGTGAAGGCGGTGGCGAGGCAGTTGTCGGGGGCTTCTCACGAGGCCGCCGGCGACGGGAAATGCGAAGTCCGAACATCCGTCCCCGGATACTCACGCGTTTGGCGGTCTTTGCGTGCGCCGATCGCGAAAACTTCATCGCAAAATGAAGCGTGAGAACATGGCTCCGCAGCCGTCCGGCGATGCAGGTCTGTTCTTACCTTAACTGACAGGACAGACCTCCCATGAATCATTCCCTGCTGTCCCGCCTCGCGGGCCAGTCTTTGCTCATGTTCGCCCTCGTGGCGACCCTGGCTGCCGTGCGCGGCCAGGCGCCAGCCGTCAAGCTGGACACCTACATCGTCTCCGCCTCGCGCTCCCCGCAGGACCCGAAGCTGCTGCCCAGCGCGGTGACGTCGCTGCCGCTGGACGACCTGCACGCCGCGCAAGTGACGGATCTCCGCACCGCGCTGGCGGAGTCCCCTGGCGTGACCGTGGTGAACTCCGGCGCCACCGGCAGCACGAGCGCCGTCTTCATGCGCGGCGCCAATTCCAACCAGACGCTCTTCATCGTGGACGGCGTGCGCCTCAACACCAGCAACGCCTCCTACGGCAATTTCCTCGGCGGGGCCGATCTCGCGGGCCTCGACCGGGTCGAGGTGCTGCGCGGGCCGCAGAGCACGCTCTACGGCAGCTCGGCCATGGGCGGCGTGATCCTGCTCGAGACCACCCGCGGCTGCGGGGCGGTGTCCGACACACTCTCCGCCACGGCCGGCTCGTTCGGCAGCTTCGGCGCCGGCGTCACCTCGCAGGGCGGAGGAACGGACACCGGATACAGCCTCTCGCTGGGTCACACGCAGACGGACAATGACCGGGACTACAACCGCTACAAGAACTCCAACTACTCCGCGCGCGTGGAGACCAAGGCCGCCCCCGGCCTGCTCGTCGGCGCCACGATGCGCGGGCAGGTCGGCCACTACGAGGAGCCGGGCTCCACGCTCAGCCCCTATCCGGGCGACGTGCAGAGTCTCACGGACCTCGTGACCGTCTACGGCGAGGCGACCACGGGCGAGAACTTCACCTCCCGGCTGACCGCCGCCTGGTACCAGGACGAGTACAATTGGGACAAGGGCGACCCCTACGGCTATTATGCGCGCAACACGCGGCAGATCGCCGACTGGCAGAACACGTGGAAGGCGGCCCAGGGCGTGGAGCTCGTGGCCGGCGTGAATGCCGAGCGGTCCTACTACCAGTCCGGCGGCATGACCTCCGACCGGTCGCTCGCCGAATATGTCTCGGCCACCCTGCACCCGGCGCCGCAGGTCGA
Source organism: uncultured Opitutia bacterium (assembly GCA_903825285.1). Taxonomy (GTDB): domain Bacteria; phylum Verrucomicrobiota; class Verrucomicrobiia; order Opitutales; family Opitutaceae; genus Opi-474. The sequence goes on along the minus strand of CAIJZY010000038.1, from coordinate 67,959 downwards.
GGTGACCGCCGGCCTGCGCCACGACGATTTCGACGCGGAGGGCAAGGCCACCACCGGCCGCGCGGGCGCGGCCTACCTGCTGAACGGCGGCGACACGAAGCTGCGCGCCACCTATGGCACGGGCTTCAACGCCCCCACGCCGGCGGACCGTTACGGCGCGCCGCCCTACATGCTCCCGAATCCGTCGCTGCGCCCGGAAAAATCCCGCGGTTGGGATGCGGGCCTTGACCAGAGTCTGCTCGGCGGGGCCATGACGGTCGGGCTGACCTATTTTGAAAACCGGTTCAACGACCTGCTCGAGTACCAGATCGTGGACTACGTCACGTTCGCGGGCGAGGAGATCAACGTCGGCCATGCCACGACGCGCGGCGGCGAGTTCAGCCTGAGCGGCAAGCTCTCGCCGCTCGTGACGGTGCGCGCGGCCTACACCTACCTTGATGCGTTGGACAACGACAGCCACCAGCGCCTGGTCCGCCGCCCGCGGCACACCCTCGACGCCAACCTGGAGGCGCGGCCCACGCCGGCGTGGGTGGTCGGCGCGGGATTCCATACGGTCGTGGATCGCGTGGACGGCGTCTACACGCTGACGCCGCTGCCCGGCTACACGACGGTCCGCGTGCATGCGAGCTACGTGCTCGGGCCGAATCTCCTCGTGAAGGTCCGCGTGGAGAACCTGCTCAACCGCGCCTATCAGGAAACGGAGGGCTATCCGGCCCTGCCGCGCGGCGTCTACGGCGGCCTCGAGTGGAAGTTCTAGTTCGCGCCATGCCTTATCTTCGCGTCGCATCCCCCGCCGTCGTCCGCCGGACCATGAAAACCCTCGCGTGCCTCACCCTCGGGCTGTTCCTGGCCGGCGCGGCCCTGCGCGCGGGCCCGGCCCCGGTGCGGGTCGTGTCCCAGACGGTGGGCACCGACGAGCTCCTGGTCGCGCTGGCCGCCCCGGCGCAGATCGCGGCCCTGAGTCCGCTGGCGGGTGATCCGGATTTTTCCGCGGTGCCCGACGAGGCCCGGAAATATCCGATCCTCCCGGCCAACGGCGACGCGGAATCCATCCTGAAATACAATCCCACCGTGGTCCTCTGCGCGGACTACAGCCGGCCCGAGCTGGTGACGCAGCTGCGGCGGGCGGGCATGCACGTGGAGATTTTCGACCACTACCTGACCCTCGAGGACACCTACGCCAACATCCGCCGGGTCGCCCGCGTGCTCGGCGCGGACCAGCGCGGAGAGGCGCTGATCGCGAGCTGCGCGGCGCGGGTGCGCGCGCTCCAGGCCCGCCTGAAGGGCGCGACTCCGGCGCGCGTGATTGCGCCGTCGACCTACGGACTGATTCCCGGCACCGAGACGACCTTTCAGGATCTCTGTGACCACGTGGGCGCCGAAAACCTGGCTGCGACCCGCGCTCACCTGGTGGGCCACGCGCCGCAGCCCTCCGAGCAGATGCTCACCTGGCAGCTGGACTTCGTCGTCGTGGCCGGCGCCGACGCGAAGTCGGCCCTGGCCCCGTTCCGGGCGATGCCACCCTACCAGTTCATGGAAGTCGTGCGCGCCGGCCGCGTGGCCGTGCTGCCGCCGTACCTGATCAGCTGCGTGTCGCACCATCGCGTGCGCGGCTACGAGATCGTGGCGCGGGCCCTGCACCCGGAGGTGTTCAAGTGATCCTGCCCGCCCGATTGGTCCGCTGGGCGCTGCCCGTCCTGCTGGTCCTGCTTGCCGTGCTGGCGGTGGCGGCCTTGATGTCCGGCGACATGACCCTGTCGCCGGCCCGGACCTGGGCCGGGTTGTGCGGGGAGGACTCGCTCGCGTCGACCATCATCTGGCAGATCCGCATGCCGCGGCTCATCGTCGGCATGCTGGTGGGCGCCGCGCTCTCGTCGGCCGGACTCGTGATGCAGGCCTTCTTCCGGAACAACCTGGCGAACCCCGGCCTCCTCGGTGTCAGCGGCGGCGGGGCCGCCGGCGCGGTGGTCACCATCGCCGCCGGCTGGGCGTCGGCCTCGCTGTGGTTCCTGCCGCTGGGCGCCATCGTGGGCGCGCTCGCGGCCAGCGCGGCGGTGATCGTGCTCGCCCGGCGCGGCGCCAGCACCGAGCGGCTGCTGCTGGCGGGCGTCGCGCTGAACGCCCTGCTCGGGGCCGTGACCAGCTACGTGCTCACGCAGTACACCGGGCTCTACGAGCGCAACACGCAGATTCTCTTCTGGCTCATGGGCGGGGTGGAGGACCGGACGTGGGAGCACGTGCAGATCGCGCTGCCGATCATCGTCGCCGCCGCCGTGCTCTGGCCGCTGGGCCGGCAGATGGACTTGCTGAGCCTGGGCGTGCCCGAGGCGCAGAGCCTCGGGGTCGACACCCGCCGGCTGCGGCGCCACCTGCTCGTGCTGTCCACCGTGCTGACCGCCCTCGCCACGGCCGTCGCCGGGGCCGTGGGCTTCGTCGGGCTGATCGTGCCGCACATCCTCCGCCTGCTCGTCGGCCCGGAGCACCGGCGGCTGGTCCCGCTCACGCTGGTCGGGGGCGCGGCCTTTGTGCTGGGCTGCGACCTGGTCGGCCGCGCCGCCGGCGGCCTCCGGCTCGGAATCGTCACGTCCCTGGTCGGCGGACCCTTCTTCCTCTGGCTGCTGAGGAAACTGCCATGAACGCCCTCGACATCCGCGCCGCCGCCGTGACCGGCCGCCTGCTGCCGGTGAGCCTCGGGCTCCCGCGCGGCAGCCTGATCGGGCTGGTCGGGCCCAACGGCGCCGGCAAGTCCACGCTCCTCCAGGTGGCCGCGGGCATCCTCCCGGCCTCCGGCCAGGTCGTGTGGCAGGGTCGCGACCTCGCGAAGATCCCCTTTATTGAGCGCGCCCGGTACGCGGCCTGGGTGCCCCACGGCGCGCACTTTGAATTCGGCTTTTCCGTCCGGTCGGTCGTCTCGCAGGGGCGCTACGCCCACGGTGACGACGAGAAGGGCGTGGATGAGGCGCTGGCCCGGCTCGACCTCACGGCGCTGGCTGACCGCTCGGTGAATCACCTGTCCGACGGCGAGCGCGCGCGCGTCCTGCTGGCGCGGGCCCTGGTCACGGAGGCGCCCCTGCAGCTGTGGGACGAGCCGCTGGCGGCGCTCGACCCGCGCCACGGCCTGGAGGTGCTGCGCCTGGCGCGCACGCTCGCGGCGGCGGGCGCGACGGTGCTGTTCTCGCTGCACGACCTCCGCGTGGCCCATGGTCTCGACCACGTGGTGGTGCTGCGGGAGCGGGCGTTGCGCGCGTTCGGAACCCCCGCGGACATCCTCACGCCGGAACTGCTGCTCGACGTGTTTGCCGTGCGGGCGCACACTGTCCCGGGTCTGACGCTCGACTTGCCATGAACCCCTCACCCGACGAACCCCTCGAGGCGGAGCATCGCGAGCGCATGAAGGTCCTGCAGGCGGAAATGCACGCCAAGATCGCCGCCGCGCGGGAGCAGCGCGACCTGCTGATCGTGCACACGGGCGACGGCAAGGGGAAGAGCACCGCGGCATTCGGCCTGGTCGCGCGCATGCTCGGGCATGGCGGGCGCTGCGCCGTCATCCAGTTCATCAAGGCCGGCGACGCCGCGATCGAGCGCACCCTGCGCGGCCCGCTCCTGCAGTGGCACCAGGTCGGCGACGGTTTCACCTGGGACACGCAGAACCGCGCGGCCGACATCGCGCGCTGCCGCGAGGGGCTCGCCCTCGCCGCCGGCTACCTGCGCGATCCCGCCATCCGCCTGGTCCTGCTGGATGAGCTCAACATCGCGCTGGCCTACGATTATCTCCCGCTCGCCGAGGTCCTCGCCGCCTGGCGCGGCCACGCTCCGGGCAAGCACCTGGTGATCACCGGCCGCGGCGCGCCGGCCGGGCTGATCGCGGCGGCCGACCTCGCGACCGAGATGCGCGTGCTCAAGCACCCCTTCGACGCGGGCGTGAAGGCGCAGGCGGGCATCGAATTTTAGCCATGAACGACCTCCCGGTTTATTCCTCCCCCTTCGTCGAGGTGCGCCGCCGGGGCCGCCACGTGATCGCGGAGTTGCGCGCCCCCGCGAAGGTGCTCAGCACCTGTCACGTCAACGGTGGCCAGCGCCTCGACCTCACCCACCTGGTCAACCACCAGAGCTGCGAGCCGGTGAAGCACCAGGAGCGGTTTGAGCTGATCGTGGGGATGGGCCAGGACGGCTATCACCGCCATGTCTGCGCGGAGCTCGGTTTGGACCCGGCGCGCACCGCGGTCGCGGGCACGGCCGCCGCCATGCAGTACCTCGGGATCGTCACCCACCGCTGGGCCGACCTGGCCGTCACGGCGATCGTGACCGCCGGCGTATCGGGCAACGCGGGCAGCGCCGGCGACGCCGCCGAGTATGACGAGCGCGACGGCGCCTGGGAGCGGACGGGGCCGGCCGCCGACACCCACGCGCCGGGCACCACCGGTGGCACCATCAACACGCTGCTGCTGCTGTCCTCCCCGCTCAGCGACGCCGCGCTCGCGCGCGCGGTCGTGACGATGACCGAGGCCAAGACCGCCGCCCTGCTCGAGCTCGCCATCGGCAGCCGCCGCTCGCCGCGTCCCGCCACGGGCACCGGCACCGACCAGTACGCGATCGCCGCGCCGCAGTCCGGCGGCCCGCTCCGGAGCTGGACCGGCAAGCACACCAAGGCCGGCGAGCTCATCGGCCGCGCGGTGCGCGAGGCCACCCTCGAGGCGCTGCGCTGGCAGAACGGCCTCGAGCCCAGCTACACCCGCTCCCTCGTGCACGCCCTCGGCCGATTCGGCCTGACCGAGGAGAATTTCAAGGCCGCGCAGAAGGGCCTGCTGGCCGAGCGCGAGTTCCAGCTCATGCAGGCCAACTGGAACCCGGTCCTCTACGAGCCCCAGCTCGCCGCCGCCGGCTACGCGCTGGCCGCGGTGCTGGACCGCGTGCTCGCCGGGACGATCGGCCCCGCCTCGGCGGGCGAGGCGCTGCTCAACCAGGCCGCCCTGATGGCGGCGGGGCTGGCGGCGAAACCGGAGGATTTCCTGGCGTTCCGCCGCGAGCTCGTGCCGCATTTCCCGGTCGGCCCCGAGCTGACGCCGGCGGCCCTGATGACCGCGACCATGGCCGCGGCCAACCGGGCCGTCGCCCTCGGCTGGCGGGCGAAGTGGACTGCCTGACGGGGCTTCCCGCACCGCCGTGCCGACCTCGCTGATTGCCGCCACCTGGGCCGACCTCGTCGGCATCGCCGCGCCGCGCTTTGTCCTGTGGGCGGCGATCGGCCTCCTGTTCGACGCGCTGGTGGGCGACCCGGTGTTCGCCCTCCACCCGGTCCGCCTGCTGGGCCGCTGGCTGGCCGCGATCGAGCGGGGCTTGTTCAAGCTCGGCCTCAACGGCTACGGCGGCGGCATCCTGCTCTTCATTCTCCTGTCCGCGACGGTGCTGCCGGTGTGCTTCACCCTCCTGGTCGCGGCCCGCGCAATCCATCCGGTGGCTTTGGATGTCATGGCGGGCGTGATCCTGTGGGCGTGCTTCGCCCTGCGGGACCTGATCGCCCACGGCGAGCGGATCGCGCGCGCGATCGAGCGGGGTGACGTCGGCGCCGCCCGGCGCGGCATCGGGATGCTCGTCGGCCGCGACACGGACCAGATGGATTTCGCCGCCTGCGGGCGCGGCGCGGTGGAGAGCCTCAGCGAGAACCTCGTGGACGGCGTCCTTTCCCCGCTGGTGTTCGCGCTGGCGTTCGGCCCGCTCGGGGCGGTGCTCTACAAGATCATCAGCACGATGGACAGCATGGTCGGCTACAAGAGCGACCGCTACCTGCGCTTCGGCTGGTGCGGGGCGCGGCTCGACGACGTGTGCAACTATCCCGTCGCCCGCTGGAGTTTTCTCGTGCTCACCGGCTTCGCCTGGGTGCTGCCCGGTTTCCACGGCGGCAAGGCCTGGCGGGTGGGGCGCCGGTTCCACGCGCTGCTGCCCGGGCCGAACAGCGGCTGGCCCGAGGCCACGATGGCCGGCGCGCTGGGCCTGCGGCTCATCGGCCCGATCCACAAGCACGGGACGCTGGTCTGCGACGTATGGGTGGGCGAGGCGGAGGATCCGCCGGGTGCCGGGCCGGCCGACCTGCGGCGCTGCTACCGCCTGCTCATTCTCGCGACGCTCCTCACGCTCCTGCTCGGCTGGCTGATGGCCCGCCGCTGAAGGCGCATCCGCCGCTCAGTCGAAGCGGAGGGCTTTCGCCTCCTCGACCAGGGCGAGGAGGTTCGCGAAGGGCACGTCGGGCTCGAGCACGTGGGTGGGGGCGATCATGACCCGCGCGCCATGGTCGCGGTGCAGCGCGGCGATCTCGCGCACGCGGCGGCGGACGTCGTCCGGCGTGCCGAACGGCATCGTCGTCTGCGTGCCGACCATGCCGCTCAGCCCGAGCGCCTTGGCGTGGCGGCGGGTCAGCAGGGCGGCGTCCATGCACTCCGGCTGGACCGGGTTGAGGATGTCGACGCCGACCTCGATCAGCTCCGGCACGATTGGGAGGATGTCGCCGTCGGAATGGTAGTGCACCCAGACCTTGCGGCCGCCGGAGGCCTCGCGGATCGCGGCGATGACCTTGGCGAGGCGCGGCTTGAGGTGCTGCCGCCACATCGGCACGGAGAGCAGCATGCCGGTCTGCATGCCGACGTCGTCGCCGAGCCCGATGATGTCGACGCCCGCGCGGGCGAAGGCCCGGCCGACGTGGCATGAGCGCTCCGTGAACCAGTCGAGCAGCCAGTCGGCGACGCCGTTGCCCTCGGCGAGGTCCTGGAAGAGGTTGTCCATGCCGCGGGCGTACCACGACACCTCGAAGGTGGTGCACTCCATGCCGGCAAACGCGACCTTGCCGCGCGTGTGGACCTGCTGCATCCGCGCCTGGACGGCGGCGTAGTGCGCCGGGTCGGAGGTGTCGGGCCAGGGCAGCTTTTCCAGCTGCGCGACGCTGGTGATCTTCTCCAGCGGGTGCAGCATGGTGCGGAAGTGGTAGGCCTTGCCGACGGTGCCCTTGGGCGGCTCGATGTGGGCGATGCAGAACGGCCCGATCTCGGCCTTGGCCGGCAGCACGTAGCCGGCGACATCGGCCAGCGCGTCGCGCCACCGCTGCGGGTCCTCGTTGTAGCCGACCCACTCGAACCCGAAGTCCGTCTCGAACGCCAGCTCCGCGTTGCGCACGCCGGTGCGCGCCTCGATCTCGTCGGCGACGGGGGGCGTGACCGGCACATTCAGGGGCATCCACCCGGGGCGGCCCCCGGACATCATGGCGTGGAAATTCTCACGGGCGTTCATTTGGGGAAGTGCGCGGCCATGGCCGCGAGGTGCGCCGGCGTGCTGCCGCAGCAGCCGCCCACGATCCGCGCGCCGGCGGCGAGGAAGCGCGGGGCCGCGGCGGCAAACTGCGCGGCGGACTCGTCGTAGGAGATGGCCCCATCCACGAGGCGCGGCGAGCCGGCGTTGGGCTGGACGATCACGGGCCGGCCCGCGGCGGCCGTGACGAGTTCGGCGGTTAGCTTCACATAGTCGTTGAGGGAAAGCTCCGTGCCGCAGTTGGCCCCGACCACGTCGGCGCCGGCCGCGATCACCGCGGCGAGCGCGGCCGCCGGGGTGGTGCCCATCATCGTGCGGTGGCCGGCGGCGGACTGCTGGAAGCTGTAGGTGGCGATCACGCACTCGGCGCCGGCCGCCTTGGCCGCGCGGACCGCGAGCGCCGCCTCGGCGGGATCGGACATGGTCTCGATCAGGATAATATCGGCGCCGCCCTCGAGCAGGGCTGCGGCCTGGGCACGGAAGGCGAGGGTGACCTCATCCTCGGTGACGTCGCCGAGGGGTTCGAGCATGCCGCCGAAGGGGCCGATGTCCCCGAGCACCCACGCACGGTCGCCGGCCAGCTCGCGGGCCAGTCGCGCGCCGGCAACGTTGAGCTCGTGCACCCGGTGCGCGGCGCCGTGGCCGGCGAGCACGTAGGAGGTGCCGCCAAAGGTGTTGGTCGTCAGCAGATCGCAGCCGGCGTCCCGGTAGGCGCGGTGCACCGCCCGCACCTGGTCGGGCCGGTCCACGTTCCAGAGCTCGCCGCCCGCGCCGGGGGCGAGGCCGAGAAGCTGCAGCTGCGTGCCGGTGGCGCCGTCGCCGAGGATCGGCCGGCGGGCGAGGGCTTCGCGGAAGCGGGCGACGCGGGGGTTCACGCGGAGAGCCGGTGCACCTCGTCCAGGAACTCGACAGCGCGGTCGGCGTTGCGGAACGGGGTGCAGATGGTGAGCCAGAGCCCGTCGGGGCCGAGCTCGCGCAGGACGCGGAGCGCGTCGGCGCCGTCCTCCGCCAGAATCTGGACGGCCTTGCCCGCCTGGCGGCAGCGGCGGTAGACGTCGAGCCAGCGCGTCGCGTTGTCGTGGCCGGCGCCGTAGACCCACTGCACGGCGTTGAGCCGCGGCAGCGCCAGCATGGTGTCGAGGTGCTGCAGCGCCTGCGGGCCGTCGAGGTGGAAGATCGTGCGCTCGAGCGGAGCCATCTCGAACTCGATGCTCGGCTGGATCAGGTCCACGCCGACCTCCTTCGAGACCAGGCACCAGAAGTCGCAGCTCGGGATGTAGGCGGGGCCGTCGTGCAGGTAGGAGCACCACGTCGTGCTCGGCTGGCCGAGCGCGGTCAGCCGCTGGTAGAACCGGCGGTAGGCCTCCACGTAGGCGCGGGCCGCGTGCAGGCTGGCGCGCCGCACCAGGTCGGGCGCGTCCATGATGTCGAGGCAGAGGTTCTCCGGCCCGCGCAGGCCCGCGAGCATGTCGAAGCTGCCGTGCAGGTCGGGCACGGACACGTAGAAGCGCCCGGCGAACCGGTCGGACGCGAGCGAGATCATCGCGTCGAGCGTCTGCCAGTAGACGTTGTCGAAGTCCGGCGGCGTCGCGATGAAGCGCTCCAGGTCCTCCGTCGAGTGGAGCGTGTGCTGGCACCAGCTGGTGTTCTCGCCGAAGATCAGCTCGGCGCCGAAGAGCGTGGAGGTCAGGTCCGGCCCGACGTTGGGCATCCAGCACGGCACGCTGTCGCCGAGGCACACGCTGGTCTCGAGGCCGGCGAGGGCGGACTCCACCTGGAAGCCGACGTCGAGCCAGCGCTCGCGGAGGGTGGCGTGGTTGGAGCGCGGCGCGCGCGGCGAACCCCGGTTCTCCACGTAGAGCGTGACCGGCGGCCGGTCGAGGCGGCCGCCCTGCCACCAGGCCTCGTACCGGGCGCTGGCGGCGGCGTAGCTGAAGTAGTGGTTGCGGGGATTCATGGGAGGCTCAGGCGCTGCGGCCGTTGAAGTCCTGGATGGCGTCCACCATCGCGATGATGTTGGCCACGGGGGTGCGCGCCTGGATGTTGTGGATCGTGTTGAACACGAAGCCGCCGTGCGGGGAGAACGCGCGCAGGCGCGCGGTGACCTCGGCGCGGACCTCCTTCGGCGTGCCGAAGGGCAGGGTGCGCTGCGTGTCCACGCCGCCGCCCCAGAAGATGATGCGGTCGCCGAAGTCGGCTTTCAGCCGCACCGGGTCCATGTCCTTGGCGGAGCACTGCACGGGGTTGAGGATGTCGAAGCCGACGTCGATGAACCGGTCGATCAGCGGGCGGACCGCGCCGCACGAGTGCTTGAAGGTCTTCCACCGCGTGTGCCGGTGCACCCAGTCGTTCACCCGGCGGTAGTACGGGGCGTAGAGCTCGTCGAACGTCGCCGGCGAGCAGAACTGCGACTGCTGCGTCCCGAAGTCGGTGCCGCAGATCGTGATCACATCCACCTTGTCGCCGGCGAGCTCCGCGAAGGTCGCGAGGTTCCGCAGCGCCACGTCGCACTGGTAGGCGAAGATCTGGTGCACATACTCCCGGCGCTCCACGAGCGAGATGTACCACTCGCCGACGTCGCGGATGCCCTTCGGGTGCTTGAGGAACGCGGCCGGCACGAGCGCGATGTCGCCGAAGCCGGTGCCGCCGATGCCGCTGACGACCGCGCGCGTCTCGTGGCCGACGCGGGAGAACTCGTGCCGCCAGTGCTCGAGGTCGGCCGCGCTGAGCGGCGTGAACTCCTCCCAGTTGTCGGCCGGGTTCAGGTGGTCGTCGTCGATCGGCTCCTGGCGCACGATGGCGTCGAAGAAGTACCCGCTGGCGGGCATGTGGCCGCTGGCCGGCACCGTGCGGTCGCCCTCGGGGTAGAGGTAGACGTCGCCGGACTTCTCCTCGCGCGGCCGGAAGCCCGCGGGCACGAGCACCAGCTGGCCCCACGGCGTGCGCCACTCATGCCAGCCCTCGTTGGCGAAGCCGAACATCGTCCCGCGGCCGAAGGCGCCGACGCAGTCCGACCCGAGCACGCGGGCCAGGTCGTCCTCCACCTCGCCGAGCATCTGGAACGGCTCCCAGACCTTCACCGGGTGCGCCGGCAGCCCGTAGTGCTCGCGCAGCGCCGCGACGCAGCTCACATGCAGGCCGGTGAGGCCGGTGCTGCCGAAATCCACCGGCACGGGGCCGGATTGGTGGGCGAGGGCCCGCTGGACTTTTTCGCGGGAGGTCATGGGTGGCGACCGCTCAGGACTTCAGCCCGAGCAGGTCCTCCTTCAGCTTGAGGTAGTAGAGGTAGTCGTCGGGGTTCACGTTGGGCGGGCAGCGGTGGTCGCAGAACGGGATGAAGCCGCCCTTCGCGACGTACGGCACGAGCGACTCGAGCCACTGGCGGATCTCCGCGCGGTTGCGGCCGAGGACCATCTTGTCCATGCCGCCCATGATGCGGAGCTCGGGACCCCACTTGTCGAGCGACTCGCCCGGGTGGCCCGAGCCGTTGACCTCCCAGGGGAACATCGTGTTCACGCCGCCGGCGAGGAAGTGCGGGATCAGCGGGCGCACGTCGCCGTCGCAGTCGATCCACCAGATGTCGATGCCGTGCGCGCGGAGCTTCTTGCTGATGCGCTGGTAGCGCGGGACGACGATGTCGCGGAAGAAGCTGACCGAGACGAGCGGCCCGCTCTTGTAGCAGATGTCCTCCCAGCCCGCCGCATAGTCGAACTGGATGTGGGGCAGCACCTGGTCGAGCGTGTCCTCGACGAGCAGGCAGGAGGTCTCGACGATGTCCTCGACCATCTCGGGATAGTCGTAGACGGCGTAGGCGAGGCCCTCGACGGTGAGCATGTCGCGCACCTTGCCGATCATCGAGCCGGCCCAGATGCCGAGCGGGTAGTCGCGGTCGGCTGGGTGGTCGCGCCGGATGGCGGCGAGGTCGAGCTTGCGGTCGGGATGCTTCCGGTCGAAGCGCTCGGCCTTCACCTTCGCCCAGTCGTCGGGCGTCTTGACCGTGGCCTCGAGGAAGTGGGGGATGGTGTCATGGCCGTCGAGCGGCACCTCGGCGATCAGCCCGTCGCCGTTGCGCATGATGCGGCTGTTGGCCGTGCGCGAGATCTCGTCGTAGGGGAACACCGGGTGCATCCAGGGCGACCAGACGGTCCCGGTGCGGTCGAAGTTCAGGAAGATGTCCGCGGCCTCGTTGCTCGTGATGCCGTGGTCGCGGAACATCGGCCAGAGCTTGAAGTTGTCGTCCCAGTACCCGAACTCCATGTTGAAGCACCGGTCCACCGGCTGGTGGTGCATCTGGCGGCGGAACCGCTCGCGGTCGGTCATCGGGCCGCGCCATTTCGGGAGGAAGGGTTTGATCGGGGACGGATTCATGCGGAAGGGTCAGTAGTAGCCGTAGCGCTCCACCATCCCGATGATGGCCTTGTAGGTGTCCCAGCTCACCTGCGGGGGCACGGAGTGGTCGGAGTGGTAGGCGTAGCCGCGGGTCGCCATGCCGGCGGCGAACTTGGTGCGGATCTCCTCCTCGATGAGGCCCAGGTCGTTCGTCGCCATCTTCATGACGTCGATGTTGCCGATCATCGCGAGGCGGTCGCCGTGGGTCGGCGCGAACTGGCGGATGTCCATGCCGGCCTTCGCCTCGATGGGCTGGAGGCAGTCGAAGCCGGCCTGGATGTAGAGGTCGAGCACGCCGCTCACGCGGCCGTCGGTGTGGTAGATCACCTTCATCCCGCGCTCGTGGGCCCAGTCGGCCATCTGCTTGTGGAACGGCCAGACCAGCTCGCGGTACATCGCGGGCGAGCACATGGTGGCGTGGTTGAACGCCATGTCGCCGTAGATCCAGAGCCCGTCGGGCTTCACGCCCTGGTCGAGTACGGACTGCCACGAGCGCAGCACCACCTCGGTGTGCACGGCGACGACATCCCGGATCCACTCCGGGTCGTCCACCATCGCCATGAGGCAGGTCTCGTCGCCGAGAATCTTGCGCAGGGCCTCGAAGCCCTCGACGCCGGAGAGGTGGGTCCACTGGCCCAGCTTCCGCGCGTCGGCATAGCGCACGGCGGCCATCTGGACGTCCACCTGGTTGGGGGCCGCCAGCATCGCGGGCCGGTAGGTCTTTTCCCAGATGGCGCGGCTGTCGCAGCCGAAGCCGACGTGCTCGGGCGTGCCCGAGCGGCCCTTCCAGGTGCGCACGATGCCGCCCCAGGCGTCGCGGACCGTCTCGGTTTCCGCGTCCTCCCGCAGGAGCTCCCGCTGGCCCGGGAAGACCGGCGGCCAGGACCAGCAGAGCCCAGCGAAGTCCGCCTCGAGCAACCGCAGGGCGTCGTGGTGGTCCCACTGCAGCCCCTCGCGCTGCCAGCGGGTGATGGTCTCGGGCCAGAAGGTGTCCTGCCGCGGGATGCGGTCCTGATCCTGGCGCGCGAACATGCGGTTCACGCGCTCGCATCCCGTCATGGATGTGGTGCTCATGGCCGGTCCCCTCGGAACCGGGGTCGAGGCCGGTCAGGCCAGCGACGCCACGAGTTGCTTGGCCACGTCCACGGCCGTACCGGCGTCGGCGGCATAGCCGTCGGCCCCGATGTCGGTCGCAAAAGCCTGCGTGATGGGGGCGCCGCCGATCATGATGCGCGTGTTGGGCAGGCCGGCCGCCTTGAGGGCGCGGACTGTCTCCTTCATCGCGGGCATCGTGGTGGTGAGCAGGGCCGAGAGGCCGACGAGGTGGGCCTTGTGCTCCTGCGCGGCCGCGAGGTACTTCTCCGGCGGCACATTGGTGCCCAGGTCAATGACCGCGAAGTTCGCCCCGCGCCACATCATGGAAATGAGGTTCTTGCCGATGTCGTGAAGGTCGCCCTGCACGGTGCCGATGATGGCGGTGTACTTCGGCTTGATGCCCGCGCTGGCGAGCATCGGCTCCAGCAGCTTCAACGCCTCCTTCATCGCGCGCGCCGCCACCAGCATCTCGGGCACGAAGATCTCGTTGCGCTTGAACTGGTCGCCGACGATTGCCATGCCGGGCACGAGGCCCTGCTCGACAATGGCCTGCGGGCCGGTTCCGGCCGCGAGGAGTTCCTGGGTGAGCCGCACAGTGTCCGTCCGTTTTCCGGCAGCCACGGCAGCAGTCAAATCAGTGAGGAGGGGCATGACATTCCTTCTAGGGCGTCGTTGGCCATGAAGTAAATGCGAACAGGGTGAATTCTCCCGGGGTGAACATAAGTATTCCCAAAAAATGCATGCGGCACTCGTTGTCAGGGCCTGTGGACGGGAGTTTACAGTCTTAAACAGGCATTATTCGCAGCTTAGGACTTTGCCCTTAAAATGTCCAATTCGTCCATCATCGCGGTGATTGCGTGCGGGGTTATCGAACCCGAGGTGCGGCATTTTGCCGCGGGACGACCGCAGATCCGGGAAATGGTCTTCCTGCCGCAGGGGCTGCACGATGATCCTGTCAAGATGCGGCGGGAGCTGCAGGTGGCTGTCGACCAGGCCGAGGCCAACCCCGCGGTCGAGGCGATCGTGCTGGTCTACGGGCTGTGCGGCCGTGGCGTCGAGGACCTCCGCCATGACCGCTGCCCGCTGGTGATCGCCCGTGCCCACGACTGCGTCACGCTGTTCCTGGGCGACAAGAACCGCTACGCCGAGCACCAGCGCCAGCATCCCGGAACCTGTTGGTACCAGCCCGGCTGGATCCGCGGCCGCGCCCTGCCGGGCCCCGACCGCGAGGCGCGCCTGCGCCGCGAGTACACCGAGAAATTCGGCGAGGACGACGTCGACTACCTGCTCGAGATGGACCGCGCCGGCTTCGCCCACTACCAGTACGCCGCCTATGTGGGGCTGGGACTCGGCGACCCCGCGGCGGACCTCGCCTACACCCGCCGCTGCGCCGACTGCCTCGGGTGGTCGGTCACCGAGGTGCCCGGCGATCCCTCCCTGCTGCGCGACCTGCTCCATGGCGAGTGGGACGAAAAACGCTATCTGCTAGTGCCCCCCCGGCATGTCATCCGCCTCACCGCGGACGATGCCATCATCCGGGCCGAACCGGAGACCCCCTCCCATCAAAACCCACCTGCACCTTGAAACGCCCGACGGCCGCACGGAGATCGGCCTGAACGCCGGCGACCTCCGCCTGCCGCTCTCCGAGCTGCTCGCGCACCGCGGTCATCCGCTCAACACCCGCTGCGCGGGCCGCGGCCTCTGCGGCGGCTGCGAGATCGGGCTCCGCGCGGGCCGGCTCCGCCGCCCGTCCGACGGCGCCATCATCGAGGCCGGGCCCGGCGACCGCCTGCGGTCCTGCCAGCTCCAGCTGATCGAGGGCACCGACGCCACGCTGACCGTGCCCGCCCGCTCGCTCCTGCGGCACGAGCCGGCCGTCGTCGCCGAGTTCAAGGTCAACGTGCCCTGGGCCCACGATCCGCTCGACCCCCAGGCGCGCATCGGCGCCGCGGTGGACATCGGCACGACCACCGTCGCCCTGCTGCTCTGCGACCTCGCCACCGGCAGGGTCCTTGGCGAGGCCTCCGCCTTCAACGCCCAGATCCGCCAAGGCGAGGACGTGCTCACGCGCATCCAGCTCTGCTACCAGAATCCCGCCGGCGTGAAGCAGCTCCAGCACGCCGTGACCGTCGAGACCATCCAGCCCCTGCTCGCCGAGGCGTGCGCCGAGGCGGGGATCACCCCGGCGGACGTCGGCGTCATGACCGTCGCCGCCAACACCACCATGCAGCACCTGCTCGCGGGCGTGGACCCGAGCCCGCTGGGCGTGCACCCGTTCCAGCCGGTCTTCCTCGAGCACCGCACCTACGCGCCCGCGGCGCTGGGCCTCGCCTTCGGCGGCGCCGGCACCCTGGTCCACCTGCTGCCCGGTCCCGCCGCCTACGTCGGCGCCGACCTCGCGGCGGGCCTCGTCGCCACCGGCATGATGTACGATGACGGCCCGGTCCTGCTCGTGGACGTGGGCACCAACGGCGAGATCATCGCCAAGGTCGGCGACCGGCTGGTCGGCTGCGCCACCGCCGCCGGCCCGGCCTTCGAGGGCGCGGGGCTCACCAGCGGCACGCGCGGCGTGAAGGGCGCGATCGAGCGCATCGCGCTGCAGGCCGACCCCTACGTCGCCGAGCTCGGCATCATCGGCGGCGGCACCAGGCCCATCGGCATCTGCGGCTCGGCCTACGTGGACTTCCTGTGGGAGGGCCGGCGCCGCGGCATCGTGCAGGGCAACGGCCGTCTGGAGGAGGCCTTCGTGGCCCGCGCCGGCGCCGCGGTCCAGGCCGACGAGTACGGCCGCAAGCTTCAGCTTCACCCCCGCGGCGCCAACGGCCCGATCTGGATCTCCGAGGTGGACGTCGCGCGGCTGCTGCAGGCCAAGGCCGCCATCGCGGCCGGCATCCAGACCCTGCTCGGGCTGATCGGCGCCGCCCCCCGCGACGTCAAGACCCTCTACCTCGCCGGCGGCTTCGGCCTCCACCTCTCGCTTGATCACGCCATCGGCTGCGGCCTGCTGCCCGGGTTCGCCCCGGAGCAGATCCAGGTCGTGGGCAACACCTCCCTTGGCGGCGCCTTCCTCGCGCTCAACGACCGCAGCCTCCTCGCGGAGATGCAGGCGGCGTGCGCGCGGATGGAGTCGATCGAGCTCAACCTCCAGCCCGGCTTCGAGGACGCCTACATTGACCAGCTGATGCTGCCCTGACCCTCCCTTTTTCCCGCCGGCTGAGCCCGGCCCCCCTTCACCATGAGCGCCACCCCTCGAGAAATCGTGCAACGCACCCTCGAATTCGCCGGACCGCCCCGCGCGGCCCGCGACCTTTGGGTTCTCCCCATCGCGGCCGAGTCGTACCCGGCGGAGCTCAAGGAGATCGAGCGCGAGTTTCCCACGGACTTCGCCTTCATTTCCGGCCACGAGTCGGCCATCGCCCCGACCCAGGGCGCGCCGCACGTCGTCGGCGAGTTCACCGACGAGTGGGGCTGCACCTTCATCAACATCCAGCGCGGCGTCATCGGCGAGGTGAAGAACCCGCCCGTGCGCGACTGGGTGGCCGACCGCGCGCGCGTCCACGTGCCCCGCGAGTGGCTCACGCTCGACCGCGACGCGATCAACCGCGACTGCGCCGCCACCGACCGCTACACCTTCGCCGCGCCCTGCCCGCGGCCGTTCGAGCAGCTCCAGTTCATCCGGGGCTCGGAGAACCTCTACCTCGACCTCGCCGACCCGCCGGCCGAGCTGCTCGCGTTCATGCGCGAGATGCACGCGTTCTACTGCGAGCTGCTGGAGGCGTGGGCGCGCACCGACGTGGACACGCTCCGGTTCATGGACGACTGGGGCTCGCAGCGCGCGCTGCTCATCGCGCCGCGGCTCTGGCGCGAGCTGTTCAAGCCGATGTACCGCGACTACGCCCAGATCGCCCACGCCCACGGCAAGAAGCTCTTCATGCACTCCGACGGGCACATCACCGCCATCTACCCCGACCTCATCGAGGTGGGCGTGGACGCGGTGAACTCCCAGCTCTTCTGCATGGGCATCGAGTCGCTCGCGGCCTTCGCGGGGAAGATCACCTTCTGGGGCGAGATCGACCGCCAGCATCTCCTGCCCGCGGGCACCCCGGCCGACATCGCGCGCGCCGTCGGCGACGTCCACCGCCACCTCTGGAAGAACGGCGGCTGCATCGCCCAGTGCGAGTTCGGCGCCGCCGCCCGCCCGGAGAACGTCCACTCGGTCTACGCCACCTGGGACCGGCTCACGCAGCCCGGGCGGGGAGGCCGCGCATGAGCGCCACCGCCGAGCCGGTCGCGCTGAGCCCCGCCGACCGCGAGGTCCTGCGCGGCCTGGTCGGGCAGTACGCCGCGATCGCCGCCCTGCCGGTGCACCGCGAGAAGGCCCGGCTGTGGGAGGCGATGAACGACCTCCGCAGCGTGCGGCCGATGATCTGGATCACCGAGGTGCCGTGGCACGAATTCAGCGCCGACGTGCCCGAGCTCGTCCCCCGCTGCACCGCCACCTGGGCCCGCAACCTCGAGAACGACCTCCGCCGCCAGCTCTACGCCTGGCGGCACTTCCCGGGCGACATGATCTTTGACGACCATGTGCCGTGCCCGATCGCGTGGCGCAGCACGAGCTTCGGCCTCGTCCGCCAGGGCGAGCTGCTCAACATCACCAACGGCGGCATTTCCTCGCAGCACTTCGAGCCGCAGATCTCCTCGCTGGCGGACCTGCCCAAGATCAAGGAGCCGGTGGTGACGGTGGACCGCGCCGACACCGCCGCGCGGCTGGAGGCGATGCGGTCGGCCTTCGGCGACCTGATGCCGGTGCGCGAGCGCGGGCTGAACAACTACTGGTACACGCCGTGGGACAACCTCGTGATGTGGTACGGCGTGCAGGAGGCGCTGACCGACCTGATCGAGCAGCCCGAGGTGATCAACGCCGCCGTCGAGCGCATCGTGCACTGCTACCTGAAGGAGCTCGACCAGCTCGTCGCGCTGAACCTCCTGGCCGACAACCAGAACAACTGCCGCATCGGCGCCGGCGCCTACGGCTACACCACGTCGCTGCCGCGCGCCGGGTTCAACCCCGCGCATCCGCGGCCCGAGCACCTCTGGGGCTGCTCCAACGCGCAGATCTTCACCGAGGTCTCGCCCGACATGCACTGGGAGTTCGCGCTGCGGCACGACCGCCCGTGGCTCCAGCGCTGGGGGCTGATCGCCTACGGCTGTTGCGAGGTCCTCGACACCAAGATGGAGATCATCCGGCGCATCCCCAACGTCCGGAAGGTCTCGATGAACTACCGCATCCGCGTCGAGCGCGCCGCCGCCGCCGTGCGGGGCGACTACGTCTTTAGCTACAAGCCCAACCCCGCGGTCTTCGCCACCGACACCTGGGACGTGCCCAAGGCGCGCGCCGAGCTCGAGCGCATGCTCGACTGCACCCGCGGGGGCCACGTCGAGATCGTCCTCAAGGACATCTCCACCATCGCCCGCCGCCCCCAGCACCTCCAGGAATGGGCCGCCATGGCCCAGGGCCTCGTCGAGGCCCGCCGATAAACGCCATGCGCGACCCGGTCACCAGTTTGTCCGATTGCAGGGCGGGGTCGCCGCCCGCGCCGCCGTCACGGCTGGTGCTCCCGGGCGTAGGCGACCATCGCGCGGACGTTCTCCGGCGGGGTGAGGGGCGAGATCTCGCAGCCCGCGCCCACGATGAAATACTTGCCGCTGGTCTCGTGGCAGCGCCGGCAGGCCTCGTAGACGCGCTCCGGCGTGCCCTCGAGGAGGTCGGTGATGGTCGAGACGTTGCCGGCCAGCGTGCGGGTGGGCCCGAGCTGGGCCCGCGCGAGCGCCAGGTTGGCGGGGAAGTCAATCTCGTAGATGTCCACCGGCAGCTGCGCCATCTTCGGATAAAGGCGGTCGATGCGCCCGCACATGTGCTGGCGCAGCAGCACGTCGGGATGGTTCCGGCGGATCGTCTCCAGCACCCGCTTCTGCTGCGGCCAGAGGAACTCCTCGTACAGCGTCGGGCCGATCAGGCCCGCGGCCGCGTCGCTCATGCCGATGGTGTCCGCGCCCGCCGCGATCTGCGCCGGGGCGTAGGCGATGGCCACGTCGGCGGTGAAGGCCAGCAGGTCGTGCGCGAACTGCGGGTCGTCGCCGAAGTCCAGCATGATGGTGTTCAGCCCGCGCAGCTCGGCCGCGAGCGCGAGCGGGCCCTCGATCCAGCCGACGATGGACATGCCCGGTCCGGCGGTGCGGCGCATCAGCTCGATGCTCTTCACCCGGTCGTGCATGCGGCCGCCGCCGAGCGGGTCGGGCACCTGGAAGGCCCGCAGCCGCAGCTTGTCCGCCAGCGCCGCGCGCTCCTCGTTGATCGCCGGCCCCTGGTCGGTGAACCAGTCCACGCTGCCCTCGCCGGCGATGTCGATGACCTCGCGCGCCGGGTCGGAGCAGGTGAGCAGGCAGTCGAGCCCGAAGTCCTCGACCAGCTTGAGCTGCGCCTCGGCCATCTTCCGCCCGTCCTTGGTGTAGTCGATGAACGGGATGCCCGCGTGCCGCGCGGAAAACATCATCGCCATCGGCTGCGCCGGCAGGCGGTCCACGGATTCGCCGCGGAGCGTGCGGCGCACTCGTTCGATCGAAGTCATCCCAGCGTGATGCTGGGCGCCGCCGTCAAAATCAATCCCGCGCTGCGGCCTTCGCTGCGCATTTTTTGTCCATGAAACCCATGTCCCCCAAGCAACGCCTCGTGGCGGCGCTCGACCGCCGCCCGACGGACCACCTGCCGGCCACGACGCATCACCTGATGCGTTATTACCTGAACAAATACCTCCCGGGGAAGACGGACGACGAGTTCTTCGCCACCTTCGGGCTCGACCCGATCTGCTGGGTCCAGGCCCACCGGCCGGACACCGCCACCGGCGCCTACTTCGAGCCGGGCCACCAGCCGGGCTTCCTTGAGGCCCCGCGGATTGCCTCGGACCAGTGGCGCTTCGAGCACGAGGACGTCCCCGGCCGCGAGTACGCCACCACGCGCCACCGCATCATCACGCCGCGCAAGACCCTCACGATCGAGCTCCAGAGCAACGAGTACACCGCCTGGGTCTCCGAGCGGCTGCTCAAGGAGAAGTCCGACATCGACCTCATCGCCGAGTTCGCGCCCCAGCCGCTCTGCGACCCGGGCCCGATCAACCAACTGGCCGACCGGTACGGCGACACCACCCTGATCCGCGGCAACATCAATTGCTTCGAGCTCTACGGGCAGCCCGGCTGCTGGCAGGACGCCTGCGTGCTCTACGGCGTCGAGGAGATGATCCTCGCGACCTTCGACGACCCGCAGTGGGTCCACGCCTTCCTCGGCATCCTGCGCGACCGCAAGGTGCGCTTCGCCGACTCGATGAAGGGCGCGCGCTACGACCTGATCGAGCACGGCGGCGGCGACGCCTCCTCGACCGTGATCTCGCCGAAGGTCTTCGACGAGTTCGTCGCGCCCTATGACCGCGAGGTCATCGCCCACGCCCGCGCCGCCGGCCAGCGCGTGGTCTACCACACCTGCGGCGGCATGATGCCCATCCTCGAGCGGCTCGTCGGGCTGGGCTCGAACGCGCTCGAGACCTTCACGCCCCCCGCGATGGGCGGCGACATGAACCTGGCCGAGGCCAAGCGCCGCATCGGCGACAAGGTCTGCTTCATCGGCGGCTTCGACCAGAACCGCTTCTTCACCACCGCCACGCCCGAGGAGACCCGGGCGGAGGTCCGCCGCTGCTTCCGCGAGGCCGGGGCCGGCGGCGGCTTCATCCTCAGTCCCTCGGACCACTTCTTCGAGGCCAAGCCCGAGCTCCTCCACGCCTTTGCCGACGAGGCCAAGCGTTGCACCTACTAACTATCCCTGCTCCCGCTCCCTTGTCCCCTCTGCCCAACCTTCCCATGACCCCGCTCGATCGCTTCCACGCCTGCATGAACTACCAGCCCGGCGACCGGGTGCCGAACCACGAGGTCGGCGTCTGGGTCCAGACCAAGCAGCGCTGGCGCGCGGAGGGCCTCCCGGCCGACGACCTGCACTGGGACTGGTTCACCGGTGAGCCGCGCTGGGACCTCGACCCGCGCGAGTACATCGACGTGCGCACGGACATGGTCCCGCCCTTCGAGGTGAAGGTCCTCAGCCGCGAGGGCGAGATCGAGGTCATCCGGGGCGCCAATGGCGTCACCACCAAGGCGCTCATCACCGGCACCGCCGAGGGCATGCGCATGAGCATGGACGAGTACATCAGCTTCCCGGTGACGACCCCGGCGGACTTTCAGGAGCTGAAGCACCGCTTCCGGCCGTCGTGCCCGGTGCGCCACCCGCTGCACTGGCGGGAGTTCCTGCTGCCCGGCTGGGCCCGCCGCCAGCACCCGCTCATCCTCGGCCGGAACTGCTCCATCCTCGGCTACTACTGGCGGGCCCGCGAGTGGATGGGCACCGAGAACCTCAGCTACGCCTGGTACGACGAGCCGGCGATGATGCACGAGATGATGGAGTTCATCACCGACTTCACCATCGAGGCCGTGCGGCCGATCCTGGAGGCCGGCGTGAAGCCCGACTACGTCTTCATCAACGAGGACCTCAGCATGAAGAACGGCCCGCTGCTGAGCCCCGAGACCTACCGCACGTTCATCTTCCCGCAGCTGAAGCGCCTCATCGCCTACCTCAAGTCCGCGGGCGTCCGCTGGGTCATCATCGACACCGACGGCAACTGCGAGCTCGTGATCAAGCCGTTCATGGAGGCCGGCGTGGACGCCATCTGGCCCCTCGAGCGCGCGTCCGACATGGACCCGCTCGACATCCGCAAGAAATTCGGCCGCGACCTGCGGCTGTGGGGCGGGGTAGACAAGCGCGAGCTGGCGAAGGATCTCGCCGCGATCGACGCGCACCTGCGCACGCTCCAGCCGCTCATCGCCGACGGCGGCTTCATCCCCTCCGTGGACCACCTTGTCCCGCCGGACGTCTCGCTCGCGAACTTCGAGCACTACATGCACCGCAAGCACCAACTCCTCCGCGGCGAGGCTTTTTAACCACGAATGCACGCCATTCCTCGCTGATTTCCCCAACCCGCCGTCTCTCGATCAGCGGAAATTAGCGCGAATGAGCGGTCAACCACCCCCTTCTCCATGAGCCGCCAACTTGCCCTCGACACGATCGCCCTGAAACCCGTGTCGCGCTTTGCCCGCACGGAATACAGCCTGGAGTACCACCAGGCCGGACTGCACCGGGCCGTCGGCCCGGTGCCCGACACGCAGGCGTCGGTGCGCTCGCTCTACGCGCACTGGGGGCTCGATATGCTCTGGACCGTCGAGGACGGCCTGCGCGGCGACTGGTCCCGGTTCGGCCGCTGCACCGACATGGGGCACGCCGAGTATGCGTCCGACGGCAGCGACCTGCGCAAGCCGCAGCACTGCCCGTTTGAGACACCGGAGGAGGTCTGGGCCTTCGATGCCGTGACGGAGTACGGCCTGCCCACGATGGCGGAGCAGGTGGCGGCTTACGAGGCGTGGGTGGCGCAGAAGCGCCGCGACTTCCCGGACCAGCTCTGCACCGGCGGCTACTACAAGACGATCGTGTCGGGCGCGATCCAGGCCTTCGGCTGGGACATGCTGCTCGAGGCGGCGGCGGACCGGGACAAGATGGAGCGCGTCTTCGACAGCTTCTACCGGCGCACCAAGTTTCACATGGATGCCTGGGCGCAGACCAGCGCCGAGGCGATCATCCAGCACGACGACTTCGTGTGGACCGCGGGCGCGTTCATGCGGCCCGAGATCTACCGCTCCGTGATCATCCCCCGCTACGCCGAGCTGTGGAAGCCGCTCAAGCGCGCGGGCAAGAAGGTGCTGTTCTGCTCCGACGGCGACTTCCGCGAGTTCGCGGCCGACATCGTGGCCGCGGGCGCCGACGGGCTGATCTTCGAGCCGGTGATGGAATTCGGCGAGATGGTGGAGAAGTTCGGCCAGACCACCGCGCTGGTGGGCAGCGCCGTGGACTGCCGCGACCTCACCTTCGGCACCTGGGACACGGTGCGCGCCTCGCTCGACCGCTCCCTCGCCCTGGCGCGCAAGTGCCGCGGCGTGATCCTCGCCACCGGCAACCACCTCCCCGCCAACATTCCCGCCCCCATCCTCGAGCAATACCGCTCGTATCTCCAGGCGCACCGGGAGCGCTTGGAGAGTTGAAAGCCGAGTGTTGAAAGTTGAAAGGCCGCGCCCTCGCACACTTTTCCTCCACCTCCCTTTCGTCCGGCTGCTGACGTCCCCTGCAACTTTCAACCCGCCCCTTTCAACCCCCAAGAACATGCGCTGGAACCGTGAACAGTACCTCGACCTGATGACCTTCGGCCACGCCCCGCGGCCGATGTTCACCGAACTCTTCGGGCCGCTTGTCGGGCTCGATGCGGAATGGCGCGCCCAGGGCGCCGCGGAGGCGGAGATCAACATGAGCGCCTTTGACTGGGACTTCGTGCCGTACGCCTTCTGCGGCGGCTACACCCACATCCAGGGCCCGCCGCCGGTGCTGCTTGAGGACACGCCCGACCTCCGCCGTGAGCGCGACTGCCTCGGCCGTGAGATGCTGCTGCTGAAAAAGACGGCGACGATCCCGCTGCCGCAGAACTTCCCGGTGCAGACCATGGACGACTGGCTGCGCGTGAAACCGTTCTTCACCTACTCGCCCGACCGCATCAAGTGGGACGAGGTCGAGGCCGCCCGCAAGGCGCAGGCCGCGGGCAGCCTGATCGTCGCGCACATGCCCGGCGCGTTCGACACGCCGCGCGACCTCATGGGCGAGGAGATCGCCTGCCTCGCCTACTACGAGCAGCCCGAGCTGATGGCCGACATCGTTGCGACCATCACCGACACCACGATGCGCGTGCTCGAGCCGCTGAGCGAGAAGCTGCACATCGACCAGCTGATGGTGCACGAGGACTTCGCCGGGAAATCAGGCCCCATGGTCGGCCCCGTGCAGATCCGCGAGTACTTCCAGCCCTATTACCGGAAGGTCTGGGACCTGATGTCGTCGCGCGGCGCGCGCATCTTCGAGCAGGACACCGACGGCAACATCAACCCCGTCGTGCCCGCGCTCCTCGACTGCGGGCTCACCAGCATCTACCCGATGGAGCCGGCCGCGGGCATGGACATCGTGGAGCTGCGCCGGACCTACGGGAAGCGGCTCGCGATGCGCGGCGGCCTCGACAAGCACGTGCTGCGGCAGGACAGCGCCGCGATCCGGCGCGAGCTGGAGTACAAGCTCGACCCGTCGCTGCGCGCGGGCGGCTGCGCCTTCGGCCTCGACCACCGCATCCCCAACGGCACCCCGATCGAGAACTACCGCTACTACGTCGCCCTCGGCCGCGAGATCCTCGGCCTGCCCCCGCTCGACGCCAACCGCCTGGGCTGGGCGCGCATGGCGATGTGAGGGATAAATTCCGCCGGAGAAAATTCGAAATCCGAGGGGACCGCGCTTTTAATTTCACCTTTCCCGCGAATTGCGAATTTTGACCCTAGGATTTTCTCACCCATGTCCTCCCTCCTGTCCCCGCTCGATGCCCTTGGCCCCGTCATCCGCCGCCGCGCTCCGCTGACCCGCACCCACGCCGCGGTCGCCCGCGGCCGGCTTACCGTCGGGTTCCTCGGCGGCTCCATCACCGCGCCCGGCGGCACCTCCTGGTCCGACGCGCTGGTCGCATGGCTGGTGGACGCCTGTCCCGGCGTGCGCATTGCCGTGGAGAACGCCGCGATCGGCGCGACCGGCAGCGAGCTCGCGGCCATCCGCGCGCAGGGGGAGATCATCGACCGCGGCTGCGACCTGGTGTTCGTGGAGTACGCCGTGAACGACTTCGGCACCGAGCCCGGCCTGCGCGCCCGCGCCCGCGAGGGCGTGCTGCGCCAGCTGCGCCGCGCCGGCTGCGACGTGGTGCTGGCCTACACCCACGCCCCCGACCTGCAGGCCGACACCTTCGCCGGCCGCGTGCCAGTGACCATCGCCGACTATGAGCGGCTCGCGGAGCACTACCAGCTTAGCTCGGTGTGGATGGGCCTGCATGCGCTGCGCGAGGTGCAGCGCGGGCTCCTCCGCTGGGAGGACTGGCTGCCCGACGCCATTCACCCGGGACCGCGCGGCAGCCTCAGCTACGCGCAGAGCGTGAGCACGTTCCTCGCGGAGGCGCTCGTGCCGTCCACGGGGGCGGCCGCGTCGGCGCCCGCACTGCCGGCGCCGCTCACGCCCGGGGCCTGGGAGCGCGTGCGGCACGTGCCGCTCGACGCGCCCGACCGCACCGGGCCATGGACGGTGCGGCGCTGGACGACCTGTCCCGGCGCCACGCAGGTGCTGCACTCCACGGCGACCGGCGCCGGGCTGCGTGTGGCCTTCGCCGGCCGCGGGCTCGTGCTCGCGTTCGACTTCGGCAAGCACTCGGGCGAGATCCGCTACCGCTTCGACGACGGCGCCTGGCAG
The DNA here is from genome assembly GCA_903825285.1 of uncultured Opitutia bacterium. GTDB lineage: Bacteria > Verrucomicrobiota > Verrucomicrobiia > Opitutales > Opitutaceae > Opi-474. The sequence goes on along the minus strand of CAIJZY010000038.1, from coordinate 42,716 downwards.
GAGTCCGTCCGCGACTGCCCGGCCTGGGCGGACAACCTGGGCTGGCTCCGCTCGCTGGTCCTGACGGAGGACCTGCCGCCCGGCCCGCACCGCTGCGAGATCGTGACGCTGCCCGGCCCGGGCAGCGCCGGCCGCGGCTCCCGCACCGCGATCGCCCTTATTGGCGTGATCGAGTGAGCGGCGGTGTTGATGACCACGAAGGGCACGAAGCTCACGAAGCTTGCGACCCTTCGCGTTCTTCGCGGTCTTGGCGGTAAAACGGATCGCAGCCCAATCCTGTTTTAGCGCGAAGAACGCAATGCCCGGCCAGTCTTTGAGGACTAGGCTTCGTGCCCTTCGTGGTGAACACCCCGGATCGACTCAATACTGCAGGCCGATTTTCCGGTAAGCGCGGCTGAGGAGCCACGCGGGGCCGACCAGGAGGAAGACCACGTCCTTGAGGAACGAGGGTTTCTTGCCCTCGAGCGCGTGGCCGATGAATTGGCCGATCCACGCGGCGACAAACAGCCCGAGGCAGATCGCCCACACCGGCCAGGGCGCAAAGAAGTCGAGCTGCAGCAGCACGGCGTGGCACACCGCCATGTACGCGAGCAGGCCCATCGCGAGCCGCCACGACAGGCGCAGGTAGAACGCGGACGCCAGCGCGATCGCCACCAGCGACCAGTTGAACCACGGCAGGCTCGCCTCCATCGCGTCCGGCACCGGGATCGCCCACACGAAGCCGAGCACGCAGAAAAAGATCACCGGCACGCAGATCCAGTGGATCAGCTCGTTGGCGTGGTGCTGGTGGCTCTCGCCGTACTCGGCGAACCACTGGTCGGCGGTCTTGCGGGGCATGGTTGAAGGTTGAAGGGTGAAAGTTGAAGGACGCGGGCCGGGATGCGGGAGGGGAACCGAGACGGAGGTCGTGGCCCTCCGGCTTTCAGCTTTCAACCCCCAACTTTCAACGGCGCGCGGACGCGCGCCTAGAACTGCAGTGGCACCTGGATCTTCGTGGGGACGGGCACGCCGGCCTTGAGCTGCGGGAGGAACAGCCAGCCGCCGAGCGCATCGATGATGCTTTTGCGCGCGGCGGGATCCGCCACCCCGCGCACGATCACCTCGGTCACCTGACCCTCGGCCGAGACCGAGAGCATGGCCGTCGCCTGGCCCACCGGGGCCGGGCCGGTGAACACCGGCCGCGCCAACGTATCCGGCACCGGCACCGCGGCGTGGTTCTGGCCCGCGAATTTCTCCAGGTAGCGCCCGATCACGCCGGCCAGCTGCACGCGGTCGCGCATCGTGTAATATTGCCAGGCGGAATCCATCTTGCTGCTCAGCACCTCGCGGCCGCCGTCGTCGAAGACCTGAAAGAAGTACTGCTGGTTCGGCTGGCCCTCCGGAATCGGGGCCGAAATCTTCACCACCACGTCCTGCCCGGCCGGCAGCGGGGGCAGTTCATGGACGATGATCTCGGAGCGGTTAAACTGGGAGGCGTCACCGGAGAGGTTGTGCGGCGAGAAAACCACAATCGCCACGAAGCCGTGCGCGATGGCCTGCTTTGCGGACAGGGCGGCCTCAAAGTACGCCGTGCCGAAGCGCGGGCCCATCGAGGCGGCTGGGCCCTCGGCGGCGTCCGACTGGCTGGCCACCACCTTCAGCTCCATGCCGCCGAGCGAGGCGCGCCGCACCTGCACGAAGTTATCCCCAAAACCCGCGACCGCCTGGATCAAATAGGTCGGGGCGGTGCGAATGCGCTTTTCCTGGCCGTCCACCAGCACGACCGGGTCGGTGCCGACGACGCGCACGACGGGCAGCATCTGGTCGCCGTACTTGACGGTGAGCACCGAGGGGTGAGGGGCGAAGGCGCGGAGGCCGGTGGCGGCGGCCAGGCCGGCGGCGAGGAGGAGGAGTTTTTTCATGGGCGGCTCACAGCTGGGCGACGGCGCTCTTGGCGAGCGCCTTCAGGTTGACATCGAATCCGAGGCCGGGCCCGGCGGGGGCGTGGACGCAGCCATGGGGATCGATGCAGGATTCAAAGACCACGGGATTTCCCATCACCAGCGTCTCGTAGTAATGGTTGTTCCGGATCGCGAGGCAGAGATGGAGGTTCTCCACGCCCATGCCGTGCACCTCGGCGCTGAGCTGGAAGGAGTCCGCGAGGTGCGCCACGCGCATCCCGCCGGTGATGCCGCCCTTGTAGTGGTAGCTCGTGCGCACCATGTCCGCCGCGCCCTGGGCGATGAAGTCCGCCACGTTGTAGTGGCAGCCGTCGGACGTCTCCGCCGCCAGCACCGGGATGTCGAGCTGCTCGCACAGGCGGCGGTAGGCGTTGATGCTGAACTCGCGCATCGGCTCCTCGTACCAGAGGTACTCCGCGTCCTCGAGCGCCCGGCCGAGGTAGAGCGACTCGTAGGGGTCGAAGCCCGCCGAGCCGTCGTACATCAGCGCGATGTCCGGGCCCACGTGCTTCCGCAGCGCGCGGCACAGCGCGGCGTCCTTGCGCGCGTCGCCCCACGCGTGGAGCTTGATCGCGCGGAAGCCGCGGGCGAGGCACTGGTCGGCGACATCGAGATACTCCTTCGTCGTCGGGTAGGTGACGGTGCTCGCGTACGCCTCGATCTGGTGGCGGTAGCCGCCGAGCAGCTGGTAGACGGGCAGGTTGGCGGCCTTGCCGGTCAGGTCCCAGAGCGCCGAGTCCACGAGCCCCATCAGGTACAGCGGGATCTCCTCGATGCGGTCGATCTCCCACAGCTCGTGCCACAGGACCTCCTTCATCAGCGGATCCTTGCCGAGCAGCCACGGCTTGAGCCGGCGTGCGACGAGGTCGAGCGCGATTGCGCCGCGCGGCGCGCGGCCCCAGCCCTCGAGGCCCTCGTCGGTCACGAGCCGCAGCCAGGTCTGCTCGGTGACCGGATCGCTGCCGATCAGGCCCTTCCGCCAGATGAACATGTGCTTGGTTTTGGTGCGGACGGTGTATGCGTGGACGGCGATGATCTTCATGGGGCGGGGGCGCGGGGCGACCAGCCACAGGTAGCCCCCATCCGGTCCCGGGTGAAGCCCCAATGCGCGGGAATGATCACCGCGAAGGGCACGAAGCTCCAGAATGCCTGCCGATTGAGCTTCGTGCCCTTCGTGGTGAATCCACCCGCCGCGACCGCGAATTCGCACTCGTCGTCAAAACGGTTCCCGCCCACGCTCGGCGCATGTTTGACCTCACGGGCAAGGTGGCGCTCGTCACGGGCGCCGGTTCCGGCATCGGCCGCGCGATCGCGGAGCGCTTTGCGCAGGCGGGGGCGCAGGTGCAGGTCGCGGACATCGCGGAAGCCGGCGGGCGCGAGACCGTCGCCCTCATCACCGCCGCCGGCGGCCGCGCGGAGTTCTCCCCCCTCGACGTCGGCGACGAGGCGGCCGTGGCGGCCCTCGCCGCGCGGGTCGGCCCGCTCGACCTCCTCGTGAACAACGCCGGCATCGGCCACGTGGGCACCATCCTCCAGACCGCCGGCATCGACCTCGACCGGCTCTACCGCGTCAACGTCCGCGGCGTCTTCAACGTCACCCGCGCCTGCCTCCCCGCCATGCTCGCGCGGCGGCGCGGCTGCGTGATCAACCTGGCCTCGATCGGCGGCATCATCGCGGTCCGCGACCGGTTCGCGTACGTGACGACCAAGTTCGCCGTGGTGGGCATGACCAAGCAGCTCGCCCTCGACCACTCGGCCGACGGCGTCCGCTTCAACTGCATCTGTCCCGGCCGCGTCGAGACCCCCTTCGTGCAGGCGCGGCTGAAGGAATACCCCGACCCGGCCCAGGCTTACCGCGACATGAGTGCCACGCAGCTGATCGGCCGCATGGGCCGGCCCGAGGAGATCGCCGCCGCCGCGCATTACCTCGCCAGCGACGAGGCGGCGCTGGTCACCGGCGCGGCGTTGATGGCCGACGGCGGGTGGAGCGTGGGCAAGTGACATGACGGCCCCGACGCAGCCGGCGCCGCGGCCCACGCGGCGGAACGCCCCCGCGCCCGCCGCCGCCCTGGCGCGGCTCGGGCTGGGCGACACGCGCGTGGCCTTCGGCCTCGCCGGCATTGGCGGCGCCTGGGGCCCGGTGGACCCGGGCCTCGCGCGCGAGACGCTCGCACGGGCGTTCGAGCTCGGGGTCGCGGCGTTCGACGCCGCCCCGGCCTACGGCACCGCGGAGGCGCTGCTGGGCGAGGCGCTGCGCGCGTGGCGCGGACTGCGCCCGGTGGTGAGCACGAAGGTCGGCCGGCTCGCGGGCCACGACGGCCTCGATGGCAACTACGAGTATTCGACCCAAGGCATGCGCGACAGCCTCGCCCGCAGCCTCGACACGCTCGGGCTGCCGGCGGTGGACCTGCTCTTCCTGCACGAGCCGGAGGAGGTGCCGCCGGCGGAGCGCCCGCGCGTGGCCGCCGTGCTGCGGCAGATGCAGGCGGACGGGTTCGCCCGGCGGCTGGGCCTCGGCGGCGGCGACGGCCCGGGGTGGGACGGTTACCTGGAGGACGGCGGCTTTGACGTCGCGATGCTGTTCCGCCGGCTCGACGCCTGCATCTTTGACGGGCTGGTGGATGAACTGCCGCGCCTGCGCCGCGCCGGGGTGGCGACCTACGGCGCGAGCCCGCTGCACATGGGCCTGCTGGGCTCTCGTCACGAGGAATTCCTGCGCGCGCCCCCGCCCTGGGTGTGGCCGGCCCCGGTCGCGCGGGCCCGGCGGCTGTGGGTGCTGGCGGAGCGCCGCGGACTGCCGCTCCCGGTGCTCGCCCACCGGTTCTGCTTCAGCCTCGAGGAGATCGACCGCGTGGTCATCGGCGCGCGCTCGCCCGCCGAGCTCCATGATGCGTGGGCGGCCTGGCAGGCCGGCCCGCTGCCGGCGGACCTGTTCGACGAGGTCTGCGCGGCGCAGTAGGGCGGGCGGCGACGCGTCATTGACCCGCGTCGCGGGCTGTTTCACTGCTTTTAACCGTGCACTCCAAAACCTTGATGGCCGCGCTCGTGCTCGCCGCGTCAGGATTCGCCATCCCGCGGCTTGCCGCGCAGGATGTTACCGTCACCCCGCTGGAATGGCTGGATACCCAGGATGCGCCGGACCAGCTGCCGGTCGAGAATCACCCGCTGCGTCCCGATTTTCCCGACGACCTGCGCCATGCGCCGGATCCGGGCTATGCCGTGGTGGACCTGTTTGTTGGCGCTGAGGGCAACCAGCTCAGCCAGCGAGTGCTCGCGACGCTGCCCGCCTACGAGCGCGCGGTGGAGGACGTCATGCGCTTTTGGAAACACCAGCCGGGCCGCCGCGCGGGCCGCGCCGTCAACACGCTCACGCGCTTCGTCGTCATCTTCAACCCGGCCGGTGCGGCGGTGAACCGCGCGGAAGCGGCCCCGCGGCTGCTGGCGGCGGAACCGGTGATTATCCCGCACTCTGCCGCCGGTCGCCACGCCATGGCTCCGGAGGTGGTCTGGGCAACCGTGCAACTGGATGCCGCGGGCGGCCTCGTCGGATTAAAGGACGCCCCGCCGGAGCTCGCGGCGCACTTGGAGGAGGCGGTGCGCAGCTGGCGCTTTGCCCCGGCGCGCCGGGACGGTCGGCCGGTGGCGGCCGAGCTGCGTGTGCCCATCATCCTGACCGGTCCGTACGATGAGGCGGCGCAGAAAGGCGAGGTCGTCCCGCCGCACCTCATGCACCAGCCCCATGCTGAATATCCGGCGGGGATGCGTACCAGCGGCCTGCGCGGCGACGTGCTGGTGGACTTCGTCGTGGACCGCGAGGGTCGCGTGATCGACGCGTACGTCGCGCGCTCGCTGAATCCCTCGTTCGACGAGGCGGCGCTCGAGGCCGTGCGCCAGTCGGAGTATGAGCCGGGGCGCAGGGGCGACGTGCCGGTCAACACCCGCATGCACGTGGAGATTCACTTTGAGATGCGCAATCACATCGAGGGCGGGGATAGCGGCATCGAGGTCGAGCACAAGGGCAACAGCGCCAGCCTGCCGCCGGAGTTTCGCTACGACGTGCCGCCAAAGCCGCGCGGCACCGTGCGGCCCATCTATCCCTATGCGCTGCTGCGCGACGGCATCGACGGCAAGGCCCGGGTGCATTTTCTCATCGATACCGACGGGCATATCATCTTCTCCGCGGTCGATGCCGCGGACCGGCCCGAGTTCGGCGCGGCGCTGCAGGCCGCCATCGAGTGCTTCGAGTTCGAGCCGGCCCTGCGCGGCGGACGTCCGACGCGGACCGTGTATGCCTTCGAGCAACCCTACAGCGCCTACGACCATGACGGCGTCATCACGCGGGAGGACCGAAACCTGCTCGCCCTTGAGCGGAAACATCCCGAGCGCATCGTCAGCGCCGCCAAGCTCGACGCCCGGCTGCACCCGATCTCCCGCCGGCCGCCGCGGTTCCCCCTCGCGCTCGCCGGCAAGATCGCGGCGGGCGACGCGGTGGTGGAGTTCCTCGTCGACGAGGACGGCCGCGCGCGGCTGCCCCGCGTGGTGTCCGCCAGCGACCCGGCCTTCGGCTGGGCCGCGGTCCAGGCGGTCGCCGTGTGGCGCTTCGACCCGCCGAAGAGCGCCGGCAAGTCGGTGGTCACCCGCATCCGCGTGCCTTTCTCCTTTACGGGCCCGGCCGCGCCACCACCCGCCAAGTCGCACTGATCCGCTCTCATGATCACCCTCGCCGCCGCCGAGCTCTTCCGCTGCCCGCTCCGGGCCCGCATGCCGTTCCGCTACGGCATCGTGACGATGACGGAGGTGCCGCACGTGATTATGCGGCTGACCTTCACCATCGACGGGCAGGCCTGGACCGGCGTGGCGGCGGACCACCTGCCGCCGAAGTGGTTCACCAAGGACCCGGCCCGCGCGCTGGGGGACGAGATCGAGGAGATGCTGCGGGTGATCCGCTCCGCGGTGGCGCGCGCGCAGGCGCTGCGGACCGCGACCCCGTTCCAGTTCTGGCAGGAGCTGTACGCGGCGCAGGGCGCCTGGGGCCGGGTGGAGCGGATCCCGCCGCTGCTCGCGCATTTCGGCACCTCGCTCGTCGAGCGCGCGCTGGTGGACGCCTGCTGCCGGGCGCACGGCACGACCGTGGCCGCCGCACTGCAGGCCAACCTCCTCGGCGTCGACCTCGGCGCGCTGCATGCGCCGCTGGCGGGCTCGGCCCCGCGCGACTGGCTCCCGGCGGAGCCGCCGGCGACGGTGTTCGCGCGCCACACCGTCGGGCTGCTCGACCCGATCGAGGAGGCCGACATCACGCCCGCCGACCGCGTGGACGACGGCCTGCCGCAGTCGCTCGCCGCCTGCATCCGCTTCTACGGACTGCTCCACTTCAAGATCAAGATCGACGCCGACGTGGCCCGGGCCCGCGGCCGGCTGCAGCAGATCGCGGCTGTGCTGGCGCGCGAGTGCGGGCCGAACTACGCGTTCTCGCTCGACGGCAACGAGAGCTTCCGCGACCCCGCCGCCTTCGCGGCGCAGATGCGCGCGCTGCTGGCGGAGCCGGCGCTGCGCGAGTTCTGGCCGCGGCTCCTCTTCATCGAGCAACCGCTCCACCGCGACGTGGCGCTGGCCGCGGAGGCGGACTGGGCGGGGTGGGCGGACCGGCCGCCGATCATCATTGATGAGTCGGACGCCGAACTCGGCAGCCTGCCGCGGGCGCTGGCGCTGGGCTACGCCGGGACGAGCCACAAGAACTGCAAGGGCATCTTCAAGGGCGTGGCGCACGCGTGCCTGCTCGCGCAGCTCCGCGCGGCGGGCCGGCCCGCGCTGCTCAGCGGCGAGGACCTGACGAACGTCGGCCCGGTGGCGCTGCTGCAGGATCTCGCGATGCAGGCGGTGCTCGGCGTGACGAGCGTCGAGCGCAACGGCCACCATTATTTCGCGGGTCTCTCCCAGTTTCCCGCGGTGATCCAGCAACACATGCTGGCGCACCACGGCGACCTCTTCACCCGCAGTCCGGCCGGCTGGCCGCGGCTCGACGTGCGCGACGGCCGCATTGCGCTCGGCTCGGTGCTGCGCGCGCCCTTCGGCTGCGTGCCCGGCCTCGACTTGAGCGGGCTGGAGACCGTGGCGATAGGTGGGTGACAAGTGGGTGGCCCACTTGCCCCTTGTCACTTTCCCCGCGGTCCGCGACAACGTCGCGAACCTCCCGGGCCGATAGCTTAACGGTTAAAGCAGAGGACTCATAATCCTTTGAGTCTGGGTTCGAATCCCAGTCGGCCCACCATTTATAATCAGTTATTTATGTATTTATCAATTCGGTTGAATAAGTCCGTCTTGTCGTATTCTTGACGTATTATGGGGTAAAAACTCCCTCAGCACGCCTTAGAGACGAGGATATCAACTGAAATTAGTTAAACGGAATTGGCCCAGGATACGGACACTATCCTATGGCAGTCTCGTTGCCAAATTGGACTGAAACTAGTTCTACCGAATAGCAAAGTATCTCCAAAAAGTTTCTCAACAAGGCGGAGCAAAGTGAGAACAAGTGCCTTTGTTCGCCGTTAGGGTAGGCCCCACCACCCCTCGGAGTGGCCTTCTCACACGAGGGCCTATCCCAAAAACACCCCCTTGAGTCATCAGACCCACAGGAAACATTATCGACCACAAAGCTACTTCGGGGATTCGATCTGCCTGTATCTCCTGCTAAGGCGGAAGGGCGCGTGGGTGATAGCCGAGCGCTCTTTGAAACGACAAGCTTAGACACAGTGTCAGTGGGTATTCCGAGAAACTAATTTACCAGCCTGACAACTACCGGATTCCCGGTACTCACGCATCCGATGAATTGCTGCCTCCGCAGGGAAGGGCGATATGTCCTCAGACGAGCAGGGTTCTACTCAGTTGCTTGACGTTTAGGTCTGAATGGCAATGTAGCGAGCAACAGAATGACAGCCGCCACATCTAGGTTGTACCAGGAGGTACGATCAAGGTGGAAGGTTATGAGCGGATTAAAAGTAAGGCCAATCACAACATACACAGGTACAAATGATGGCCACCATTGTTGGCGGTTAAGATAAAGACCTACACAGCAAGCGAGCAGCATAAGGCACCTAGAAATCGCTGTAAGTGAGTATGGGTCTCTCGCTGTGCTCAGGATCAAAAGACCAGCAACTAGGCATCGAGTGATGATGCAGGCTTGATTCACTTTAAGATGTGTTGCTAGCCGAATTAGCCAATAGCCGAGCATCAAGGCCAACCAAGCAGCAAGTACTGCGGCAATGAAACACGCGATAACTTCCGCGCCTTCTAGCAGTGTTTGATTGCTCTCAGAATAGACGACAAAGGGCCTCTTGGCCGTAGTGTCTCGCGCCAGCCATTCCGTCTCGGAAACAACCATGTTTTTACCGGATGAGTTAAGGTATGTGCCGTAGTTATAATGAAAATGCAGGAAGACCCGCGCTCTAGCGATCGCACGATTTCCGTAATGCTTTGCGGTGTCATCAATGGCCGCCAATTGCCTCTGCCAGATTACCATCTTTCGGGCTTCGTTGTACCATAGCGCAGTTCGATCAGGTACAGACAACTCTTCCCATCTTGGCGCTGGGCGTTGGTCTGGAGAATACGGGTAAGCGACGAGATTAAGGTAGGCGATCGTATCTGGGTCATCCCCCCAACGGGGCTCGGTTATCACCTCACCTAGGCAATAGAGGGCAGCAATGATGCCCACAGTAAGAATAGATACGGTGATAAAGGGCTTCATCCTGGCTCCAGAAAAACAAATTACATCTCAGATGACTGGTATAAGCGGTGGTGTCAAATACGGCATATTGTTAGGCTTAAGGCGCAATGTCGTCGAAGAAGAACCTAGATCTTACTCGCTTTGGGGAGTTCTTGCGACGGACACGAAAACAACAGGGGATCTCTCAAGAACAACTTGCCTTGAGGGCAGAGATAAATCGGACCTACATGGGTGAAGTCGAACGTGGAGAAGAGAACATATCGCTGCTTACCATCCAGAAAATCGACGTCGTTCTCAAAGTGAGAGCATCAGCTATCATTGAAAAAGCGGGACTGTAGCACCAACGAGTAGTTCAAGCTAACCGATAGTACGAATTACACCTGCCAACTTCAATGAATAGGCGGGTTATCCTAGGGTTACCAATAGATAACCCTAGGGTAAGCTGCCGGTTATTTCTCTTACTATAGTTCAATAGGTCTATTCTGTTGGTACTGTATGGTTGTATTGTTTTATTGAGGTTAGTAATCCCCTAATTGAAGGGCACGTCATCATCGAGCTGTTCACCTGGCGGTTGGGCCCTGTTAATGGACGGGAATGACCGTTCAGAAAGGATCTGGCGTTTTGGGCGGCCTCCTTCTCGACCTCCTTTCCAGGCGCCAAGCAAACCACCGTTCTGCTCAATGAAGACGTCGATTTGGTAGGTGTCGGGCTCGTTGGGGACTTCTTGCACCATACCACGATGCTTTAATACCTCCTTTACCACCCCGGGACTCATATCCTCGGGGAGCCCCATGATTACCCTTAGGTAGTCGTCAGGAAGGTATAGTTTTGTCGTTCGAGAGAGCTGGCACTTCGCGCACAGATTAAAGATGAACTCTAGCGCTGCATCGTGCCCGAGGTCCTTCTTGAACAGCGTAAATGCAGCATCGCGGGTAAAATCAGGTGACAAGTTCATGATAGATACTCCTTCGAGGCGCGAGAGACGCGGTTCTTTTGCTCGTACGCTTCTATGTCGGCCAGTGATAGGCGGAGCCGTTTGCCGATTCTGATAGCTGGCAGGCGTCCCTCTCGGACAATTCGCCGGATTGACTCCGGGTGAAAGCCCCACCGCTGGTGGAGCTGTTTTGCTGATATGTAGTGTGTTTGTGGGTTCATAGTTTGATCGAACAAGCACGACTTTGGCCTAAGCGCGGGAAAATCTCGATGCCACCACGACACCATTCTTGTTGTAGCAATAGTGGTGTTATTGGCCGCGAGGCACAATTGAAGCGCGTGGTTTCGCCGGTACATCACCGCCGTGTACCTCAGCTAGTGGCTTACTGGCAGGTTAATTTATGGCCTGGCGCCTTAGCATGCGTCTTAACCGCCGCGTCAAGGCTTCCGCGAGTCTGTTACGATACGAAGTCCGCGTTACACCCATTGCCTTGATCCTCTTATCCCACGATTGCCTTTTGGTCGCCGCAACTGGGTCTAGCTTTTTCAACTGAGCGACGGGATAATTATTGTTCATCCTTTGGCGGGCTCGTTGCTGCCGAGTTCTTTGTTCACGTTCTGGCGACGCTAACCGATAAAACACGTCGTTTTTCTCGATCGGATTATTGTTATCAAACCCAACGTGCAGGTCGGCAAAGGCACGCGCCCATTCTGGTGCGCTAGCAATTGAAAGGGGCATCAGATTCCTTATCTTGAAACGTGGATCGCCCTTTTTCAGGCCACGAACTGGTTGCAAGTCATGTCGCATAGCTTCTAGCCGTGGATAGAGCAGCGACACTATAGCCTGAAATGGCTCATCGATACGTCGGTTCCCCATTGTTGTAAATGGAATCGCCTCGTTAAGGGGAAGTGCTCTTGTTTTCGCGATCCTCGCCCTGTTCTCGTCCTTCCTCCAAGAGTATAACATCGGAAACCTTGGGTGCTGAACGGCAATTTCCCGGATTAGCGGCTCTTGAGCATCGTGTGTCCGCTCGATCCATGTGGTCGTCAATATGCCAAAGGTAATCAACTCTTCAGCGGCAAGTTTCGAGCCAGCGGTGGCTTTTTCCCCAAGGCCGGAAAGAATTCTTCGGCAACTATCCATCTCTCGGCGAGGTACGGATATCAATTTTCGTTTCTGCAGTTTCATGCGTCACCCAGGGTTGTGAAGTGGGTTAGTTTGAGGGTCGCAGTTGGTGTAGCGTAGTACTTTGACGTAACTAATGGAGATTTATGCCCAAGAACGTGCTGTGTCTGGAATAAGCCGTGTTCAGTTGCTACCATACTGCCGAATTGCTTGCGGAGGGTGTGCAATGGATGGCCGCGGGCCTTACCGCTTTCAACGCCACGCTCCCTTAGCCAAAGATTAATTTTTCGAAACGTGCCAGGGTTTCGGTAGGTTAGTCCTTGGGCTTTTTTGCTTGGCACGTCTTCTTCCGCTATCTCCGGGCCGCCAATCATGTAGCGCGAAACTCCGGATCGCGCCCCGAAGAGAGCCGTGACCAACTCTTTTTGGATAGGAATTATCCTGCCCTCCCCGCCTTTAGGCCTGAAACTGCCTTCTTCGTCGGGAACACTAAGCCGAAAATCACCATCTCTGGTTCTGCCGATCCAATTCCATCGTGCTTTATCTATTTCGTTTGCCCGAAGTCCCAGAAAGAAGGCCAACAGGAATGCGACGTAAGCGTCGCGCTGAGGCTGTCTATAGTCGAAATCTCGCCACTGGGGCCTCCGACCATGGTCCTCCTTAAATCGATGAGAGGCCGGATCACTTGCCGGGTCATTGGCGTTGGCATCGCCACTCAATAGGAGGGGAAAATCTTTCATGAGGCGATGGATGACCTCGTTGCTCAAAGGTTCAAATCGACGAATCTCTTGGGAGCGCTCTATTCCATCGAACGGGTTTTCAAGTTTGAGTCCGTTGCGCTCCATAATCTCACGTGCATTTGCAGAAAAACAGGCCGCAGCGTTTCTCAAGACTTTCGCCCAAGTGTTTGTTATGGCGCTGCCTTTCCTTCGGTCCTTACGGCCCATTAAGCGGTATTCGTCCCCGGCCCGCCCTATGGCAGCCTTGTTCAGCTCTCTAATTTGGCGAACACCCGCTAAAGCGCAAAGCTGCTTCAGGGAGCGGACGTAATTGGCCACGCTGATGGGCCTAGGGGGCTTTCGCATGCTTTCTGTGGCCCTGGCATAGGCCGTGCAAAATTCATCGATTGTAGGGGAAGCGGGCAGCCTTGCTTGGCCAACGGCAACCGCGCGCCAGCCTTCGGTTGAGAGTCGCCCTGAAAGCGCCAAGGCCAGCTCTGCGGCCTTATCTTTGTCTGAACTGCCCAGCCTTACTCTTTTCGTCACCCCATCGTGGCGCATACGGGCGTAATACTCGGGAATTTCGACAGTTCTTCCTCCACGGTCACGGTAGGTGTTTCGGAACAGCTTGGCTTTCCAGTACGCCACCGTTCCTTCACCACTTCGGACTCTGATACGTCTCGGTGTCTTGTCGTTGTCTTGACGTTTATCTGGGATGTGTTCCGCTGCGGCCTGTTGTTCTTCCTTAGGCTTATTCATGGCTTATTACCTACGAAGCTATGCGATATTGGCGACTCGTTGCAACGCTCGACAATTCCTGAAAACTGGCAGAAGAAGGACTCATAATCCTTTGAGTCTGGGTTCGAATCCCAGTCGGCCCATTCTTTCCGCACAGACTTTCATTCGCCAAGGTGTCGATGGAACCATTAGATGGCCGTTTGGGACAGCTACAGCTTCCTTTCAGGGAGTGGACAACTACTGCTTCCTCTTTCGTAGTAGATTGGAGAAAGGGGTCGTAGAATTTCAAACCAACTAGGACTTTCTAGCTACACCTACAGAGTGTTGGCGGGTGCGCTGGCCACAGTTGGCGGTCAACTTGTGGTTCCCGTTGCGGCATTTTCTCGTTCCATCGACACAGGGCCGGCGGCAACCCCGGAAACGTGCGGTTTCCCGTAATTCTTTTAGTTGGTTTGGCGGGGTGGGGTGTCTACGAACATGCCGGCTACCTGCCCGGAGGCCGGACGCCGTTTCCATTGCCCCCACAAGATCCAGATCAGGCCCGTTGGTTTGTCGATGAGGCCCTGCCGCATGAGCCCAAGCTCCGGGCTTGGCTCAATGCCCGCTTTCCCTCGCTCGGGGACTTCGACGACATCATCCAGGAAGCCTTCAGCCGCCTGGTAAAGGCGTACGAGTCCGGGCCGGTCGCCAATCCCAAGGCGTTCCTCTTCGTCGCGTCCCGCAACCTCGCACTGAATCAATTGCGACACTTGCGTTACGAGCGCCCGGCGGGCTTAGCAGAATTCGACCCGCTGGGTGTCATGGATGATACCCCGGGTGTGCTGGATGCCCTCACGCACCAGGAGGACTTTAAACACTTGATCGAAGCCATCCAGTCCCTGCCCGAACGCTGCCGCCAGATCATCACCCTGCGGAAGATCTACGGCCTGTCCCAGAACGAGGTCGCGGCCCGCCTCGGCATCTCCGTTCACACGGTCGAGGTGCAGGGCGGCATCGGCCTGCGCAAGTGCATCGAGTTTTTTCGCCGCCACGGCTACGGGCCGGGTTCCACGCCATGAAGCCATCGCCCCGCCAACATCCGGAGAGCGATCCGATCGCCGCGGCCGCCGCGGAATGGCTGCTGCGGCTCGACCGCGGCCTCACAGCCGCCGAGCAGGACGAGTACTCGCAGTGGCTGGCCGCCGACTCACGGCATGGTGAGGCGATCGCGCTGCACCGCTGGGGCTGGGAAGAGCTAGACCGGCTGGCGGGATTGCAGGAGTCCGTCCAGGCGCGGCCGGATCCCGACCTGCTGGCTCCGGGCCATAGCGCCTGGGCCCGTCCCGTCCGTTCCCGCGTCCTGCGTTTTCTGCCCCTCGCCCTCGGGGCGGCGGCCGCGATCGGCTTTGGCGTGTGGGCTTCATGGCCCCGGGCGCACGAGCCCGAGCCGGCCCCGTCCTATGCGCTGGCCGCACCCATCGAGCGGCGGGTCCTGGAGGACGGCTCGACGGTGGCGCTGAACCGCGGGGCTTCCCTCACGGTGCAATTCGCGGCCGGCGAGCGCCGGGTGCTCCTGACCCGCGGCGAGGCCAGTTTCACGGTCGCGAAGAACCCGGCCCGACCCTTCATCGTCAGCGCGTCCGGGGTCGAGGTGCGTGCGGTGGGCACCGTCTTCAATGTCCGGCTCAATGACCAGGCGGTGGAAGTCCTGGTCACGGAAGGCAAGGTTCGTGTCGTGCCGCCTTCCACGCTGGCGAGTACCGTCTCGGCGGCCACGAATTTTCCGGCGGCGGCCCGGCCCGCCGACAGTACCTACTTGCAGGCCGGCCAGCACACCGTCGTCTCGCTGGTGCCGACGGCACCGCCGCCGAAAGTGGCCTCGCTGGACAACGAGGAGATTCAACAGCGCCTGGCCTGGCAGCCCCAGTTACTCGATTTCACAAATGTGCCGCTGAGCGACATCGTGAAGGATTTCAACCGCCACAATTCCGTGCGCCTGGTCATTGCCGATTCCGAGCTGGGAAAACTGCGGCTAAGTGCCTCCTTCCGCTCCGACAACGTGGAGGGGTTTGTGCGCCTGATGGAATCCGACTTCGGCGTGCGCGCCGAGTGGCGCAGCGAGACCGAGATCGTGCTGTTCAAGGCAAACTAGGTCGGCGGGACCATTGGGTCGGCTGTGACATAAAGATCTCCGGGCAGAGATTCTTTTAGCGGGTGGGCCGGGTTGGCGGTTCTTGGATGCTGAACTCCGCCCATCCTTGATCTACCATACCACCCCCCCCTCGACGCGCAGCGCCCTTGAGCGCCGCTTTGCCACGGCACTCGTTCGATTCCTCGTGGGCAGCCTGCTGGTCGCCGCGCTGACGGTTCCGCTGCACGCCGCCGAGGAGAAGCACGCCTTCAACCTCCCGGCAGGCGACGCCACGCAGACCCTGAAGCAGTTTGCCGCGCAGGCGAAGACCGAGATCGTTTTTTCATCGGACATGGTGGAGGGCGTCCGAACCCAGGCCGTGCAGGGGGAGTTCACCACGCACGAAGCCATCCGGGCCTTGCTGGCCAACACGGGCCTCGCGATCACCCAGGACCAGAAGACCGGGGCGTTGGCGGTGAAGAGGGCCCCGAGCCCAAACGCCCATTGGGCGGCGCAGTCGACAAAGAGCGTCCGCCCGGAAGAGACCACTAAACAAGACACCATCCTTGTCCGCATGGACAAGATCACGGTCACGGGCTCCCGCCTCGCGCTGAACGCCGGCGAGAAGCCCATGCAGCCCGTGCTGACCTTCTGGGGGCCCTACAACTCCGGGGCGTCGGAGGACGAGGTGCCCGCCCTCCCGTTGAACAAGGGCGACCACATCCCGGTGGGCAAGGCGACGCAATATTATGTCACGATGGAGGACGTCGGGTTTCCGTTCGAGAAGATCAAGGTCATCAGCGATGGCTCGGGCAAGCGGGCCGGCCTGAACATCGGCTGGATCAAGGTGGCCATGGAAGGCGCCGCTTGGGACGACCCCAACGCCATGACGACGTTCTACCTCAATTGCTGGCTGGCCGATAAAGAAGGCCTGACCTACACGCAGGACAACACGCCGGCCACGACCGTGGCCACGGTGGAGAATGGAAAATGGGAGCTGTGCGGCATGCCCATGCGCAAGGAAATCGATCACGGCCAGACCACCAAGTGGTCCTACAGCATTTCCACGACGACGGACTACGAGAAGCTCACCAGCCGCTCTGTGGATACCTTCGAGGGCGCGGACATCAAGGTGGGGGTCAGCTACAAGACGCTGACCACCAGTGCCCACGTGGACGCGGAGTACCTCTACTCGAAGCGGGTCAAGACCTCCGTCGAGGAGAAGTACCATGTCTCCCAGACGGTTGCGGGAAAGTATGCCGTGCAGCTGAAGTGCCCGGACGATGTCGGCGGCGGATTCTATCAAGTGGTCAATCTCCGCTACGTCACCAAGGGCTCGGCCGTCCGCGGCCAGTGCAAATTTGAGATCGTGTCCGCCGAGGGCGCAGACCAGTACGTGCGCACGTTCTTCTGGGCCAAGACTCCCACGGGAAAAAACGAGGACAACGATATCTACAGCACGAAGGCTGTCGCCGAAGCCAAACTCAATGAGTTCCGTGCGGGCGTCGACCGGCACAAGAATGACATCATGAGCTATCTCACCGGTGACACCGGCACCTCAGACAAGAACTCCAAAACAAAGCCGGGCCATGGCGTGAATGTGAAGAAATCATAGGGCCCGCTCCGCGGGACGGCCGGTGCTTCGCCGGTTACCGAGCCGCTCAACCGCCCGCGTCGCGCCCCAGGTTGGGGCCGGCGCGGGTTTCTTGTTGGCCGAGGTCCAGGCAGATGGGTGGTGGGGTAATTTAGTTTTGCTTAATTAAGTTAACACTTAAATATAGGGGCATGCAAAGCCTCCTCGCCATCGCCGACCCGACGCGCCGGCGGATCGTCGAACTGCTCGCCGTGCGCGAGCGGACCGCGGGCGAGCTCGTCCGCGAATTCGACGTGAGCGCCCCGGCCATCTCCCAGCACCTGAAGGTGCTGCGCGAGGCCGGGCTCGTGACCGTCCGCGCCGAGGGCCAGTCCCGCGTGCAGGCCCTCAATCCCGCGGGCTTCGGGGACCTGGAGGACTGGCTGGAAAAGACGCGGTCGGTCTGGTCGCGCCGGCTGGACGCCCTGGAACGGGAACTGCGGGCGGAGGACGCGGCGCCCGCCCGGAAGCGAAGGAAAAAATCCCTCTCATGAAAGCCAACGAACAACCCGGCCAGTTCACCGGGCCGGCGGAGGTGCGCCTCGTGCGCACGCTGCCCGGCCCCATCGAGCGCGTATGGGAATACCTCACCGATCCGGAAAAGCGCCGCCCCTGGTTTGCCGGCGGGCCGATGGAGCTGCGTCCGGGCGGCAAGCTCACGCTCCATTTCCACCACCAGGAACTCGCACCCGGCGAGACACCGCCGGAGGAGCACAAGCATCATCACCATCCCGGGCACCACATGGACGGGGTGGTCACGCGCTGCGAGCCGCCGCGGCTGCTGGCCTTCACGTTTGGCAGCACCGGCGACTCCGAGGCGACGTTCGAGCTGACCCCGCAGGGCAAGAACGTGCTCCTGGTCCTCACGCACCGCGCGCGCGGCGAAGACGTGCCATCCATGGCCGAGTTCGGCGCCGGCTGGCACACGCATCTCACGCACCTCGTCGCCCTGCTCGAGGGCGCCCCGCCGCCGCCGTTCTGGCCGGTCCACGCAAAGCTCAGGGCCGATTACGAAAAGCTGCGGGTGGCCGCGCAATCCTCCTGAGCCTCTCCGGTAGTTGAGAACAGGGCGGCGGCAGCCGGCCATGGCTGGGCCGGCGGAATGAGCCCTGGCGCCGGCGCAAATGGCGGTTTGCGCGGGGCCGGATTCGGCCCCAACTTCCCGGCCATGAAATTCCTACCCCTCAGCCTGGCGATGGTCGGGCTCCTGACGGTGCGCGCCCCGCTGGCCGCCGGCACGACCGCAGACGCGGCCTTCCAGGGCGCGGCCCACGACTACCTCGAGTCCTACCTGCGGCTGAACCCCGAGGAGGCCACCGAGCTGGGCGACCACCGCTTTGACGGCCAGCTCCACGACTACAGCCCGGCGGGCCGGCAGGCGGAGGCCGACCACGCGCGGAAGTCCCTCGCCGCGCTGGACCGGATCGACGCCGCGGCGCTGACCGGGCCGAACCGCGTCGACGTGCAGATCCTGCGCCAGAGCATCCAGTACGAGCTGTTCACGCTCGAGCAGCTGCGGCCCTACGAGAACGACCCGCGCAGCTACAACGGGAGCTTTGCCGACGCCCTCTATTTCCTCACCGCGCGCGACTTCGCGCCGGCCGAGGCGCGGCTGCACACGCTGGCGCAGCGGCTGGACCGGATCCCCGCCGTGGTCGCGCAGGCCCAGGCCAACCTGCAGAATCCCGCGCGCATCCTCACCGAGACCGCAATCGACCAGACCGGCGGCGCGATCAACCTCATCCGGCACGACCTCGAGCCGCTCCTGCAGCAGGTGCCCGCGCTCCGCGCGGAGGTGGCCCCGGCGCAGGCCAAGGCCCTCGCGGCGCTGACCGCCTACCAGCAGTGGCTGAAGACGGACCTGCTGCCGCGCTCGACGGGCAGCTTCCGGCTCGGCGAGAAGCTTTTCCGGCAGAAGCTGAAGTTCGCGCTCAGCTCGGACCTGAGCCCCGAGGAGATCCTGCGGCGCGCCCAGGCGGAGCTGGCCCGGACGACGGAGCAGATGTACGCCACGGCCCGGCCGCTGTACCTGGCGCGCCACCCGGGCGCCGACGCCGCCACGCTCGCGGACCGGCCGAAGGTCATCCGGGCGGTGCTCGACCAGCTCGCCGAGCGGAGCCTGACCGACCAGACCATCGTGGCCGAGGCGAAGGCGACGCTGCAGGCCGCCACGGACTTCGTGCGGAGCCACGACCTCATGACCGTGCCCGCCACGCCGGTGCGGGTGATCGTCGCGCCGGAGTTCAACTGGGGCAACTCGGTCGCCTACTGCCAGCCGCCCGGCGCGCTCGAGCCGCAGGTCGAGACGTTCTACGCCATCGCGCCGACGCCGACCGACTGGACGGAGGCCCGCAAGCGCTCGTTCTTCCGCGAGTACAATTTCTACATGCTGAACGACCTCACGGTGCACGAGGCGATGCCGGGCCACTACCTGCAGCTCGCCCATGCGAACCAGTTCCAGGCCCCCACGCTGGTCCGCGCGCTGTTCTCCAGCGGCAGCTTTGTCGAGGGCTGGGCCGTCTACACCGAGCGCGTGATGGCCGAGGCCGGCTTCGGCGGACCGGAGGTGCGGATGCAGCAGCTCAAGATGCGCCTGCGCGCGATCATCAACGCCATCCTCGACCAGCGGATCCACATGGGCGACATGACCCGGGAGCAGGCCCTGGCGCTCATGATGCAGCAGGGCTTCCAGGAGGAGGGCGAGGCCGTGGGCAAGTGGAAGCGCGCGCTGCTGACCTCCACGCAGCTCTCAACCTACTTTGTCGGCACGACCGAGCACGACGACCTGCGCGCCGCCGCCGAGGCGAAGTGGGGCCCCGCATTCACGCTCAAGCGCTACCACGACACCGTCCTGTCCTTCGGCAGCCCGCCGGTGAAATTCGTGCGGCAGGAGATGGGGCTGTAGCCGCGGCCCGCGCCGCGCGCTAGCTGCGATCCATCACGCGCGTCTGCTCGCCCTCGGCCGGGAAGAACTTGGTCGGGGGCTTGGTGTTGAACCTGAAGTCGAGGATCGAGACGACGATCAGGATGATCCCGAGCACACCGGGCAGGCGGTAGGGCGAGAGAAAGGAGAACAGCAGCAGAATGCCGATCGCGAGGCCGGCCTTGCCGAGCCCGCGCATCGACTTCTGGCCGGAGAGCACGAAACCGCGGCGCTCCGTCGGGATGACCGTCCAGCCCTTGTCGAGCCACACCCTGACTTCGGCGGGGATCTCGCGCTGGCCGCCTTCGGCCTCGTCAGACTTGGAGGGAATGCGCATGGCGGGGTGGGGTAACGCGCGCACCATACGCGACGCGACGCCGGTGGCAAGCGCGCGCTGGCCGGGCTACGGGATGGGCAGATCCGTCCCGCTCACCGGCGTTGTCCGCCAGTTGAACGCGATCGCGAGCAGGCGGAAGACGAAGGTGATCACGATGGCCGCCAGCGCGGCGTTGGTCGCCGACAGGCCCGTTTGGACCGAGAGGAACACGAACGCCACGGACCCGCCGAAGGCGGTCAGGACATAAAACTGGCCCGGCTTGAAGACGAGGGGCTCCTCGCGGGTGAGGATGTCGCGCAGCAGTCCCCCGCCGGTGGCGTTGATGACGCCGACCAGGATCGCGGCGGGCACCGCGAGATCCGCGTTCAGGGCCTTCTGGGTGCCGAAGGCCGCGTAGGCGCCGAGGCCCAGGGCATCGAGAATCGCGATCAGCCGGTGGAAATGCTTCACCCTCCCGCCGAAGATGGCGCCGAACAGCGTCGCCCCGGCCACGACCTCAATGTAGCGGGGATCCGCGAGCAGCGGGATGGGGCCGGCCTGCTTGATGAACACCGCGTCGCGGATCAGCGCCCCGCCCAGGCCGCAGGCGAGTGCCAGGAAGAAGAC
Source organism: uncultured Opitutia bacterium (assembly GCA_903825285.1). Lineage (GTDB taxonomy): Bacteria > Verrucomicrobiota > Verrucomicrobiia > Opitutales > Opitutaceae > Opi-474. The sequence goes on along the minus strand of CAIJZY010000038.1, from coordinate 21,931 downwards.
CCCCACGATGTCGTAGCGACGGCGAATGGCCGCGAGCGCGCCCGTCAGCCCGAAGGCAAACGTGGCCCCAAGGTCAAACACGGCTGGAAGATGGAATTCGCTGGCGGACATGAGACGACGGGTCGTCGTGCCCGAGACACAATCCCGGGTCCCCGCTGATTTCAATCCGCGTCCGACCCTCCTGCCCGCCTTAGGCCCGCGCCGTGGCGCGGTCGAGTCGAGCGGACACCGTGTAGGTCAGAATGCAGGACAGGAACGCCGAGGCGCCCAGGCTGCCGCCCAGGCTGATGGGCAGAAAGGAAAGCCCGAAGAAGAAGGCGCTGAAGATGAGCGCGGCGAGGAGCACGTGCCGGTGCGAGAGCCGCTTCGCATCGCTCATGCCCACGAAGCTCGCCCCGAAAAACGCCGCCTGCAGCTTCGGCACCAGCAGCCAGCCGAGGGGCGTCGTGAGGGCGACGAACAGGAGGCTGGCGAGGGTCGAAGCGCGGATCGCGCCGAGGCGGGTCCGATGGGCCAGCCGGAACGTGGCGTGCGCGCCCAGCAGGGACGCGCCGATGATGAGCAGGGAGTTCATCGCAGCAGGGCGAACAGGAGCAGGAGGACCAGCGACACCACGAAGGCGCTGGCGCCGAGTTTGCCGCCGAAGCCGAGGAAACGGGGCCGCAGGAAAAGATAGCTCAGCGCCCCGCAGGCCGACGCGAAGAGGATCACAGGCTGGCTGGCCAGCAGCAACGGGGAGCACATGCCCGCAAAGCTGCCGGCGTAGACGATCGCCTGCATGCTCAGCGGCTCATGGCTGTCGGGAAACGGGATGAACGTTCCCGCGAGGCCGATCACGGCGGAACTGATCACGGCGGAGAAATGAAACTGCTCCCGCAGGAGCAGGCAGCCGGCGCAGCCCAGATAGAACGCCATGCAGTGCTGGCCAAACTGGAACAGAGGATCGGAGCCGTAAGGCCGCCCCGGGCCGCGATCCGCCGGCAGCTTGAAGGCGGCGCGAAATATCCGCCGCGCCCTCTCCCAGCGGAAGCCGGGGTGGGTGACGGAGTCGGCTGGGTTGCCAGCGGGCTCTGAGTCCGCGGACATCTAGGCGTCGAGCCGCTCCCGGATTGGGCGCGTCATTCCACTTTCGGGGCGAAATCCAGGGCCTCGGGTGCCATCAACCCCGAACCTTCCGGCGGCCTGGTTTTCAGACGCTAGCTTCATGACTGAAGCATTTGTCCGGAAGGAGGTGATTCAATTCATCCGCGTGTAATAAATCGGAACAGTACGCCGCTGAATCGGCGCCATAAGCGGTCCGTCCACCCGGAGGCGAGCCCGGCCTAGTAGGCGAAGAACAGCGCCTGCAGCGCGGCGGGGTCGGCGGTGCGCGTGAGGCCGAGCATCAGCAGCACGCGCGCCTTCTGGGGGTTGAGCTCGTCGGCCGCGATGAAGCCCAGCTCGTCGTCGGGCACCTCGAGGTTGCGCTCGACCACGCCGCCGCCGGTGCGCGAGCTGCGCACGATGGCGACGCCGGCGCGGGCCGCCGCGGCGCAGGCGGCGAGCGCGGCGGCGTTGAGGTTGCCGTCGCCGACGCCGGCCACGACCAGGCCCTTCGCCCCGGCGCGCACCGCGGCGTCGATCAGCTCGCGGCCCATGCCGGCGTAGGCGTAGACGATGTCCACCCGCGGCAGCGCCGTCACGGGCAGCACGGCGAACTCGCTGCCGGCCGTGTGGCGGCGCACGGGCGGCGCGTAGAGGTGCAGCCGGCCCGCGTGCACCAGCCCGGCGAGGCCGCGGTGCGTGGCCTTGAACGTGCCGACCTGGGTCGTGTTCGTCTTCGCCACCTCGCGCGCAAAATGGATCTCGTCGTTCGCCACCACCAGCACGCCGCGGCCGGCGGCCTCGGGGTGCGCCGCGACCGCGACGGCGTTGTAGAGGTTCATCGGGCCGTCCGCGCTGATCTCGGTCGCGGGGCGCATGGCGCCGACCAGCACGATCGGCTTCGCGCTCGGCACGACCAGGTTCAGGAAATAGCCGGTCTCCTCCATCGTGTCGGTGCCATGCGTGATCACGACGCCGGCGAGCTCCGGCTCGGCGAGCGCGGCCCGCGCGCGCGCCGCGAGCTTCAGCCACACCGCCTCGTCCATGTCCTGGCTCCCGATCGCCGCGACCTGCTCGACCTCGAGCCGCGCGATCGCCGCGAGCTGCGGCACGGCGCCGATGAGCGCCTCGATCGAGAGCGCCCCGGCCTGGTAGCCGCGCCCGCCGACGGTCTGGGCGCCGGCGATGGTCCCGCCGGTGGCCAGCAGGCGGATGCGGGGCGGGGTCGGGCTGGAAGCGGGGGTAGCCATGGGGTAGCGCAGGCCGGCGCCTGCCGCCCCGAAGTTGCCGGCTCCGGGCCCGCGCTACAAGCACGGCGCAGCCGGGCTGAACATACAGCGGCCCCCGCAGTCTGCGCTGGCCTGACCCGCCGCGCCGCGCGATCATGGCCGCGTGAAGCGGCGGATCACCCTCCTCGGCGCCCTGCTCTGGGCGGCCGCGCCCCTGTCCGGGAAGGAGACGGCCGTCGCGACGCTGAACCTGCGCGAGACCCTGCAGGCGACCTGGGCGGTGCCGGCGGCGGACACCGCGGCGGGCGGCGGTCCGCTCCGCGTGGGCCGGGTCACCTTTGCCCGCGGCTTTGGCACCGCCGGCGGCAGCCGCCTGGAACTCGCGCTCGGCGGCCGCGCGACGCGCGTGCAGGCGCGAACCGGCGTGGACGACACGGCGGGCGAGCTTGCCACCATCCGCTTCCTCATCGTCGGCGACGGCCGCGTGCTGTACCGCGGACCCTGGCAGCAGCGCGGCGGACCGGCGGTGCCGCTCGACGTGCCGCTGGCCGGCATCCAGCGCCTGGCGCTCGTGGCCGACGTGCGCGGCGAGCCGTATGCGCCCGCCGACTGGATCGAGCCGGTCATCACGCACACCGGCGCGCCGCCCGCGGCCGTCGCCCCGGCGCCGGGGGCGGCCCCCGCGGCAGCCTTGACCCCAGCCGGGCCGCCGCGCTTTGCCGCGACCATTGTCGCCGGCGTGCGGCCGGGCCGGCCCTGGCTGTGGCGCGTCGGCGTGACCGGCGCCGGTCCCCTCGCCGTGACGGTGGCCGGGCTGCCGCCGGGGCTGGGGTTCGATCCCGCGACGCGCGTGATCGCCGGCCATGCGCCGTCCGCGCCCGGCGACTACCGCCTGCGCTTCGCCGCGGTTTCGCCGGCGGGCCGCGCGGAGCAGGAATTTCTGCTCGTGGTGGGAGAGATGATCGCGCGGACGCCGCCGATGGGCTGGTGCTCGTGGTACTGCATGTCGGGCCGCGTGTCGGACGCATGGGTGCGCGCCGCCGCCGAGGCGCTCGGGCGCGACGGCTTGGCGGACCACGGCTGGACGCAGGTGAACATCGACGATTTCTGGATGACGCGGCCGGCGGCGGACGACCCGCGCCGGCTGGAGCTGGCGGCGCGCGAGCGGCTGGGCCGACCGGCGGGATATTACAAGGCGGCGATCGCCGACCCCGCGCTGCTGGGACCGGCTCGCGACGCGCAGGGCCGGATCCAGCCCAACCCGCGGTTTCCCGACATGGCCGGGCTCACGGCCTGGCTGCACGCGCGCGGGTTCCGCGCCGGCATCTACAGCTCGCCCGGCGTGCTCACCTGCGGCGGCTGCACGGGCAGCTTCGGCCACGAGGCGGAGGACGCGGCGCAGTTCGCGGCCTGGGGCTTCGACTACCTGAAATACGACTGGTGTTCCTACTCGCTCGAGACCGACGGGCTGGAGCGCGCCGACTGGCGGCGGCCGTACGCGCGCATGGGCGCGGCGCTGCGGGCGCAGCCGCGCGACCTCGTGTTCAACCTCTGCCAGTACGGCCGGGCGGGCGTCTGGGAGTGGGGCGCCGAGGTGGGCGGCCAGACCTGGCGGGTGGCGGAGGACCTCGTGGATACCTGGGGCGCGATCTCCGCCGCGGGATTTTTCGGCGAGGAGCGCGACCGCGGCGCCGGTCCCGGCCGGTGGAACGACCTCGACCAACTGATGCTCGGGCGCATCGGGTGGGACCGGAAGCTCCACGACGTGCGCCTGACGCCGGACGAGCAAAGAACCCAGTTCGCGCTCTGGTGCCTGCGCGGCTCGCCCCTGCTGCTCGCGGGCGACCCGGCGGAGCTCGACGGGTTCACGCGCGCGCTGCTGACGAACGACGACGCGATCGCGGTGGACCAGGATCCACTCGGCCGGCCCGCCCGCCGCGTCGTGCTCAGCCCCACGCTCGAGGCCTGGGTCCGGCCGCTGGCCGGCGGTGCCGTGGCGGTCGGGCTGTTCAATCGCGACGAGGAGCCGGCGGCGGTGGAACTCCGCTGGGACGACCTCGGGCTCGCGGGCGACTGGCGGGCGCACGACCTCTGGCGCGGGACCGTCGACCCGGGACGCCGGAATTGGTCTGGCGCTGTGCCCCGCCACGGCGTGGAATTCCTGCGCCTCGACCCCTTTCCCCCATGAATACTCCCCTGAAACTCGGCATCATCGGCCTCGACACGTCGCACGTGCTCGTCTTCAGCGACACGTTCAATAATCCCGCCTCCAAGCAGGCGCTGAAAGGGGCGCGGGTGACCGTGGCGTGGCCGGGCGGCTCGCCCGACATCGAGTCGAGCATCAGCCGCGTCCCGGGCTACACCGCCGAGCTGCGCGACAAGTTTGGCGTCACGATCGTCGACAGCCCCGAGGCCGTGGCCCAGGCGTGCGACGCGATCCTGCTGACCTCGCTCGACGGCCGGACGCACCCGGGCCAGTTCGCGCGCATCGCGCCCTTCGGCAAGCCCGTGTTCATGGACAAGCCCTTCGCCGTCAGCACGGCCGACGCGCGCCAGATGTTCGCCACCGCGCAGAAGCACGGCGTGCGGCTGTTCTCGTCGTCCTCCCTGCGCTTCACCGAGGCGCTGGTGAAGGTGGTGACGCCCGCGACGAAGGCGCAGGTGGTCGGCGCCGACTTCTGCGGCGCCGCGGCGCACGAGAAAACCAACCCCGGGCTCTTCTGGTACGGCATCCACGCCGTCGAGATGCTCTACACCACGATGGGCCGCGGCTGCCGCAGCGTGCGCTGCGTCTCCAACGCAAACCACGACCTCGCCACCGGCGTATGGGCCGACGGCCGCATCGGCACCGTGCGCGGGACCCGCACCGGCAACTACGAGATGCACGGCATTGTGCACTTCGAGAAGAACTCGGTGCCCGTCAACATCCAGACCCAGGTCAAGCCGTTCTACGCCAGCCTCACCGAGGCCTTCCTCGCCTTCTTCCAGGGCGGCGCCACGCCGATCGACCCGGAGGAGACGATCGAGATCATCCGCTTCATCGAGGCGGCGAACGAGAGCAGCGCGCACGGCGGCAAGGAAGTGAAGCTGTGAAGGCCCCGGTCCGCCTGGTCCTCCGCGCCGGCCGCGTCACCCTCGCGGCCGGTCCCTTCGTGCTCGGCCCCGGCGCACCCGCGCTGAAGCTGGCCGGCCGCCCGGCGCGGCTGCGCGCCGCCGGCGGCAGCAGCGCAGGCCGAAGCCGCACGCTCGCCTGGCGCGGCGCCGGCGTGGAACTGGTCCAGTCCTTCGCCCGGGAGGCGGCGGGCCGCGTGCGGGTCACAAGCACCCTGCGCAACCTCTCCACCCAGCCCGTGCCGGTGAACGACGTGACGCTGTTCACGACTGGCCGCGTGGGGCTGGGCCGCGCGCCGGCGGAGGTCCGCATCCTCGAGCAGAGCGCCAACCTCGGCCGCGTGCGCACCCCGCGGCAGATGCTCACGGGCAGCGACGGGCTCAAGGCGATCGACGGCACGACCGGCGGCTTCCTGAGCCAGACGCACACGGTGTTCTACGATCCGGCGCGGCGCTGCGGCCTGCTGCTCGGGTTTGAGACGGTGGATCGCTGGATGCCCGAGTTGTCGGGCCGCATGACAACCTCGGCCGGACGCGTGGCGACGGGCCAGGACAACGTGGACGGTCGCGCGGTCGCCGCCGGTGCGGCGGCGACGGGCCCGGTGCGCGTGCCCCCATTTCGGCAGTTTACGATCCGGTTCGACGGCGGGGATTATCCCCTCGCGCCGGGCGAGACGCTCGCGCTGGGCGACTTCGTGGTCGCGTCCGGCGCCGACCCGGTGGCGCTGCTGGGCGAGCACGGCGACCGCATCAAACGCCGCAACCGCTTTCCGAATCCGCCGGGGCCGCTCGCCAACTGGTGCAGCTGGTACCCGTACCGCCTGGCGGTGAGCGCGGACCGCATGGTCGCCACGGCGCGCGCGGCGCGGGCGCGCGGGCTGGACCAGCTCGGTTTGAAATACATCCAGGCCGACCTCGGCTGGGAGGAGGGCAACCTGCCCACGGGCTTCGAGCCCAACGAGCGCTTCGCCCGCGGCATCGGCTGGCTGAGCCGCGCGCTGCGCGAGGAGCGGTTCGAGCTCGGCCTGTGGGTCGGCGTGCTGTGCGTCGCCGCCACCCACCCGGTCGCGCGGGAGCATCCCGAGTGGCTGCTGTGCGACGCCGCCGGAAAGCCGGTGGTGAACTACCACTGGTTCTGGGAGCCGTTCTGCCCGATCTACGCGCTCGATGTCTCGCATCCCGGGGCGCAGGACTGGCTGCGGCGCAACTTCGCCGCGCTGGCGCGCCAGGGCGTGCGCTACATCAAGTGGGACTTCGCGGGCGTCGTCGCCGGCGAGCAGCTCCGCCACCGCCACGACCCGCGGCTGGTCAACCCGCGGGCGCGCGAGGCGGTGCGCACCGCGTTCCGCATCGGGCAGGAGGCGATGAACTCCACGGGCGAGCCCGCGCTGCTCCTCGACTGTGCAGGCACCGACTACGCCGGCGCCGGCGTGGCCGGGCTCTGCTACACCGTCATGGACACGGGCAACACCGGACTCGGCTGGCGGCACCTGCGCGAGGTCTACACGAGCTACGCCTGCCACCTCTTCAAGCAGCGCTGGGCGCTGCTGCAGCCCTCGTGCCTCGTGGTCGGTCTGCCCGGCACGCTGGAGGAGGCGCGGGTGCGCGCGACGGCGACCTTCATGGGCGCGGGGCACGTGGATCTCGGCGACGACCTGACGACGCTCCCGGAGGACCGCTGGAGCGTGCTGCTCGCGACGCTGCCGCCGAACGACACGCCGGCGACGCCGGTGGACCTGTTTCATCCCGTCCGGACCGGCACGCTGCCGTACCTCTCGCTGATCAAGGCGAAGGAACGCCGGGATCCCGCGGCGGCGAAGCTGCGCGCGCAGGAGGCGCCCGCGGAGCGCGAGCCGGAGGGGGCGTGCGTGTGGACGCTGCCCGTGCGCGCCGACTGGGGCGAGTGGACGCTGGTGGCGCTGTTCAACTGGACCGACCCCGCGCGCGAGCCCGGCTCCGGCGTGAGCCTGGCGCGGCGCTTCCAGGTGGAGCTCACGCGGCTCGGCCTGCCTGCCGGCGAGAAATTCTGGGCCTACGAGTTCTGGTCGGGGCAGTTCCTCGGCGAGATTCCCCGCGCCGCGCCGCCGCCGGACGCGTACCGGCATCCCGGCGATTTCTCGCACCCGATCCAGGAATCTGGACCCGGCTGGCTCGACCTCGGCTTCCATGGCCCGGCCGTGAAGCTCCTCGTGCTGCGCCGCCCGCGCCGGCACCCCTGGCCCGTCGGCACGACCTTCCACCAGAGCGGCGGGCGGGAGTTGTCCAAGGTCCGCTGGAACCCGCGCACCCGCACCCTCTCAGGCACGCTGCTCCGGCCAAAAGGCGAGCGCGGCAGCATCGTGATCGCCGGCCTGCCCGGCGGCGCCGTGCACCGGCTGCCCGTGACGGCCACGTCGGACCGCACCACCTGGTCGGCCCGGTTCTGAGTTGGACCCTGCCGGTTATTTTCACCACGAAGGGCACGTAGCACACGAAGCCCAAGCCGTCAGAAGCCTGGCCTTCGCGGGCTTCGCCGGCCCTTCGTAGCCTTGGCGAAGGAGGGTGCCCTTCGTGGTGAAAATGCCCGGGGTTTTCGGACCCCGCGCTAACCGCCGTAGGGATCCGCGGCGTCGCGCAGGGCGTCGCCGGCGAAGTTGAAGGCCAGGATCGTGAGCACGATGAACAGCACGGGCGACAGCAGCCAGGGATAGTGACTGACGGTCTGGAGGTTCTGGCAGTCCTGGAGCATCACGCCCCAGCTCACGATCGGCGGCCGCAGGCCAAGGCCGAGGAAGCTGAGGACGGTCTCGCCAAGGATCATGCCCGGCACGCCGAGCGTGAGGGTGACGATGATGTGGCTGGTGAAGCCCGGCACGAGGTGGCGGAACAGCACCCGGGCGTGCGACGCGCCGAGCAGCCGGGCGGCGACGGCGTAGTCCTCCTCGCGCAGCGCGAGGATCTTGCCGCGGACCACGCGCGCCAGGCCCGTCCAGCTGATGAGGCTCAGCGCGACGGTCACGCAGAAGTAGACAGTGAGCGGCGACCATTCGGCGGGGAAGATCGCGCCGAGCGCGAGCCAGAGCGGCAGCGAGGGCAGGGCGTTGATGATCTCGATGAGCCGCTGGATGAGGTTGTCCCAGCCGCCGCCGACATAGCCCGAGATGCCGCCGAGCACCACGCCGAGGACGAACGTGATGACGATGGAGATGAGGCCGACGGAGAGGCTGATGCGCGCGCCGTAGATCAGCCGCGACGCGGCGTCGTGGCCGTACTTGTCGGCACCCAGCAGGTAGAAGACCGCGTCGGGGTCGCCGGCGCGGCCCCGGGCGGCGAGCCGGTCGCGGTCCACGCCGAAGAAGTGGCGGTCGGTCGGGACCAGGCCGAGGACGCGGACAGGTTCGCCGCGGACGAGGAAACCGAGCGGGATCTTCACGGCGCGATCCTCGACGTAGGTGCGCGCGAACGTCACGGGGTCGTCGAACCGCCGCAGCGCGCACACGTGCAGGCCGTCGGCCCACGTGAAATGCACCGGCTGCGGCGGGCAGTAGGAATGGCGCAGGTCGCGCCACTCGCGCGTGGCGGGGGCGAAGAACTCGCAGCCCAGCGCCATCAGGTAGAGCACGATGAGCCCGAAGAACGCCGCCAGGCCGAGCCGGTGGCGGGCGAACCGGCGAACGGTCAGCTCCCAGGGGGAGCGCAGGGCTTCCGGGGCGGCGGGCTTCATCGGTGGCCTCCGCCAAATCGGATCCGCGGGTCGAGCCAGAGCAGCAGCAGGTCGCTCAGCAGCGTGCCGGCGGCGCCGAGCACGCTCAGCACCATCAGCATCGACGCGGCGAAGTAGGTGTCCTCGTTCAGCAGCGCCAGCAGCAGCATCGGCCCGACGGTCGGCAGGCTGAGCACGAGCGCGACGATGGCGCCGCCGGAGATGAGCTGCGGGAACAGGGCGGCGAGGCCGGAGACGAACGGGTTGAGGGCGATGCGGACGGGATACTTGAGCAGGAGCTTGAGCGGACGCACGCCCTTGGCCCGCGCGGCGACGACGTAGGGCTTCTTGAGCTCGTCGAGCAGGTTGGCCCGCATCACCCGCACCATCACCGCGGTGCTGCCCAGCCCGAGCACGATCACCGCGACCCACACGTGCTGCAGCAGGTCCACGACCTTGCCCCACGACCAGGCCGGCTCGGCGGCGTAGCGCAGGCTGAACAGGCCCGAGACGCTGATCCCGAAGTACTCCCCGCTGAGGTACATCAGCACGAGCGCGAAAAGGAACGGCGGCACGGACATCCCGAGGAAGCCCAGCAGCGTCAGCACATAGTCGCCGACGGTGTAGGGCCGCACCGCCGAGTAGATGCCAATCGGGATCGCGAGCGCCCAGGTGAACAGGATCGTCAGCAGCGAGACGACAAACGTCAGGACGATCCGGTCACCGAGGATCTCGTTCACCGGGAGGTTGCTCTCCATCGAGCGGCCGAGGTTGCCCTGCAGCAGTCCCGCGTCCTTGGCGTCGAAGGTCAGGAACCACGGCAAGCCCATCCAGTGCGCGTACTGCCGCCACGCCGGCTCATCGAAGCGGAAGGTCTCGCGCAGGTTCGCCAGCTGGGCCTCGGCGTTCGGCTCGCCGCTCAGCTCGATCTCCACGGTCTTCGAGGTGAGAAAGTCGCCGGGCGGCAGGCGGACGATGGTGAAGACGATGACGGAGATGCAGAGCAGGGTGGGCCCGAGCGTGAGGAGCCGCCGCCCGACGAACGGGTAGCGGAGCCCGAGGCCGACGAGCGCGACCAGCGCGGCCAGGATCAGGAATCCGCCGAGCCGGCCGGATCCCGCCGGGGCCCGGCCCTCGGCGGCGCGCGGCAGCTCCGAGGCGTGGAGCAGTGACTGCTGCACCTGCGCCGCGACGGCCGGCAGGTCGTTGGAGTGGTCCCAATAAAAGGTCTCCATGCCCATGTTGCCGGGGGTCATGTAGTAGAAGCCGACGATGCCGCGGACCGGGACGTTCCGGAGCCCGTCCTTCACCACCGCGAGGGCGGGCGGCGGCGTGGCGAGGCTGATGCTCCAGGTGTTGTCGGCCGCCAGCCCGAGGATCTCGTGGAAGCGGGCGCGACGCTCGGCCTCGGTGGGGGCGACCTGCGCGAGGTCATAGAGCTCCATCGCGCGGCGCGCCGGGTGGCCGGGCGGCGGGCCCTCGAGGCCGGGGATGACCGAGGTCGGCGGCCCGCGCAGGCCGCCGAGCAGATACCAGCGTCCCCACATCGGGGCGAAGTAGGAGGCGCCGCCGGTGGCGACGTAGTAGCGCGGGTCGAGCATCGGCATGAACTCCTCGAGGCCGGGCCAGAACGTGAAGTCGTGCTCCCGCGCGGCCTGCTCGACCTGCCAGAGCGTGCGGACGTGGGTCTGGACGAGCGCACGGAGCCCGACCCGGCCCCACTGGTCGGCGACCAGCTGCGCGGTGTCGGGCGGGAAGCTCGTGGCCAGGTTGAGGAACCACGTCATGCGCGAGCCGTCGGGAAACGTGCGGTAGCCCTCGGCGTCGCGGCGCTGCAGCCCGAGCGCGTCGAGCAGCGCGTTGGCCCGGGCCGGGTCGTGGGCGGTGAACGCGTGGAAGTGCCGCGCGTCGCCGTAGGGCGAGTCGGGTCCGGGCGAGTTCTGCGCCGGCTCGCCCACGCCGTAGTAAACCGCGTCAATGATCTCTTGCCGGTCGAGGGCGAGCGACAGCGCCTGCCGGAACGTGCGCTCGTTGAGCAGGCGGTGCTTCCACGCGGTCTCGGGCTGGGCGGGGTCCACGGCGCGGTTCAGGTTGGGGCTGATCTGCGCCATGGTGCGGGTGGCACTGTACCAGTGCCGGAGATGGTAGCCCGACCGCGGGGCCTCGGTGGCGAGGAGCGTGTAGTCCTCGAAGTCGATGTGCCGCTCCTGCATCGACACCTCGCCGCCCGCGGCGGCGGCGCTGATCAGGCTCTTCTCGCGCACGTCAATCACCAGGCGGTCGAGGTAGGGCAGCTGGTTGCCGGCGGCGTCGACCGCGTAGTAGTACGGGTTGCGCACGAGCGTCTGCGGCGCCGAGGCGCGGTAGTCGCGGTAGACCCACGGCCACATGCGCGGATGCGCGGGGTTCAGCCGGTGCTTCATCCGGATGTACACGGCCAGCGGGCTCGGGAGGTTCATCGCGCGCATCAGCCCCGCGATCACCGCCGGGTCGCCCAGCGCCGGATGGAACTGCCGCAGGTAGTGCGCCGGCCGGAAGCAGTCCACCGCCCCCGCCAGCCGCTCGAGGAACAGCCCGTTCGGGTCCTGGAACTTGAACCGCAGCGTCAGCGCGTCCACCTGCTCGATCTCGCCGAGCTTCCCCGCGTGCATCATCCAGCTGTAGTCGGAGCCGCCGGAGGAGCTGGAGCCGGCCTTGAAGTACTGCACCTCCCAGCGCCACCAGAACATGAGGTCGTCGGTGGTGAACGGGTGGCCGTCGGACCAGCGCAGGCCCCGCCGCAGCGTGAACGTCCACACGCGCTGGTCGGGCGACACGGTCCACGACTTCGCCAGGTGCGGCACGATCGGGTAGCCCTCGGGCGACCAGCGGACGAGCGCGGTGTAGGAGAGCCGGGTGTGGAGGATGCCCTCGAGATCCTCGGGATTGGTGGCCAGCCGGTACCAAGTGCCGCCGTAGCGGCCGACGCCATCCACGCCGGCGAGCACGACCGGCTCCGGCCCGGTGCGCTCGGCGACGGGCGGGAGCCGGCCCTGGTGCACGAGGTCGGCGAGCAGCGGCGACTCGCCCTTCGGCCACCAGGCGCCACGGGCGCCCTCGGCATAGTTCACGTCGCGCCAGATGACCGTCGGGTGGACGGGATCGAGGCGGGGCTCGCGCGCCGCGCGGGCGGCGGCCGCGGCGGCGGGGGCCGGGACCGGGGGCGGCCGCGAGAGGTCGGGACGGAACAGCGCCGCCGTGCCGAGCATCAGGGCGGTGAGGCCGACCGCGGTCGCGACCAGGCCCGCGAGGAATTTCGCGGCGAGCACGAGGCGGCGGGGCGGGCGGAGCATGGGTTTGAGGCGCCGCGGACGGCGCTAGCTCCGGGCCACGGTCGCGAGAACGACGGCGGCGCGGGGATCGAGGGTGAGGCCGAGGCCGGGGGCGGTGGGAATGGCGAGCTGGTCGGCACGGGGCACGAGCGTCTCGCCGGACAGCCGGTCGGCGAGGAACTGTGGACCGTTGAGGGCGCAGGGCCGGGCGAGCCCGCCCCAGGCGTAGAGCTGGGCGGCCGCCGCCAGCGAGAGGTCGGGATCGGTCAGGCCGGAGCCGAGCGCGAGCAGGCCGTGCTCGTGGAGCTGCTTGACGATCTGCACCGAGGGCCAGAGGCCGGCATTGCGCGCGGGCTTGAGCGCGATGCCGTCGAGCATGCCGAGCGCGATGAACTCGGCGGACTCGACCGGCGAGAGGATGCCCTCGTCCATCAGCACCGGCAGCGCGGCCTGCCGCTTCAGCGCCTGGTAGCCGCGGATCTGGGTCGGGGGCAGGGGCGACTCGAGCACGTCCACGCCCGCGTCGCGCAGCCGCGGCGCGATGGCCAGCGCCTCGTCGGGCGTGTAGCCGGTGTTGGCGTCGGCCCAGAGGAAGCCGTCGGGCGCGAAGGCCCGGACGCGCCGGGCGAGGTCGAGGTCGTAGGCGGCGGACTGCGGCGCGCCGACCTTGATGTTGAAGTTGCGGTACCCGCGCGCGCGGCCCTCGGCGAGCTGGCGCTCAATCGTTTCCAGCTTGGGCGAGGCGACGGTCCAGCTGAGCGTGAGGTGGCTCCCTACCGGCCCGAGCGACGGGAACAGCTGCCACGCGGGCACGCCGCGCTGCCGGCCGGCGAGGTCGTGGCAGGCGAGGTCGAGCGCGGCCTTGCAGAGCGGCTGGCCGACGGAGAAGGCCGGGCGGATGGCGGCGTTCATCGCCGCGTGCAGGCCCGCGAAGTCCGCCGGGTCGCGGCCGAGCATCAGCTCCGCGAGGTGGTGCCGCAGCGTGGTGAGGACGGACTCGACGGTCTCGTAGGTCCAGGTTGGCACCGGGACCGCCTGGCCCCAGCCCTGCCGGCCGGCGTCGTCGGTCAGCCGCACGAGCACGGTCGGGCGCGTGACGCGGCCGTCGGGACCGGGCTTGAAGAACTTGAATTCCCCGGCGACCGCATAGTCGAAGCGGCCGATCTCGACCTGGGTGATCTGGCTCATGGGCGCGGCGGGCTAGGGATGGAAGGGATTGAGGCTCGGGTTGCGGGTGAAGCGCGCGTGGAGGGCGTGGAGGTAGTCGCGGCTGCGGCGGGCGGACTCGTACGGGTCGCCGCCGAGGTCGTAGGCCTGGGAGACCACCGGCCCGCGGTAGCCGCGCGACCAGAGCAGCCCGAGGGCGGCGGCGACGTCGATGTTGCCGTCGTCGAGCGGGCGGGTGCGGAACGGTTCGGCGGGCTTGGGCCAGCCGTTGAGCACGGCGAAGTAGCCGAGCCGCTCCATGCCGGGCTCGGCCATCACGGCGGGCAGGTCGGGCACGCCGAGGTGGAAGAAGGCATGGAAAAGCGCAATGCCGGGGCGGATCACGCGGGCGCCGGCGTCGCGGAGCACGCGCAGCTCGGCGGCCGGCGTGTCGATGATGAACCAGACGTGGTTGTAGAGGTTGCCGCTCATCCCGCGGGCGGTGAGCTCGTCGTCGACGGCGCGGACGATCCGCGCGGTGCGCTCCCAGTGGCGCGCCTCGGCGGTGGCCGAGCCGGCCTCGCGGTAGTCGGCCGGGCTGCGGCCGGCGGGGTTGCTCATCACCGTGAAGTTCACGAACGCGCGCGGGTCGAGGGCATGCAGCCGCGCGATCATGCGCCGCGCGCGCTCGATCTCGGCGTCGATCCGCGGGTACTCCTCGTCGGTCGCGCCCTTCGCGACAATGTACATGCCGGCGTTGGTCAGGCCGCTCGCGCGGAAGGCCGCGGCGGCCTCGTCCCACGTCCGGTCGTCCTCCGGCTCGATCGGGTGCAGCTCATAGCCGTCGAACCCCAGGTCGGCGGCGATGGCGAGGCGCGTGCGGTAGGGATAATTGCGCCGGTGACCCGTGAAGTGGTTGTTGAAAAGGTAGAGGGGATTGGGAAAAGGCATCGGTGGAGGAAGCCCGGAGGGCTAAATTCGAAATTCGAGGGAGCGGGCGGACGAAAGATGATGTGAATCAATTCTGAGCCGGTGCGACAGCGGATCGTGGGCGTTATGAGTTTAGGATATTGGATGCTTGGGTAATTTTCTCGAATTTCGAATTTTGCCCTACGGGCTTCCTCCTTGTTAGTCGGTGATGCGCACCGCCTGCTGGGTGCGGGCGGAGGCGAGGAGGGCGTCGAGCAGGCCATGGATGCGCACGCTGTGCTCGATGGTGCTGGAGGGCGCGCGATTCTCGATGATGGCGGCGGTGAGGTCGCGGAGGGGGAACACGAGCGTGTCGTCCCAGGCGGGCGGCGCGTCAGGCAGCTTTTCCTCCGCCAAGTCGGCGGCGCCGGCGTAGGCGTAGCGGTGCAGCGCCTGGTTCTCGCCCATCGGCAGGAAGCAGAGGTCGAGGCCGGCCTGGGTCCCGCGCAGCTCGATGTTGTGCCGGGCGGGGCCGTGCTCGGCGGCACGGCGCTCCCAGTGGAGCGTCAGGCCGTCGTCGCAGACGACCTCCGCCGCGAGCCGGCCGTCGACATCCAGGCAGGGCGGCACGCGCTCCGCCGTCAGCGGGAAGTAGTTTCCCGTCGTGCCGAACACCACGCGGGGCCGGAAGCGGTCGCCCAGCACGAAGCTCAGCCAGTCGAGGTCGTACGGGCCCCAGTCGAACGAGATGCCGCCGCCGTTCTTGGCGGGGTCGTTGCGCCACGGCGGCAGCGTCGCGCCGGGCCGCGCCGCGGGCGTGACCTGCTCGTAGTGCACGCGGTAGAGCCGGCCGAGCTCGCCGGTGGCGACGGCCGCGCGGGCGCGGCGCGCGGTGCCGGAGTCGTGGTAGCGCGACGAGCAGCACGTGACCCGGAGATGGGGCGCGGCGCGCTGGGCGGCGAGGACCTCGCGCGCCTCGGCCTGCGTGAGGAAGAACGGCTTCTCGCAGCAGACATGTTTCCCGGCGCGGAGCGCGTCGAGCGTCATCGGCCGGTGCAGGAACGGCGGCGTCGCGAGGTAGACGGCGTCCACCGCCGGGTCGGCGAGCAGTTCCCGGTAGTCGGCGTAGACCCGGGGCGCGCCGGCGGCGGCGGCGAGCTTCCGCGCGGCCTCCGGGTTGACGTCGGCCACGGCGGTGGCGATGGCGCCGCGGCCCTCGGTGAAGGCGCGGGCCATGAGGTTGGCAATGACTCCGGCACCGATGATGCCGTAGCGGATCGTGGGGGTGGCCATGGGAAAGGCGGCGGGGCGGAATGCCCGCGGGGCCGCGGGTACCCCAGCTTACAGCCGAGAAAGCCTCTCGCCACTAGTGAAAAGAAATGAAAATTTTGCCGGCCGCATGCAGCTCACCCCCATCAACTCGGCCGAGGCGATCTTCGAGGCGTTCTTCGACGAGCAGCTCAGCGGCCTGCCCCAGTGGACCGTGCACGCCGGCGGCGCGCCGGGCCTGCAGGTGGCGCAGCGCTGGGCGTGGGTGCAGTACGACTGGCAGGCGCCCCCGGCGGATCCCGCGGCCCCCGCGCTGCGGCTGAGCCGGGCCTGCGACGTGGACTGTGCCGACTATGACGCGCTGATGTGCTCAGTGCAGGCGCCGCCCGGGGCGGAGGTGGTGCTGCGGGCCGGGACGGATGCCGGCGAGCGGGAGTGGCGCAGCACGCCGTTCGCGCACCAGAAGCGCGAGCTCCTGCTCCCGCTGGCCGGGGCGCGGCGCCTGCGCGCGCTGACCATCGAGATCTACGCGGACCCGCGGCAGACGCCCGGCGCGACCTGCGGCTGGTTCAACTGGATCGGCCTGCAGCACGGCGCGCAGCTCGCGCGGCACCTGCGCCAGCTCGCGCGGTTCGACGAACGCTGGGCGGACTACCTGCAGCCCGAGGAGTTCGCGCCCGCGTTCGAGCCGGCGTACGGGCTGCACCTCACGGGCGCGGAGCTGGCGGACGCGCGCGCGCGGCTGGCGGCGGCGGGCGGGCCGGAGACGTCGCCGCTCTGGGCACTGGCGGCGGACGCCCGGCGCCTGGTGCCGGAGCGGATGATGTCGGACTACGTGAATTTCTGGAACGACACGCGGTTCAGCCGCGAGCGCGACACCGGCAAGCACCTGCTGACCCATGGCGCGAATGCCGCGCAGGCGTCGGTGCTGTTCCGGGACGCGCGCCTCGGCCGCCTCGCCGCCCGGTACGCGATCTGCCTCGCCCACAGCACGCGCTGGGATCCGTCGTTCCTCAGCTGGCTGACCGGCTGCAAGTGGGAGCACCGCGCGTTCGTGCCGAGCCTGGTGATGTACGACTGCGCGCTGATCCTCGACCTCTGCGGCGAGTGGTTCACCGACTACGGCCGCGAGCTGATCCTCCGCCGCCTCGCGGAGGAGGGGCAGGGCACGAACACGTACAACATCTGGTGGTGGGAGTACCTCTTCTGGTGCAACCAGACCGCGTGGTTCATGCCCGGCCGCATGTACGCGTACCTCGTGCTCGAGCGCACCATGCCCGGGCGGTCGGCGCCCTACCCGCAGCCGGAGCCCTCGCGCGTCGCCCCGTACACCGACCTCGCGCTGGCCGACCTCTACGACAATCTCGCCAAGATCCTCCTGCCCGACGGCGGCTACACCGAGGGGCCGATGTACTTCACGTTCACGGCCCGCCAGGCGATGCTGACGTGCTATTACTACGCCCGGGCCCGCGGCCGCGGCGCCCGCGAGCTGATCCCCGCCGCGATGCGGGCCACCGCGCAGATGGCGGAGGTGCTGGTCAGCACGGCGGACGAGTTTCAGATGATCCTGATCTGTGACGCGCAGTACATCCCGCAGGAGGGCGCGGCGTTTCTCGCCTGGCTCATGCCCGACTCGCACTGGGTGACGGTCTGCCGGAAATCGATCGCGCGCGGCGGTGGGCAGCCGCTGACCCTGCTGGCGCAGAACCTTCTCCGCGAGGTGCCCGAGTCGGGCCCGGATTTCCGGCCGCTGGTGACCATGCCGGCGATCGGCCAGCTCGCCTCGCACCGCCGCCTCGATGGCGAGTGGGTGAAGCTCTTCCTCATGGGCAACCAGGCGGGCGCCTCGCACACGCACGAGGACAAGGGCTCCTTCGTGCTCGAGTTCGCCGGCGACAGCTTCGCCCGCGACTTCGGCAGCTGCGATTACAGCAACCCGCTCGCCGACCTGCTCAAGCACTGCCAGCGCCACAACATGCTCGTGCCCCTCGGCACCGAGGCGCGGCCGAAGCCGGCCAACCCGATCCTGGCCGACATCACGCCGCAGGCCCGCGGCGACGAGACCCGCTTCCACGCGACCATGGCGCTGACCGCGGGCTGGGAGGGCTGGTTCGCGCGCTGGGACCGGACCTGGGACTCGCCCACGCCGGCCGAGCTGACGATCACCGACGACTGGGCGCTGGAGCACGGGGACGGCGTGACTTTCCATTGGACCACGGCGCTGCCGATCGCACTCGATGCTTCCCGGCGCCAAGCCGTGATCGAGGGCCGCCGCGGCCGTGCCACGCTCACCTGGGCCGAGGGCGTCGAGGCGGCGCTGGACCTCCTGCCGCTCGAGGCGCCGGTGTGGAAGCAGGTCCTGCAGGAGCGCAAGGAGCACTACCTCCTTGCGAACCTGCATGCGGAAACCCAGCCGCGGCTGAGCCTGACGCAGCGCGGCCGCTCGGGCCGGCTCGTGGTCAAGGTGCAGCTCGAACTGAAGAGCCCCGCGAAGCGGGGCGGTTGAAAGTTGAATGGACCGAGTTGAAAGTAGCGGGCCGGCCCGCGCCGGCTTTCAACTTTCAACCCGCGACTTTCAACGGCTCGAGCTGCGCTCGAGCCTCAGGCTGACGATCTCGTAGGGCGCGAAGACCAGGCGGCCTTGGCGCAGCGGGCCGCCGAGCGGCCGGCCGAGCAGGTCCGTCTTGCGCGCGGACCAGCCGGGGGCCAGCTGCAACCGCGCGGTGCCGCGCTGGCCGCCCACCTCGTGGAGACGGAGCACGCAGCGGTCGCGGCCCTGCGGCTGCGCCCAGTGCGGCAGGAGGGTTTCGCCGCCCGTGAGCCCGAGAAAGGCGGCCGCCACGGGCCGGCCGGTGTACGGCACGGCGGGCGTGAACAGGGTCTCGGCCAGCGCCGCGGGCTGCGCGGCGCGCGGGGCGGTGACGTCGTAGTGGCCGACGGCGAGCTCGATGGTGTGCTGGCCGAGGTCGGTGTGGACGGTGGCAGGCGCCGGGAGCCGGCTGAGGTGCGCGGGGTAGGCCTTGGCGTGCTCCTCGTAGCCGACGTGGCGCGGGGTGCGCAGGAGGGTGACGCCGAGGTTGCCGTCCCGGATGCCGACGCCGTACTTCGCCTCGGTGACGACGAACAGGCCCTCGCGCTCGGCTTCGTCGCTCACGGTGGCCCAGCGGCTCATCGGCCATTCCCACATGGCCTCGGCCTCGCGGGTGGTGGCGAGCTGCGGGCGCAGCACGCTGCCGAACGGCGTGCCGCAGCGCACCTCGCGCCCGCGGTACGTGGTGGGGAAATGCAGCTTCAGCAGCACGTCGGGCTCCTGCCAGTCCAGCTTCACCGTAACGCGCAGCACGCCCGCGCCGGGCTCGAGCCAGTAGCGCACGGCGGCGGTGCTGCCTGCGCCGACGCGGCGGGTCACGGTCAGACCGTGACGGTCCGCGGTGATCCGCGCCGGGCCGCGCGCTGGCCGGCCCAGCGAAAGCGAGTGCCGGTCAATGTCCCACGGGCCGAAGTTTGCGGGCTGCTCCGGATAAACCACCAGTTCGCCGGCGCCGGGGGCGAGGGCGACGCTGCGGCCGTCCACGCTCAGCGCGGCGAGCCGGCCGCGGGCGTCGAGGCGCGCGGCGACGCGGCCGTTTGCGAGCGTGCGGCCGCGGATGGTGACGGGGGCGATGCCGCGGACGGCGGCATCGGCGACGCGCACCCCGGCGAGGGGCGGCAGGTCGAGCAGCCGGCCCCCGACGACGCAGCGGCGGGCGAGGGGCAGCGGGTTGAAGACGCAGCGGTCGCCCTTGGCGCGGCCGAGGGCGGCGGCGGCGGCCGATGCCTGCGTGCGGGCGAGGGCGGCGAGCTCGGGCAGTCCCTGCGCGTAAACCTCGGGGATCGAGCTGCCCGGGATGTAGTCGTGGAACTGGGCGAACACCATGCGCCGCCAGGCGTGGGCGAGGCCGGCGTCCGGCGCGCCGCGGGTGGCGACCAGCGCCGCCTCGTGCAGCTGCAGGGCGCGCTCGAGGGCGCGGAAGTGCGCCTTCACGCGGCTCTGCGTGGTGAACGTGCCGCGGTGGTATTCGAGGTAGATCTCACCGTCGAGCGCCGGCAGCTGCGGGCGCTTTTTCGCGAGCCGGTCGAAGAAGGCCTCCGGCTGGTCCCACTTCAGGCTGGGCAATCCGCGCAGGCCGGACAGGCGCCGGGCCCGCTCGCACATGTCCTCGCTCGGGCCGCCGCCGCCGTCGCCCCAGCCGTTCGGCATGAGGAACTCGTCGTGCAGGTCGCCCTGCTGGTGCTGGTGCGAGGCGGCGCGCAGCTGCTCGACGGAGACGGTGTTGTTGAACTGCACGCCCTGGGTCACGTGGCTGACCACGGCGTGGCCGCCTGGCCCGCGCCAGACGAAGCTGGAGTGGGGGAAGCGGTTGACGGTGTTCCAGGTCGTCTTGGTGGTGAAGAAATAGTCCACGCCGCTGAGCTGCATGAGCTGCGGCAGGCAGGCGCTGAAACCGAAGAGGTCCGGCAGCCAGAGCACGCGGGAGCGCTGGCCGGTGAGGCGGCGAAAGGAATCCTGGCCGAGCGTGAATGCCCGCGCGAGGCCCTCGCCGCAGGCCACGTGGGAGTCGCTTTCCACGTAGGTCCCGCCGGTCGCCTCCCACTGGCCGGCGCGCAGGCGGGCTTTGACCGCGCGGTGCAGCTCGGGCGAGCGGCGGCCGACGGCCTCGTAGCTGGCGGGCTGGGAGTAGGCGAACCGGAACTCCGGATACAGCGCCATGAGCCGGTTTACGTTGGCGAAGGTGTGGACGGCCTTGCCCTCGCCGACCTGCTCGGTCCAGAGCCAGACCAAGTCGAGGTGTGAGTGGCCGGTGAGCGCGGCGCGGCTCAGCGGACGCGCGTCGCGGAGCTCGCGGTAGACCGCGGCGAGCGCGCGGCGCAGGGCGGCGACGCCCGCGGTGTCGAACGCGTCGAGCGCCGTGTCGACGCCGCGCAGGAGCCGGCGGAACAGCGGCGAGGCGTCTGTCAGTGGCGGCTGCAAAGTCTGACTAAACGGCTCACGTGGCTGGCCGGGAAACTCCCGCGTTCGCAGGTCCATCATCCATTCATAAAGGCAGTTGAGGTCGTGGTACGCGGCCCAGGCCTCGTCGTCGCGGCGGAGCAGGTGCGCGCCGCGGAACACGCAGCCCTCGGCGCCGAGGCCCTTGGCGTCCGGGTGCCAGATGGCAGCCTGCACGCAGAGGCATTCGAGCCAGACCTCGCGCACGCCGGCGGGCAGCTCGCAGGCGCGGTGCGCGACGTCGAAGCCGTAGAAGGGTGTGCCGTTCACGAACAGCGTCGCCTCGCCCTGCTCATCCCAGCGCAGCCAGCGGCCGGGCGTGCCCGCGGGAATCACCACGCGGCACCAGCGCTGGTCGTAGAGCTTGCCCCAGCTCTCGCCGACGCGCACGGCGCGGCGCGGGAGCCGGCGCGCGGCGGCGAGCGGCAGGTGATCCGGCCGGGCCGCGGTGGCCTCGACGCGCAGCGGGCGCGCATCGTGCCAGATCAATTCAGCGAGGCGGGCGACCCCGCGCTGCGTGCGCAGGGGAGTGAGTTGGAGCAGGGGATTGGTCGGCAACATCCCAGTCATGCTCGGCGAAGGGCGGAAGCGGGGCAATTGTTTCCCGCAACCGGGTTTGGCGCGAGCGAAGGCTCGTTTTCCCGCGGCCGGTCGGCATGGCTACAATCATCTGGTGCGCGGTGGAAAGAGGCGGCGCGATGCGCGCAGGCAATCGCAGCTACCTAAATTTAGGTAATGATAAAATAACCTCCTCTCGTTTGCAGCCGTCACAGGTCGCATCAATTTGGTAAGCCTCCGGAGAGCGCGTGTCACCCCCCGCATGCCGAACACAAAAAATCAGCCAAAGACTTCTCAGGAGAAAATTGGCGAAGCGCCAAATCCACTGGAGTGGGTGGGTCGCATCGTCGTGGGGCAGTGGGGCCGGACGTATGCCGAGGCGCTGCAGACGGGTTCCTACACCTACCTCGGCACGCTGGTCACCTCGATCGCGCAGGCCAAGGCCATCCAGGTCGCCCGCGGTGCGTACGCCAACCTGAAGAACGAGACCGGCAAGAACATCGAGTTCGGCGCCAAGATCTCGACGGCGGACAACAAGATCGTGGGCACGTTCTCCGTGTTCCGCGGCGAGCGCTCCAACCAAAAGCTGGATGACCCGGTCATG
>CAIJZY010000037.1 GCA_903825285.1 uncultured Opitutia bacterium | reverse complement strand
CTGGATTTCCTTGATCAGGACGTTGAAGGACTCGGGCGTGCCGGCCTGCAGCGTGTTGTCGCCCTTGACGAGCGACTCGTAGATCTTGGTGCGGCCCTGCACGTCGTCGGACTTGACGGTGAGCAGTTCCTGCAGCGTGTGCGCCGCGCCGTAGGCCTCGAGCGCCCACACTTCCATTTCGCCGAAGCGCTGGCCGCCGTACTGGGCCTTGCCGCCCAGGGGCTGCTGCGTGACGAGCGAGTACGGACCGACCGCGCGCGCGTGGATCTTGTGCGACACGAGATGGTTCAGCTTCATCATGTAGATGTAGCCCACGACCACCTCCTGATCGAGTTTCTCGCCGGTGCGGCCGTCGAAGAGCATGCTCTTGCCCGAGGAGGGCAGCTTCGCGTCCTTGAGGTATTCGCGGACCTTCTTCTCGGGGATGCCGTCGAAGACGGGGGTCGCGACCTTGATGCCAAGCTTTTTGCAGGCCCAACCCAGGTGCGTCTCGAGCACCTGGCCGACGTTCATGCGCGAGGGCACGCCCAGCGGGTTGAGGCAGATCTCGATCGGGGTGCCGTCCGGGAGGAACGGCATGTCTTCCTCGGGCACGATCTTCGCGACCACGCCCTTGTTGCCGTGGCGGCCGGCCATCTTGTCGCCGACCTCGAGCTTCTGCTTCGTGGCGATGTAGACCTTGACCTGCTTGATGGAGCCGTCGCCGTTGTCCTCGCCCGCCTCGATGGACGAGATCTTGCGCTCACGGTCGCCCTCGAGCTCGTCGAACTTCGTCTGGTACGAGCCGATGATCTCCATGATCTTGATGCGCACCGGAGACGGGTCGATCTGGACGTGCTTGGAGACGGCGGCCAGCTTGCGCAGGAGCGTCTTGGTGATCTTGCGATTGGCGGGGATGATGATTTCGCCGGACTCGCCGTTGATGACGTCGAGCGGGATCTTCTCGCCGAGGAGGATGTTGGAGAGCGCCTCGGTCAACCCCTCGCGGAGCTTGTCCATCTGCGTCTTGTACTCTTCCTGGATCTGCTTGGCCTGGCGGCGGCGGTCGGAGGGCGACAGGCGCTCCTTCTCGAAATCGACGCGGCTGGAGACCTTGACGTCCATGATGATGCCGGCGGCGCCGGACGGGACGACGAGCGACGTGTCCTTCACGTCGGCGGCCTTCTCGCCGAAGATCGCGCGGAGGAGCTTCTCCTCGGGCGCGAGCTCGGTCTCGGACTTCGGGGTGATCTTGCCGACGAGGATGTCGCCGGGCTTCACCTCCGCACCGATGCGGATGACGCCGTTGTGGTCGAGGTTCTTGAGCGCCTCTTCGCCGACATTCGGGATGTCGCGCGTGATCTCTTCCGGCCCGAGCTTGGTGTCGCGCGCGGTGACCTCGAACTCCTGGATGTGGATCGAGGTGAAGATGTCCTCGCGGAGCACCTTCTCGGAGATGAGGATCGCGTCCTCGAAGTTGTAGCCGTTCCACGGCATGAACGCGACGAGCACGTTGCGGCCGAGCGCCATCTCGCCCTGGTCGGTCGAGGGACCGTCGGCGATGATCTGGCCGGCCTTCACCTTCTGGCCCTGCTTGACGATGGGCTTCTGGTTGAAGCAGGTGCCGGCGTTCGAGCGCATGAACTTCCGCAGCTCGTAGACGTAGACGTGGTTCTTCGGGTCGTGCTTCACCGTGCGCGGCAGCTCGCCGTCCTTGGTGACGATGATCCGCTTCGCGTCCACGGAGGCGACGACGCCGGCCTCGTCGGCGACGACGACGATCTTGGAGTCGCGGGCGACGCGTTCCTCGATGCCGGTGCCGACGAACGGCGACTCGGCCTGGAGGAGCGGCACGCCCTGGCGCTGCATGTTCGCGCCCATGAGCGCGCGGTTCGCGTCGTCGTGCTCGAGGAACGGGATCATGCCGGCGGCGATCGAGATGACCTGCTTCGGCGAGACGTCCATCAGGTGGACCTCGGCGGCGGGCACCTCGAGGAAGTTGCCGTCCTGGCGGACGGTGACCTTGCCGACGAAGTGGTTCTTGTCGTCGATCTCGGCGTTGGCCTGGGCGATGACCTTGCCCTCCTCCTGGTCGGCGGTGAGGTACTCGATCTTGTCGGTGACCTTGCCGTCCTTCACCAGGCGGTACGGCGTCTCGATGAAGCCGAACTCGTTGACGCGGGCGTAGGTCGAGAGGGAGTTGATGAGGCCGATGTTCGGACCCTCGGGGGTCTCGATCGGGCAGATGCGGCCGTAGTGCGACGGATGGACGTCGCGCACCTCGAAGCCGGCGCGCTCGCGGTTGAGACCGCCCGGCCCGAGCGCGGAGAGGCGGCGCTTGTGCGTGACCTCGGCGAGCGGGTTGATCTGGTCCATGAACTGCGACAGCTGGCTGCGCGCGAAGAAGTCGCGGATGACGGTCGTCAGCGCCTTCGGGTTGATGAGCTTCTGCGGCGTGATCGAGTCGACGCTCTGGTCGTACATCGTCATGCGCTCGCGCACGAGGCGCTCGGTGCGGCTGAGGCCGACGCGGCACTGGTTGGCGAGCAGCTCGCCGACGGTGCGGACGCGGCGGGAACCGAGATGATCGATGTCATCGACCACGCCCTCACCCTTCTTCAGGCGGACGAGGTACTTGGTGGCGGCGACGACGTCGGCGCTCTCGAGGATGCGCTGCTCGATGTCGGCCTTGAGGCCGAGCTTCTGGTTGATCTTGTAGCGGCCCACGCGGCCGAGGTCGTAGCGCTTCGGGTCGAAGAAGAGGCGCTTGAGGAGGGCCTTGGCGTTGGCGGTGGTCGGCGGCTCGCCGGGGCGGAGGCGCTTGTAGATTTCCTTGAGGGCCTCCTCCTCGTTGCGGGTCGGGTCCTTCTTGAGCGCGCGGATGATCGCGCCCTCGTCCACCGCGGTGTCGATCACGCGGATGGAGGAGATGTCGTGCTTCTCGAACGTGCGCACCACGGCCTTGGTCAGCGGCTCGAAGGCGCGCGCCAGGACGACGCCCTTCTGGGCGTCGATGGCGTCCTCAACGAGGACGAGCGAGGAGACGTTCTCGAGGTCGAGGGCCTTGGCGACCTTCAGGTCCTTGATGTCGTAGAACAGGTTCAGCAGGTCGAGATCGCTCGAGTAGCCGACGGCGCGGAGCAGCGTCGTGATGAGGAACTTCCGGCGGCGGCGGCGGCGGTCGAGGTAGACGTAGAGGAGGTCGTTGTTGTCGAACTGGACCTCCAGCCAGGTGCCGCGGTCGGGGATGATGCGGAAGGAGTGGAGCAGCTTGCCGTTCGGGTGCGGGGCGACCTCGAACGCGATGCCCGGGGAGCGGTGGAGCTGGGAGACGACGACGCGCTCGGCGCCGTTGACGATGAACGAGCCGCGCTCGGTCACCATCGGGATCTCGCCCATGTAGATCTCCTCGTCCTTGATGAAGTCCTCCTCGCGGAGGCGCAGCTTCACGTAGAGCGGCACCGAGTAGGTGATGCCCTCGCGCAGGCACTCCAGCTCGTTGTTCTTCGGGTCGCCGAGCGTGTAGGAGACGTATTCGAGCGTCAGGCGCTCATCGTAGGACTGGATGGGGAACACCTCGCGGAAGACCGCCTCCAGGCCCTGCGGCTTGCGCTGCTTCTCGGGCGT
The DNA here is from genome assembly GCA_903825285.1 of uncultured Opitutia bacterium. Lineage (GTDB taxonomy): Bacteria > Verrucomicrobiota > Verrucomicrobiia > Opitutales > Opitutaceae > Opi-474. Next base: position 41,917 of record CAIJZY010000037.1, on the reverse strand, counting down.
GCCCTTTTGCAGGAAGTCGAGGTAGGACGTGATCTGAATCTCGATGAGATTCGGCGGCTGCAGGACTTCGCGAAGTTTGCCGAAGTTGATGCGTTCGGAGTGAGTGCGGTCGGCCATGAGAGTTCCCGGTGAGGGTTGAAGGACGGAAAAGGAGGCAAGGCGCCACGCTCAGCGCGCGGCGCGAAAAAAGAACGAAAGAACGAAAACGGAAAAGGCAAAGGACAGGCCGGGGATGAACCCGGCCTGCCCGGAAGGGGACGGAGACTGTGCGGACAAACTCGCCAAGCGGTCTTACTTGAGTTCGACCTTGGCGCCCGCGGCCTCGAGCTTCTTCTTGATTTCCTCGGCCTCGGCCTTCGGAGCGTTCTCCTTGACCGACTTCGGCGCGCCCTCGACGAGGTCCTTGGCCTCCTTGAGGCCCAGGCCGGTGATGGCGCGGACTTCCTTGATGACGCCGATCTTGTTCGCGCCGGCCTCCTTGAGGACGACGGTGAACTCGGTCTGCGCCTCGGCGGCGGGAGCGGCGGCGGCGGCGCCCGCGGGAGCGGCGGCGACGGCCGCGGCGGCGGACACGCCCCACTTGCCCTCGAGATCTTTGACGAGGGCGGCGAGGTCGAGAACCGTCTGGCTCGAGAGCCATTCGATGACTTGGTCTTTGGTGATGTTGCTCATGGTGACTGCTCCTGGAACGAACTAGCGGTTTCGGAAAGTGAAACGCGTTTAAGAGACGTATCCCCTAGCCGGCTCCAATGGATTGGTTGCTTTCGGGCCCGGGCGGAGGACCGCGCGGACCCGAAAATTGTTTTGGTTAAAAGTGAGGGTTAGGCGGCCGGGGCAGCGGGCTGCTCCTTCTTGACCTTGGCGTCGATGACCCGGACGAAGGCCGCGGCGTTCTGCATGAACAGGCCCAGCAACTGCGAGCGCAGCGCCTCGAACGAGGGCAGGTCCGCAATCTTGGCGAGGTCGGCGGCGGTGACGATCTTCTTGTCCATCACGCCCACCTTCACCTCGAGCTTCTGCTTCTCCTCGAAGAATTTCTTGAGGATCTTCGCGACGCCGGCGGAGTTCTTGCCGCCCACGACGACGGCCGTCGGGCCGGTCAGGGCGGCCTCGAACTCGGGCAGGCCCAGGGCCTTGGCCGCGACGCGCAGCGAGCTGTTCTTCACGACGTGGAACTCCGCCTTCTCGGCGTCGAGCCGCTTGCGCAGCTCGGCGACGTCGGCCACGGTCACTTTCGTGAAGTTGGCCAGGATGACGTAGTCCGACTTCTTGAGGTGGGTCTCAACCTCGGCGATCAGGTAATTTTTTTCGGCTCTCATGGTTGGGACTCCTGTTAATATTTGCTGAACTCCACCGCGGCGACATGCACGCCCGGGCTCATGCTCGAGGAGATGGCCACGGTCTTGATGTAGTTGCTGCCCTTGAAGGTCGCGGGCTTCGCCTTGCCCACCGCGTCGATGACGGCGGTGGCGTTCTCGATGATCTGCGCGGCGGTGAACGAGCGCTTGCCGATGCCGACGCCGATGTTGCAGGCCTTGTCCATCTTGAACTCCACGCGGCCGGCCTTCACGGCCTTGATGCCGGCGGCGATGTCGTCGGTCACGGTGCCGGACTTCGGGTTGGGCATGAGGCCCTTCGGACCGAGGACGCGGGCGATCGTGCGGACCGTCTTCATGGCCTCGGTCGTCGCGATCGCGACGTCGAAGTCGAGCCAGCCCTCGTTGATCTTGGCCATCATGTCCTGCAGGCCGGCATGGTCGGCGCCGGCGGCCAGGGCCTTCGCGGCGTCGTCGGTGAAGACGAGCACGCGGACCTTCTTGCCGGAACCGTTCGGGAGCGGCGTGGTGCCGCGCACCATCTGCTCGCCGGCGGTGGCGTCAACCCCGAGGCGGAACGAGAGCTCGACGGTCTCGTCGAACTTCGTCTTCGGGAACTTGGAGAGGACCTCCACGGCTTCCGCCAGTGGATACTCCTTGGTGAGATCAGCGACCTTGACGGCGCTGCGATAGCGTTTGCTGTGGGCGATGGGCATGGGTGACTCCTTGCGGTGCGAACGTCTCGGGTGGGTCCCGGGACTCCCGCGGTGAGTGGGTTGGGTTGCGGACTAAAATCAGTCGATGACGTCGATGCCCATGTTGCGGGCGGTGCCGGCGATGACCTTGATGCCGGCCTCGGGGGTCCGGGCGTTCAGGTCGGCTTTCTTGATGTTGTAGATCTCGAGGAGCTGCTTCTTCGTGACCTTGCCCACCTTGTCCTGGTTGGGCTTGGCGGAGCCGCTGGCGATGTTGGCCGCCTTCTTCAGGAGGACCGACGCCGGGGGCGACTTCAGGATGAAGGTGAAGCTCTTGTCCGAGAAAACCGTGATGACCACCGGCAGGATCATGCCGTTCTGGTCCTTGGTTCGCGCGTTGAACTCCTTGCAGAACGCCATGATGTTGACGCCTTGCGCACCGAGCGCGGGGCCGACCGGGGGCGCGGGGTTCGCGGCGCCGGCGGGCAACTGGAGGCGGATGTAACCTTGGATCTTCTTGGCCATAGGAAAATTTACGTTTTACGAGTTACGGGTGGTGAAATTCTGAGGGCTTATTCGGTGACGCGCTGCACCTGCCAGTATTCGAGCTCGACCGGGGTGAAGCGGCCGAAGATGGAGACGGAGACCTTGAGCTTGCCGCGGTCGGGATCGATCTCGTCGATGCGGCCGGTGAGGCTGGCGAACGCGCCGTCGTTGATCTTCACTTCCTCGCCGACGCTGTACTGCACCTTCGGCACTTCCTTGCCGTTGGCGGCCTCGATGCGGGCGCGGATCTCGTCGATCTCGGACTGGCGGAGCGCGGCGGGCTGGTCGCCGCCGACGAAGCCGATGACGCCCGAGACCTCCTTCACGAAATACCACGGCTTGTTGATCAGCTTCTTGTCCTCGCCGAAGAGGCACATCTGGATGAACACGTAGCCCGGGTAGAGCTTCCGGACCTTGGTGCTCTTCTTGCCGTTCTTCACCTCCGACACGACCTCGGTCGGGAGCAGCACCTCGAAGATGGAGTCATCGAGCTCCTCGGCCTTCTTGAATTTCTCGATGTAGTTCTTCACCTTGCCCTCCTGGCCGGAGAGCGTGTGCAGGGCGAACCACTGGGCCGAGGCGGGAATCGTCGTAGGGGTGGACATGATGCGCGGTTAGCTGACCAACCTCGTGAACAGGTCCACGAAACTGATGAGGGAGAAATCGCTGATGGCCGTGAAAGCGCCGAGGATCACCGCCGCGACAATCACGACGACGGTGGAGTCGCGCAGCTCGGTGCGCGTCGGCCAGGTGGCTTTCTGGAGCTCGCCGACCATTTCACCGAGGAAGATGCGGGTGCTGCTGAACGGGTTTTTCATGGGCAGGAATTTGGCAGGCGCGGAGGGAATCGAACCCCCAACCAACGGTTTTGGAGACCGCTACTCTACCAATTGAGCTACACGCCTGTGATGGGCTTTCTTAGACGACATAGCCGAGGCCCCGGAATCGAGGCCTCGGCAATGTCGGGTTAAACGATTGAGGAGGCCTTATTCGATGATCTCGGTGATGCGGCCCGCCCCGATGGTGCGACCACCCTCGCGGATGGCGAACTTCTGGGTCTTCTCCATGGCGATCGGAACGATCAGATCGATTTCGACCGCGATGTTGTCACCAGGCATGATCATCTCAACGCCCTTCGGCAGATTGACGATACCGGTCACGTCCGTCGTGCGGAAGTAGAACTGGGGACGGTAACCGTTGAAGAACGGCGTGTGGCGGCCGCCCTCGTCCTTCGAGAGGACGTAGATCTCGGCCTTGGCCTTCTTGTGCGGGGTGATGGACTTCGGGGCCGCCAGGACCTGGCCGCGCTCGACGCCATCCTTTTCAATGCCGCGGAGGAGGATGCCGACGTTGTCGCCCGCCTGGCCGCTGTCGAGCAGCTTGCGGAACATCTCGATGCCGGTCACGACGGTCGTCGTGGTGTCGCGCAGGCCGACGATCTCGACGTTGTCGTTGACCTTGACCACACCGCGCTCGATACGGCCCGTCGCGACGGTGCCGCGGCCGGTGATCGAGAAGACGTCCTCGACGGACATCAGGAAGGGCTTGTCCATCTCGCGCGCCGGCTCCGGGATGTCCGTGTCAATCGCGGTCATCAGCGCCGTGATCGCGGCCTCGCCCTCGGGCTTGCCCTCGAGCGCGGCGGTGGCCGAGCCACGGATGATCGTGGCGGTGTCGCCGGGGAACTGGTACTTGGTGAGCAGCTCGCGGATCTCCATCTCGACGAGGTCGAGGAGCTCCTTGTCGTCGATGAGGTCGACCTTGTTGAGGAACACCACGATCTTCGGCACGCCGACCTGGCGGGCGAGGAGGATGTGCTCACGGGTCTGGGGCATCGGGCCGTCCGCGGCCGACACCACGAGGATCGCGCCGTCCATCTGCGCCGCACCCGTGATCATGTTCTTCACGAAGTCGGCGTGCCCGGGGCAGTCGACGTGCGCGTAATGCCGCTTGTCAGACTCGTACTCGACGTGAGCAACCGAGATCGTGACGATCTTGGAGGCATCACGAACGGTGCCGCCCTTCGCGATGTCCGCGTAGGACTTGACCTCGGCGAGGCCCTTGCGCGCCTGGCAGGCAAGGATCGCGGTGGTCAGGGTGGTTTTGCCGTGGTCGACGTGGCCGATCGTGCCAACGTTAACGTGCGGTTTCTTGCGTTCGAATGTACCTTTAGCCATGTGGAGTTTGAGTGTTAGCGGGTTAGACGATGTTTGACCTCTATTTTTACGTCGCAGAAGTCGCGCGACGGTGACCTGGAGCCCAGAACCGGATTTGAACCGGCGACCTCCCCCTTACCAAGGGGGTGCTCTGCCAACTGAGCTATCTGGGCAGACCAAGGGAGCGTCAAAAAACGAAAAAGAGGGTAGAAAGTGCAGGCCCCAAAATACCCCGTCAACAGCAAACTTGCGCTTTTCTTGGAAAACTAGGGCCCAACACTGATCCGATAAAATCCCGGAGCCAGTCGCTGACCCGCCCGCAGCGTTTTCACGACGTAGTTTTGGAAGTAGTCGTCCACCGCCGTCACCCGCGAGCTCTCCGTCACGATCGGCGGCCCCACCAACCCCATCGGGTCCACCGCCACCAACAGCTCCAAAGGCTGCCAATCCACCCCACCGGGAGGCGCCGCATCCACCAGCGACTGCGCGAAAACCCGCTGGCCATTGACCGCCACCATCACTTCGACAAAGGCCTTCCTTGCAGTCAGTTGGATCTGCTTGTCGCCGCTGGAATCCCGGCCCAGATACACTGCCGGCGGCTTGCCGGCCCCCAGGGCATCCGCCGGCCGCGCCGGCACCTCCACGGCCGCGGGAAACGTCAGCTTGAGCTCGCTTTCGCCGAACTGAAGCTTGGCCGGATAATCCGCAAATGAACTGCCCGGAGCCTGCAAAGTGTTCGCCGGCAGCGGGCTTTCCCCGGCATTCCACTCGGTCGGAAGGAAGAGCGGCGTGGGGTCCGTGAGCACCGCCTCATTTTTTTTCAAATTCACCAGTTTGACCGGCGCCGGCCGGGCCGGGTTTGGCCGCTCCGTCGCCAGCGGCATCTCCCGCTCCGGCCGAAGCAGGAAGGCCGCGACGGCGAGCGCCAGCACGAGCCCCGCCCCGGCGGTGCCCCACCCCCAACCGAACCGGCGGCCATTCGGGTTCATGCTCAGCGGGCCCGTCCCGGCTCAACCACGGGTTCCTCCGCGGCGAGCACGATGTTGGAGCCGAAGCCGGCCTCGCGCGCCGCGCTGACGATGTCGTTCTGCACGGAAACCGAGACGCCGGCGCTCATGCGGACGAGCAGCGACGGGTGCTTGGACCGCCGCGCCTCCGCCTTCAGCCACTCGCGCAGCTGGTCCATGGTCAGCAGCCCGTCGGCAAAGATCTGCCCGGAATTCTTCACGCTGATGGTGCTTGAGGTCGCCATGGCGTTCGCCATCGCCCCCGGCATCTGCGGCAGGCGGAAGTCCACCCCGAGCCCGGGCGAGAGCACGAACTGCGAGTCGAACAGCATGAAGAAGAGCACGAGCAGCCCGCCGTTCACCAGGAACAGCGGGTCGAAGTTCCGCGGCGCGGGCCGCAGCTTCGACGCCAGGTCCAGGGGCCGCGTGATCACTTGGCCGCCCCTCCCCCGCCGTTCGCCGGACCCGCCCCGCGGTACTCCGTCAGCAGGTACTTCATGATCTCGTTGCCCGACCACTCGACGTCGCGCACGATCGCCCGCACGCGGCCGCTGAGAAAATGGTGCGCGAGGTGCGCCGGGATCGCCAGCATCAGGGCGCCCGCCACGCTGAGCAGCGCCTGCCACATGCCGCCGGAGAGCGCGGCGGCCGTCGCGTAGTTGCCGCCCTTCTCGAAGGCCAGGAACGTCTCGATCATCCCGAGGACCGTGCCGAGGAGCCCGACCAGCGGCGCCACCTGCGCGATCGCCGCCAGGCTCGCGAGCCGGCGCTCCAGCGAGGGCAGCTCGACGATCGCCGCCTCCTGCACATGGAAGCGCATCTCGTCCGCGCCGGCGTCGGCGTGCAGCAGCGCCGCCTTCACCACCGCCGCCACGGGCCCCGGCGTCTCCTCGCACACGGTCAGCGCCTCGACGAGGCGCCGCTTGGCCAGGATGTTCTTGAGGCCGGCGAGGAACGCGGTGGAGCGGATCTGGCCCCGGTGGAGGTAGAGCGTCCGCTCGATGAAGATCACGAGGCCCAGCAGGCCGAGGGCGAGCAGGACGACCATCATCGGGCCACCTTTGGCGAACAGGCTGAAGTCGAGCGCAGACATGGGTCGGGGGAGTTAGAGTGGCTTCATTTCACCGCGTAAACCTGAAAGCACCCGGGCGGCGCGGCTCATGGCTTCGCCTCCGGGAGCTTGAAGCGCGCGAGCCGCGCCCGCGCCTGGTCCTCGCCGGGCAGCCGGTACTGCAGGATCAGCAGCCAGGCCTCCTTCGCCTGCTCCAGCTTCTCCTCCTGCTCGAACAGCGTGCCGAGTTCCACCAGCGTGCGCGCCATCCAGTACCGGCCCTTCGGGCCGAGCTGGGCCGCCACCGCGGGGTCCTTGACGAGAAACTCGTGGACGACGTCCTTCCACCACACGCCCTGCGCGCGCGCCGCGTTCTCCTGCTCGCGCACCGCGTCGCCCTGCTCTCGCGCCGCCGAGCTGCGGCGCGCATACAGGTAGCCGAGGTTGAAGCCGGCCTCCACGCGGACGTCCACCGGCGCGTCAATCCGGTCGCGGAGGTGCTCGAACAGCACGATCGCGCTCTCGGCGTGCGTGGGGTCGCCCGCCGCCTGCGCATGGTGGCACTCCGCCAGCGCGAGCTGCGCGAGGATCACGTCGCTGTGCTGCGGGAAATTGTTCACGAGCGACTCGTACACCTGCTGCGCCTGCTGGAACTGGTTCAGCTTCCGCAGGAGGTCGCCCTCCTTCAGCTGCGCGTAGAACACGAGGTCGCTCTGCGGGTAGCGCTTCACGAGGTCCACGATGAGCTTGTTCGCCTCGATCAGGTTGGCCTCCTGCCCGCGCCGCTCCGCCTGCAGCGCCGCCTGGTAGAGCGCGTACGGGGCATAGGCGCTGTCCTTGAACTCGTCGGCCAGCCTCGTCAGGCGCTGCTGCGCCTCGACCGTCCGGTCCTGCTTCTCATAGTTGCTCGCCTCGAGCAGGTAGGAGCGGACCGCGGCGTCCGAGCGGGGAAAATCCTGGCGCAGCTGCGCCAGCAGAGCCAGCGCCGCGGCGTCGTGGCCGAGCTGGAAGCTGGCCTCGCCCTTCAGCAGCGCGCTGGAGCTGGCGATCTCCTCGCGGAGCGCGGGCGCGATGCCCTCCATCACGGCGGGCAGCGCCTCCACCAGCCGCAGGGTCTGGTCGGGCTGGCCGGTGTCGAGCGACAGCCGCGCCTGCAGCCAGGCCATCCGCGCCCGCAGCTCCGCGGGCAGGCGTCCAGCCGGGCGCGGCGCGGCGAGCAGGCGGTTGACGCGCGCAAACGCGGCGGCGGTCTGGCCCTGCACCTGCAGCGCCCGCGCCAAATTCCATTCGGCCTGCCAGAGGTTCACGGCGTCGAACGCCGGGTCGCGGGTCAGCTCGTCGAGCACCTTCTGCGCCGGGTCGAGCGCGCCGGCCGCGATCTCCGCGAGCACGCGCTGGAACATGAGGTCGCCCTTGGCCACGCCCACCGGCGGCTCGCGCAGGGTGGCGGCGTAGGCGTCGGCGGCATTGCGGAAATCCTTCGCGCGGAACCACGCCTCGGCCACGAGCACGCCGAGCTGCGCGTGCGTCGGGCCCGGGGCCAGCTCCTCGCGGGCCTTCGCCGCGTGGTCCGCCGCCGTGCGGTAGCGCCGCTGCTCCCACGCCGCCGCGGTCAGCACGCCGAACGCGTGCGCCTTGAGCGGCGAGCCGGGGAACCTCTGGAGCAGCGCGCGGGCGTCGTCCTCGGCCGCAGCGTAGGACTGGTCCGCCAGCGACTGCACCGCGCGGAACAGCAGGAGGTCCTCCAGGATGGGATGCGCCGCGGGCAGGCCGATCAGCGCCTCGAGCCGGCGCCGGAAATCCGCCCGCGCCGGGTCGCGGTCCGACGCGCGCGCCAGCAGCTGCAGCGCCACGCGCTGCATGTCGCGGTCGTGGCCATCGCGGAGGAGCTCGCCGAGCGCGGCCCGGCCCGCGCCGTCCGCCGCCCCGCCGATCAGGCCGAGCACGAGGCGCGTGGTGTCGAGCTCGTTGCGCTCCTCGAGGGGCATCGTCGCGAGCTGCCGCTGGAGCAGCGCGACGGCCTCGCTGCGGTGCCCGAGCGCGTCGAGCATCGCCGCGTAGGTCCGCGCGATGCCGTAGCTGATCTGGCGGCCCTGGAACTGCTCGAGGTTCTTGCGCTGCACCTCGGCGTCGGCCTCCGTGACCGGCCCGAGCCGCATCCGCGCCTGCTCCCGCGCGAGCACGAAGCGCGCGCGCGCCAGGCTGCTGGGCGCCGCCGCCTCCGCCTGCTGGTAGAGTTCCTTCGCGCGGTTGATGTCGTTGACCGACTCCGCGACCTGCCCCTGCACATAGAGATACCACGCGCGGTCCGCCGCGCCGACGTCCTCGGCCTTGATCGCCGCCAGCTCGGCCCGCGCCACCGCGGGCTTCTGCTGCTGCGCGGCCGCCAGCGCGGCCCGCAGGTGCCAGGCCGCGCCGCGCGGGCCAGTGTAGCCCTGCAGCGCCAGCTCCGCCTCGGCCGGACGCCCGTCATCGAGCAGCGCGGTCGCGAGCCCGAGCGTGAGGCGGCCACGATCGCCATGCGGCCCCGCCAGCAGGCCGCGGTAAAGCTCGGCCGCCACGGAGGGGAAGCCCAGTTCCTGCGCGCGGTCGGCCGCCGCGAGGGCCAGCGCGCTCTCGCCGGCGGACACCGCCGGCGCCGCCGGCAGGAGCGGCACGGGCGCGTTCAGCGGCGCCTGGCCGCGCAGGCAGGCCGCGGCAGCCAGCAGCAGGGGGAAAAGGATTCGGCGAAGCATGCGGAGGCCCAGCGAGGTTGCTGCTCCCCATGGAAACAATCAACCGCGTTATAATCAGTTCCGTCTGGCGCGCCGAGGTTCCCTGGCCAAACTGGTCGGCGTTCAGCCACATATTCTTCCTACCATGACTCCCGTGCTCATCGTCCTCGGCGTTCTCTTCGCCCTCGTTGTGATCCTCGCGCTCTGGGTCGCCGGCATCTACAACTCCCTCGTCTCGCTCCGCAACCGCTTCAAGAACGCGTTCGCCCAGATCGACGTTCAGCTCAAGCGCCGCTACGACCTCATCCCCAACCTGGTCGAGGTCGCCAAGGGCTACATGAAGCACGAGAGCACGACGCTCGAGGCCGTCATCAAGGCGCGCAACATCGCCCTCGCCGCCTCGCAGTCCGCCGCGGCCAACCCGGCCGACGCCAACGCCGTCAAGGGTCTCCTCTCCGCCGAGTCCGGCCTCACCGGCGCCCTCAGCCGCCTGATGGTCGTCTCCGAGCAGTACCCGGACCTGAAGGCCAACCAGAACATGATGCAGCTCACCGAGGAGCTGACCTCGACCGAGAACAAGGTCTCCTTCGCCCGCCAGGCCTACAACGACTGCGTCATGACCTACAACACGGCGCGCGAGACCTTCCCGAACGTCGTCTTCGCCGGCATGTTCAGCTTCCTCCCCGCCGAGCTCTTCAAGATCGACGACCCCACCGAGCGCAACGCCCCGAAGGTCCAGTTCACCTGAGCGCCGCGGCGCGGCGCACAGCTTTAGGGTGTCAGTGATCAGGGGTAAGGGCCGAGGCTCGGGTCGGCCCCGCGCGGCCGGGGCCGCGCCGCTGAAAAAGCTTACCCCTTAAACCCTACCCCTTAACCTCGCTGAACATGGATTTCTTCGAAGCCCAGGCCCGCGCCAAGCAGCGCACCTCGCGCCTCGTCGCCCTCTTCGCGCTCGCCGTGCTGGGCACCGTGGCCGCCGGCTACTTCGCCTCGGTCCTGATCCTCTCCCAGGTCGGCAACGCCCGGCCGCACCGGCGGACCTATTCGGACGACGCCTATAACTATGGCGCGCCGCCCCAACTCGAGCTCTGGCAGCCGCGCGTGTTCCTCATCGTCACCGGCGCCACGCTGGCGGTCATCGGGCTCGCCTCGCTCTACAAGTGGCAGGAGTACTCCGCCGGCGGCTCCGCCGTGGCCGAGGGCGTCGGCGGGCGGCGGGTGGACCCGCACACGACCGACCTCCGCGAGCGCCGGCTGCTCAACGTCGTCGAGGAGATGGCCATCGCCTCGGGCATCACCATGCCGACGGTCTACCTGCTCGACGAGGAGCCCGCCATCAACGCCTTTGCCGCCGGCCTGACCACCAGCGACGCCGTGGTGGCCGTCACCCGCGGCGCCGTCGAGAAGCTCAACCGCGACGAGCTGCAGGGCGTGATCGGCCACGAGTTCAGCCACATCCTCAACGGCGACATGCGCCTCAACCTGCGGCTGACCGCGCTGATCTTCGGCATCCTCGCCCTCGGCCTCTCGGGCCGCGGCCTGCTCTGGGCCCTCACGCGCGGCCGGGTGCGCACGGGACGCAACTCGGGCGGCGCCGTCGTCGCCCTCCTCGCCGTCGGCCTGGCCCTCCTGATCATCGGGTACGTCGGCTACTTCTTCGGGCGGCTGATCCAGGCCGCCGTCTCGCGGCAGCGCGAGTTTCTCGCCGACGCCTCGTCCGTGCAGTTCACGCGCAACCCCGGCGGCCTGACCGGCGCGCTCAAGAAGATCGGCGGCTTCGCCCTGGGCTCGTCGCTGGTCTCGCACGAGAGCGCGGCCATCGGGCACTTCTTCTTCGCCCAGGGCTTCGAGTCCGCGTTCGGCGGCCTCTGGGCCACGCACCCGCCGCTGCCCGAGCGCATCCGCGCGATCGACCCCCAGTTCGACGGCCAGATGTTCCAGCCGCCCGAGCCGGTGGACGTCGTCCATGAGAACTTCGCCCAGGCCGGGTTTGCCCCGGGCTCGGTCCACGTCCGCCCGGCGCCCGCGGCCACCCCGGCCGCCCTGATCGCCAGCATCGGCACGCTGGCCCCGGAGAACATCGCCAACGCCGAGGCCCTGCTCGCCGGCGTGCCCGAGCGCGTGCGGTCCGCCGCGCGCCGTCCCGCCGACGCCGCCGTGCTGCTGTACGGGCTGCTGCTCGACCCCGACGCCACCGTCCGCGCCCGCCAGCGGGCGCTCGTCGCCAGCCGCGCCGGCGGCGACGCGCTGCACACGCTCGACGAGCTCGAGCCCGCGCTGCGCGCGCTCGGACCCGAGCACCGGCTGCCCCTGCTCCAGCTCACGCTGCCCGCGCTCCGCTCCCTGCCGCCCACGGCGCTCGCGCCGTTCCTCGACACCCTTGACGAGCTCGTGCACGCCGACGGCCGCGTCTCGACCTTCGAGTTCGCGCTGCAGAAGCTCCTCACGCGCACGCTCGCGCTCGGCCGCACGCCGCAGGCCGGCGTGATCCAGATCTACTCGTTCAACGCGGTTGTGACGGAGCTCAACGTCGTGCTCTCCGCCGTGGCGCATGCGGCCGACAACTCCGGCCTCGCATCCGCCGCGGCCTTCGCGTCCGGCGCGGGGCAGCTCAAGCTCCTCGAGGGCCGGCTCAACCTCCTGCCCGAGTCGGCCTGCAACCTCGTGCAGCTCGACGCCGCGCTCGACCGCCTGGCCGGCGCGAGCGGCCCGATCAAGCAGCGCACGCTCATGGCCGCCGCGCACGTCGCGGCCGCCGACGGCATCTTCCTCCCCGCCGAGGTCGAGCTTATCCGCGCCATCGCCGCCGCCCTCGACTGCCCGATGCCCGCGCTGGGGGCGCAGAATCAATTGGCGGCGGCGTGAGGACGAAGCCTGAACTGATTGGAATGATGGAGCGAAAACATGCAGATGGGCATAGTTGAGTGTATCAGCTGGCTGGCATCGAAGTGCCCGTTGGCGCTCTGTGTGGCAGTTGGTGTCGTTGCCATCGTTGGCGTGCCAACGGTTAAGTGGCGCTACCGCCTGACCACAGCATTGCTGTGCATACTTAGCCTGGGCGCATCGCTCTACTTTTACATCAGCTTCCAGATCTCAGCGTATTATGCCCCAGATCAATTGCACTGGCCACTTCTCGCGACGGCAATTGCTCTATTTCTTTTCAGCATCTCTGTGACGATTGAATGTGCTTCGTTGGTAATTTACCGAAGTCGAAATATGCCAAGAATAGGCGCCTCTATCAGCGACGTTAATGGAAAGCTCTCTGACCCCAAGGTGCGCAACCAGTGGCTCACTCAAGATTTGCCTCACCGTCTACGAGCCAGTCTCGCCCAAACAAAGGTATTGGAGGGCTTATTGGCTCAGCAAATCGCAGATGGCCGCGAGCGAGAACAGAAGCATCAGTTTTGTCGGGATATGTCGGCGTGGGAAGGCCGACATGCGGCAACTCGATGGCTCATTGATTTTGTGGGCGTGAATAGCGATTCGGACGGACTCCCAATAGAATCGTTACGCCGCAGAGGCCGCAAGGGACGCGAAAGGTTCCCTCATGATGTTGACATTATGGACCTCCCTGGAGGTGCCTACATCCCGTTAAAATCACCGGATGCTAAGCTCCTTGCTGAGGTCTGGAAGGGCTGCTCCCAAGCAACGGGACATGCGACATTCGGCAGTGAGCATCCTTCAATAGCGCGAGATCGTATTGGTGAGGCGATATTGGTTGTAGTGAACCACCTTCAAAAGACCGTTTATGATGCAGCGAGCCTGCGCGTGAGTCTATAGAAGGCTCCCGATCACCCAATCCTAAGGGGTCAGGCCGCTAGTTCTTAAATTTCCTCTGGCTCAGGTACACGCTCACCGAGCTGCGGCAGCCCATCACGAGTTCACGGGCAATCCAGGCGTTGGTCGCCGTGGTCGTGCGGCGCAGCTCGGCCGCGATCCTCACCTTCCACTCCGCGCCATAGGCGTCGCGCGCGACGTCAGCCCGGGTCCGGCCCGCCTGCTTCAACAGTTCCTTGAGCACGCGCGCCCACCGCACCTCCTTCAACTCTCGCGTCGCCTCGCCCTGCAGTTGCTCGACGCGCGCGGACTGCACCAGGGCGACCTCCTGGCGCCACTCGGGGCTGCCGACCGCCCAGCCCTTGCTCATGCGGTCAAACGCCTGTCGCCTTTGCTCGTCATCGTTGGCGGACAGAAACGTCAGGTAGCTTCGGTAACTCGCCCAGCCCACCGCGTTGTCCACCAGCTCGAGTTCCGCCAGCCAGTCCTCGCACACCAGAAACCCCGGACGCGCCCCGCCCACGAACCGCCGGAAACTGCTCCATGGGTACTGCGCCAGCTGGTCCACCGTCACGAGCTTCGCCTTCACCGGGTTCAGGTGGATGTAGTTCACCACGCGCAGCAACGCCTCCCCGGGTTCCACGAGCACCGCGCCGTACCGTCCCTGGAACAGGTGCCCGCGTTCCTTCCGGAAGCGGTTGAACCGCGAGGCATACGTGCTCTGCAGCCACTGCATCCCCGCGACCAGGTTGCCCCGCGGCGTCTCCAGTGCGAGGTGGTAGTGGTTGGTCATCGTCGTGTACGCGTGCAGCCGCCAGTCGCAGCGCTCGCACGCCTCGAACACGCACGTCTCGAACGCCCGCGCCGCCCCCGCCATCGCGAACACATCCTGCCGGTAGTTCCCGCGATTGTAGACGTGATGGATCGCGCCAGGGTAATCGAGACGCAGCGGCCGGGGCATCCTCCCAGCCAACCGCGCGCCCCAGCAACCCGCAATCCGCGGACGCCTGTCTCTTCGTACAGGTCGCCAGCTCCGTCCGCGGCGCCTTCCCCGAGAAATTTAAGAACTAGCGGCCTGACCCCTTAGTTTGGCCTGCAATCCGCGGACGCCTGTCTCTTCGTACAGGTCGCCAGCTCCGTCCGCGGCGCCTTCCCCGAGAAATTTAAGAACTAGCGGCCTGACCCCTTAGTTTGGCCCGGTTTCGCGTTCTCCGGTGGTGTCCAGGCTGGTTGTTCCGCATCCGCTTGAAACACCCACTTCCCCTTGGGTGGCGGCGGGGTCTTGAGGACTTCGTCCTGCTCCTTACGGAGAATGGCCCAGCGGGAAGCAAGCTTTGGATCAGACGGCGAAATTCCTTTAAGCCAGAATTTCATCCAATCGATCGTGGCTTGCTGGCTGGCAACACGCTCGCGCGGCATTTCAAGGTTATGAGTACCTTTAGGAAATACCAAGTATTCGTATGGTTTTTTATTAAATACGAAGGCGCCCACCATATCCGTTACATATAGTACCGACGATTGCTCATGAATCGCGAACATAGTGGGCGTTCTAACACGATCTACATTGAACGATGGTTCATGCTGTAGCCAAGTCTCCTTCTTCTCCCAGAAACTACCATCGTAATTGTGGGAACCATCAGAGCCACTCCCCGCCATATTGGTTTATATATAACTATAAGTACCCGGAAACGAGTCATCGTTCATTGCTGCCGCTAGGGCTATTTTTCCTGGATGGCTAATTGCATACGATGTATAGTAGCCGCCCCGCGAAAATCCTACTAGCCCCACTTGCTCAGGGTTAACGATTCCTTTTGCTGCCAAGGTCCCGACGGCTGCATCGATCTGCCCAACAAAGTTGGCCAAGTCCTCTACTTCGTGCCCCTTTTTCTTTCCACCAGGGGCTTCCATGTCTACAATCAGTACCGCAATGCCTTCACTGATCAAAGACTGCGAACCGTTTAAAGCGGCGCCGTCAGGATGGAATGTGTCTGGCTTGTAGTCATAAACTTGGATCACTAGCGGGATAGCGCGACCATCCGTATGAGGAGGCAGAATTAAGCCGCCCACGCGTGTTTGGCCGTCTTGTAGGAAGCGCAACGGCTCCTCACGAGAGAAGCTAACGTTTGTCAGCGCCGGGTCTGGTTCGTCAAGGGCAGCACGACGATCTCGGCAATATGCGACCATTAGCGGCGGGGTATTCGCGTCCTGTTCCATCACTACCCGTAGCTCGCTGCCTGCAAGCTCCCCTCCGCGATTTGCAATTGGCGATGGCGCTTGATACTTGATCGGTTCACCAATCCACTTCCCCTGCTGCAATCGGTATACCACCGCTGCCTCCTCTGTCCCCTGTCGATGGCGGACGAGTAGCTCGAGCCCCGGCTTCAGCCAGTCCACTCCTATCACTTGCCGGTTCTTTCCGGTTACACCATCCACGTCCTGAAGTGGTTCGAGGATCTGATACTCACCGGTTTTGATGTCGTAGCCCACAATAAAAGGAATGTGGGCGCGTTCAGGGTGACTATCGTCTATCGGCAATGTCGTATTTACCAGCACCACGTTGCGTCCATTAGCAGCCCAAAGAGCCTTGGGGCGAATATGCAATAGCTGATAACTGCCAATTTTAGTAGCATCACCTGTCGGCGATCCAAGTATCGATCGTTCAGTCCCCTTTTCAGCATCAACTAACTTGAATTCCGTCGGAAAGGGCGGGGACAATATTCCACGGCGCATTGCACCATCGTAGTTATACCAGAATTCAGGAACGAGATCCGTAGGCCTACCCGCCACGCCGACTAGTGTCTTGCCGCTAATATCGGAAGCGGCAACGAGATCAAAATTCCTGGATGCCATTACCCATGGCGCAGCCCCGTCGTAGGAGATATAGGTCAAGTGCGGCTTATAACGCAACCCTCTGTAGAATACTTCCTGTATATCTTCAGCACCCAGCAAATGCATTGGATACTGAAATGACACAGCTTCCCGGGGAGATGGAACGTCACGTGCAACAATCGTCTTCCCGAGATTTTGCAGAGCAAAAGCTGTACCGGTCGGCCACTCTGTGAGTGCAGTCGACACCCCATTGACAACATTTAGGCTGTAAAGCTGTCGCCGGTTTTGTTCGTCTGCCCCTCCATATGTTATGCTAATACCGTCTTCTGACCACCGCGGATTAAAAAAAGCATTTCCAGCATGATCGTAGGTTCGGCGTACTAACTTATGTAAAGGTTGAGGCTTCGTTCCGCCCAACAAAGCAGCCTTTGTATCATCGGAGCTAAACACCTCTAACACGTCTATAACAGAGTCACTTGCTAGTTCTCCATATGAGTATGTATAAAGATAGCGTTCCCTGTTTGGCGAAAATACTGCATCAGTGTAGGTGCGCACCGCCACTGAGTCCGCTGGTTGCCACATGTGTTTTTTTTCGGGTAATGACGCTTGTCCCTCAGCAGCATTGCTAAGTCCAAGTGACGCTGTGGCGAGCAGAACGACGGTGAGACGAATAAGCATATTGGGTTTTGTTGATGTTAGAATCGCTTCTTTAGCGTTAGCTGGAGCCTGCTCAAACGGGGATCGCCGTAGTAGCTATATCCACCCAGCCGAACCGAGATGCCTCCGAGTGGCACGACGATCGGTGGACTCGTATCAAATACGTTCTGCACATTAAGCGTGATCTCCATGTTGCTCAGCGGCCGCGCCCAGGCACGCTTGAAACCTACAAGACGATAGCGGATAAACAAATCATGGTAACTCTGGGAAGGGATCTTGTCGGAACCCTGATTCAACACTGCGGTCGCAATAGCGGAAGCGGTGCTTCCCGCGCTATATACCAGATATGAATTGTAATACTGGACGTTCCATCCGAGAGTGAAGTGACCGACATCAACATTCACGCCTGCGTTTCCCTGCCACTTGAGCGCACCATTCTGATAGCCGGCATAACTGATCTTTGGCTGTCCACTCGTTGCCTGCCGCCAAAATACCCACTCGTGGGTGGCGAGAGCATAGAATCGAACATCGGCGTTACCGAGCTTGCGATTATAATCCAAAGCTAGATCCAAGGCTTCCACCTTACTTGAAGCGATGTTGATCAAAGAAAAATCGAGCGCCGTAATCGCTCCGCCGGTATACCCCAAAGCTGCGTCTGCAGGCGTTAGTGGGGCGCGTGTGACACGGCCCGGTACGATGTCCTCCAGAGCCAGAAGCACGTCAGTTGATGGCGTTATGATCTCGTCTCGTTTTTCGATTTGCGTGTAATCTGCTGAAATCCGGAGACCAGGAATCGCTGGCGGTTCAATGACAATGCCTGCCGATGTGCTCTTCGATTGTTCAGGTCGCAGGTTTGGGTTTCCACCGTTTATCTGCGTGATAGCGTCTGTGAAACCAGAAACATTTCCGCGCTTTGGGTCCACCAATAGCGCAATGGATTGGAAGGGGGATTGAGGCGGAATCTGATTTATACTCGGCGGCAAGAACCCCGTCCCATAGCTTGCGCGGAATGCAAACCAATCAACAGGACGATATCGCAAGCCGGTCGTATACTTCGTTGCGCCTGCGGCGACCTCGTATGAAGTGAAGGTTGGAAGCAACTGCGCGGATCGAGAGGCAAGATTGTTAACGAACGGTGGCGACGCAGAAGTAATAGAGTATCTAACTTGATGACCTTCTCGCCGTTCGCGTTTTCCTCAGTCCTTGGATTTTTGGCCGGGCGAACGCTGTCCTGCGCGATCGCCCGACTGACGTTTGGGTCGAGGTCGGGTTGGAGGTTCGCCTGGCGCGTCACCGCAAAGGATCCGGACTTGGCGTCGCGGTGGGACTTCAGTCCGCTGCCGGCCAGGAGGTGCGTCATCGCCTCGGCCGGGGCGTAGTCGCCCTTCAGCTCCGACGTGACCGCGCCCGCCACCGCGTCTTCCGGGAAGATCACCTGGTTGCCGGACTGCTCCGAGAACTTCTTCAGCGCCGCCGCCGCATCGCCGGCCGGGATATCAAAGCTCTTCGCGGGTTCGTCAGCACGCAGCACGCTGCCAACGCCAAGACACAAGACGACAACAAGGGAGGCCAGAAGCCTCCGGAGGAGGGGTGAGACTGGGGTGGTCATACCCGCGAGACGGACCAAGGGCTGAAAACCCTTATGGGTTTTCAGCCCTTGGTCCGTGGTAGCTAGTTGATGGTAGATAGTTGATGGAAGCGCCGCCTCGGAGGCGGGCGCCGGAGATCGGAGTTCGCAGTTCGGAGTTCGATGGGGCT
Organism: uncultured Opitutia bacterium; assembly: GCA_903825285.1. Taxonomy (GTDB): domain Bacteria; phylum Verrucomicrobiota; class Verrucomicrobiia; order Opitutales; family Opitutaceae; genus Opi-474. The sequence goes on along the minus strand of CAIJZY010000037.1, from coordinate 23,411 downwards.
CGGCTGTGGTGCCTTAATGGAAACCACCAAAGGTCGTCATCCTGAGTGACTGCGACGTGTCCACCGAAGCCTTCGCGCAGGAGGAAGGATCGCTGTTTCCAATGCCCCAGAGCCAACATGGGAATCCTGACACTCAAGCGGTGTGGCCAGAGTGTCGGTACACTCATTGCGGGCCGAGCACAGATAGTAACAGCGATCCTTCACCTTCGCTCAGGATGACGGCTATGTGAGGAGTGGAGGGAGAGCGCGAGCTACCGCGCGCGGCGGAGGGTGATCGTGTCGCCCGAGCGCTCGGCGGTGACGTCGAAGCTGGTCTCGAGGAGGCGGACGAAGGCGTCGGCTTGGTCGGCGCGGAAGTTGCCACCGATGCGCAGCGACGCGAGCGACGGGTCCGCGATCACGATCCGGGGCTGGTCCGGGCCGATGTGCTCGTTCAGCTCCGCCACGATCTCTGACAACGGCGTCTGCCGCAGCTCCAGCACGTGCGGCTGCCAGGCCAGGCGCTGGGCAATGTCGGCGGGGGTGGCGACCGCCACTTGAGGCGTGGGGGCGGCAACGGCGAGGGGGACGACGATGCTTTCGCCAGCACCGAGCGAAAGCGAAGCGCTATCGCCGGTGGATGGGGGACCGTGGACGGTGGACGGTGCGATCCCTGCCCCACTCTCCCTGGTTCCTTCCCCCGCGTCCGGGCGCCTCGCGACTTTGACGCGCCCCTCCGTGACGAGCACCGCCACATCCTGCGGGCCGAGGCGGACGTCGAAGGCGGTGCCGACGGCGCGGACGGAGATGCCCTGCGCGGTGACGATGAACGGGCGCTCGGGATTGTGCGCGACCTGGAAGTGGGCCTCGCCCTGGGACAACTCCACACGGCGCACGGCGGGCGCGAGGTCAACGTCCAGCACCGTGCCGGCGTTGAGGTCCACGACCGAGCCGTCGGGGAGCGTCACGCGCTGGTAGCCGCCGGGCGCGGTGGCGTAGTGCTGGTGCACGGCGGCGGGCGTACCGGTCGGATGGAAAAAGATGACCGCCAGCACGGCGGCCGCGGCGAGGCCGGCGGCGGCGGGCCAGAGCCAGTTGAGCCGCGTCGGGCGGGCGGGCGCGAAGGCGTCGGGATCAGGCCGGGGCGAAAAGTCCGGCGCCAGTTCCGCGATGCGGTCGAAGGCGGCGAGGGTCTGCTCCAACTGGGCGACGGCGGCCTGGTGACTCGGGTGCGCGCGGCGCCAGTGCTCGAAGGCGCGGACCTCCTCGGGGGTGAGGCCGCGGTCCTGCTTCGCGAGCCACGCGCCCGCCTCCCGCATGACCGGTTCCGGGGCGTCGTAGAGGGGACGGGGCGAGTCGGTCTTCATGGGAGCCCCCTCGCCCGCAGGTACGCGGCGCAGAGCCGCATGGCCTTGTTGATCTGCACGTCCACCGTCTTGGGCGAGATCCCCAGCTGCCGGGCGATCTCGGCATGGGGCAGCCCGTAGAGCTTGCGCAGCGTGAACACCTGGCGGCATCGCGTGGGCAGGGAGGTCATGGCATCGCGCAAGATTTGGAGTTCCTGGTCCCGGCTGACGGCTTCGACGACGCCGGTCTCTGACTGCAAGACGTCCACCTCGGCATTATCCTCTAGTGATTCCATCGGAATCACACCGTTGTGACGAACGCGGTCCACGGCGGCGTTGCGGGCGGTGGCGAAGAGGTAGTTCTTGGCGCTCTTGACCTTGCCCAGCTGGTGCGCCCGGAACAGCCGCGCGTAGGCGTCCTGGATGACGTCATCCATGTCCGCCAGCGACGGAAACCGCGCATGGAGCCACCGCCGCAGCAGGGACTCGTGAGGCTGCACCTGCTCCTGGAACCAGCGGTTGTCCGCGCCGGTGCCCGGGGTGGTCGCGCCCGCCGTCTCCGCCATGATGCACGGCCCGTTCGGCATGCTCAGGGCAGGCGGCGCCGATTGGCCGACGCTAGCAGAAATTGAGTGGGGCGGACTCAAGGGAGGGGGCGAACCTTGGGGCGGAAATGTAACCAGAGCGCGAGCCCGAACAAGCGGAGACGTCAAAAAGTGTTACAGAAAAGAAACGGATAGGGGTTTTGGCAGGGCCGCCCGTCTTGGAGCATTTCCGGATGGGGCCACCACGAAACAGACGAAACACACGAAAAAGGAACCTGATGCCGGATCTGCTTTCGTGTGTTTCGTATGTTTCGTGGTGGAAAAGGATCGGAGAAGCTTTGCGCGCTTCGCGGCCTTGGCGGTGAAAACTCCGGGCCGAGCCCCTATTTCTTCACCGGCGCCGTTTCCACCGGGAGGCGGGGGCGCAGGATGTCGTCGAGGCGGTCGGGAGTGCCTTCCGCGCGGACGAGGACCGGCTGGCGCAGGCCCGACGCGTACTTCACCGGCACCGTGCGGTAACTGTCGAGGTCGCGGACGAGCAGCTCGATCGGGCCGCCGTAGTGGGCGGCGCGGACCGCCTGCTTGAGGCGCTCGGCCTTGTAGGCGCGGCCGTTGACCGCCACCACCGTGCACGCGGGCGTGAGGCCGGCGGTGAACGCGGGGCTGGCCCAGACGACGTTCGTGATCTTCCCGGCCGCATCGAGCACGAGCCCGAGCGAGTGGGAGTAATTGGATGACTTGTCGTGCTCGTCGCGCTGCTTCTGGTAGGGCATCGGCTCTTCCTTGTACTCGAGCCGCCAGCCGCCACGCGCCACGCCGTCGAGCGGCGCGCCGGGACCGTGGCCGTCGAGCCGCGTGCGGAGGAACGCGGCCCAGTCGTGGGCCACGACGCCGTTGAGCGTGCGCACGACATCATCGAAGGTGTACGTGAGCGGCGACCAGCGTCCGTCCTCCACGCCGAAGAACGCCCGCGCGAAGTCGTCGAGCGAGCGCTTCCCGCCGGTGAGCTCGCGGATCCTGGTGTCGGCGTCGAGCCAGATGAACGCGCCCTCGCGGTAGTAGTCCTCCGTGCGCTGCCACGACACGAAGGCCTGCGCCGTCCGGCGGTTGATCACGGGCTGGTTGGTCGTGTCCTGCAGCGGACGCCAGCTGCGGCCGGCGCGCTCCTCGTCGAGCTGCGCGCCGTGGAAGGCGAAGAAGCCGCGGGCCGTCTCGGGCGTCCAGAGCCCGGAACGCGCCGCCAGCACCACGCCGTAGTATTCGGTCATGCCCTCGTAGACCCAGAGCAGCGAGTCCTGCATCGGGGTGTTGTAGTCGGGGGTGTAGAGATCGGCCGGACGGCGGAACTTGCCGTTCCAGGAGTGCACGAGCTCGTGCGACATCACCACGCGGGCGTCCTCCGCCTTGTCCCACTCGCGGAAAAAGCCGGGCCGCGCGCTGTCCTCGCTCGAGCGCTGATGCTCCAGGCCGACGCCGCCGAGGTCATCGCTGATCGAGAAGAGAAAATCGTAGTGGTCGAAGTGCCGCGCGCCGAACAGCTGCCGGGCCTCGCGCACGAGCCGGCGGTGCGCCTCCACCTGCGCGGGCGTGGCCGCCAGCTCCTCGGGCGTGTCCGCAAACACGTCGAGGGACACGGGCACCGGCGAGCCGGGGTCGAGGTCGAGCCGCGCGAAGTTGCGGCCGGCGAGCACGGGGGAGTCCATCAGCACCTCGAGCGACACGGGCGCGAAGCGCACCGCGGCGCCCGCGGGCGTGCCGTCGCCGAGGGCCGTCGCGAGCTTCCAGCCGGCGGGCAGCGTGAGCTCCGCCGCGAAGGGGATGCGGCTCACCTCGTAGCCCGCGGGATAAATCAGCAGGTCGGTCCACTGCACGGAGACCATCGCATCCGTCATCACGACGCGCCCGCGCCCGGGCTCCGCCGGCGAGAGGAGGTCGAACTCGGCGTCGAGCTGGGTGGCGCCGGCGGGGACATCCACGTTGAACGCATAGACGTTGCTCGGGTCGCGGCGCCATTCGACCCGATGGCCGCCGGCGGAAAGCTGCAGGCCGGCGAGGGAGTCGATCGGGCCCGTCGGCGCATGGTGGCCGGGGATCCACTTCGGGTAGTAGAGCACGAGGCTGCCGGGCGCGGCGGGAATGGACTCGCGGATGTGGAAGACGCGGTGCGCGAGGTCGGTGGCGTCCACGCTGAGGCGGACCGTGCCCGGGTACGCCCGATCCGGCGCCGCGGGCGCGGCCACGACGCCCGCCATTGCGACCACCAGCCCGGCCAGGATGCGAAAGGAGTTCATCCCCAAATTACGAGCCCGCCCCGCGGCCGAAGACGAACCATTTTTTGTGGACTGACTCGAACTCGGGCCACGGTTTGTTTTCCCGCGGATGAAGCGGATGGACGCGGATCACTCCAAGCCGGTTGGCGGAATTCATCCGCGTCATCCGCGGTGAGTCCGTCTGGTTCGATTTCGTGTGTTTCGTATATTGGCTGATCTCCCTTCGGTCGGTACGTGGTGACCTCCCTCCCGGTGGCTTGAACATTCCGGAAGAACAGGGTTGCCGTCCGGGCCTGGGCGGCCGTCTTTCGCTGGCATGCCCCGTGGTGACCTTTCCACCCTTCGTCAGGTGCGCCGCCAGCCTAGCTCCGCGGCCGCGCGCGATCCGCTCCGCTGGTGGCGCGACGCGCGCTTCGGCCTCTTCATCCATTGGGGGCTCTATGCCCTCCCCGCCGGCATCTGGCGCGGCGAACGCGTGCCCGGCATCGGCGAGTGGCTGATGTATTCGCGGAAGATCCCCGTCGCCGACTACGAGCCGCTCGCCGCGCGCTTCCACCCGCGGCACTTCAACGCCGCGGCGATCGTCCGCCTCGCGAAGGACGCCGGCCAGCGCTACCTCGTCATCACCGCGAAGCACCACGAGGGCTTCGCCATGTACCGCTCGGCGGCGAGCCCGTACAACGTGGTGGACGCGACGCCGTGGCACCACGACCCGCTCGCCGACCTCGCGCGCGAGTGCCGCCGGCAGGGCGTGAAACTCTGCTTCTACTACTCGCAGGACCTCGACTGGCACCACCCGGACGGCGGCTGGAACACGTGGGATTACCCGAAGCCGAAGGACACCGACCGCTACCTGCGCGAGAAGGTCTACCCGCAGCTGCGCGAGCTGCTCACGCAGTACGGGCCCGTCGGGCTGATCTGGTTCGACACGCCCATCACCATCACCGTCGCGCAGGCCGCGGCGATCCGGCGCTTCGTGAAGCGGCTCCAGCCGCGCTGCCTCGTGTCGGGCCGCATCGGGCACGGCCAGGGCGACTACGGCATCCCGCGCGACAACCAGATGCCGCCGGGCCGGCTGCGCGGCGACTGGGAGGTCTGCGCCACGCTGAACCACACGTGGGGCTTCAAGCGCCACGACCACGCGTGGAAGCCCGCGGCGCGGCTCGTGCGCACGCTGGTCGAGTCGGCGAGCAAGAACGCGAACTACCTCCTCAACATCGGGCCCGACGCCGACGGCCGCGTGCCCACCCCGAGCGCGACGCGCCTGCGCGCCGTCGGCCGCTGGCTGCGCGCCAACGGCGAGTCCGTCTACGGCACGACCCCCTCGCCCTTCGGGCATGACTTCCCGTGGGGCCGGATCACGGCCAAGGGCCGCGTGCTCTACCTGCACTTCTTCGCGCGCCCGCCGCGCCGCTTCGAGCTGCGCGGGCTGAGGACGCGTGTCACCGGCGCGGCGCCGCTGCTCGCGCCGCGCACCGCGCTGCCCTGCACGCAGGCGGAGGACGCCGCGACGGGCCTGCCCGTGCTGCGCCTCGACCTCGCGCGCCTGCGCTTCCGCGCGCCCGTGACGGTCGTCGCCCTCCGGCTGGCCGGGGCGCCGGCGGTCACGCCCGGCCCGATCCAGGAGCCCGATGGCACGCTCACGCTGCTCGCGAGCGAGGCGCGCGTCGGACCCCGCGGCGCGAAGCTGCGCCTTTCACCGCTCGGGCTCACCACCGGCTGGACGCGGACGACGGACTGGCTCGAGTGGCAGGGCGCGGTGCTGGCGCCGGGCGAGTTCACCGTCGAGGTCGTGACCACGCACCAGCACCTGGAGCCATGGAGCGGCGGCCACACCGCGCGGGTCGAGGCATGCGGCCAGTCGCTGCGGCACGCGCTCACGCGCGACGCCGAGCTCGAGTACATGCAGGCCGCCTATTTTCCCCGCATTGCCTCGCGGATGGGCCGGCTGCGCGTGGACCGCGCTGGTCCGCTCAAGCTGCGGCTCCACCTCGACAAGATCCTGCCCCCGCCGAAGGAACGGCCGCTCTGGGACGACCTCACGCCGCTGATCGTGGGGGTGAGACTGCGGCCCGTTTGAGACGGGCCGCAGTAAGGGACAAGGAGCAAGGGACAAGGGCCAAGGCGAGCAGCTGCTGAAAGTTGGGAAGCGTCTGGATGGTGTGTGTTCGAATCTCTCCACCAAAGAGCTCGTCATCCTGAGCGGATGCGAAGGATCGCTGTTTTCATTGCCCATGAGCTAACCTCCGATGCCAGACACTCAATCGACGTCGTGGGAGTGTCGTTTCACCAACACTGGCTCTGCAGGAAAATTAACAGCGACCCTCCCCCCTTCGCCAAGGCTTCGGCGGACGCGTCGCATCCGCTCAGGATGACGTTGTAAGAGGCGTGGGCGTCATGCTACGCACACGGCGGCCCTCCGAGCTTGGTTTTCTTCCGTGCCCCCTGCTCCCTTCTCCTTTCTCCCGGCGCACCCTGCGCGCTTCACGCTTGGGGCGCTCCTCGCGCTCGCGTTGTCCGCGGTGGCGGCGGGCGCGGACGGCGACGCGGCGGCCAAGGCTGCACGCGTCCATTTGGTCTCGCCGCGGCTCAGTGCCTACATCGCCGCCAAGCTGCCCCGGTACGACCCGGCGCGGGCGGGGGGCGCGGCGCGGTTGCCGGCCGACGCCGCCCATCCCGGCGTCATGCGGCTGCCCGACTACATCGTGCGCGAGCCGCGGCTGCCGGATGAAACGGAAATCCTGACCGAGCACGGGCGGGATCTTGCCGCCATGAACAAATACCTCGGTCCGTCGGACGGACTCGACCGCGGCTACCTGAACGCGATCACGCTGGGGGACCTCTGGAGGAAAATTCCGGTGCTGAAAATGATCCCCTTCATTCCCTTTGGCTCGGTCTCGCAGGAGGCGCGCGCCCGGGCGCTCTACGACGAGGCCGAGATGCGGGAGAAGCTCGACGACCGGAGGGACATCGAGAGCCTCGCCGCCCGCGCCCAGAAAAAATCCGCCAAGCCCGCGCCCGCGCACTGACCCGGCGCGGCCATCGCCCCACTCAATGCCCGGCATCGGGTTTATCAATTAACGCGGCGACGCGGCTCTCGGTTATGCTGGCGGCGCCATGCTTCCCGCCGTGATCCTGCTCGGCCTGTTGGTCGCGCTCGTCGCCACCGATCCGGTGCCGACGGAGCCCGAGGACGGTGATTCCTCCCGCACCCCGGATCTTCACCCACCCCCGCCGTCGCCATGATCCGCGGACACCTCCTCTGCTCGGTCGCGCTGGCCGCGGCGCTGCTCACCCAAGTCGGCTGCGTCACCTCGAAGAAATATCGCCTCGCCAAGGACGACACGCCGCCGGCCCAGGCGCTCGGCTGGACCGCCGCCACCCCCGCCGCCACGCTCACGCTGGAGACGCTGGTCGTGTTCAAGGGACCCGGCTCGTGGAAGCGCGAGGCGCGCTGGGACGAGTACATTGTCCGCGTGACGAACACGGGGAACCAGCCGCTGGCGATCTATGACGCCGAGCTGGTGGACCTGCAGGGGGTGCCGCAGCATCCGGGCGACGACCCGTGGGCGCTGGAGAAACTCAGCTACACCAATTGGGACAAGTACGGGAAAGTGGGCCTCAAGCTCGCAGCCGGGGCCGGGGCGGTCGTGGTGTACGGCGCCGCCGTCACCGGGGTCGCGCTCTCGGGCATGGCCGCCGGCAGCGCGGCCTCGGGCGCCGTTTTTCTGGTCGCGGACGTCATCCCCCTCGTCGCCCTCGTGGATGTCACCACGGTGGCCGTGATGAACCACAACAACCGGAACAAGGTGGAAGCGGAGTTCGCGCGCCGGAAGCTGAACCTGCCGTTGATGGTTTCCCCCGGGGCGTCGGCGCAGGGCAGCCTGTTCTTCCCGATGACCCCGGGCCCGCGTCGGCTCACATTGCGCAGCTACGCGGGTGAGGCGCGCCTCGAGGTGACCCTGGAATTGAAACCCCTCGCCGGCCTGCACCTCGCGCCCAAGCCGGCGAAAAAATAGCCACTGAGCGAAAGTGAAGGCCTTCCGGCGGATAATACCGGTTGATTGATCGCGGAGACGCGGAAGTGCGGAGGCGGGGAGCTTTCCAATCCGTTTGTTACCACGAAGGGCACGAAGCACACGAAGAGGGGGAGCACACGAAGATCCGTTCGGACGCGCGCCCTGCGTGCCGCAGGACTTCGTCCGAACTTACTGGATAAGGAAGCATACCACTGACCCTTGGCTCAGGGCGGCCCATTCGACAGGCTCAGGGCAGGCCCGTTCGACAGGCTCAGAGCAGGCCCGTTCGACTGGTTCAGGGCAGGCGGGCGACCTTCGTGAGCTTCGTGCCCTTCGTGGTAAAAACCATCACCCAGGAGCGGTTTCACATCCTGAGCGCCCCGTGAGACGTCAAAGCGTTTGCCTCCCGGGCGGTTCGCCGCTGATGCTGAGGCATGATCCTGGCCCTCGCGCTTTACCTCGCGGCGTATGCCCTGTGCCTCGGCGTGCTCTGGGTCTGGCGCGTCAACCGCAGCCGTGAGCGTCCGCCCGTCGCCCCCACCCTCCTGCGCGGCCCGGGCGAGTCGCTCCGCTGGCGCCTCCAGCGGCTCGACGACGCCCTCCTGCTGCACGCCTTCGGCGCGGCGTTCCTCCCGATGGGCGTCTTTGTCGGCGGCCTGATGCTCGCGCTCAACCTGCCGGCCGACGAGCGCGACCCCGCTATGTTTGGCGCGTTTGCGCTGTTCCTCGTCACCCTGTTCTTCGCCGGCCGGTGGATGCTGCAGAAGTTCACGCTGCGCCGGGACTGTCACCTCGGCCTCCTCGGCGAGAAGATCGTGGCCGAGGCCCTCGCGCCGCTGGCCGCGGAGGGCGCGCGGATCTTCCACGACGTGCCCGCCGGCAGCTTCAACCTCGACCACGTCATCGTGGCCCCGACCGGCGTGTTCGCGATCGAGACCAAGACCCGCCGCGCGGGCCGCGCGCTGCCCGGGCGCGCGCCCGACGCGATCGAGTTCGACGGCACGCAGCTGGTGTTCCCGTGGGGCGAGGACACGCACGGGCTCGACCAGGCCATGCACCGCGCCGCGTGGCTCGCCACGTGGCTGCGCGACGCCGCCGGCGAGCCGCTCACGCCCGTGCCCGTGCTCACCTTCCCCGGCTGGAATGTCACCACGACCGCCGCCGGTGCCGAGGTCCACGTCGTCGCCCCCAGCGCCATCCCCGGCCTGGTGCGCAACCGCCCGGCCAGCCTCACCCCCGCCCAGATCGACCACATCGCCCGCCAGCTCGAGGCCCGCTGCCGCGACGTGGAATTTTGAAGTGGGAAATTGGGATTAAGCGTCGGTCGCCTCGGGGAGGTAGACCCGGAAGGTACTGCCGCGGCCGACTTCGCTCTCGACGCTCAGCCGGCCGGCGTGCTGGCGCACGATGCCGTGCACGACCGCGAGGCCGAGGCCCACGCCCTGGCCGGTGCCCTTCGTCGTGAAAAATGGCTCGAACAGGTGCTGGCGCACGGACTCGTCCATCCCGCGGCCCGTGTCACGGCAGCTCAGGCACACCTCGCGCCCGCGCGCGACCGCCCCGCCGGCCGGCGGATCCGCCGGCCCGGACGTGATCGCGAGGACGAGCTGACCGCCCTCCGGCATCGCGTCGCGGGCGTTGGCGACCAGGTTCAGGACCACCTGGTTCATCAGCGCGCCGTCCGCCCGGATCCAGGCCGGCTCGCCGGTGCCGGCGAGTTCGAGCCGGATGCGGTCGCCGAGCATGCGCGCAAGCACGGGATGCAAGCGGGTGAGCACCTCGCCCAGGTCCAGCCGCTGCCGCCGGAGAAACTGCACCTGGCCGAACGACTGCAGCTGCTGGATCAGCTCGGCCGTGCGCTTCGCGCCCTGCTCCAGGGCCGCGAACTCCCGCGCCACTTCCGGCGGGAGCTGCTTCTCGTTCCGCATCAGGCCGAGGCCCAGCAGCGTCGAGGCGAGCGCATTGTTGAAATTGTGCGCGATGCCGCCGACGAGTCGGCTGATCGCCTCCAGCTTCTGCGACTCGCGCAGCTCCTCCTCCAGCTGCAGGTGGTCGGTGACGTCGCGGGAGTTCAGCACCAGCCCGGACACCGCCGGCTCCAGCAGCGCGTTGCTCCCGGCCGTCTCGAACTGCCGCGTGGTGCCGTCCGCGTGCCGCAGCCGCCAGCGCAGGTGCGCCACGGCGCCCGGCTGCTCCGCCAGCCGCTGCAGGAATCGCGCCCCGGCGGCCACGTCCTCCGCGTGCACGAGCTCCAGCAGCGAGCGGCCGACCACCGCCTCCACCGGCCGGCCCAGCACGGCAGTGAGCGACGGGCTCGCGAAGCGCACCTGGTTCTGCGGGTCCACGATCATCATCACGTCCGACGACTGCCGCACCATGGCCACGAGCCGGGCCTCGCCCTCGTGCTCAAACTCCGCCGCCATCCAGTGCACGGTGTCCGCCATCACGAGCAGCTCCCGCACGAGCAGCACGAGCAGGAGCATGACCAGCCCGGGCAGCGTGCGGCGGAGCATCTGCGGGTCGGCCGCGGCCGCCGTGCCCAGCACGACCAGCCACGCCGCCACGATCATCATGGTCACCATCGGCACCGGGGAGAACGCCGCCGGCCGCAGGCGCGGCGACGCCGGCAGCGGGTCGGCGGCGAACCGCCGTGCCGCCACCAGCCCGCAGCCCAGCGCGACCGCGTTGGTGAGGTTGGTCCAGTGGATCGCGCTGTTGCGGATCACCATGGCGGAGGCGTCGAGCGAGAAGATCAGGTCCGCCAGCCAGGAGATCCCCAGGCTGCCGAGCAGCCACCAGAGCGCCCCGCGGGTCGGCACGGGCGCCCGCGTGAGCAGCGCGCCGTTGAGCGCCATCAGGCCGACAAACGCCACGCAGGGCCAGAGCAGCACGAGGACGGCGTCCATCCCGGTGTTCTCATGCCAGGCCGGGCCGACCGCCCCAAGCCACAGCGGCACGCCGACGCCGACCACGCAGGCCAGGCCGTCGAGCGCGATCCGCCACCGGCCCGCGGCCGGCCGCTCGCCCCGCGGCAGCCGAGTGAGTCCGGCCAGCATCAGCGGGTAGCTGAGCAGGAACAGCCCGTCCGCCACGCTGAACGTGCTCTGGTAGTTGGTCACGAGCGCCACCTCGAGCCCGAGGTAGGTCGCACCGAGCCCCACCATGGTGAGGCCCGCGGCGAAGCAGCCCAGCGCCTGCCGCACGCGGCGGGACAGCGCCGGGCGCCGCGCCGCCTGCGCGAAGGCCGCGGCGCCGACGAAGTTGAGGACCGCGAGGAAGGCGATGGTGAAGAGCCGCATGCCCGACGTCTTGGTCGGCGCGGTCAGCAGCCAAACCGCAAAGCCGGCCGTGGCCACGAGGGCGCACTGCCACCAGAGCGGGGCGCGGCGAAACTGGGTCGCGGCAGAGGAGACTGAGTCCGGGAGGCGCATCAAAGGGGCGTGAATGCGGTCGGCGAGCCGGTCCCAGCTTGCGGGTCCGGCGGCGCTTGTCGATCACGCGCAGCGGCTATGGCAGCCGCAGTAAATGACTTAGGGGAGATGAAGGATGAAAGGTGAACGTGAGGAGATGGGCGACGGGAGTTCCGGTTGCCACCTCCCTATCGGCTTCGTTCAGCCATCTCCTAACCCCAATCTTCCATCGTCCCGGGCGAGCTCAGCGCGCGTCCTTGCGCGCGACCAGGACGAGCCGCTGCCACCACCACACCGTTTTACCGTCCTCCTCGCCGAGGCGCATGAATTCCCGCACCGCGGGCGACGCCGTGCGGATCGCCGCGCGGACCTGCTCCCGGTTCGCTGGCGGCGTGTCGGCCGCGGTGAAATACCACTCCAGGTCGGGCTGCTTCATCGGCTGCAGCTCGCAGTGCAGCACCTCCAGCCCCGACTCGCCGCACCAGCGGCGCCAGGTCGCGTCGCTCCAGAAGCGGTGGTGGCTCGGGTCGCGGAGCTTCTCCACGTGGTGGAGCCACGCCTCCGCCTCGGGCCGTCCGTCCTCAATGCTGCCGTCGATCAGCAGGAAATACCCGCCCGGCCGCAGCACCCGCGCCGTCTCGCGCACGAAGCCCGGCGGGTCGCTGAAGTGGTGCGGCGCCACGCGGCAGCTCACGAGGTCAAATTCACCGTCGGCAAACGGCATCGTTTCCGCCGGGAACACGCGCGTCGCCACCTGCAACCCCCGCTCCCGTCCCAGCGCCGCCGCCCGCTCGAGCATCGGCGCCGCGATGTCGCCGAGCGTCACGATGCAGCCCTTTTCCGCCAGCAGCAGCCCCGTGTGGCCGCCGCCCGTCGCCACGTCCAGGGCCCGCCAGCCCGCCGCGAGCGGGATGTGGCGCAGCGCGCCCTCGATGTCGGCGGTCTGCGCGAGGATGTGACCCTTGCCATAAAACGCGCTCTGCCGGCCAAACTGCGCCGCCGACGCGGCCTGGATGGGATCAAGTTTCATGACCCGGCAGAGGTTGCGGGCGGAAAACCCGGAGGCAAGCAGCCAGGGCAAATTCCGGGAGGCCGCGGTCGGCGCGGGATTGATTCCACCCGCGAGGCGGCCGAAGCTCGGCGCGTGACCCTCGCCGAGAAACAGCAGCAGCTCGTGGACGACCTCACGGTCATCCCGGACGGGCCGGAGCGCCTGAGCGTGGTGGTGGACCGCGCCCGGCGGCTGCCGCCGCTGCCCGAGACCGAGCGCACGGAGGCCCACCGCGTGCGCGGCTGCATTTCCCAGGTGTGGCTGCTCGGCGAGGCGCGCGAGGGCCGGCTGTATTTCCGCTGCGACGCCGACGGCCCGCTGGTGAAGGGGCTCGTGCACCTCGTCGCCGACTTCTTCAGCGGCGCGACGCCGGCCGAGATCGCCGCCAGCGACGCCGACCCGCTCGCCGCGCTCGAACTGGACCGCAACCTCTCCCCCACCCGCCGCAACGGCCTCGCGGCCGTCCGCGCGCGCATCCGCGAGCTGGCGCGGGCCGCGGGCTAGTTTCACCACGAAGTGCACGAAAAGCACGAAGCCTACGCACGATTTATCCTTCGAGCTCTTCGCGGCCTTTGCGGTTATACCTGATTCTGTTTTATTACCGCTAAGCCCGCCACGCTCGCGAAGCCCAAGCCTTCGTGCGCTTCGTGCACTTCGTGCACTTCGTGGTAAAATAATCCCCTCATGAATCTCTACGACGCCCACTGTCACCTGCAGGACAGCTGGCTCACGCCGCATCGCGGGCGGGTGTTCGCCGACCTCGCGGCCGCCGGTGTACAGGCCGTCGTGGTCAATGGATCGTCGGAGTCCGACTGGCCCGAGGTCGCAGCACTGGCCGCGGCGCGGCCGATCGTGCGGCCGAGCTACGGGCTGCATCCGTGGGACGTCGGCAACCGCACGTCCGACTGGCAGGCCCGGCTGGTGGCGTGCCTCGACGCCGAGCCGCGCGCCTTCGTCGGCGAGATCGGCCTCGACCGCTGGATCCTGGACCGGGCCAAGCCCGACGACCCACGGCTTGCCGGCCAGCGCCGCGCGCCCTTGTCCGAGCAGAGCGACGTATTCCGCTGGCAGCTCGAGCTGGCCGTGAGCCGCGGCTTGCCGGCGTCGGTCCACTGCCTCGACGCCCATGGTGCGCTCCACGACCTGCTCCGCGCCGCGCGGCGCCCGGCGCCGGGTTTCCTCCTGCACGCCTACAACGGCTCCGCCGAGCTGGTGCCCGCGTTCGCGAAGCTCGGCGCGTACTTTTCCTTCAACGGCGCCTTCCTCGATCCGCGCAAGGAGCGGCTGCGCGCGGTGTATGCCGCGGTGCCCCTCGACCGGCTGCTGGTGGAAACGGATGCGCCGGCGATGCGCCTGCCCGCGCCGCGCGAGGAGTTCCCGCCACTCCCCACGCCCGAGGGCGAGCTCGCCAACCATCCCGCCAACCTGCGCGCCGCCTACCGCGGCCTCGCCGAATGGCGCGGCCTCGAACCTGTCGCGCTCGCGCAGCAGGTGGAGGAAAACTTTCACCGCCTGTTCGGCTGAGGATTGTCACCACGAAGGGCACGAAGCCCACGAAGAGTCCAGGCCGTGGCGATGCATCCGGATTGTGCCGCAACCTGACTTTCCGCGGATAACACAGATGAATCGGATGGGAAACAGGCCTTCCGCTTCCCGTCTCCATCCGCGTGATCCGCGGAAAATATTTTCTTTTCGTGGGCTTCGTGCCCTTCGTGGCTAATCCCACCCACCCGCCTACAATCGGTCCTGCACCAATTGAGTGACGACGTCGCCCGCGGCGATGAGGCCGAAGGCGCCGGTGACGAACACGGCCGAGCCGAACCCGCTCTCGCAGTCCATCGCCAGGTTGCTGCCCGGCTCCGGCTCGGCGGCGCAGGTGCCGTCGGCCCACGGGTAGACCGGGAGCTCGCCCGACCAGACGCAGCGCACGCCGAACTGCATCTTGCCGCGCTCGGTGCCGGAGGCGAAGCCGTGGTCGCGCCGCAGCTTCTTCCGCACCTGCCGCAGCAGCTCGTCGTTGCAGGCCTCGCCGAGGTCGCCGGCGCGGATCTGCGTCGCGTCGCGCTTGCCGCCCGCGCCGCCGATCGTCAGGACGCGCCGGCCCCGCGCGCGGGCCTCGGCGATCAGCAGCGCCTTGTGCGACATCCGGTCAATCGCATCCACCACGAAGTCGTACGGCGCCGCGAGCAGCCGGTCGGCCGACTCCCGCGTGAAGAATTCCGCGACGGAGGTCACCCGGCACGCGGGGTTGATCGCCCGCACCCGCTCCGCCAGCACCGCCACCTTCGGCCGCCCGATCTGGCCGTCGAGCGCGGGCAGCTGGCGGTTGACGTTCGTCACGCACACGTCGTCCAGGTCCACGATGGTCAGGGCGCCGACACCGCTGCGGGCGAGGCCCTCGACGGTCCACGAGCCCACGCCGCCGACACCCACGACGCAGACATGCGCCGCGGCGAGCCGCGGGAGCGCCGCCGCGCCGAGCAGCCGGCCCACGCCGCCGAAACGTTGGAGATATTCGCCGTCCACGCCGCACTGCTAGCCGCCACTCCGCGCGGCGCGAGGGGAAAATTTAAGTCGGGAGCGAGGTGGGGGCGAGGTGGGAGCGAGCTTGCTCGCGACTTACAGGCAAAGGTCGCGAGCAAGCTCGCTCCCACCTGAGTCCGATCTGGTATCCGTGCCACGGTTTCCGTGCGGGCCTGCCCGCCCGGCTCGGTGTGGTCCGCTGGACCGCCGGGGTTCGACTGAACTCCTGTCTGCGGACTGTTTCGCGGCCAGGTTTTGAGGTGGGAGCGAGCTTGCTCGCGACTTGCAGGCCAAAGGTCGCGAGCAAGCTCGCTCCCACCTGGGGTCCACCATCACCCGAATCCGGTTCCCGCGCCGGAAATCTGGCGCATTTCTTGTCATTAGCCTGAGCAGCGGGGCGCGGTTTATTCCGTGATGAATGATCCCGGCGGGGCTTTCCGGCTTCTGACTCCGGCGATCCCGGCGTTAAGCTGCGGGCACCAAAACCAACCGGGCCGAGCCCGGAACTCTCCTCCCCATGAAAATGAAGCCCCACCTCCACGGCAAACGCGGCGCCGATCTCCTCCATGATCCGCTGCTCAACAAGGGCACGGCCTTCACCGAGGCCGAGCGCGACGCCCTCGGCCTGCGGGGACTGCTGCCGCCGCACATCGCCTCCCAGGACGAGCAGGTCGCCCGGGTCCTGGAGACCGTCCGGCGCAAGCCCACCGACCTCGAGCGCTACATCTACCTCATCTCGCTGCAGGAGCGGAACGAGAACCTCTTCTACCGGCTCGTCACGGACAACGTGACGGAGATGATGCCCCTGATCTACACGCCGACCGTCGGCCTGGCGTGCCAGCGCTACGCGTTCATCTTCCGCCGCCCGCGCGGCCTGTTCATCAGCATCCGCGACCGCGGCCGCGTGAAGCAGATCCTGCAGAACTGGCCGCACGCCGACGTGCGCATGATCGTCGTCACCGACGGCGAGCGCATCCTCGGCCTCGGCGACCTCGGCGCCAACGGCATGGGCATCCCCGTCGGCAAGCTCTCGCTCTACACCGCCTGCGCCGGCGTCGCCCCCGAGCAGACCCTCCCGGTCATGCTCGACGTCGGCACCGACAACGCCGCGTTCCTCAAGGACCCGAACTACATCGGCACGTCGCTCCCCCGCGAGCGCGGCCCGGCCTACGACGCCCTCGTGGCGGAGTTCGTCGAGGGCGTGCAGGAAATCTTCCCGCGGGCCTGCATCCAGTTCGAGGATTTCGGCAACGCCAACGCCTTCCGGCTCCTGCAGGAGTACCGCACGCGCGTGTGCTCCTTCAACGACGACATCCAGGGCACCGCGGGCGTGACGCTCGCCGGCATCTACTCCGCCCTCCGCCTGAGCCGCGGCCAGCTCGCGCGCCAGCGCTTCCTGTTCCTCGGCGCCGGCGAGGCCGGCATCGGCATCGGCGAACTGGTCGTCGAGGCCCTGCGGTCCGAGGGGATCGCCGAGGACGTCGCCCGCCGGCAGTGCTGGTACGTCGACTCGAAGGGCCTGGTCGTCTCGCGCCGCACCGACCTCGCGCCGCACAAGCGCCGCTTCGCCCACGACCATCCCGGCGCGGCCTCCCTGCTCGCGGCGGTCGAGGACCTCCAGCCCACGATGCTCATCGGCGTCTCGGGCATGCCCGCGACCTTCACCGAGCCGGTCGTCCGCGCCATGGCGCGGCTCAACCCGCACCCGGTGATCTTCGCGCTCTCCAACCCGACCTCGAAGGCGGAATGCACCGCGGAGCAGGCCTACACCTGGTCCGACGGCCGCGCCATCTTCGCGAGCGGCAGCCCGTTCCCGGACGTCACGTTCCAGGGCCGGACCTTCAAGCCCGGCCAGGGCAACAACTCCTACATCTTCCCCGGCGTCGGCCTGGGCGTCATTGTCAGCCAGGCCAACCGCGTGACCGACGAGATGTTCTTCGTCGCCGCGAAGGTGCTGGCCAGCCTCGTCACCGAGCAGGACCTCGCCACCGGTCGCATCTTCCCCGACCTGCAGCGGATCCGCGAGGTGTCCGCCGCCATCGCCACGGCCGTCGCCAAGGTCGCGTTCCAGCGCGGCCTCACCGACATGCTGTGCCCGGAGGACCTGCCCGCCCGCGTCCGGGCGCAGATGTACGAGCCGACATATCCGAACTACATCTAGGCGGGCCGCCGGCCTGCCGGCCTGCCGGAGTTCGCAGTTCGCAGCTCGGAGTTCGACTGAACTCCGGCCTGTGGGCTGTTTGTATTAATAGGGTTTTATGTGGGAGCGAGCTTGCTCGCTCCCACATAAATTCCAACCGGCTTCCGATCGCCGAACGGTGCCTACCCCGCCAGGCACCGTTCCACCGCGGCGATCGCCGCCTGCGTCCGGGCCCCGGCCTGGCCGGTGATTTCCACGAACGGCCGGCCGCGCTTTTCCAGCGCCTCGCGCCAGAGCCTCCGGCCCATGGCCCGGCCGGCCGCGTCGGGCAGGGAGCGCTGCGGGTCCGGCGCGAACGGCAGGTCCGTGTCGCAGAGCAGCCACAGCGCCACGCCCGCCGCGCGACGCTCGGCCTCCTCCCGCACCCACGCGGGACACTCGCCGGGAAAAAGCAGGTCGTCCCACAGCAGGCACGTCACCAGGTCGGTGTCGAGGAACACCGCGCGCCGCGCCCGCGCCGCCGCCCGGTCCTCGTTGGCCATCTGCCCGAGCGCGATGGTCCCGAGGTCGGCACCCGAGATCTTCCCCGCCTTCAGGTCCCAGAACTCCCGCACGAACTCCGGCGACCATGGCTCGCGGAAGTGCGCCGCGAGCGCCTGCGCCAGCGTGGTCTTGCCCGTGGACTCGGTGCCGAAGACCACGATGCGCAGCGGGTGAGAGAGGCTCATGGGAGAAGCACGAAGGGCAAAATTCAAAATTCGAGTTAAGCGAGGAAGCACCCAGCGCCAAGCGGCAAAGGCCAGGGGGCGCGGGACGAAGCCGTCTGGGCACCAATTATCCGAGATTCGGGCTTCAAGTCGTAACTCGAATTTCGGATTTTCGGGTTCGGGCTTCCCTCCCCCATTCCCTCCAGCCCACCCCCGCCAGCCCGAGGTAGATCGCGTAGAGAAAAGCAGTGTAGGCCAGCTCGGCGCTCCAGTAGGAGACGATCGCCACAAGGTTCACGGCCACCCAGAGCGGCCAGTTCTCGATCTGCTTGCGGACCTGCAGCACCTGCGCCGCCACGCTGAACGCCGCGATGAACGCGTCGCGCCACGGCATCACCGCGTGCATCCATGGCCCGATCGTCAGCGCCCACACCACGGTCGCCGCGCCGGCGGCGAGCAGCGTGAGCGCGCGCCCGCGCCACGACAGCACGGTCACGGGCAGCTCCGGCGCGTCGCCGCGGTCCTTCACCCAGTGCCGCCAGCCCCAGGCCAGCGCCACGAAATAGAAAATCTGCAGCGTCGCGTCCGCCGGGAAATGGGTCTGGTAGAACAGCACGCCCTGCACCGTGACCGCCGCGAGCCCGACCGGGAACGCCCACAGGCTCCGCCGGATCATCAGCCACACGCCGACCACGCCGAGGACCAGGTTGGCCTGGTCGAGCGGCGCGGCGGTGGTCAGGCCGGCCCAGATGTTGTGCAGGATCTCACGCATCGTCCGGCCCAGTAGGGCGAAAAACCGCGGCGAATACACCCTTCATTTTTGACGGAAACATGACCCCGGAGCTTTCCCGCGGATTACACGGATGGCACGGATGAGGATGGGGCCCTTCAAGCCACGCCTCCATTGTTCTCGTCATCCTGAGCGAAGGCGAAGGATCGCTGTTATCAGTGCACTCTAGCTAACCTATGATTCCAGACACTCAGACGGCGTCGCGGGAGTGTCGTTCACCTATCGCGGACTCACTGGGTGGAATAACAGCGATCCTTCGCCTTCGCTCAGGATGACGGTCTATAGGGAGGGGCGGTCAGTTTTCCGCGATGAAGGCCTCGAGGGCCTCGCGGGTGATGGCGTGGCGGGCGCCGCAGCGCGGGCAGCGGATCTCGAGCTTGGGTTCCTCGCCGAACAGCTCGCGCGGCTCCTGGCGCATCGTGGGGGCGAGCACCTCCATCATCCGCGTCTGGTTGCAGCCGCAGTGCCAGCGCACGATCCGCCGCTCCATCAGCACCAGCGTCTCCGCGCGGTCCAGCCGGCGCACGTCGTCCGCCGCCAGGCCGCGGAGCCAGGACAGGTCGCAGTCGGGATGCTCCACCACCAGCGCGAAGTCCTCCTCGCCCAGCTGGAAATACCGGCCGAGCCGCTGCTCGCTCTGCGTGTAGAAATGCTCCACCGCCGTGAGCGGGTCGTCGCCGGCAAAGGCGACGGTGCTGCGGCGCTTCGGCTGCCGGCCGCGGACCACGTCGGCATAGAACAGGTTTTCCGGCAGCACCTTCACGTGCTCGTCGAACGCCCGGCCCGTCACCGCGCCCGTCTCGTTGTCCCCGGTCAGGAACAGGTTCAGGAGCGGCTCCTGAAAATTGATCGTCCACGCCGTCAACTCGTCCCACGGCCGCGACGCCATGTGCAGCGCGAAGGCCGCCAGGGCGCGCTTGAAGCGCGCGTCGGCCGCCGGCGGCGGGGCCAGGCGCTGCGCCGCCAGGTGCAGGTAGTAGTCCACGAACAGCTCGCTGCAGTCGGCGCGGGCCAGCAGGACGTTCCGCCCCCGCACGAAATACGTGCGCACCTCCAGGCCGGACTCGGCAGGATTGGGCGGCGTGGTGGCGGACATGGCCCCCACCATCACCGGACCCGGTCGCTTGTAAAGATGATGACAGTCTAGCGGAATTCGCAGCTCGCAGCTCGAAGTTCGCAGATCGACCGGCCACAAACCTCGCGGCCGGCGGCGAGGGCCAGCGCTAGCAAGCGTGCGATCGCAACCCTGCGGAAGGGGGATCGGAACCCGAACCGCGCACTCCGAGCTGCGAGCTCCGAAATAAGGCGGCCGCCTTATTTCGTGTCCGGCAGGTGCGACTTCAGCTTGTCGATCTTGGGGGCGATCACGAAGCGGCAGTAGCCCTGGTTGGGGTTCTTCGCGAAGTAGTCCTGGTGGTAGCCCTCCGCCGGCCAGAACTTGGTCAGCGGCACGATCTCCGTCGTGATCGGGTCGCGGAAGGTCTGCTGCGCGCGGGCGCGGGACTACTCGGCGGCCTCCTTCTGCGCCGCGTCGGCGTAGAGGATGATCGAGCGGTACTGCGGACCCTCGTCGTTGCCCTGCCCGCCCACCTGCGTGGGGTTGTGAACGGACCAGAAGAAGTCGAGCAGCGTGGCGAGCGACACGACCGCGGGGTCGAAGTCGATCTTGATCACCTCCGCATGCCCCGTGGCATGGTCGCTGACCTCCTCGTAGGTCGGGTTCGGCTCGGCGCCACCGGCGTAGCCGCTGGTGACATGGAGCACGCCGGGCTGGAGCTGGTAGGCCGCTTCGGTGCACCAGAAGCAGCCCCCGCCCAGCACGAGGGATTGGGTTTTCACGGAGGAGGGATTCGCAGCAGTCATGGTCAAAGGGGAGAGGCCAAGGAGGCCCAGCAGCAGGACAAGGCGTTTCATTGCGGATGAGAGCAAGGCGGCGCGGGAATATTCCCAGGCCCGCGCACTGATAACGGCAATCCGCCGGTCCGCAAACGGGACGGGTCACCACGAAAGGCACGAAACACACGAAACGGGGCAGTTTTTTGCCCACGGAATCCACGGACCACACGGAAATCCTGCTTCCGTGTAATCCGTGGATTCCGTGGGCAACAATCCGGTCTCAGCCTTTTCGTGTGTTTCGTGTTTTTCGTGGTTTCCCCTCCGCGTTGGCCAATGCGCTGAGAGCGCGGACCGAATCGGCTCGAATCGACCCGGCGATGGTGTTCGCTAGCGCCGATCACCATGTTCCCCGCCCCTGACGCCGACGCCGTCCCGCCCGCCCCTTATCTCTGGCTGCCCGGCGCCAACGCCGACGACAAGGACTACCACGTCGCGTTCCGCGGCGAGGTCGAGCTGCCGGCCGCGGGCGTGGTGACCTTCCGCCTCTTCGGCGCCTCCTGGTTCACCGGCTGGCTCGACGGCGATTATTTCTGCGAGGGCCCGGCGCGCTTCACCGCCGCGTTTCCCGAGTACCAGGTCTTCACGCGGGAACTCAGCGCCGGCCGTCATGTGCTGGCCATCCAGGTGCACCGCGTCGGCGCGCCCACGCGCAGCCTGCTGCCGATGGACCCCTTCCTCGCCTGCACCGCCCACGCCGGCGGCCAGGAGCTGCCGGTGCGCTGGAAATGCCTGCGCCTGCCCGGCTACACGCCGCAGGTGCGCGTGATCAACTTCCAGCTCGGCTTCATCGAGTGGCTCGACACCCGGGAGGTGCCGGAGTGGCGGCCGGCGGCGTTCGACGACTCCGCCTGGGCCGCGCCGGAGCCCGTCACGCGCCCGCTCGGCCCGCTGCAGCCGCTCCGCAGCGCGAACCCGCAGCAGCTCCCGCACGAGCCGAGGCTCCTCGCCCATGGCGAATTCGTGGAGATGTTCGGCTACGACCGCGACGACCCGCCGGCGCGTTTCTTCCTGCGCGACCTCGCGCCCGCGGCGCTGCCGCCGCAGGGCATCTGGCGCCGCTACGACCTCAGCCGCGTGCGGCTGATGCGGCCGCGCTTCGAGCTCGACCTGCCCGCCGGCACCGTCGTCGAGTTCGCCTACAGCGAGGCGCTGCTTGCCGGCCGCGTGAACCCGTGGATCACGCTCTCGACGAGCACCTCGTGCAACCTGGACCACTACGTCGCCCGCGGCGGCCGCCAGGAGTTCTTCCCGCTCACGCCGCGCGGCGGCCGCTTCCTCGAGGTGCACATCTTCGCGCCCGCGGCCGCGGTGAAGTTCCACCGCGAGTCGGTGCTCGAGCGCGTGTACTACGGGCCAGCGACCGGCGCGCTGCGCACGGGCGACGCACTGCTCGACCGGATCTGGTCCGTCGGCGTGGAGACGCACCGGGCCTGCGCCGAGGACGCGCTCACCGACAACCCCACGCGCGAGCGCGGCCAATGGGCCGGCGACGTCGTCACCGTCGGCATGGACCTCGCCGCCACCGCCTTCTCCGACCTCCGCATGTGCCGTCGCGGGCTCGTGCAGTGCGCGCAATGCGCCCGGGAGGACGGCCTCGTGGCCGGCCTGTGTCCCGGCGACTGCGCCTATCTCACGACCTACGCCGCGCAGTGGGTCACGGCCTGCCTGCACTACTGGGAAATCACCGGCGACCGCGCGCTGCTCGAGGAGATGCTGCCGTACGCCGAGCGGAACATCGGCGCGTTCGACGCGCAGGGCACGCCGGACGGGCTGAAGGACAGCATCGGCTGGGGCTTCGTGGACTGGGGCTACGTGCGCAATCCCGGCCCGAGCGACATGGGGGTGAACCTGCACGCCCTCGCCGCAATGCGCGACCTGGCCCGCTGGTGCACGGTGCTCGGCCATCCCGACCGCGCGGAGCGCTACGCGCAGATGGCCGCGAACCTGGAGGCGATCATTGCGCGGTACTTCGCCGGCGAGTTCGCGGCCGGCGGGGACGCCTGGACGCGCATCGGCTACCACCGCGCGGCGCTCGGCCTGCGGCTCGGCTGCTTCGACGCGGCGCAGGCGACGGCCGGGCGGACCTTCCTGAAGGCCCACATGCTCCGCTGCTTTCCCAACCACCCGGGGGCGCCGCGCCTCAGCGACCCCGCGGCGAACAACCCGCAGCTCATCACGCCCTACTTCGGCCACTTCGCGCTGCCGGAGCTGATCGAGCATGGGGACATGGACTTTGTGCTCGGCCAGTACCGCACCTGCTGGGGCTGGTCGCTCGGCGACGGCCGCACGACCTGGCTGGAGGTCTTCGACACCCGCTGGAGCCACTGCCACCAGTGGGCCGGCTGCCCGACGTGGCAGCTCTCGCGCTACCTCCTCGGCCTGCGGCCCCGCCGCGACCTCGGGGAGCTGCACTTCGAACTCGCGCTGGCCACCGGCTCGCTCGCCGAGGTCACCGGCCGCGTGCCGATCGCGGGGTGCGAGGAGACCATCACGGTCCGCTGGGCCAAGGATGCGTCCGGCGTGCGCTACACCCTCGAGACCCCGGTCCCGCTCGTGCTGCACCTCGCCGCGCGGCTGACCGGCGGCGCCCCGCGCCAGGTCGAGGTCGAGCGCACCTTCACCGCGTCCTGGCCGCTGGCGGCCTGCCGGTAAGATTGGTTCAGGACGAAGGATGGAGGGCGGGGTCGCCGACCCCGCCTGCTTGATGGCCCGCGAGCAACGCGCTTCCTCGGCGG
>CAIJZY010000036.1 GCA_903825285.1 uncultured Opitutia bacterium | reverse complement strand
GCGAGGAGCAGAACAAGCTCCGCAAGCTCCTCAACATGTCGGTCAACGAGATCGAGCTCTCGGTCCGCGCCGCCAACTGCCTCAACAACGCGAACATCACCACCGTCGGCGAACTCGCGATGAAGACCGAGCAGGAGATGCTCAAGTACCGCAACTTCGGCAAGAAGTCCCTTAACGAGATCAAGGAGAAGCTCGAGGCCCTCGGCCTGTCGCTCGGCATGAAGTTCGACGAGCGCCTCCTCGACACCAAGAAGGAAGCCTAAGGCGAAGTAGCGAGTGGCGGGTAGTGAGCAGTGAGCATCGGCTCATCTCACCACCCGCTTCCGGCTCGCTACCCGCTACCCACTACTCGCTACTAATCTGGTGTTCGCGCCGTCCGCTGCCGCTCAACGCTGCGACCGGATTGCCGATCGGGCACCGCTAAAAAACCAAACCAATGCGTCACAATAAACACCACGCCTCCCTGGGCGTCACCGTCGAGCATCGCCGCGCGATGATGTCCAATCTCGCCGCCGCGCTCATCACGCACGGTCGCATCCAGACCACCCTGACCAAGGCCAAGGCCCTGCGTCCCTTCATCGAGAAGGTCATCACCAAGGCCAAGCAGGCCGCGGCCAAGACCGACAAGAAGGACGCCCTCCACCTCCGCCGCCTGGCGCTCTCCGACGTCCGCGACGAGACGGCCCTGACGCTGCTCTTCAACGAGAAGCACAAGGAGTTCACCAACCGCAACGGCGGCTACACGCGCATCTACAAGCTCGGCCAGCAGCGCCTCGGCGATGCCGCCGAGCTCGCGCTCATCGAGTTCGTGAAGGCCGACGACGTCGGCTACAAGAAGTCGAAGGGCAAGAAGGCCCCGAAGGCCAAGAAGGCCAAGGCCGCCGCCGAGGCCGCCCCCGCCGCCGAAGCCCCGCAGGCCGAGGGCGAGGCCAAGGCCTGAGCCCCCCCGCCCGCGCACCACTCCCCACGCGTCGAAGGTTTACCTTCGGCGCGTTTTCATTTTAGAGGTTAGCCATGCTCGATCTCACCACCGCCGCGGTCCTCTACTGCACGCTGGTGGCCGGCCTGTTCCTCGGCCTGTGGCTGTACTACGACCGCCGCGACCACGCGCGCTTCGAGGTCGAGCGCCGGAAGACGATCTTCCACTGCATCCGCTGCGACGCGCTCTACTCGGCCCCCACCGGCACCGAGCTGGCGCACTGCCCGCGCTGCGGACATGAAAACAGCCGGCTCCGGTTCTGAACCTTTCCGGCCCCCGCAGGTCTGTCCGTGATCCGGCCCCGGCTGTCTCCCCGATGAATCGCCCCTCCCTTTCGGTCCGCCTGCTGGCCACGCTGGCCTTGTTCTGCGCCGGCCTGACTGCCGCCACCGTCCGCGCCGAGGACCCCGCCGCCACCCGCTTCCAGACGCTGCTGGCGGGCTACTACGAGGACTACCTCGCGCTCTTCCCGGTCGAGGCGGCCGTCAACGGCGACAACGACCCGCGCTACGAGGCGGCCTGGCCGAATGACATCGGTCCCGAGCACCGCGCCCAGGTCGCCGCCCTGTGCGACCGCTACCTCGGCGAGCTCGCGCAGTTCGACCGTGCCGCACTCTCCGAGACCGACCAGCTCAGCTACGACCTGCTGCAGTGGAACCTCACGCTGCGCCGCGACGGCACGCGCCAGCTGTTCTACCTCACGCCGGTCAACCAGTTCTCCTCCGCCACCCTGACGTTCGCCCAGCTGGGCTCGGGGGCGTCGGTCCACCCGTTCCGCACCGCCGCCGACTACCGGAACTTCCTCCGCCGCGCCCAAGGTTTCAGCACATGGGTCGACACGGCCATCGCCAACCTGCGCGAGGGCGCCACCCGCGGCATCGTCCTCCCGCGCGTCCTCGTCGAGCGCATGCTGCCGCAGCTCGCGCCGCTGATGGCCGACGACCCGGAAAAGAACCTGTTCTTCGCGCCGCTCGCGCGGCTGCCCGCCGGGCTCAGCCCGGAGGAGCGCGTCCGGCTGACCGTCGAGTACGCCGACGGCCTGCGCGCCACCGTGCTGCCCGCCTACCGCCGGCTGCACGCCTACCTGCAGGACGAGTACCTGGCGCAGGCCCGCACCACCGCCGGCCTCTGCGCCCTCCCGGGCGGCCGGGAGGCCTACGCCTACGCCATCCGGCTCCAGACGGGCACGGACCTCGCCCCGGAGGCGATCCATGAGCTCGGCCTCCGCGAGGTCGCCCGCATCCGGCGGGAGATGGAGCAGGTCCAGGCCCAGGTCGGCTACAAGGGCACGCTGGCCGATTTCCTGCGCTACGTCGCGACCGATCCCCGCTTCGCCCCGTTCCACACCGAGGAGGAGGTGCTCGCCGGCTACCGCGCCATCGCGGGTCGCGTGCTGGCCCGCATCCCGGAGCTGTTCAACCACACGCCGCGCGCCCGCTTCGAGATCCGCGCCACCGAGCGGTTCCGCGCCGAGTCGGCCTCGGCCGAGTACAATGCCGGCACCGCCGACGGCACCCGTCCCGGCGTCTTCTACGTGCCCATCCCCAATCCCGCCAAGATGCGGACGACGCGGATGGAGGACCTCTTCCTGCACGAGGCCATCCCGGGCCACCACTTCCAGATCTCCCTCGCGCTGGAGAACACCTCGCTGCCGCGGTTCCGCCGCTACGACGCCAACAACGCCTTCGTCGAGGGCTGGGCGCTGTACTGCGAGAGCCTCGGCCCCGAGCTCGGCCTCTACACCGATCCCTACCAGCGGCTCGGCATGCTGCTCGGCGACATGCACCGCGCGGTGCGGCTGGTGGTCGACACCGGCCTCCACGCCCTGGGCTGGTCCCGTGAGCAGGCGCTCCGCTACGGGGCGGAGCAGGAGGGTGGCGGCCCCGAGCGCCAGGCGGTCGAGATCGACCGGTACCTGGCCTGCCCCGGCCAGGCCCTCGGCTACAAGCTCGGGCAGCTCAAGATCCGCGAGCTCCGCACGCTCGCCGAGCAGCGCCTGGGCGCGCGGTTCGACGTGCGCGCCTTCCACGACGCGGTCCTGTCCGAGGGCTCCCTGCCGCTGGCGATCTTCGAGACCCATCTCCGGGCCTGGATCGACCGCCAGGCCGCGCCGTAACCGGCTGACGCCGGGGCGTTGACAGGCCGGGAGTTTGTTGTCCGCCTACTCGTTTCCCGCTCTTCGACCCTGTCTCCCATGTCCCAGACCATTGCCGTCCTCGACTTCGGTTCCCAGCTCACGCAGGTCATCGCGCGCCGCATCCGCGAGTGCCAGGTCTACTCGAAGATCTACCACTTCTCGACCCCCGCGGCGCAGCTGCGCGCGGACGGCGTCATCGGCATCATCCTCTCCGGCGGCCCGCAGAGCGTCTATGCGCAGACCGCCCCGCACCCGGACCCGGCCATCTTCACCCTGGGCGTGCCCGTGCTCGGCATCTGCTACGGCGTCCAGCTCATGGGCCACTTCCTCGGCGGCAAGGTCGCGCTGAGCAAGGCGCGCGAGTACGGCCACGGCCACCTCGTGATCAAGAAGCCCGGCCGGCTCTTTGCCGGGCTGCCGCGCAAGCTCCGGATCTGGAATTCGCACGGGGACAAGCTCACCCGCCTGCCGCCCGGCTTCGTCGCCACCGCCATCTCCGAGAACTCGCCGTTCGCCGGCATCGAGGACGCCAAGCGCCGGTTCTACGGCATCCAGTTTCACCCCGAGGTCTTCCACACCGAGCGCGGCGTGGACATGATCCGCAACTTTCTCCTCGGCGTCTGCGGCGCGCGGCAGGACTGGACGACGAAGGACTTCATCGCCCATGCCGTGGCCGACATCCGCGCCAAGGTCGGCAAGTCCCGCGTCATCCTCGGCCTCTCCGGCGGCGTCGACTCCTCCGTCGCCGCCGCGCTGCTCCACAAGGCCATCGGCCGCCAGCTCACCTGCGTCTTCGTCGACAACGGCCTGCTGCGCCAGGGCGAGCGCGCCACCGTCGAGTCGCTGTACCGCCGGAACTTCAAGATCGACCTCCGCGTGGTGGACGCCTCGGGCCTCTTCCTGCGCCGCCTCAAGGGCGTCACGGAACCCGAGCAGAAGCGCAAGATCATCGGCCGCACGTTCGTCGAGGTCTTCGAGAAGTCCCTCCAGTCCATCGGCCACGCCGATTTTCTCGGTCAGGGCACGCTGTACCCCGACGTGATCGAGAGCGTCTCGATCGCCGGCAACCCCGCCTCGCTGATCAAGACCCACCACAACGTCGGCGGCCTGCCCGCCCGCATGCGGCTGAAGCTCATCGAGCCGCTGCGCGAGCTGTTCAAGGACGAGGTCCGCAAGGTCGGCGCCGCACTCGGCCTGCCGCGCGAGGTCGTCTGGCGCCAGCCGTTCCCCGGCCCCGGCCTCGGCGTCCGCGTCATGGGCGACATCACCGCGCCGAAGCTCGAGATCCTCCGCCACGCCGACGCCGTCCTCCAGGAGGAGATGATGCGCACCGGCTACTACTGGAAGGTCTGGCAGTCGTTCGCCGTGTTCCTGCCCGTCAAGACCGTCGGCGTGTTCGGCGACGAGCGCACCTACGACTACGTCGTGGCGCTCCGCATCGTCGAGAGCACGGACGCGATGACGGCGGACTGGGCCCGGCTGCCGCACGACCTGCTCCAGAAGATCTCGAGCCGCATCACCAACGAGGTGCGCGGCGTGAGCCGCGTGGTGCTCGACATCAGCTCCAAGCCCCCGGCGACGATCGAGTGGGAGTGAGGCGGGGCCCGGGGCGGGGGAGGCGGGGCCACTTTCGCCCTTCATCTTTGCCCCGGTCTCCTTCAAGCTGGCTGCCCATGACCCTTCTTCCTTTCCGTCGCCTGGCCGCCTGGGGCGCGCTGCTGGCCTTCGTGGCCGGGGCCCGTGGCGAGCATCCCCTGATCGCGAAGGCCCGCGCCTTCGTCGGCCCCGAGGAGGTTCTCACGGCCGTGAAGTCGGTGCACTACGTGGGCTCGCTGGTCACGCCGGATCCGACGGACGCGAAGAAGATGACCTACGTCACCGTGGAGATCATCGTCCAGGACCCGTACCAGCAGCGCATCACCGCCAGCTCGGACCGGAGCGTGGAGGTCACCGCGCTCGACGGCTACGACGCCTGGCACCGCGTGCAGGACCCGAAGGACTCCACGCGCTGGCGCATGCAGTTGCTCGGCACCGACCAGATCAAGCGCCTCCGCGCCAACACCTGGGAGAACCTCGCGTTCTACCGCGGGCTGGAGCGCGAGGGAGGCAGGGTGGTGGACCAGGGCGACGCCACCAAGGACGGCATCGCCTGCCGGAAGCTGGCCTTCATCCATGCCGGGGGCGTCGTGTTCCTCCGCTACTTTGACGCCGCCACGGGCCGGCTCGTGGTGACCGAGAGCGAGTCGGGCGTGTCCATCCGCGAGCAGGGCGAGATCCGCGTCAACGGCCTGCGCTTTCCCAAGTCCATCGTCACGGCCACCCGGGGCGACGACGGGCGCGAGAAGTCCGTCACCCTCACCTTCGACCAGATCACGGTGAACGAGTCCTTTCCCGCCAGCACCTTCGCCATTCCCTCCCTCCACAGTCGCTGACCCCCTCCCGCGGTGCGCACCCTCTCCCATACCTCCCGGACCTTTCAGGATGAACTTGCGGCCTTCTGCCGCACGGCCGCCGTGTCCCGCGAGTTCTCCGCCGGCGTCGCCGCCATCCTCGCCGCCGTCAACGAGCGCGGCGACGAGGCCCTGAGCTACTACGCGGCCAAGTTCGACGGCGCCAAGCTCCAGGCCCGCGATTTCCGGGTGAAACCCGCCGAGGTCACCGCCGCGGCCCGCCGCCTGCCCGCCGCCGAGCGCCGCGCGCTCGCGGCCGCGCACGCGAGCATCGTCGCCTTCCACAAGCGCGGCCTGCCGCAGGGCTGGACCGCCCGCAACAAGGACGGCGCCGTCGTGGGCGAGAAGTTCGACCCGATCCGTCGCGTCGGCCTCTACGTCCCCGGCGGCCAGGTTCCTTTGGTCTCGACCGTCCTCATGACCGCCACGCTGGCCAAGCTCGCGGGCTGCCCGGAGATCGCGGTGTTCACGCCGTCCAACTCCTCGGGCAAGGTTGCCGACGGCCTGCTGGCCGCGCTCCACCTCGTCGGCGTGGACGAGGTCTACAAGCTGGGCGGCGTCCACGCCATCGGCGCCATGGCCTACGGCACCACCACCATCCCGGCCGTGGACAAGGTCTACGGCCCGGGCAACGCCTTCGTCTGCGAGGCCAAGCGCCAGGTCTTCGGCACCGTGGGCGTGGACTCCCTGCCGGGCCCCAGCGAGGTCATGATCATCGCCGACGACACCGCGCGCGCGGACTTCGCCGCGGCCGACCTGCTGGCCCAGGCCGAGCACGGCACCGGCCGCGAGAAGATCTACCTCGTGGCCACCTCGGCCCGCATCATCACCGCCATCCTCGCCGAGGTGGAGAAGCAGCTGCACCTCCTCTCGCGCTCCGAGCAGACCGCCCGCGTGCTGTCCGAGGGCTTTCTCGCCGTCGAGGTCGCCACGCTGGCCCAGGCCGCCGCCGTCGCCAACTACGTCGCGCCCGAGCACCTCGAGCTGCTGGTGAAGGATTCCGCCGCCCAGGTCCTCACCCGCACCGTCACCACCGCCGGCGCCATCATGATCGGCAACTTCACCCCGACCGCACTGGGCGACTTCGTCGCCGGCCCGAGCCACGTGCTGCCGACGGCCCGCGCGGGGCGCTTCTTCAGCGGCCTGCGCGTGGCGGATTTCCTGCGGCGGACGAGCCTCACGACGTACACCCGCGGCGCGGTGCGCAAGGCCGAGCCGATCGTGTCCGCCTTCGCGCGGATGGAGCGGCTCGACGCCCACGGCCGGTCCGTCCAGATCCGGGCCGGAAAATAGCCGCGCCATGCCCGCCCCCACGCCGACGCAGCTCGCGCTGCCGCACGTGCCCCGCCTGCACGCGTACACGCCGGGACTCCAGCCGACCGAGCCGGGCTGGGTGAAGCTCAACACCAACGAGTGCCCGTACCCGCCCAGCCCCCGCGTGGCCGAGGCGCTGCACCGCGAGATCGGCACCGACGGCGCCTCGCTCCGCCTCTATCCCAACCCGCCGAGCACGCCGCTCCGCGCCGCCGTCGCGCGGCTGCACGGCCTCCGCCCGGAGCAGGTCTGCATCGGCAACGGCTCCGACGACATCCTCAACCTCCTCGTCCGCGTCTTCGGCGGCCCCGACGCCGCCGTCGGCTTCACCTTCCCGAGCTACTCGCTCTACCCGGTGCTGGTGGAGATCCAGGCCGGCCGCACGGAGGTCATCCCGTTCGACCGCTCCCTGCGCCTGCCGCTGGAGCGCATCGCCGCCTCCACCGCCCGGGCGTTTTTCCTGACCTCGCCCAACGCCCCGACCGGCGTCGCGTTCGCCAACGCCGACCTGGAACGCGTGCTGGCCTCCTTCGGCGGCCTGCTGGTGGTGGACGAGGCCTACGCGCCCTTTGCCGACGCCGACGCCGTGCCGCTGCTCGCGCGGCACCCCCGGCTCGTCATCGTGCGCACGCTCTCCAAGGCCTACGCCCTGGCCGGCATCCGCGTCGGCTACGCGCTGGGCGATCCCGAACTCATCGGCCTGCTCGACCGCGTGCGCGACAGCTACAACGTCAACCGCCTTTCCCAAGCCGCCGCCCTCGCCGCGCTGGCGGACCCGGCGTATTATGCCGGCGTGGTGGCGCAGGTGCGGGCCACCCGTGACGCCCACCTCGCGAAGTTCACGACGCAGCGCGGCTGGTTCACGTACCCGTCCCAGGCCAACTTCATCTTCACCGAGCCGAAAAACGCCCGCGGCGAGAGCGGCCCGGCCGTGGCCAAGGCGGCCTACGACTTCCTGTACGCGCGCCGCGTGCTCGTCCGGCATTTTCCCAATCACCCGCTCACCTCGCCCTTCCTCCGCATCACCGTCGGCACGAACGAGGAGATGGGCCTGCTCCAGGATGCCCTCGACGCCTGGCTGGGGGCGAGGGCCAGTTGAAGGTTGAAAGCTGAAAGTTGAAGGGTCGGGCATCGGTGCGGCCGGATTTCCGATCCTCGCCGGCCCTGCGGCCCGGCCACTTTCTGGCTTTCAACTTTCAACCTTCAACCTTCAACTCCCTCTGCCATGGCCAAGACCTCCTCCCGCGTTGCGACCGTCACCCGCAAGACGGCCGAGACCGACATCGCCCTCACGCTTGCGGTCGACGGCCGCGGCACGTCCCGGATCGAGACCGGCGTGCCGTTCTTCGACCACATGCTCACGCTGTTCGCCAAGCACGGCCTGTTCGACCTGACGGTGAAGGCCAAGGGCGACACCGACGTCGACTACCACCACACGGTCGAGGATGTCGGACTCGTGCTCGGCCAGGCCTTCAAGGAGGCCCTCGGCGACAAGGTCGGCATCCGGCGCTACGGGTTCTTCCTGCTGCCCATGGATGAGTCCCTCGCCCGCGTCGTCATCGACGTCGGCGGCCGGCCGCACCTCGTCTACGTCGCCGAGGCCCCGACCATGTTCGTGCGCGACTTCAACATCGTCCTCGTGAAGGAATTCTGCCGGGCGTTCAGCAACGCCCTCGGCGCCAACCTGCACGTCCAGCTGCTCTACGGCGAGGAGCCGCACCACGTCGCCGAGGCCATCTTCAAGTGCCTCGCCCGCGCCCTCGACCAGGCCACGCAGATCGAGCCGCGCGCGGCCGACCTGCTGCCCTCCACCAAGGGCACGATCTGAAACGGCGGGGCCGCTTCAGATCGGCGACGCGATGATGGTTGGGAGATGGAATCCTGCGGTCCTCTCCGATTGACTTCGCCCAGCGCTGACTGAGGTTGTGCTCCTTCGAGCCCTTTCCTGGCGTCCCATCTTCCAACTCCCATCTACATGACTGAGATCGCGGTCATCGATAACGGCATCTGCAACCTCCGCAGCGTCACCAAGGCGCTCGAGGCCGTGGGCGTCGTACCGCGCGTGGTGCGCACGCCCGAGGAGGTTGCGGCCAGCGGCGCGCGCGGGCTGGTCCTGCCAGGAGTCGGTGCCCTGCGCGACTGCGTGGCCGCGCTGCGGGCGGCGCGCCTGGACGCCACCGTGCGCGACTGGATCGCCGCCGACCGGCCCTTTCTCGGCGTCTGCCTCGGCATGCAGGCGCTCTTCGAGCACTCGGAGGAGGGGAACATCACCGGGCTCGGCATTCTGCCTGGCCGCGTTGTCCGCTTCCGTCGGCCGCCCGAGTTCAAGATTCCCCACATGGGCTGGAACACCGTCCGCTTCACCCAGTCCGGCTCGCCGCTGGCGGCCGGGCTCGCGGCCGAGGGCGAGGCGTTCTATTTCGTCCACAGCTTCCACTGCGAGCCGTCCGACCGCGCACTGCTCCTCGCGGAGAGCGACTACGGCGGCGCCTTCTGCGCGGCCATCGGCCGCGGCCGCTGCTTCGCGACCCAGTTCCACCCGGAGAAGAGCCAGGCGAAGGGTCTCCGGATCTACCGGAATTTTGCCGCCGTCGTCGCCGCGGCCTGAGGTCGCAACGGCGTTTCGGGCCGGCTTCAGGACGGCTAACCCGGCCGGCGGTGATTTCTAATGATCACCCCGGGAGTCGGATTGCCCGGCAACTTTGTTTTGCAAGCCGAGGAGATTCCGGTTGGGTAGCCGTCACTATGGCTCTGACCGCGCTGCTGAAACTCGACGACAAGGACTACACATTGCCCGTGATCCAGGGCACGGAGGGCGAGAAGGCGATCGACACGCGCAAGCTGCGCGCCGACACGGGCTACATCGCCTTTGACCAGGGCTACGGCAACACGGGCTCGTGCGAGAGCGCCATCACCTACCTCGACGGCGACAACGGCATCCTCCGCCACCGCGGCTACCCGATCGAGCAGCTGGCCCAGAACAGCAATTTCGGCGAGACCGCCTACCTCATCATCTACGGCGAGCTGCCGAATGCCGCCCAGCGCAAGGCCTTTGGCGACCTGCTGCGCCAGCACGCCGCGATCGAGCCGCAGATGCAGGCGATCCTCCAGGGTTACCCGAAGAGCGCGCCGCCGATGGCGATGCTGTCGTCGCTCGTCGCCGCGCTCGCCGCGTACTACCCGCACCTCGCGACGAACAATTTTGAGAACGACCTGAAGAACTTCGACCTGGCCGCCGCCATGGCCATCTCGAAGATCCGCACGCTCGGGGCGATGATCTACCGCTACCAGAACGGCCTGCCGTACAATCCGCCGAAGGACGTGCCGTTCTGCGACAACTTCCTCCACATGATGTTCTCGGAGCTCTACAAGGACTTCGTGCCGTCGCCGGAGGTCTCCCGCGCGCTGAACACGCTCCTGCTGCTCCACGCCGACCACGAGCAGAACTGCAGCACCTCGACGGTGCGCATGGTGGGCTCCAGCGCCGCCAACCTCTTCACGTCCCTCTCCGCCGGCATCTGCGCGCTCTCCGGCCCGCTGCACGGCGGCGCCAACACCGCGGTGGTGCAGATGCTCCAGTCGATCCACGACGAGCACGACGACGGCACGCGCTTCATCGCCGCCGCCAAGTCGGGCAGCAAGAGCAACCGCCTGATGGGCTTCGGCCACGCCGTGTACAAGAACTTCGACCCGCGCGCCAAGATCATCGCCAAGGCCTGCGACGACGTCCTCAACAAGCTCGGCATCAACGACCCGCTCCTCGCCATCGCGAAGAACCTCGAGCAGGCCGCGCTCAAGGACGACTACTTCCTCTCGCGGAAGCTCTACCCGAACGTCGACTTCTACAGCGGCATCATCATGCGCGCCCTCGGCATCCCGGTGAACATGTTCACGGTCATGTTCGCCATCGGCCGCGCCCCGGGCTGGATCGCCAACTGGCGCGAGGTCGCCGCCAACCCGAAGGGCCGCATCTACCGCCCGCGGCAGGTCTACGCCGGCCCGGTCAAGCGCGACTTCGTGCCCATGGCGCAGCGCGCCTAAGGCCGGCTTCGAGCTGTAAGGTAGGGCGGGGTCGCCGACCCCGCCTTTTTCATGCCCCGCGTTCCAGGTCACTCGGCCGTTTATCCAGCATCCGAGCCGCGGACATGGCGGGGTCAGGCGCCCCCGCCCTACACTTTGCGCAGGCTGGCCGTGGCCTCGGCCAGTGCGCGCTCCCAGGCTTCCGCCAGCCGGTCCTCCTGCGGGTCGCTGTCCGCGTCGGCAATGGTCCGGTGCTGGTCCATCCACGCCACCGTCCGCCGCACGCCCTCCTCGAACGGCATCGCGGGACGGTACTCGGGCACGTCGCGCTTGAGCTTCGCGTTGGCGTACACGCCGTGGAAGCGGAAGATCTCCTCCAGCGCCACGAAGCGCGGACGGTCCGCCGCCAGCAGGAAATCCGTTGGCACATGGACAATCCGCGGCGCCGGCGCCCCGATCGCCGCGGCGGTGCGGCGCGTGTAGTCGTCCCAGGTCACGACCTCGTCGCCGACGATGTTGTACGCCTCACCGAAGCACTTCGACCGTCCGGCCGCATGGGCGAAGCCGACGCCGACGTCCTCCGAGTACGTGCTCTGCCACAGGCCGTGGCCGTCGCCGCTCACGATGATCGGGCGGCCCTTGCGCAGCCGGTCCACGAATGTGGGCGCCCAGCCGAGGTTGTTGATCACGTTGCCGCCGGGGCCGTAGGTGTGCGAGGGCCGGAAGATCGTCACGTTCATCCGCCCGTCGGCCTGCGCCTTCAGCAGGAGCTGCTCGCACGCGACCTTGTCGCGGCCGTAGGCGGAGTGGGGCGCCTGCGGCGTCGTCTCCAGCGTGGGCACCACGGTCTGGGTGTTGCCGTAGGTGCAGACCGTGCTGCAGAGGAGGAAATGCCCGCAGCGCCCGGTAAACGCCCGCAGCGCGCTTTCAGCCTGGTCGGGACGGAAGCAGATCATGTCGATCACGACATCCCAGTTGCCGGCGCCGGCCATCGTCCGCTCGAACGCGGCGCAGTCGTTCCGGTCGCCCTGCCGCCGCCGCACCGCCCCCAGCCGGTCGTCGGTCCGGCCGCGGTTGAAGACGGTGAGGTCCGCGCCGCGCGCCTGGAGCGCCTTCACAATCCCGGAGGAAATCAGCCCGGTGCCGCCGATGATCAGGACTTTCATGGCGGCATCCAATCGGCCCGCACCCGGTTCGACCAGAGCGAAACGGCGACGGGCTACGGTCCGGCCGGCCGCGCGGCGGCGATCTCGGCCCGGACGGACTCGAGGGCGCTGCGCGCCGCGGCATGGTCGGGCTTGAGCTGCAGCACGGCCTCGAGCTGCTGCGCCGCCTCGGGCAGGCGCTCGCAAAGGCCATAGGCCACGGCGAGGGTGAAGCGGGTCTCGGCCAGGCTGGGGTCAACCCGCAGCACGGCCAGAAACTCCGGGATCGCGTCCGCCGGCCGGCCGGCCCGGAGCAGCGCGATGCCGAGATTGTTGCGCACCTTGGCCGCATCGGGCGCGTCGGGCGCCAGCCGCAGCGACTCCTCGAGGTGGGTGATGGCCTCGGGCAGGCGACCGAGCTTGATCAGCACGGTGCCCAGGTTGCTGTGCGCCCGGGCGCTGTCGGGCTTCAGGCGGAGCGCCTCAAGGCAGCTGGGCAGCGCCTCCTCGGGCCGCCCGAGCTCGGCGAGTGCGATGGCGACGTTGGTGTGGGCCTCGGGATAATTGGGCTTCAGGTGCACGGCCTCCTGCGCGTGCGGAAGGGCCTCGGCCGGCCGGCCGAGGAGGAGCAGGCACTCCGCGAGGTTGATCCGCGCCCGCGCGTTCGCGGGCGCCTGCGCGACGGTCTCGGTCCAGAGGCCCAGTTCCGATTGATACGCGCGGTTGCGCTGCCACGTGAGCCCGCCGAAACCAACGGCCACAATCGCCGCCACGACGAGGGCTCCTCGGCCCCAGCGGAGATACGCCGCCGCGACCCCCAGCGCCACCAGCGCCGCGAGTGGGAGGTACATGCGGTGCTCCGCGATGGTCTGGCTGACCAGCGGCACCACGCTCGAGCTCGGGCCCAGGATGAGGAAAAACGCGACTCCGGCGAAGCCCGCCACCGGCCGGCGGATCCAGGTCCAGGCCGTCAGCGCCAGCAGCCCCAGCAGCAGCAGCCCCTGCGGCCAGACATCCCCCGCGTGCCGCACGACGTCCGTGCCGTAGTCCAGCACGAGCGGGTGGGGCCAGACGGCGAGCCGGAGATAAAGGATCACGGCGCGGCACTGCGTCAGCGCATAGGTCCAGGGCGTCACGCCCAGCCCGAAGCCCGCCGCCTCGCCGCGCGTGCCGCCCCCGGAGAGCAGCAGGGCCGCCAGCACGAGCCACGTGGCGGCCAGCGCGAGATGGAAACCGCCGCGACGCCGCCAGGACTCGCGCAGCGAGCCCGCCACGAAGGCGCAGTCGTAGGCGAGGACGAGCACCGGGGCGGTGACCATGACCTCCTTGGTGGCCATGCCGAGCGCGGCGACCAGCACTGCGGCCGTTTGCCACGCGCGGGGCCGGGGCGACTCGACGCTGCGGATGAAGGCGTAGAGCGTGAGCAGGTAGCAGAGCCCGACCTGCGACTCGGTGCGCTGGATCACGCTGGTGACCGATTCCGTCACCAGCGGGTGCAGCAGCCAGAGCGCCGCCGTCATGCCGGCCACCGGCAGTGCCGCGGTGCGCAGGCGCTCGGGGATGACGGGTTGGCGGAGCGTCCGCCGCACGATCCCGAACAGCGCCAGTCCCGCCAGCACGTGGATGAGGAGGTTGGTCGCGTGATAGCTCCAGACCTCCGGGCCGCTCACGGCGTAGTCGAGCGCCAGCGTGAGGTTCACCATCGGCCGGCCGGTGACGCCGCTGCCGATGGCTGGCGGCGAGAGGACGGTGGACAGCGGCCAGAGGTGCCGGATCGTCGGGTTGTCGAGGATGGCGGGCTTGTCGTCGAAAATCAGCGGGCCCCCGAGGGAGTTCGCGTAGGCCAGGACGGTTGCCACGACCAGCAGCAGCCCGGTCCAGCGGATGGCGCCGGGTGTTTCCGGTGACGGGGTCGGGGACGGCGCGGCCATGGGCTGATGGAAGCGGAATCCGCGGGCGAGCCAAGCCGAAGGTGCGCGGGGTTCCGGCGCGGGTTTGACGCGCGGGCGGGTTCGGCCGTACCACTCGTCCCGCCCGCATGAAGAAACCCACCGCCGAGGAACGCCGGCACCGCTGCACCCGCAAGCGGCGCTACCGAAGCCAGGGCGACGCCCTGGACGCCGCCCTGCTGGCGGGGGTGGAACGGCACCGCACGGCTTACCTTTGTCCCCTTTGCGGTCTCTGGCACCTCAGCGGGAAGCAGGCGGGAGGGAGTTGATCGTTGAAAGTTGAGCGTTGAAAGCCTCGGACCCTGCAGGCCCGGGTATCTTTCAACTTTCAACCAGCCGCTTTCAACTGCCCGCGCCACGCGCGGGCTTCAGCTCGACGGCAGGGCGAGCAGGCAGTCCGGACCCTTGCCCGCTGGCTCCGTCGAAAGATATTTCTGCCCGGCATACGACACCACGACGAGCTTCACGGGTCGTTCCTTGGTGAGCACGACGAACTCATCCGTGCCGGCCTCGATCGCGCTGATCGCCACCTGCTGCGAGAACTTCCAGCGGCTCCGGTCGGAGTTGATGCCGCCGATCAGCTCGATGCGCTCATGCGGGTCGTAGCTGTACGCTTTCTGGGCAAAACTGACGATGCGGCGATTGACGGGACGGGCCATGGTGGAACTGGGACGGGGGAGGTGCGGAACGAAGCCCCCCCATCTTCGTCGCGATTGTCCATTATAGCGAATTATTCCGGCGCGCGGCAGGTCCGGATTGACCGCGGGGGATTTGTCGCCCCCGATGACGGCGCCATGGCGAGAAGTGTGGTCCTCAGTCAAAGCCCGCGCTGTCCGCGCTGCCAGCTGCCGCCGCGGTGGTGCATCTGCGACGGCATTCGGCCGGTCGACTGCCCGGTGAAGGTGGATGTGCTCATGCACCACATGGAAAACTGGCGCCCGAGCAGCACGGGCCACCTGCTTAAGCGGGTGATCCCCAACGCCGACGTCCATCTCTACCGCCGCGAGCGTCCGCTGGT
Source organism: uncultured Opitutia bacterium (assembly GCA_903825285.1). Classification (GTDB taxonomy): domain Bacteria; phylum Verrucomicrobiota; class Verrucomicrobiia; order Opitutales; family Opitutaceae; genus Opi-474. Next base: position 59,755 of record CAIJZY010000036.1, on the reverse strand, counting down.
GCGCGACGAGATCGTGCCGCCCGGCCGGACGCTGTGGATCCTGCACCCGCTCGGGGAGCCGCTGCCGGCCGCCGCCGCGCCGGCGGACCTGCAGGTGCTGCTGCTCGACGGCACGTGGCGCCAGTCGGGCGACATGTTCCGCGCCGTGGAAGGGTGGGGCCGGAAGGTGTCGCTGCCCATGACGGGCGAGAGCCGCTACTGGCTCCGCACGCAGGCCGGCGAGGGCAAGTTCTGCACCGCGGAGGCGCTGCTGTTCCTGTTGGCGGCGCTGGGATTGAAGCAGGCGGAGGCCGACCTGCGGCTGCAATTCGAGCTGCATGTCTATGCCGGCCTCTGCTCGCGCGGGGCGAAGGCGCTGGCGGCCGAATTTCTTGCGGATTCCCCCGTGCACACGGAGCTGCCCGATCTCATTGACCAACTGGCCCGTCACCGGTCCCGGGACGCCCGGCCGCCGGCCTGATTTCACCGCCAAGGGCGCGAAGCCCGCGAAGCGGACAATCGATCGGGCATGGGCCTCCACCCGTTTATTCACGGGCATCGAGCTTGCCATGGATGGCGGCGATCACCAAATACCCGACGCCGTATGGCCGAGACACGCACCCCACCTGTCATCGAGTGGTACCGCACGCCGTTGCCTTCCGACGTCTTCAAGCGCCTGCACCAGCGGAGCGACTTCAAGGCCTTCCTCCAGACCGGGGGCTACCTGGGCGTCTACGCCACTACGGCGACGCTCGCCTTCCTGTCCTGGCGGCAGCACGCGCACTGGTACTACACCGTGCTGCTGGTGTTCCTGCACGGGATGGTGGCCAGCTTCCTGGTGAACGGGATGCACGAGCTCGGGCATGGCACGGTGTTCAAGACCAAGGGGCTGAATGAGTTTTTCCTACGCGTCGTGTCGTTCCTCGGGTGGCTCCAGCCCGACCTGTTCAACGCGAGCCACCAGCGGCACCACCGCTACACACTGCACCCGCCCGACGACCAGGAGGTCGTGCTGCCGGTGAAGCTCATGTTCCGCCAGTTCCTCGAGCAGGGCTTCGTCAACGTCCGCGGCTTCCTCTGGGTCTTCCGCTACGCGCTGCGCATCGCGGTGGGCCGCTTCGAGGGCACGTGGGAACTGGTCTGCTACCCGCCAGACCAGCCGCAGCTGCGCGAGGCGCCGATCCGCTGGGCCCGCCTCATGCTCTCCGGCCATGTGGTGCTCACGGCCGTGAGCCTCTACTACGGGATCTGGCTCATCCCGGTGCTCATCTCGCTCGCCCCGGGTTATGGCGCGTGGCTCTTTTTTCTCTGCAACAACATGCAGCACGTCGGCCTGCAGGACAAGGTGCCGGACTTCCGCCTGTGCTGCCGCACCGTGGTCCTGAACCCCGTGGTGAGCTTCCTCTACTGGGAGATGAACTACCACATGGAGCACCACATGTACGCCGCGGTGCCGTGCTACCATCTCAGCCGGCTGCATGCCGCGATGCGGTACGACGTGCCCCCGCCGCCCGTCGGGCTGGTCGCCGGCTGGCGTCACATCATCTCCGTCCTGCGCCGCCAGGAGGTCGAGCCGACCTACCAGTACGTCGCGGAGCTGCCGACGGCCCGCCAGGATGGGTGAGAGGGAACCGCTAATTGGATTTCACCAAGGGTGAAATCTTTGGGCAGCGCTGCGGCGGATCGCCTCCGCCTCGTAGATGGGGCTGCTGATCGCAGCCTTCTCGCCCGCGATCAGCGGGCCCAGTGTGGACGCGAAGGCAATTCGCCGGAGCTGCTGGTCAAGGATTTCACCCTTGGTGAAATCCCATTAGCGGTTCCCAAAAAACGCCGCCCGGGAAAATCCCGGACGGCGGAAGTGACGCGGCGCAGGGCGCCGGGGCTCAGTGCGCGGCGAGGTACTCGGCGACGCCCTTGCTCGTGGGCTTCATGCCGGCCTTGCCGCGGCTCCAGTTGGCGGGGCAGACCTCGCCGTGCTTCTCGAAGAACTGCAGCGCGTCCACCATGCGCAGCGCCTCGTCCACGCTGCGGCCGAGCGGCAGGTCGTTGACGAGCTGGTGGCGGACGATGCCCTTCTGGTCGATCAGGAACAGGCCGCGGTAGGCGATGAGGTCGCCCTTCGCGGTGAACGGGTCGCCGGCCTTCGCGCCGGGGACGAGCTCGCCGACGAGGACGTCGTAGGCCGCCGAGATGGTCTTGTTGGTGTCGGCCACGATCGGGTAGGTGACGCCGCCGATGCCGCCCTTGTCCTTCGGCACCTGCAGCCAGCCCCAGTGGGACTGCTCGGTGTCGGTCGAGCACGCGACCACGGCGGTCTGGCGCGACTCAAACTCGGGCAGCGCGGCCTGGAAGGCATGGAGCTCGCTCGGGCAGACGAACGTGAAGTCCTTCGGGTAAAAGAAGAGCACCACGTGCTTCTTGCCAAGGTAGCGGGTCAGGGAGAAGTCGGAGACGACCTCGCCATTGACGACGGCGCTGGCATTGAAGGTGGGGGCGGGTTTTCCAACGAGGGTAGGCATAGTGAGCGCAGCACAGTAAAATCAGGCCCAAATACCAAGCCCAGAAATGCAGGGGCGGACCGAAAAATGAAATTTCGCGATCCATCCGCGGGAAATGACCGCCCGTACTTCCCAGCGGAACGATCGCGGAAGCGCGGAGGAGCAGAGGCGCGGAAATGCAGAAGTCTGCTCCACCCAGGTGGAGACAACCTGTCCGCGTCGGCTCCGACCCTTCGATGTTCGACGTTGGACGTTCGATGTTCGGCGTTCGCCCGGAAACTTGAGCGTTGAGCACTGCCCCTTAAGCGTTGAGCGTTTCTTCCCCATGAGTTCCTTCCGCCCCTTCGCCCGTGCGCTCCCTGTCTGGCCCGCCAAGCTGGCCGGCCGCATGAACACGTGGCTGAGCTTTCACGCGAGCCTCCAGCTTGCCCCCGGCCGCCGCGCCACGCTGCGCCTCGCCGCCGCCCAGGCCTACCGCGTGTGCGTCAACGGCGAGTTCGCCGGCCGCGGCCCCGCGCGCACCGCGCACGGCCACGCGCGGGTGGACGAGTGGCCGGTGCAGGCGAACGCCGCCGGCGCCCTCGGGGTGGTCATCGAGGTCATGGGCTACGGCATCCCGACCTTCTGCTCGACCTTCGAGCCGCCCTTCTGCTGCGCCGAGCTGGTCGTGGCTGGCCGCGTGGCCGCCTGGACCGCGCCGCGGGCCTCAGGCTTCACCGCCGAGCACCGCACCGAGCGCGTGCAGCGCGCCGAGCGCTACAGCTACCAGCGCGCCTTCATCGAGGGCTACCGCGTCAACGCGGCCGGCCTGACCTGGCGCGCGCCGGGCTACGTGCCGGCGCGTCCGATCGCCCTGGCCCGGGTGACCTACCGCCGCACCTGGCTGGAGCGCGGCGTGAACTATCCCGATCTCTCCGTCCTGCGCCCCCGCCCGGCGGCCGTGCGCGGCACCACGCTGCCGTACAGCGCCGCGTATGCGGCCAAGGCGACGAAGCATCCCAACCTGTTCGAGGTGCCCAAGACCTGCGCCGGCTATCCGCTCAAGGAGGTGGAAAGCCCGCTGTACCTGCCGCTGGAAGGCCGCCGGTACAAGACCACCGGCGCGGCCCGCCTGCGCGCCGGCGTCCCGGTGACGCTGGCCGCGAAACGGTGGATCCGCGCGGACTTTGACACGGACTGCACCGGCTTCCCGGCGCTGCGCGTGAAGGCGCTCAAGGCGACGCGCCTCGTGCTGCTGTTCGACGAGATCCTGGTGGACGGGCAGGTGAAATTCCACCGGGCCGGCTGCGTCAACGCGCTCTGGCTCGAGCTGCCGGCGGGCACCGAGATCGATTTCGAGGCCTTCGAGCCCTACACCTTCCGCTACCTGCAGGTGCTGGTGTGGTCCGGCGCGGCCGAGGTGTCGGACGTGCGCCTACGGCACTACATCAACTCGACCCCGCTGCTTGCCGCCCCGGCGGGCCTGGGCGCGGCGGAGGCGCAGGTGCGCCGCGCGGCGCTCACCACGTTCCGCCAGAACGCCCTGGACATCTTCATGGACTGCCCCTCGCGCGAGCGCGCCGGCTGGCTGTGCGACAGCCTCTTCACCGCGCGGGCGGAGTGGCACCTGACGGGCGACAACCGCATCGAGCGGGCCTTCCTCGAGAACTACCTCCGCCCGGTGAAATTCCGCGACATCCCCGCGGGCATGGTGCCGATGTGCTATCCGGCGGAGGCGCTCCAGAAACAGTTCATCCCGAACTGGGCCATGTTCCTCGTGGTGCAGCTCGATGAGGCGCAGCGGGAGCGGCGCCTGCCGGCGGCCTGGCAGCCGCTGGTCGAGCGGCGCGTGCGCGGACTCGTGAACTACTTCCGGCGCTTCGAGAACGACCTCGGCCTCCTCGAGAAGCTCGAGAGCTGGGTCTTCGTGGAATGGTCCAAGGCCAACGAGTTCGTGCAGGACGTGAACTTCCCGACCAACATGCTCTACGCCATGACGCTCCGGTCGGCCGCGCGGCTGCTTGGGGATCCCCGGCTCAAGGCCCGCGCCGAGATGATCGAGGCCACCGTGCGGTCGCTGGCGTGGCGCGACGGGCGCTTCGTGGACAACGCCGTGCGCGACAAGGCCGGCAAGCTGGTCGTCACCGACCACGCGAGCGAGGCCTGCCAGTACTACGCGTTCTTCACCGGCGTGGCCGATGTCCGCCGCGAGACGGCCCTCTGGCGCCGGCTCGTGCGCGCGGAGTACGGCCCGCTGTACCCGGCCAATGTCTTCGTCGGGAAAATCATGCGCTTCGAGCTGCTGCTCGCCAACGGCGAGTACGCGGCCGCCCGCAACGAGGTGCTCAAGAACTACGTCCCGATGGCCCAGACCACCGGCACGCTCTGGGAGCTCTTCGAGAAACACGTGAGCTGCAACCACGGCTTCACGTCCTTCATCGCCGTCCTCATCGACCAGCTGGCGGAGGCACGGGGATAGTTTTCGCCGCGAAGCTCGCCTCCGAATCCTTGGCGAAGGAGGGTGGCCTTCGTGGCTTCAACCGACCGGATGCCAGTCCACACTGGGCCAGTTGTAGATCCAGCGTCCGTCCGGAATGGTCCACGACACCACGCGGGCATGGGAGCGGCGCACGCCGGGGACGGCGGCAAGGCGATCGGCCAGCGCGCTCCAGGCGTATTCGACCGTGACCTCGATGGGCGAGGGCAGCCGCCAGACCTGTGCCTGGCTCAGGCGCTTGATCGCGGCGGCCACGTCCTGGCGGATGTTCGCGCGGACCGTGCCGGTGGGGTAGAGTTCGCAGGTTTCCCAACCCGTGCCGCGCTTCGTCGCGGTGGTTCCGACCCAGGGGAAAAGTCGCCGCGCCTCCGCACAAAGCGCCTCGTCGCCGGAGACGTGCAGCAGCGGCACGCCGAACGCGCCGGCGTGGAGCGCGAACTGGCTCATCTCGCCGTGCTCCTCGCCGTTGATCAGAAAACGGCAGATCTCCTTCGGGCACTGCGTGTGGTCGAGGAAACCGCCGAGCGTGCCGGCCATGGCGTGCTGGCCGACCATCACTACGCCCGCGGTCGCGGTGTCGAGGCCGTCGAGGCGGACCGGTGTGCCCACTTCGAGCCGCCGCCGCTTCGCGCGCGGATCGAGCGCCACGCGCGTGAAGGCCCGCTGGCCGTTGCGGCCGTGGCCGTCCCAGACCACGACCTCCGTCGCGCCGGCGTCGAGGCAGCCGGCGACGGCGGCGTTGGTGTCCGCGGCCAGCTGCTCCAGTCCGTGCCGGTAGGCGGGCGAGGCATCATCCGTGGCATAGCACTGCTCCCAGGCGTCGACGCCGGCGAGTCCTTCCATGTCGGTGACGACGCAGATTTTCACGTGATGTGATGCCTTACCTACATTCCCGCCGGGGCGATGAGAATCCCAATCCGGTGGAATTCAACGCCAGCCGTGGCAACGCCTGGCCAATTTGACTCTGGCCGAGGTCATTTTATGATTTCGGAGTTCACTACCCCGACGGCCGGCCCGTTCCGGCCGCCAGAACGTCTGTTAACCCAAGGAAGAGCATCATGAAAAGGAACCTGATCGTTGCGTGCTCCACGCTCGCGTTAGCCCTGTCCGCCTCGACCGTCGCGCTCGCCGCCGAAGCCGCCAAGACTGAGGAAACCGCCAAGGCCCCGCTCTACATGGCAAAATGCCCGTCGCCCTGTGACTTCACCGTCAAGAGCCACGACAAGGACGAGGTGGCCGCGGCATTGAAAGAGCATGCGAAGTCGCATCACAAAGGCATGATCCTGAGCGATGCCGACGCCAACGCCATGATCAAGGAAGCCGGGCCAAAGAAATAACCGGCCCTAGATTTCCCAAAAACAAGGCCCCGCCTGCAAAGGCGGGGCCGCTTGTTTAATGAGCACGCCGCGAAAACGGCGCGCCGGGCGGATGGCTCAGCGCCAGTAGCCCTGGATGTAGACGTAACCGCTGGGGCGGCGCTCCCAGTGCGGGGAGACGTAGGCGTGGTAACGGTGGTGGGGCGGGCGGGCCCAGCGGCCACCGATCCAGACGTAGCGGTAACCGTCGTAGGCCCAGTAGCCCGGAATCCAGACGGTGCCGGGGCCGGACTGCATGACCACGACGTCGGCGGGGGGCGGGGGCGGCGGCGGGGGCTGGGCGACCACGACATTGGTGGTGGCCTGCTGCTCGGACGTGTAAAGCGTGCCGCGCTCATGATCGATGCTGTTGCCGATCGTACCGCCGGCGATGCCGCCGGCCACGGCACCGATCGCGGCACCGGCGGCACCGTTATGGTTGCCGCTGTTGTTGCCGATGATGGCGCCGGCGAGAGCGCCGAGGGCGGCCCCACCGACGACACCCTGCTGCGTGTTGGGACCGGTGCCGACGCAGCCGGTGAGGAGGCTGGCCAGCGCCAGCGATGCGACAAGAGGCTTGGAGAGGTTCATGGTTCGTTGGCTTAGACGGGGCAAAGGGAGGTTTGGTTCCATCCTCCACCATGACGCCAAACCCGCCGTCCCGGTGTCAAGTGGAGCCATTTTTCTGATGCTCAAGGGTCTTCGAATTACGAACTTTTGCAGGCTCGCCAAGCCCTCCGCCGGCCCAAAACATGACGGGATGACGAACGTCTCAACCCGGAAACCGGCCACCGGGTTCATTTTCATCACCCTGGTCCTCTCCATCGTCGGCTTTGGCCTGCTGATCCCCGTCATGCCGCGGCTGATCAAGCAGTTTGAGGGCGGCGACTTCACCACGGGTTCCTACGCGCTGGGCTGGATCGTCAGCAGCTACGCGCTCATGCAGTTCGTGTGTTCGCCGATCCTCGGGGCGCTGTCGGACCGCTTCGGCCGCCGCTCGATCATCCTGATCGCCACCGCGGGCTCGGCGATCGACTACATGATCATGGCGTGGGCGCCATCGCTCGGGTGGTTCTTCGTCGCGCGCATCATCGCGGGCTCCACCGCCGGCGTGCTGGCCACGGCCAACGCCTACATCGCGGACGTGACCCCGCCGGAGAAGCGCGCGCAGTCGTTCGGCCTGATGGGCGCGGCGTTCGGCATCGGCTTCATCATCGGCCCCGTCGCGGGCGGCCTGCTGGGCCAGTACAGCCTGCGGCTGCCGTTCATCGTCGCGGCCGGCTGCGCGGCGGCCAACTGGCTGTACGGCTACTTCGTGCTGCCGGAGTCGCTGGCGCCGGAAAACCGCCGGCCGTTCGAGTGGAAGCGCGCCAACCCGATCGGCGCCCTCTACGCCCTCAAGCGCTTTCCGGCGGTCCTTGGCCTGGTCGAGTGCTACTTCACGCTGACCGTCGCGCAGGTGATGCTGCAGACCACCTGGGCGCTCTACACCGAGAAGCGCTACGGCTGGAACCCGCTGCAGATCGGACTCTCGCTGATGTTCGTCGGCCTGGCGACCGGCATGGTGCAGGGGACGCTGGTCAAGCGGATCGTCCCGAAGCTCGGCGACACGCGCGCCGTGATCGTCGGCCTCTGCATCGCGATCGTCAGCTACATCGGCTACGGCCTCGCGCCGTTCGGCTGGGCGCTCTACGTGGTGGTGTGCATCGGCTGCTTCGCCGGCATCGCCCAGCCTGCGCTGCAGGCCTACGTGACCAAGCACATCCCGTCGAACGAGCAGGGCGCCGTGCAGGGTGTGTTCGCCGGGCTGGCCAGCCTCGCGGCGATCCCCGCGCCGTTCATCGCCTCGCACAGCTTCGGCTGGGCCATCGCCCCCGAGCGCTCCTTCCACCTGCCGGGCATCGCCTTCTTCGAGTCCGCCGCGCTCTCGGCCCTCGGTCTCTACCTCGCCATCCGCAGCTTCCGGCGGGACGCGGCCCGGGCCTGAGCCGGACGCGGCGCGCTTACTTCCTCACCCTGGCATCGAGCTCGGCCAGCGTGAGGCGCACCGCCACGATGAAGGACGGCTGGTCCTGCACCCAGTGGCCGTACGTCGTCGCCACGATCGTGCCGTCGGGCAGCGCCTCGACGCCGGGGTAGCCGCAGTCCCAGCCCTTGGTGTTGTGCATCAGCCGCACGCGGTACTGGCCGGGGCGGCCCTGCACAAGGTCGTCATAGGTGCCCACCCAGGCGAGCCAGTCGCCCTGCGTCGCGGACTGGCGGTTGGTGTCACGGAAGGCGATGAACAGCCGCCCGTCGGGGGCGTAGCGCGCCGTATGCCGGTCGCCGACCAGCGTGTTCGGCAGCGCGCGGGGCTGGGTCCAGGTGCGGCCCTCGTCGTTGGAAAACATCACCTGCGAGGGCTGTTCGCGCGACTCCTCGCGCAGCAGCAGCGCGAGCTGGTGCCCGTCGGGCGAGCGCACCACGCCGGGCTCGCAGATTTTGATCGTGGTGGACGCGGCAATCTCCCGCGGCGCGGTCCACGTGAGGCCGCCGTCACGCGATTCGGTCTGGTAGAGGTGGAAAACCACGGGCGTCGCCTGCTTGGAGTCGCGATGCAGGAACCGGTCGTCGTCGTGGAACCACCCGAGATAGTGGCCCGGCTCGCCGCGCACGGCCGTCAGGCTGCTCATGACGACGATGCCGCCCCAATCGCCGACCGGGGCGAGAGGCGTCCATGTGGCGCCGTCATCGGCGGAGACCGAGAGGCGCGCCGGATAGAGGCCGGACCAGACGATCAGCCGCCTGTGCCCAGCGGCGTCGATGACGCGGTGGATCGTGGGAGTCTCCAGCGAGGTCGCCCAGTTGGCGGGCACAGGCAGACGCTCCGACCAGGTCTTGCCCCCGTCCGTGCTGCGCTTGAGTTGGATCGCGCCCTTGCCGTGGCCGAGAGGATAGATGCAGAGCATCGTGCGCCCATCCTCGAGCAGAACGGTGGTGGGGTGGCCGAGATACTGGCCGGCTTGGCGGTCGACGACGAATTGCCGGGCGGTGTCGCCGGACAGGTCGATGAAGGGCACCCTCGGGTCGGGAGCTGTCACGGTGGCGTACGCGGTGGCCGTGATTCCCCAGGACAAGGCGGCAGCGAGGAGCTTCATGCGGCTGGAAAGTGTACCCTCATCGTCCGGCCTTCAACTGGATTGGGCTGTTGGTGTGTGGGAGCGAGCTCGCTCGCGACCGGCTGGACCCTGAGTCGCGAGCAAGCTCGCTCCCACATTCCGTGCTGAGGCCTGACGCAGGGCTCAGCGCCCGACGGCCTTCATCATCAGCTCCGGATAGCGGAGGCCCGAGGCGGCATCCTTGGGGAAGACGGCGTTGATCTGGGCCAGCTCGGCGGGCGTGAGGGTGACGGCCAGGGCCCCGAGGTTCTCGTCGAGGTACGGGCGACGCTTCGTGCCCGGAATGGGCACGACCTCGCGGCCCTGGGCGAGGACCCAGGCGAGCGCGAGCTGGCCGGGCGTGCAGCCCTTGGCGGCGGCGATCTCGCCCACGCGCTGCACGAGCGCGAGGTTGCGCCCGAAATTCTCGCCCTGGAACCGCGGGGAGATGCGGCGGTAGTCGTCCGCCGCGAAGTCCTCGAACCGCTTGAATTGGCCCGTGAGGAATCCGCGCCCGAGCGGGCTGTAGGCGACAAAGCCGATGCCCAGCTCGCGGCACGCGGCCAGGGCGCCGTCCTCGGGATCCCGCGTCCAGAGCGAGTACTCCATCTGGAGCGCCGTGATCGGGTGCACCGCGTGGGCGCGGCGGATGGTGGCGACCCCCGCCTCGGACAGCCCGAGGTAGCGCACCTTGCCCGCGCGCACCAGGCCGGCCATCGCGCCCACGGTCTCCTCGATCGGGGTGTCGGGGTCCACCCGGTGCTGGTAGTAAAGGTCGATCACGTCCACGCCGAGCCGGCGCAGGCTCGCGTCGCAGGCGGCGCGCACGTACTCCGGGCGGCCGTTGATGCCGCGGACGGTGGGGTCGGTCCGGCTGCGCACGATGCCGAACTTCGTGGCGAGGAACGCCGAGGTGCGCGCCACGCCTGCCAGGGCGCGGCGGATCAGCTCCTCGTTGTCCCCGAAGCCATACATGTCGGCGGTGTCGAGGAATGCGACGCCGCGGTCGAGCGCGTGGCGGATCGTCGCGATCGACTCGGCATCATTGCGGGCCCCGTAGAAATCGGACATGCCCATGCAGCCGAGGCCGAGGGCGGAGACTTTGGGACCGTTCTTGCCGAGTGTGCGGTGCAGCATGAACCCAGCATAACGCCGCGGCCGGCAAAGTAAATCCCGCCGCGGCGCCGGTCCCGGCCGTGAGCCGTTCCAGACTGGCGGAGAACGCGAACCCCGTTATGGTCCGCGCATGAATCAATTCATGAGGCGGGTGTGCGCGGCGGGGTGCTGGCTTGGGTTGACGGCGGGACTGGTGGCGGCGGCCGCGTCGGACGATTACACGCATGAGATCGAGGCGTGGCGGACGCATCGCGTGAACCAGCTCGTGAAGCCCGATGGCTGGCTCACGCTGATCGGCCTGCACTTCCTGAAGACCGGCGAGAACACCGTCGGCTCGGCGGCGGACAACTCCGTGGTGCTGGCGAAGGGCCCGGCGCACCTCGGCACGGTCTTCCTCGACAAGGACGGACGCGTGAAGGCGGTCTTCAATCCCGGCCTTGGCGTCCAGGTGGACGGCAACGAGGAGCTGGCCGCGGACCTGCGGGATGACACCCACGGGCACCAGTCGCTGGTGTCGGTCGGCACGGTGAGCTTCCTGGTGATCGACCGCGGCGGGCGGAAGGCCCTGCGCGTGAAGGACAGCGAGTCGGACCGCCGCGTGCATTTCCTCGGGCTGGACTATTTTCCCATCGACCCGTCGTGGCGCATCGAGGCGGACTGGGTGGCCTACGAGAAACCGCGCGAGGTGCCGATCCGCAACGTCCTCGGCGATGTCGCCCCGGCGCTCATCCTGGGCAAGGCGGTGTTCCAGCGGGACGGCCACACCTATGAGCTCCTGCCGATCCAGGAGGCGCCGGACGATGTCCTGTTCTTCGTGATCTCGGACCAGACCAGCGGCAAGGAGACCTATGCGGCCGCGCGGTTCCTCTACGCCTCGCCGCCGGAGAACGGGAAGGTCATCCTCGACTTCAACCGCGCGCAGAATCCGCCGTGCGCGTTCACGCCCTTCGCCACCTGCCCGCTGCCGCCGAAGGAGAACCAGCTCCCCATCGCCGTCACCGCCGGCGAGAAGAACTACCGCGGGCACCACGAGTAGACGGCGGGATCGGGGGCGGAGAGCGACGGCTTTCGGCGCGAAATTCGAAGGTCAAAACACGAAATTCGCGCTTTGACCTTCGAATTTCACCGCACCGGCGGTGCCCCGAAGTGGGCCTTGTGGGCCGCGTAGGCCGCGGTGTCGGCCAGCATGGCGTCAATTGCCGCGGTGAGCGGGTCGAGGCGGACCAGGCCGGAGAACACGGCCTTGTCGCCGATCGCGTCGGTCAGCACGAACGCGGGGCGCTGGTCGATCTGGTGGGCGAAGAACTCGCGGGTGCTGGCCTCGACCCGGGCCTTCACGGCGTCGGACTCGGCCGCAGCCTGCAGCTTCTTGGGATTGATCCGGCCGGCCTTGGCGGCGACGGCGACGGCGGTGGCGAGGTCGCCGACCTTCTGCCCCTCGCGCACGGCCGCGTGGGCGATCGCGCGGCGGATCGTGTCTCCCTCAAACCCGAAATCGCGGCCCGCCTCGGCCACGAGATTTGGCGCCTCGTAGTGGCCCTTGCGCGAGGCCTCGAACCAGCCGGAGTTCAGCATGAACGGCGAGTGCATCACCGTGCCGCCGCTCCGCTGGTAAAACCAGTCGCACTGCGCGCGCGAGGTGGGGAAGTCGCTCGGGTTCATCAGCGCGATGCGCCACTCGAACTGCGCCCGCCCGTCGTAGCGCGCCTTGAGCGCGTCCCAGGTCGGCTCCACCCACGTGCACCAGGACGACAAGACCTCGAGGTAATAGGTGATCTTCATGGTTGCAGCGCAGCGCGGCCGGCGGGCGGGGTCCATCCAAAATCGATGAACGGCGGGTTACCGGCCGATCAGCTTCTTCAGGCTGTCGCCGGCCTTCTTGAGGTCCTCCACGGCGCCGGCGCCGCCGGTCGCGCCGATCTTTCCGGCGGCCTGCAAGGTGGCCGAGACGATGTTGCGGGTGACATCCGTCAGCACGGCGGTCGCGAGCTGGGCGGCGTTGATGCCGCCCTCCCGGGTGCCAAGGTCGCGCATCTCCAGTTCGGGCATGGGCAGGGTCAGGGCGGTGTTGCCGACGCCCACGGTCACCTTGCCGCGGATCAGCCGGAGATGCCGCACCTCGAACCGGACCGGGCGTTCCGGGCCGGCCGCCGTCGGGGCGGACCCGGTCGACTTGTCGCCCGTGGCCGCGCGGATGTTCTTCAGCAGTTCGCTGAGGTTGCTGGAGAGGATCTTCGTCTCGTAGTGGAACTCCGGCTGGTCGATTGTGATTTCCTCGATGATGATGTGGTCGCGGAACAGCGAGAAGGGCTGCATCTGGATGTAGACCTGGCCGAGGTGGAACACCGGCCCCGCGCTCCAGCCGGGGGGGTTGTCCACCACCAGGCCGTGCAGCGTGCCGCTGCCGGACAGCGGGGAAAGGCGGGCGCCGTCGAGCACGACGCGGGTCTGGGTCAGCCGCGGCCCGATGCGGTTGACCGCGGACGTCACGATCGAACCGAGAAAGAAGGTGAGGCCCAGGTAGACCAGGAGGGCGAAAACGGCGAAGGCCAGGGCGGTGCGGGTGAGGAATTTTTTCATGGCGGGGTTGGGCGGGGGCGCCCGGGCAGATCGCAAAGGCATGGACCGCGGGCAAAACGGCAAGTGCCGGGGCGGGATTTTCGCTTGTCACCCCGCCGGGGGCCGGGACGCTGTGCGCCAGAACCAACCCCTATGGCCCAAGCTTACACGGAAGCCAGCATCAAGACCCTCAGCTCCCTGGAGCACATCCGCCTCCGCCCGGGCATGTACATCGGGCGCCTCGGCAACGGCGCCCACGCCGAGGACGGCATCTACGTCCTGCTGAAGGAGACGATCGATAACTCGATCGACGAGTTCATGATGGGGCAGGGGCGCAAGATCGAGATCGAGCTGACCGAGCGCACCCTTCGCGTGCGCGATTACGGCCGCGGCATCCCGCTCGGCAAGCTCGTGGACTGCGTCTCGATCATCAACACCGGCGCCAAGTACGACAGCGAGACCTTCCAGAAGGCCGTCGGCCTGAACGGCGTTGGCCAGAAGGCCGTCAACGCCCTCTCCGTGTGGTACCGCGCCCAGGCCTTCCGCGACGGCGAAACCAAGGCCGCCGAGTTTGAGAAGGGCCGGCTGAAGAAGGAGTCCAAGGTGTCGAAGTCCGACGAGCGCAACGGCACGCTGATCGAGTTCACGCCCGACACCGCGCTCTTCGGCGGCGATTTCCGGTTCCGCCTCGAGTTCATCGAGGACATGCTGTGGAACTACGCCTTCCTCAATCGCGGGCTCACGCTCACGTTCAACGGCAAGGCGTTCAAGTCCGAGCACGGCCTGAAGGACCTCCTCACGAAGGAGCTCAGCGGCGAGCCGCTGTACCCGATCATCCACCTCGAGGGCGAGGACATCGAGGTCGCGTTCACCCACGGCAACCACTACGGAGAGGAGTACTGGTCGTTCGTCAACGGCCAGCACACCACCATGGGCGGCACCCACCTCGCCGCGTTCCGCGAGGCACTGGTGGACACGTTCCGCAACCACTTCAAGAAGGACTACGACGCCGCCGACGTCCGCCAGGCGATCGACGCCGCGCTCGTGGTCCGCGTGCAGGAGCCCGTCTTCGAGTCGCAGACCAAGACCAAGCTCGGGTCGAACGACATCGGGCCGAAGGGCCCCTCGATCAAGGAATTCGTCGGCAAGTTCATGCAGCAGTCGCTCGACACGTACCTGCACAAGAACCGGGAGACGGCCGAGATCATCAAGCGCAAGATCGAGGAGAACGAGCATGAGCGGAAGGAGCTTGCCGGCATCCGCAGCCTCGCCCGCGAGCGGGCCAAGAAGGCCTCGCTCCACAACCGCAAGCTCCGCGACTGCCGCCTCCACCTCGGCGACCGCAACGAGCGCGCCGAGGACAGCACGCTCTTCATCGTCGAGGGCGACTCCGCGGCCGGCTCCCTCACCGCCACGCGCGACGTGCAGACCCAGGCCGTGTTCGCCCTCAAGGGGAAGCCGCTCAACACCTACGGCCTCTCCAAGAAGGTCATCTACGAGAACGAGGAATTCCACCTCCTCCAGTCCGCGCTCAACATCGAGGAGGGCCTCGACGGCCTGCGCTACAACAAGATCGTCATCGCCACCGACGCCGACGTCGACGGCATGCACATCCGCCTGCTGCTGCTCTCGTTCTTCCTGCAGTTCTTCCCCGACGTCATCCGCAACAACCACCTGTTCATCCTCGAGACGCCCCTCTTCCGCGTCCGCAACAAGAAGGTCACGCGCTACTGCTACTCCGAGGCCGAGAAGCAGGCCGCCGTCGTCGCGCTGGGCGCCAGCCACGAGATCACACGGTTCAAGGGCCTGGGCGAGATCTCCGCCGGCGAGTTCAAGGACTTCATCGGCGAGAACATCCGCCTCGAGCCGGTCAACCTGCACCACCTCGGCAGCAGCGACGAGCTGCTCGCCTTCTTCATGGGCAAGAACACCCCGGAGCGGCAGGACTTCATCATCGACAACCTCCGCGTCGAGAAGGACCTGGTGGAGGCGTGAGCGCCTCCTAGTCACAAGGGACATGGGACAAGTCACCGGCGCTGCCTCTTCCGTGCATCCTCTGCTGGTCCCCACCTTGTCACCTGCTGCCAGTCACCTGATACTTTCCCTCACCTAGATGGCCAAACGCAAGAAACCCTCCAACGACCAGTCCGAGCTGCCGCTCGACGCCGGCACCAAGCCCACCGCCCCCGAAGCCAAGAGCCCGAAGCCCGAGGCCGGTCCGGCGGCCGCGCCCCCCGCCGTCGTCGCCCGTGACCCGCAACCCGGGATCGCCCCGGGTGAGTCGGCCGAGGCGCCGCCCAAGCGCAAGAAGGGCGAGAAGGTCCAGGACGACCAGGCGCCCCTGGCCCAGCATTACCGGAACTGGTTCCTCGACTACGCCAGCTACGTGATCCTCGACCGCGCCGTGCCGCACGTGGACGACGGCCTGAAGCCCGTCCAGCGCCGCGTGCTCCACACGCTCTGGGAGATGGACGACGGCCGCTTCCACAAGGTCGCCAACGTCGTCGGCGCCACGATGAAGCTGCACCCGCACGGCGACGCCTCCATCGGCGCCGCGCTCGTGGCGATCGGCCAGCGCGGCTGGCTGATCGAGCCCCAGGGCAACTACGGCAACATGCTCACCGGCGACGAGGCCGCCGCGCCCCGCTACATCGAGGCGCGGCTCACGGCCTTCGCGCGCGAGGTGCTCTTCAACCCGAAGACCACCACCTGGCAGCTCAGCTACGACGGCCGCACCAAGGAGCCCGTCACGCTTCCGGCCAAGTTCCCCATCGTGCTCCTCGAGGGCGCCGACGGCATCGCGGTCGGCCTCGCGACGAAGATCCTGCCCCATAATTTCAACGACCTCTGCCGCGCGGCGGTCAACCACCTCCAGGGAAAAACCTTCCGCATCCTGCCCGATTTTCCCACCGGTGGCACCGCGGACTTCGCGGAATACAACGACGGCGAGCGCGGCGGCAAGGTGAAGGTCCGCGCCAAGATCGAGGAGCGCTCCAAGTACCTGCTCGCCATCACCGAGCTGCCCTACGGCGTCACCACCGAGTCCCTGATCGAGTCCATCCTCGCGGCCAACGCCAAGGGGAAGATCAAGGTCAAGCACGTCGACGACAACACGGCCGACAAGGTCGAGATCCTCGTCCACCTGCCGCAGGGCAGCGAGCCGGACAAGGTCATCCAGCAGCTCTATGTCTTCACCAGCTGCCAGATCCAGCTCTCGCCCGCCGCGTGCGTGATCGTGCGGGACGCGAAGACGAACGAGGACAAGCCGCAGTTCCTCGGCGTGCGCGAGATCCTCAAGCAGAGCGCGGAGGCGACCAAGGCGCTGCTGAAGCGCGAGCTCGAGATCCGGCTCGAGGAGCTCGAGCAGCAGTGGCACTGGGACTCGCTTGAGCGGATCTTCATCGAGGAGCGCATCTACCGGAACATCGAGAAGTCCAAGACCTGGGAGAGCGTGCTCGCCGAGATCCGCGCCGGGCTGAAGCCGTTCCTCAAGCAGCTGCGCCGCGAGGTCACCGAGGAGGACATCGTCCGCCTCACCGAGATCCGCATCAAGCGCATCTCCGCCTACAACCGCTTCCAGGCCGAGGAGGCCATGAAGAAGATCGAGGAGGGCATCAAGGAGACCAAGGCCAACCTCCGGAACCTCACCGCCTACGCCGTGGCCTGGTTCGAGATGCTCGCCGAGAAATACGGCAAGGGCGCCAAGCGCCGCACGAGCTACGACGAGATCGAGCAGATCAACGCCGCCGAGGTCGTGTCCGCCAACCAGCGCCTCTACGTCAACCGCGAGGACGGCTTCATCGGCCTCAACTGGCGCCAGCACGAGTTCGTGCAGGAGTGCACCATCCTCGACAGCGTGCTCACGATCATGCGCGACGGCTCGCTCAAGGTCTCGAAGGTCGGCGACAAGGTCTTCATGGGCCGCGAGATCATGCACGTCTCCATCTGGCCGAAGGACGGCGACGCGAACTTCTACACCATGGTCTACCAGGACAAGGAGTCCGGAAAGGCCTTCGCGAAGAAGTTCCAGATCGGCGGCCTGTCGCGCGACAAGCTCTACGCGCTGGTGAAGAGCGAGGGCTCCAAGGTCGTCTACCTCGAGGTCAGCAAGACCGAGAAGGATATGCCGAAGCTGCTGCACGTCTCGCTCGACGGCCGCAGCGGCGCGCGCATCCGCGAGATCGACTTCGACCTGACCACCGTGCCCGTCAGCACCCGCTCGGCCAAGGGCCTCACCGTCACCAAGTGGGCCGTCAAGGAAGTGAAGCGCCCCGACCTCGCGCTGAAGTGAGCCCACCACTGCGCGGGCGGGCTGATTTTCTTACCACGAAGGGCACGAAGCTCACGAAGCATGGGCTGCCTCGGCTTCGCGCTCTTCGCGGCCTTAGCGGTGGAATGGATCGGAAATCAATGCATTACCACCGCTAAGATCGCCAAGGACGCGAAGTGCAGCCTAAGCCGCAGCTCTTCGTGAGCGTCGTGTCCTTCGTGGTAAATTACAAAGTGCCGCCAGGCGCGAGCAGACTCGCGCCGGGGAGGGGAATCCTGTTGGAATCACCCTCAATCCCGCCATGCCGTCCTTTCCCATTTCTCGAATCCTGGCTGCCGCGGTCGTCGTGCTCGCGGCGGCGGTCATGCTGCCCTCGGCCGAGCCGCATAATCTCGGCCTGCTGAAGGAAGAACTTCGCGCCTACGTCGACTCGGGTGAGTACGGCCGCGACATCACGCGGGTCGCGTCCCAGGCGGACGCCTGGCTGCAGCAGCGCGCCCGGCAGGGCGGCGCGCGACTGACCGTGATCTTCGACGTGGACGAGACCCTGCTCTCGAACCTGCCGGAAATGCGCTCGGTCGACTTCGGCTACGTGCCCGCGGTCTGGACGGCCTGGATGGCGCAGGGTGAGGCGCCGGGCCTCCAGCCGGCCTGCGACCTGTTTCGGACGGCGAAGCGACTGGGCTTCGACGTGATCGTGCTGTCGGGCCGACTCGAGCGCGACCGCGCCGGCACCGAGAAAAACCTCCGCGCGGTGGGCTGCGGCGACTACTCCCGGCTGATCCTCAAGGCCGACGCGGACACGCTCCTGACCGGGGCCTGGAAGACCGAACAGCGCCGCCGGCTCGTGGCCGGGGGCTGCGTGATCGTCGCGAACATCGGCGACCAGGAAAGCGACTTTGCCGGCGGCCTGGCGGAGAGGAGCTTCAAGCTGCCCAGTCCGTTTTACCTCATGAAATGAGGCGCGGCCTCATTTCTGAGGTAAGTCTCAAGTGGCAGGTGTCAGGCGGGCAGCGCGGCGAAGGAATTCGCCCGGCCATGAAAAAGCCGCGCGGGTTTCGCGCGGCTGGTGGACCTTGATACTTGGTCCCTGAAACTTGTTATTTCCTTGGGGCCTGCGCCTGGATCTCGTTCAACCGCTTCTCGATCTCGTT
The DNA here is from genome assembly GCA_903825285.1 of uncultured Opitutia bacterium. Lineage (GTDB taxonomy): Bacteria > Verrucomicrobiota > Verrucomicrobiia > Opitutales > Opitutaceae > Opi-474. Next base: position 41,211 of record CAIJZY010000036.1, on the reverse strand, counting down.
CATCCGGTTGATCAGGTCGCCCTCGACCTTCTTGCGCTCGCTGCTGGAGACGATGCTGAGGCTGGCGGCGTCCTTGACGACGTTGGCCGGCAGGGTGAGCAGGCGGGTGATGAGGCCCTGATCCTTGAAGGAGCTGAGGTAGAGCGCTGTGATCTCGTGCGAGAGCTTGAGCGAGTCCTGCGCGACGGTCTGCGTGGCCACCAGGTTGTTGTTCAGCTGCTGGTTCTTCGCGAGCTCGTTGGTCAGCACGTTGCCGACCTGGTCGGAGATCTTCTGGCTGTAGGCGGCGATGGAGTCGCGCGTGAGATGCTGGTCGTTCGCCATCTCGGTGAGGATCGGCTGGATCTTCTCGGTCATGCGCGAGGAGACCTTGTCGATCTGCTCGTTCTGCATCTTCTCCGCCTCCTCGGGCGACTTCGGGAGCGGATTGTACGGCTGGACCTTTTTGGCGACGGCCTCGGCGAGGGCGTTGATCTTGTCGGCGTTGAGCTTGTTGACCTCCTCGTCGGTCATGAACATGTCCGCCTGCCGCTTGGCGATCGCGTCCTTGAGCAATTTGTTGGTGGCCTCGATCTGGCGACGGTTTTCCTCGGCCGAGGCCTTGAGCGCGTCGTTTTGCTCGCGCAGGGGAGCCAAGTCCGCCTGTTCACGGGCCGCCATGTCGTTGATGGTGCGCTGATGGAGCCAGAACGCCGCCCCAGTAATAAGGAGCGCGGTGAGGAGGATGGTGGGAAGTTGCTCTTTGATCTTGGACCACATGGGTGCGGTGGGGTTGATGAGATGGATATGAGGAAGATACGGGGGGATTGCAATGACGCCGTGGCCTGCTTTGCGGTTGTTTTTTACCTGCTGCGACGCAGGTTGGCGCCATGAGTCTCAACCGCAGCGAGCAGCGTTTGTTCGATTATGTGCAACGTCATGCGGACGAGAGACATCATTGGACGGCCAAAGTTCAGAAACTCGCCGCCACCGAGTCCGATCCCCATGCGGTCGCCCGTCACCTGGAAGGCGAGCTGTGGCGCTATTACGAGGAGCGCACCACGCATGTCCCCGCCTTCCGCGACGCCGCCCGGCACGAGGGCCAGCAGCGCACGAGCATGAAAAACCTGGCCGAGCACCTGCTGCGGCTCTGGGTCGCTCCCAAGCCCAAAAAGCCCGCGGGGCCGTCGGGTGGACTCAACGCTCACTAGCTGGGTCGAAATTCGGATTTTGACCTTCGAATTTGTCAAAATAGCTCACCCAGTTGCCCCCGGAGCCACAGGGAACCTTTCCTCCCGCCTGCCGTCCAACCCCTCGTTCTCCCGCTTAGCGGGAGATTTGGGGTAAGTAAGAAAGCTATGGGCGGGTCGTCTAGGGGTAGGCGGCCCGCCCTCTTTTTTGCCCATTTTCACCGCTGAATCCGACTCTCGCCGGTGTCATTCTCCCGGACTCTGACAACCGCATGGCGATTAGGTGAATTTATAGGGCACGTGTAACTCTATCATCGACAAATGGCACGGCGCATGCGTGGTTATTCACAAGATATCCACAACCGATGGAAAACCTGCGCGGAGCGGTCGCTCCAAATTCGCGGATCAGGATTTCGGCCAAGGTAAAGACCTTCGTGCTCGATACGAATGTCCTCCTGCACGATCCGCAATCGATTTACAAATTCCAGGAAAACAACCTGGCGATCCCGGTCGAGGTCCTTGAGGAGCTGGACGCCATCAAGGGCGAACAGTCCACGGAACGCGGACGCAACGCGCGCCGGGTTCACCGGATCCTGCAGGAGCTGCTGCCCGACTCTCGCTCCATGCATGAGGGCGTTGAGCTGCCCACGGGCGGCACGCTGACGATCATCATCAATCCGTACCTGATGGACGGCGGCCGCACGTCGCCCGCGATGCAGCGGCTGCGCTCGATCCTGCCGGACCTCACGAAGAAGGACAACCGCATCATCGCCGCGGCGCTGTTCGTGCAGGAGCAGTACCCGCCTCCGACCATCCTCGTCACGAAGGACGTCAACGTGCAGCTGAAGGCGCGCGCCGTCGGACTCGAGTCGGAGGACTACCTCAACGACAAGGTTCCCGAGGGCAGCGACGAGGCGAGCTACCGCGAGCTCCCGGTCAATCTGTACGAGCTGCAGCGCTTCTGCTCCGAGGGCGAGTTCGACCTCGGGCCCGAGGCGGCGAAGCCGCTTTACCTCAACGAATACGTCCTGCTGCGCTCGAACGAGGGCAAGACGATGCCGGCCCGCTACTATGGCGAGGGCCTCGTGCGGCGGCTGAAGATCCCCGATTTCGTGAAGGCGCCCGGCGGCATCCCGATCCGCGCGCGCAACCTCGAGCAGCAGTTCTTCCTCGATGCGCTGCTCGACGACAGCATCCACATGCTGACCTGCTTCGGCAAGGCGGGCACGGGCAAGACGCTGCTCTCCATCGCCGGCGCGCTCCACCAGACGTGGGATGACCAGTCGCGCTACGACGGCGTCTCGATTTCCCGCCCGGTGATCGCGCTCGGCAAGGACATCGGCTTCCTCCCCGGCACGCTCGAGGAGAAGATGAAGCCGTGGCTCCAGCCCTACTACGACGCGCTGGAGGTGCTGATCCCGTCGAAGCCGCAGAAGGAGCCGCAGTTCGCGGCCAAGAAGGTTTCCAAGAAGAAGCACAAGAAGCACGACCAGGGTTTCATGGCCGCCATGAACGCCCCGCAGCCCGCGCACGTGAGCCAGAACGGCCACGGCGGCGCGCCGCTCGCCAAGCCCTACGAGCGGCTGCTCAAGAGCGGCCTCGTGGAGATCGAGGCGCTCGCCTTCATTCGCGGCCGCTCCATCGCCCGCCGCTTCTTCATCCTCGACGAGGCCCAGCAGCTCACGCCGCACGAGGTGAAGACGGTCATCACGCGCATCTCCGAGGGCTCCAAGATCGTCCTGATCGGCGACCCGGCCCAGATCGACAACCCTTACGTGGACTCGCGCAGCAACGGTCTCGTCTACTGCCACAACCGCATGAAGGGCCAGTCCGTCGCCGCCCACGTGAAGCTCACCAAGGGCGAACGCTCCAAGCTCGCCGAGCTGGCGGCCGACCTGCTCTGAGGCGGATTGGGATTTCCGCGAGGAGCGCGAAGGGGTGGGGCGGGATTACTGTTCCGCCGCCCGCGCCATCAGCCACAGCAGGTCCGAGACGCGGTTGATGTACTGCAGCAGGACCGCGCGGACGCTGCGGCCCTGTGCGGGCAAACTGGCGAGCCGGCGCTCCGCCCGTCGTGCGGCCGTGCGCGCAAGGTCGAGGGCCGCGGCATGCAGGTTGGCGCCGGGCGTCGCCCAGCCCTCGTAGCGCAGCGACCGCGCCTCGAGCGCCTTGATGGCGCCATCGACGCGGGCGAGCTCATCCGCGCCGACCTTGCGGAACTTCGACTCGGCGTAGCGCGCCACGTCGGCCTCGGCGCAGGCAACCTCGCCCATCAGCGCGACCAGGTCCTGCTGGATCCGCTCCAGCTCGGCTCGCTGGGTGAGGTCGGTGCCGGCGGCCTTCGCGACGCCCAGCGCCGCGTTGAGCTCGTCGCACGCGCCCACCGCCTCGATCTGAAAATGGTCCTTCGGCACCCGCTGACCGTACAGGAGGCCGGTGGTGCCGTCGTCGCCGGCCCGCGTGACGATGGAGCGGGCCGCGCTCACGGCTTCGCCTTCTCGGCCGCGGCCTCGCGGGTCTGCTTGGCCAGCGCCTTCACCGCGTCCTCCACCGTGGCCCGCACCTTCTTGGTCATGCGGTCGATGAACAGCACGCCGTTCAGGTGATCCACCTCGTGCTGGATGCAGCGCGCGAGCAGGCCGTCGCAGCGCAGCACATGGGGCACGCCGCGCTCGTCCTGGAAATGCACCACGATCGCCTCCGGCCGGTCCACGTCGCCGCGAATCTTGGGAAACGACAGGCAGCCCTCCTCATAGGTGTCCTCGGTCGTCCCGGTCACGAGCGTGACCTTCGGGTTGGCGATCGTCATGGGCATGAACAGGTCGAGCGGCGGCTTCGCGCCATCGAGCTCCCAGGTGAAATCCGCCTCCGCCGGGCGCACGTCCACGACGCAGAGTTGGAGCGCCTGGCCGATCTGCTGCGCGGCGAGGCCGATGCCCTCGGCGGCGTGCATGGTGCGCACCATCGCCTTGGCCAGCTGCACCACGGACGCGTCAAACACTGCGACTTTCGCACCCTTCTTGCGCAAAATGGGGTGGTTGTAGTGAACAATTGTAAAGGACATCGGTCGATGGGCCCAGAGGGTGGGTTTGCTATCTGCCGCCCGCAAATAAATACTCCGCCACCATGACGGCCCCCGCCCATTCCGGCCGGTTTCCGGTCTCCGCCCCCGTTTTGGTGGCGGCCGGCGTCCTGCTGGCGCTCGCGGCCTGGTCGCTGCCGGTGAACCTGAAGTCCATCAGCCCCGCGCTGCTGCGGGAGGCCGGCGCCGGCACGCCGACGCTGGCGCAGTTCGGGCAGCAGCTGGTCGAGTCGGAGAAGATCGGGCCCGCCGCCCTGACGCTCGCCGCCGCCCGCGCCGTGCAGGACCCCGGGACCCCGGCGCTGACGCAGTCCCTCGCCAGCCTGTCCGCGCACACCCCGGAGATGGTCGCCTGGGGCGGCTGGGACCCGTTCCTCGACCCGCTCTTCAACCTGCGCGAGAACCGCGGCCGCACCGCGAGCACGCCCGTCCTGGCCTTCTTCATCACCGAGCGCGCCCGGGAAACCCTCCGCGGCTACCTCGCGCAGTCCCGCTCGCTGGGCGTGCAGGCGCTGCTGCGCACGCACGACCTTGCCGCCACCGGCCGCTTCGTGCCGGCGAACCGGCCGGGCGGGCAGCCGCTCGACGCGGTCATCCTCCTCGCCGCGCTGCTCTACCAGGGCGAGCACCTGGCCCCGCCGCTGCAGCGCGACCTGCGCGCCCTGGCCGAGGCCGCCGTCGCGCAGAAGGAGCTCGGCGAGCTGGAGCCGGTCTACCTCGACCTGCTCTCGCTCGGCCGGCGCCTCGACTGGGCGCAGCTCGGGGAACTCCTGCGCCGGACGGATGACACCAAGACCCTGGCCGAGTTCGCCCACCTCGCGCGCGTCGCGCCGGACGAGCTGCCGCTGATCTATGCCAGCGCGCTGTTTTCCGGCTCGGCCGACCATGTCGCCGCCTACCTGATCAAGTTCGGCAAGACCGGGCTCTCCGACCTGCGCCTCGCCGCCGCGCTGGGGCAGGGGTCCGTGAACCAGCTGCTGCTCTGGCAGGTGCCCGTGAATCACGGCGCCGGCTCCGGGCTCGGCGCCGCCGCCGCCCTCGTGATCCTGCATCCGAACGTGATGATCGTGCTGAAGTACCTCGGGTACCTGCTCGGGGCGTACCTGGTCTTCCGTGGCCTGGACCGCTGGATTGTCGCGCCGGGCGCGACCGTCACCCTCGGCCTGCCGCGCATGAAGAGCGGCGTGCTCGCGCTGCTGTTCGCCGCGATGCTGGTCGTCGCCACCGAGCCGTTCCTGCTCAGGGCCGCCCCGCTCTCCGAGTACCGCTTCCGCCTCGTCCTGCCCGCCCTCGTCGCCACCGCCTCTCCTCCCGCCCCGTCCCTTGCCAAAAATCTTCCCACAATGGATGCCTCCACCCTGATCTCGATCGGGCTATTTGCCGCGCTGCAAGTGGCCATGTACTTCACCTGCCTGCTGAAAATCCGCGAGGTGCACCGCTCCGGCCTGCCGCCGCTCGTCAAGCTGCGCCTGATGGAGAATGAGGAGAACCTCTTCGACGGCGGCCTCTACGTCGGCATCGGCGGCACCGCCACCGCGCTCGTGCTGCAGGTCCTCGGGGTCATCGAGCCCAACCTGCTCGCCGCGTACTCCTCCAACCTCTTCGGCATCACCTGCGTCGCCCTCGTGAAGATCCGCCACGTGCGGCCCTTCAAGCGCCAGCTGATCCTCGACAGCCAGGCTCCCAGCACCGCCGCGTCATGAACAAGACCCTGCTGCTCGTCATCTGCGACTTTCTCCTGCTCAACCTCCTGGCGCTCACGCACTGGGAGAAGGCGGAGCCGTCGCGCCCGAAGCAGCCGCCCGTCCCGGAGCTCGCCGCCAACGCCGCCACCAAGGACCAGGACCTCGTCGCCGCCATGCAGCTCTCGCTCGCCGACGAGCGCGCGACGCGCGACGCGCTCGCGCAGCAGCTGTCCGCCACCTCGTCGACCCTCGCCCAGCGCGAGCAGAACCTCGCCCAGCTGCAGACCGACCGCGAGCACCTGGCGGCCACGCTCTCCGACACCCAGCGCCGCGCCAACGACCTTGGCCAGCGGCTCACCGCGGCCTCCCAGGACGCCACCCTGACCCGCGAGCAGCTCGCCCGCATCCAGCGCGAGCTGGAGGACAAGCGCACCGAGGCGGCGAAGCAGCAGCAGGCGCTCGCCGCCCTGACCCAGCAGCAGGCCGAGGCCCGCCAGAAGATCGAGGGCCTCACCGTCGCCGTGAAGGTGGCCGAGCAGGAAAAGCAGCTCCTGCGCGAGACGGCCGACACGCTGAAGACCCAGGTCGAGGCCGAGCGCGCCGACCGCCTCAAGGTCCAGGAGACCACCACGCAGCTTGCCCAGGGCGTCGGCCAGCTCGCGGCCAAGTCCGGGGAGCTCACCCAGGAGATCCGCGAAAACCGCCCGATCAACGCCAACGTCCTGTTCAACGACTTCCTTGCGAACCGTGTCACGGCCCGCTTCACCGCCGTGCACGCCGGGCTGCTCGGCCCGGCCACGCGCGAGAAGGCCGCCGCCACCATTCTCGTCACCGACGGCGCCCGCATCTACGCGCTGCTCCATGTGGACGACACGCCGCTTTCCCTGGGCGAGAACGACTACGACTGGGACCGCGTCACCGCGGACCTCACCCACGGCGCGGCCCGGCCGACCCCGGCCGGGAAGCTGCATTTCCTGTCGCTCGACCCGCGTGTTGTCGTGATCCCGGTGGATCCCGCGCAGGTGGCCGCGCTGGGCGTGAAGGTGTACCCGACCGCCCTCGAGCCGTTCAAATTTCCCGAGGCCGTGCTCGTGAACGGCGGCGGCAAGGGCTACGGCGAGGTCGGCTTCAAGCTCGACGCCAGCCAGCCCAGCTACGTCCGCGTCGACAACCGGTTTTTCAAGCGGCTGTTCGGCGACTTCGCCCCGTCGCGCGGCGACCTGGTCCTGAGCAAGACCGGCGAGCTGCTCGGCATCATGGTCAACAGCGACTACTGCGCCGTCGTGAACAATTTCCTCCCGAACAAGACGATCACGCTGGGCGATGTCTCCAGCCAGCACACCAGCGACCTCCTGAATGCACTGGCGGGCCGGAAGCTGGCGCTGCCGCTAAAGCTGCAGTGAGGGCGGCGCGCCGCGCGCCGCATAGAGCGAGCTGACGAGCAGGCCCCACTGAAAGGTCCGCGATTCCTCGCGGCGGAATCCCGCCTGCTCGATCAGCGCCTCCGACGGCGGCAACGCCCGTGGACGCAGGCCGGTTTGCCAGCGGAAAAACGCATACAATCCAGCCAGCCACAGGCGCGCGCGCAGCCGCGGCAGGCCGCGCTCCGGCACGCGGAAGTCCGCAAACAGCCAGCAGGCGCCGGGCACGGTGGCGGCCTTGATCCGGCCGACGAGCGCCGCGGCCGGCGCGGGTTCGAAGCAGTCGAGAAAGAAGAGCGTGACCACGGCGTCGTAGGTGGCCGGGGGAAACTCCCGCGTGAGCGCGTCGGCGCAGATGAGGTTCACGGCCTCGCGGCCCGGGAGCGGCGCGAGCCGGCTCGACGTGCGCGCCACCATGCCGGGGCTCACGTCCACGCAGTCAATCCGGGCGCCGGGCACCAGCGGGAGCAGGCGGGCCACGCAGCGGCCGTCGCCCTCGCCGAGAATCAGGATCGAGCGCCGCCCGGCCAGCCGCTCCAGCAGGCAGAAACGCGCCCGCTCCAGGTCGCCGCCGAAGGCCAGCCACTCGAGCGCCTGGTACCCGCGGGCAAGTGGACTGAAATCCGGGGCGGGCATGGGGTACGGCGCTAGAAGCAGGCCCGCTCGAACACCAGCACCCCGAGCGGCGACATCAGGGCGATGTCCGCGAGCACGCGGGCGAGCCGCGGCCCCGTGCGCCGCTCGATGAGATCGACGCACCCGAGCAGTCCGCCGCTGGCCGCGGCGCAGGCCAGCGCGGTGCGGCCCGGCCCGACGCGCGGCTGCGCCAGCACGACCGCGGTCACCAGCAGCACCCACGGGAGTGTGCGGGCCACGCGATGGCTGCCCTTGAACTGGAGGGCAAACGACGTCTGCCCGTGCGCCTCGTCCACCTCCTGCTCCCACACGGAGATCAGCGCGCAGTTCGCGAAGCAGAGCAGGCAGAAATAGGCGAGGGGGACGGCGAGCAGGCCGGGGACGGCGGCCGGCGACGCCACGAGGAACACCGCGACGCCGCCGCCGAACAGCAGCGCCACGCAGATCTCCTTGGGTGCGCGCCAGCGGTGATGCCGGTGCACCAGCTGGTGCGAGAGGAGGTAGGCGGCCACCGGCGCCAGCAGCAGCAGGCCGGCCTCAAGCTCGCGGCGCGTCAGGCAGAGACAGGCGATGGTGAGGTCCGCCCCCAGCGCCGCCAGGCCGGCATACGCGATCGGCCAGCGCCAGCGCTGGTAGAAATGGTGCCGCTGCGTGCGGATCTGATCCGGCACCAGCCGCCAGCCCTCGATCCAGCGGTCCGCCGCGTACGCCAGCCAGATGGAGAGGCCCAGGATGAGCGTGTGATGCCAGCCCTGCGGCGCGCGGGCGACACGGGCCAGCAGCCACTGCCACGCCATCGCGACGACGGGCGCGTCGAGCGAGAGGATCGTGAGCCACTGCCACCAATGCGGCCGGCCGGGGATGAAGGGCTTCATGGATGCCGGATTTCGGATACCGGATACCGGAAACCAGAGTGCCTCAACTGGCCAGCGTGTCTTTTGGGGAGGGAGGAAGCGCTTCGCCTCAATGCTTGGTCTCGGCCGCTCCGGCCGTGCCGGCGGCGCGCAGGTCGCCCTCGCCGAGCTTGCGGCGGAAGAGTCCCACCGCGAGGCCCAGGCAGAGGTGCGCCAGCTCGGGGTCGTAGCGATAGCCCTCGTCGCGAAGGAAGGCGTGCGCCCCGTTGAACTCGTGCCAGGTGAAGTTCGTGCCCGCCGCACACAGCGCCGCGTGCACCTTGCCCCGGCCCTCGAGCGGCACGTGCGGGTCCTGGCGGCCCCAGATCATCAGCAGCTCGCCCTTGATCTCCGCCACGCGGTCGAGCGAGTCGTCCTTCATGCCCTTGCCGAGCCCGTGTTTGTGGAGGTCGGTCGCGTAGAAGCAGGTCCCCGCCAGCACCGCGGGGTTCATCGCCGCGCGGAAGGCGAGATGGCCGCCGATGCAGATGCCCATCACGCCCAGCTTCCCCGAGCACTGCGGGTGCTGCGCGAGATGGGAGAGGACCGCCCGCGCGTCGGCATCGTACGCGGCCAGCTCCTTGGTGGTCTTGAGTGTGTTGCCGCGCTCGGCACCGCCTTGGTCGTAGGCGAGCACGGTGCCCGCCGGCTCGAATTCATGGTAGATCTCCGGCACGGCCACGACGAAGCCGTGCCCGGCGAGAAACGCCGCGGTGCGGCGGATCGGGCCCGTGACCTGGAAGATTTCGGAGTAGAGCAGCAGGCCGGGATACTTCCCGGGTGCCGTGGGACGAAAGAGGTGCGTCCGCATCGGTCCGGACGGCGTGGCGAGATCGACGAATTCGGAGTCGTGAAGGGTCATGGGGATAACGGTTCGGGGCTGATTCGGATCAATCCTGGAAGATTTACCACGAAAAACACGAATCACACGAAATGAAATCCCCGCCGAAGCTGACCGCGGGCTGGATTTGGGATGGTTCACCGCAAAGGCCGCGAAGCGCGCGAAGGATCGGAAAGCTTTGCGATCTTCGCGCGCTTAGCGGTGAAAACATCCCCGGCATTGCCCTGCGCGAGGCAGACCATACTTTGGGTCCGTGTCCGCCCGTGCCCCCAACGTCCTGCTGATTCTCACGACGCAATTAAGAGCATCGGCACTGGGGTATGCGGGTGATCCGAACGCCCGGACGCCACACCTCGACGCGCTGGCGGCGGAGAGCGTGAACTTCACCCAGGCGGTGACGCCGCATCCCTTCGGGCCGTTTGCGCGCGCGGCCCTGCTCACGGGCGAACCCTCACCGGCCAACGGCGTGCGGGACTACTTCGACCCGCTGCCCGCCGGTGCGCGGACCCTCGCCCACGCCTTCGCCGCGCAGGGCGGCGGCACGGCGTTCTTCGGAAAATGGCACCTGGGCCGGCGCGACCCGCAGGCGCCGCTGGTGGGCGAGGCCCATGCCCGCACCTTGATCCCGCCCTCCGGGCGCGGCGGCTTCGACCTCTGGGAGGGCTTCGAGAGCGGTTTCCTCCTCAACGACCCGTGGCTGCACGGCACCCGGCTGCCCGAGCCGGTGAAATTCCCGGGCTACCAGAGCGACGTGCTCTGCGCGCGGGCCGCGGAGTGGATGGCAGGGCAAACCGGACAACAAAAACCGGATACCGGATTGCCGGGCAATTGGCTCTGTGTCGTGAGCCTGGAGGCGCCGCATCCGCCGTATGATGCGCCGGCGGCGGGAATGCGGCCGCGTGATCCGCAGGAAATCGTCCTGTCGGCCAATGTGCCGCGCGGCGGGGAGGCGGAGGCGCGGGCGCGGCGCGAGCTGGCGGGCTATTATGCGCACATCGAGGCCACGGACCGGGCCATCGGCGCGCTGGTGCGCGCAGGGGCCGGATCAAGGCGCGGGCGGGAGGACACCGTCGTGATTTTTACCAGCGTGCATGGGGACATGCATGGGGCGCATGGGCTGTTTCGGAAAGGGTGGCCGCACGAGGAAAGCGCGCGGGTGCCGCTGCTCGTCCGCGCGCCCGGCGTGGCGCCGCGACGCGAGGCGGGCGCGGTGTCGCTGCTCGACCTGCCGGCGATGCTGGGCGGTGCGCCGGCCCTCGAGGCCTTGGCCAAACGGGACTACGCCGCGATCTCCATGCCCTCGGTGGTCGCCCTGCCGCATCAATGCGACCGCGTGTGGCGCGGCGTGCGCAGCCGCACGCGCAAGCTCGTGCTCAACGCGGACGGAACCCCGTGGCTGTTTTTCGACCTCGGGCGCGACCCGCTCGAGCAGCACAACCTCGCCGCCGATCCCGCGCACCGCGCGGAGCTCGCGGACCTGACGCGCCGCGTACCACGGTTTGATTAGGGAGTACGGGTTGATCGCGGAAGCGCGGAGGGGCGGAAGCGCGGAGAAATTCTATTCTGATTCCGCGCCTCCGCGCCTCCGCTCCTCCGCGCTTCCGCGATGAAGCCCATCGCCCCGCTTAGCGGTGCAGGTAATCCGGCGGCGCCGCCGGGGCCGTGGGTGTCGTGGGCGCCGGGGAGGCCGGCGCGGCGGGGGCCGCGGGGGCGTTGGGCCGTGTGAGGTTGCGGATGAAGTTGGAGGGTCCGTTGACGAAGGCCCATGACGGCTTGTCGAGGGAGCCCGTGAGTTTCACCTCGAGCACGCTGGAGAAGGGCATGAGCACGGCCCCCATCACGACGCTGGGGAGGAATTTGCTCTCCTGGAAGGGGTTCACGCGGGCCTTGAAGTCGAGCTCGTGCGAGCGCAGGTCGTACCGGCCGCGGGCGTTGATGCCCGAGTTGGCGCCGGTCGCGGTGACGTCGGAGAAATCCAGGTGGGTGCCGGCGAGCGTGAAGTTGGCGCGCGCGGCGGTGAAGCGCAGCGAGGTGAACGACAGCAGCTCCGACAGCAGCCCCAGCATGCGCACCTCGCCGAGCGCGGCGCCCTCGAGGTTGGCGTGGCCCTCGCCGCGGTAGCTGAAGGGATCGGTGAACCGGCCCTCGGCCGACGCGGCGAGCGAGAGCTTCACGTTGGCCTTGTCCTGCACAAACTTCCCCGGCGCCGGTGCCGGCTCGCCGTGCCGCGCCGCGGAAAATTCCTCCAGCACGCGGATGGCCTGGCCGAGGCTGCCGTCGCGCAGCTCGAGGTCGAAGCCCAGCCGCCGCTCCGGCGCCGGGCCCCACAGGCGCGCCTGGCCGGTCACCACCCCGCCGGCGAAGCCGACGCGGATGTCCTGCAGCGTGACCTCGTCGTCGCGCACCGCGGCCTTGAACGCGAGGTTGCTCAGCGGGAAGCCGAAGTAGGTGAACGCGCCGGTCGAAAGACCCTCGAGGTCGAGCTTCTGGTGGACCCCGCTCGGCGCGGCCGGGCCGTCGAACCGCCCGCGCAGGTGGACGGCTGGGGGCTCGGAGAACTTGAACGCCGCGAGCGTGTCGCCCACCGCGTTGCCGAATATCCTCGCCGGGAGGTCGAGCGACAGGGTCGAATCGACATCCAGGTCCATGCCCAGCAGCGCGTAGGTGGCGGGGTCGATCTGGCGCATGAAAGTGCCGCGCACGGCGCCGGGGCCCGACGTGGCGAACAGCTCGAGGCCGTCGAAGAAACTGGGCCGGATGAAGAGCCGGGTGCGCACGTGGTCCAGGGGTGTCCCACGGATGACCGGCGCCATGCTGTCGGCGTAGACGAACACCGTCGTCCGGTGGCCCTGCTTCCACCAGCCCGCCACGTCCACGCTGGCGTCGAGCGGCGCCACGGGAAACGCGAAGTCGGAGAAGAACGCCGGCCACCAGTGGCCGAACCAGCCGGAGATGTCCAACGGCCGGATGCGACCCTCGAGCAGGAAGCGGAACCGGAGGTCGGTGAAGTCCTGCTCGAAGCTGCCGCGCGCGAAGTCGTTCCCGAGCCGGGCGTACGCGTGCCGGGCGATGAAGTGGGTGGGTTCGAGCTCGATGTCGCCGCCGCCCTCGTCGATGAAGACGTGGTAGGCGTCCACCTGCCGCGCGGAAACGCGGCCGGTCAGCCGCGCGAACTTCCAGCCGGGGTCCAGGGTCACGTGCGCCTCAAGCTGGACCGGCGCGCCGAAGCCGATGTAGGCCCGGAGGTCGTGCTGGATCGCGCGGCCGACGGGTGCCAGGAGGGTGGGCGCCAGCGCGCCGTGGAAATCCAGCCCGGCGGTCTGCCGCGCGAGGTCGGCGGTGCCGTGCACCGCGATGGGCTGGCCGTCGCACGCCGCCACGAGCTCGGCCTTGAGCAAGGGCAGCGGGCCGGCGTCGAGCCGGGCCGACAGGTCCGTGAGCGCGAAACCCTGGGCGGAGGCGCGCGCGGCGCTGAGCTGCATCTCCCGCGGGTCGTAGGTGTACAGCGCGGGCTGGAGCACGCCCCGCAGCCGAGCCCGCACCGCGGTCAGGGCCACGCCTGGTCCCACCGTCAGGTCGTCGAGCGCCACGGTGACCGGCGCCATCACGGGGGTCTCGCCCTGCAGCGGGAAGCGGGTGGTGAGGTGCAGGCCGTGGGCCGCCACGGGCAACGGGGCGGACAGGGCGAAGCTGCGAGCCGAGACCTCGACGGTCGCGATGGCGCCGCGGGTGTCGGAGGGCGTGAGCTCGACGTTCAGGGAGGGCTGGTCCAGGTCGGCCAGCCGGTCCGCCACCCGGATCAGTTGCCGGCAGATGTCGGGGTAGTGGGCGGCGAGGTAGTCGGGCAGGTCCGGCGCGGCGCTGGCGCCGGCCCGCGGCAGGAGGTGAAAGCTGCCGTGGGCGGAAATGGCGATGCCGCCCGCGCGGGCGGTGAGCTGCTCGACGACAACCTCGTGGTCCTCCAGCCGGAGCGTGGTGTCGAGGTCGCGGACGAAGTCCTCCGGGCGCCCCGAGCGCGAGAGCATGGCCGCGACGGTGAAGCGGGCCCCGGACAGGCGCACGCGGTGCAGCTCGAAGCGGCCGGCGAGCAGGGCCCAGGGCTCGAGCTCGAGGTAGGCGGCGGGCGCCGCGGCGATCGGCTCGTTGAACGCCGGCAGCGACAGCCGGACATCCTCGAGCAGGATGCGGCCGGAGGGGTCGAACCGGGCGTGGCCGAACTTCACCCGGAGCGAGGAGGCGGCGAGGCGCTCCTCGAAGAGGCGCAGCACGAAGCGCGGCACGGCGAGCTCCTGCGAGGCGGCGATCCAGACCTGCACCACCAGCAGCAGCCCGAGCGCGAGCCAGAGGGTCCAGCGCACCAGCCGCATCACGCCCTCGGCGCAGAAGCGCAGGCCCTGCCAGCAGAGGCTCGGGAAGCGGCTGCTCATGGCGATCGCTCAGCGGTGCGCGCGGCGGGCCGGAGGCCGGCGGGGCGGGCTTGGACGGCGGGGCTCATTTCGCCGGCGCGGGAGCGGCGGGCGGGCCGGGGTCGCGCGGGCCCTCGGTGAGGACCCACAGCGCATCGAGCAGCGGCTGCTCGACGGAGAAGACGGCGTTGATCCCCGCGTCGGGCGAGCCGGCCACCTGGAGATCGCCGCCGAGGCGGGGGGTGAGGAAGAGCGTGGTCGTGCTGGTCTGCTCGCCCGCGCCGCCCACCAGCGTGGCGGTGGCCTCGAGCCGGTAGCGCCACGGGCGGTCCTCGCCGGCCGCGTTCACGTGGTCGGCGTACTGGTCGAGGAGGAAGGCCTTCGCGCGCAGCGTGTGCAGCTGGCTGAGCACCTGGGCGACCGCCGGCACCTGCGCCGCGGGGAGCTGCGCGACCGGCTTGCCGCCGGCCTCGATCGGGGTGTCGAGCAGGACCTGGTTGGTCGAGAGGTCGGTCAGCTTCAGCGCCGTGAGCCGCGCGCCGTCCGGCAGCTCGCGCAGCAGGCGGTCGCGCCAGGCGCGGGGCGCCACGGGCAGCTCGCGCAGGATGCCGGCGTCCACCGCGAAAACGGAGGCCCCGGGGTTCGCCGCGGAGCCGAGCCGGGCGTAAACCTGGTGGTTCGCATCGGTGCCGAGCTGCAGCGCGACCGGCGCGGGGCTGCCGTTCAGGGAGAGCGTGACCTCGCGCTCGGGGCGGTTGAAGCCCCAGGTCTCGAGGTCGGCGGCGGTGGGGGCGTCGCTCTTGAAGCCGTCCGGCTCGGCCGCGGCCAGCTGGCCCAGCTGGTCGAGCAGCCGCTGCACCGCGGCGCGGTCGGCGGGGAGGGTCTGCGGCCCGGCCGCGCCCTCGCTGCGGCGGAGGATCTGCCACGCCGCGGTGTCGGCGGACTTCGCGCCGGACTCGAGCCGCTGCAGCACGAGCTCGGGCTGGTTGGGCGCGGCGAGGGTGATGGTCTTGACCCCGACGGCGTCGAAATCAAGGAGCCGCTTCTCGCGCAGCGCCACCTGCGCGGTGAGCAGCGTCTCGAGCAGGGGCTTGGGGCCGGCGGCCGCCGGGCCGGAGGGCAGCGCCACGGTGAAGAGCGCGTCGCGGCCCTCGAGCTGGGCGTAGAACAGGGTCGTGCCGTTGTGATGGGCGTCGGGCGCGACCGGGACCGGGTCGCCCAGGACGAGGGTCTCGCGGCGGTTGTTGCCCTCGAGGGTGATCCGCAGCGACGGCTTGTCCATGGGCCGCGTGGCGGGGAGGTTGGCGGTGACGAAGCTGTCGACGCGCAGCTGGTTGAGCCCGTTGATGGCGAGCTCGGTGGCGGTCTTGCTGGCGCGGGCGACGATGGGCGTCTCGAACGACCACCGGCCGCCGTCGCGGCGCAGCCGGATGCGGAGGCTGGCGGGCGCGGCGGTCTGGAGGCTGAGCGAGCGGGCCTCGAAGACCTGGATGGTGAAGAGCGCGTCGGCGCGGAGGTCGTCGAACGTCAGCCCGAGGCTGCGCGCGAGCGTGGCGCTGACGACGTGGATGCGCTCGCCGTCGGGCGAGAGCAGGTAGAGCAGGAGCCCGTCCTTGGTCAGGTCGCCGATCCGCAGGCGGGTGACGCGGGTGGCCGGGCCGGCGAGGGAGGGGCTGCTGGGGTCGCCGGAGGTGATGGTAAGGGTAAGGCGGGGCTGGTCCAGGCCGTAGTCGGCGAGGGACTGGCCGCTCTTGGCGAGGTCGGCGACGCTGAAGCTGGTCTCGTGCTTGAGGAACTGGAGCTCGGTGAGGATGCGGTTGACCGCGTTGGGGTTGGCGGGCCAGTCGAGCGGGGACTTCACGAACCAGGTGTCGCCGACCTTCTTGAGCGTGAGGATGTGCGTGCCGCCGGTGACCTCGAGGGCGCGGATGTCGGTGGCCTCCGGCCCGAGCACGTTGGTGCGCGTGACCTTCCAGGCGTCCTCCGTGCGCCAGCGGCGCTCAAACTGGAAGATGAAGAAGAACAGGGCGACGTTCAGGAAGAGGAGAACGAGCGTGACTTTGGTGCGCATTTTCCGGGGGAGTTGAAAGAAGCAGATTGAAAGTTGAGGGCTGGATGAGCGCGGGAGGGAAAGGGTCTGGGTCGGTCAGCGGGTGACGTTCAACTTTCAACGGCGGTGAGTTCAGCGCCGCCGGGTCCAGTAGACGATGAGGCCGAGGACGAGGGCGGCGCCGGGGAGGGCGAGCAGCAGGGCGCTGCGGAGGCGCGACAGCTCGCCCGCGGAGAGGGAGAGCTGGAAGCGCTCGATGGGACGGACGGGGATGTTGAACTGCTGCTCGTTGTTGACGGCCCAGTTCACCGCGCTGAGGAAAATGTCGAGGTTGCCGGGCAGGGCGATGCGGTTGTTGGCGATGAGATCGCCGGTGCCGAACACGACAAGCCGGCCGCCGCGGACACTGAAGTCGAGGCCGGCGCGGACGTTCACGCGCTCGGAGGCGATGACGATGCCGAGGTGATCGGCCGGCTCGAGGCCGGGCCGGTCGTTCCGGATGTCGTAGCCGGGATTGTACTCGGGCGCGCGCTGCAGCCGGTAGCTGACCTCGCCCCAGGCCGTGGTGGACGTGACGGCGAGGGTGCTGACGGTGAGCCCGCCCGCGAGCTTGCGGCCGGGGTCGGGGCGGACGCTGCGCGCCTGGCCGATGCGGAGGGGCATCTGGTAGTCGATCAGCGTCTGCGTGATCGGGTGGGGCGCGAACTGCCCGAGGATCAGGTCGCCCTCCTCGGTCATGGTGCCGGGGCCCGGGTCATAGACGAGGTCGTCGTCCACCAGCACGCCCCAGTCGAGCAGCAGGCTGGCCAGCCCGTGGGGCTGCGCCGGCGCCAGCAGGGCGATGAAGCGCCCGGCGCCGGCGGAGAGGTACTGGCGGAGCAGTTCCTGCTCGGGCGGCGTGTAGGCGGCCTGCGGGGAGACCGCGACGATCAGGGCGGCGTCGGCCGGGATCTTGGCGTTGCCGGCGAGGTCGAGGCGGTCGATGTCGAAGTTGCGCACGCGCAGCTGGTCCTTGAGCGCCGAGAGGCCGTGGACCGGGTCGACGTCGTCGGGGTTCAGCTCGCCGTGGCCGGTGAGGAAGTAAATTTTCTTCCTGACCTGGTTCGAGACTTCGAGCAGTGCCGCGGTCAGCGTCTGCTCGCCCTGGAACGCCTCGCGTTGCCGGTCCCGCACGCGGTAAAAGTCATCCACGGTGAGCGCCTTCCGGTTCGCACCGGAGATGACCACGACGACATCCGGTGACTCGATGGCGTACTCCTCGGCTTTGCGGCGGTTTTTGTAGACGTCGAGGTACTCGACCGTGATGCGGCCGGTGGGGTTGCCCTCGCTGGCGTAGGTGTACTCGCGCAGCAGGCCGCTGAGGTCGCGGAAGGCCTGGGCGTTGGCGGGGTTCTCCGTGTCGGAGGTGAGCGTGACGACGATGCGGGTGGGCTGGGGCAGGTTGCCGAGGTAAGCCTTGGTCTCGGCCGACAGGGAGTAGCGGTGCTGGTGGGTGAGGTCGAAGCGCCAGGAGTGGTTCCGCGCGAGGTAGTTCAGGCCGCCGAACAGCGTCAGGAACAGGATCGCCTGCAGCACGAGGTTGAGCGTGCGGATCCAGCGGGCGGTGCGGAAACTGTCGGGGGAGACCATGCGGGTTAGTTGAAGGTTGAACGTTGAAGGCTGAAAGCCGGGCGGGGTGAAGCCGCACGCGCCCGATGGGCGGCGGCTTTCAACCGGGGACTTTCATTGTTCAACTTCATGAATGCAGCAGCTTCGCCTCGACGCCGAGGATGCTGAAGATGAGGGCGAGCACGGTGCCGCTCAGGTAGAAGAGCAGCTGGCGGGTGTCCACGATGCCGCGCGTGAAGTCGTCGCGGTGGGTGAAGACCTGCGCGTAGTCCACCACGACGCGGACCGGCTGGAGCACGTCCGGGTTGAGCGCGGTGGAGCCCGCCAGCCAGCTGAGGCCGAAGACGAGCCCGAAGATCATCGTGGCGCAGAGGATGGCGGCGACGGCCTGGTTGCGGGAGAGCGAGCTGGCGAAGACGCCGAGCGCGACGAACAGCAGGCCGGACACCGCGATGAAGAGGTAGCCGCCGGTGAGCGGGCCCGGGTCGAGGAAGCGGACGTCGCCGGAAAACCGCCGCAGGATGTAGAAGAAGCCGGCGGTCGAGCCCCAGAGCGTCAGGTAGAGGAGGTAGGCGGCGGTGTATTTGCCGAGCACGACCTCCGTGGTGGTCACGGGCGTCGTGAGCAGCGTCTCGATCGTCCCGAGCCGGCGCTCCTCCGCCAGGCACTTCATGGTGAGCATCGGCACCATGAACAGCACCGGGAACCAGAAGAACTGGAAGAACACATAGGCGGGCGAGACCTCCTGCGGCGCCTTGCTGTAGCTCTCGAGGATGGTGTAGAAGATGAACCCCATGAACGCGAGGAAGAGCGTCGCCGCGATGTAGGTGCTGACGCTGACGAGCAGCATCCGGATCTCGTGGCTGAGGAGCGTGAAGAAATGTTTCATGCCAGGGCGGGGTGCGTTGGGTGGCTCACGGCCGGCCCGCGCGGGTCGGCGGGTGGGGGCGAGCTGGCTCGCGACGGCTGGGGGGGTCGGTCGCGAGCCAGCTCGCTTCCACAGGGGGAAGAGTGGGTTTCATTTCTTGGGCAGCTCGGGCGACTTGGCGTCCCAGCTGCGGCGGGTGGCGGCGAGGAAGACGTCCTCGAGCGTGGGGTTGGTGCGGCTGAGGGCGCGCAGGCGGTAGCCGGGCAGGGCCAGCGCCCGCAGCAGCGCCTCGCCGAGGTCGGCGTCGCGCTCCGTGGTGAGCGTCAGCTTGCGGAAGCCCTCGGCGTCGGGCTCGCCCTGGGCGCCGACCTGGAGCGTCGGCTCGACAGTGGCGAGGAGCACCGGCAGGGCGGCGAGGTCGCCCGCCAGCTCGACCTGGTAGGACGTGCGGCCGAGGATCTCGCGGCGGAGGTCGGCCGGCGTGCCCTGGGCGACGACGCGGCCCTGGTTGATGATCAGCACGCGGTCGCAGGTGACCTCGATCTCGGGCAGGATGTGGGAGGAGATGATGACCGTCATGCGGCCGCGCAGGCTCGAGATGAGGTCGCGCACGATCAGGATCTGGTGCGGGTCGAGGCCGATGGTGGGCTCGTCCATGATGATGACGGGTGGCTCGGCGAGGACGGCCTCGGCGATGCCGACGCGCTGGCGGTAGCCCTTGGACAGCTGGCCGATGATCTTGTGGCGGACGCGCTTCAGGTCGCAGAGCTCGAGGACCTCGTCGATGCGCGGGCCGAGCATGCGGCGGCGCAGTTCCTTCAGCCGGCCGCGGAAGTAGAGGTACTCGGAGACGCGCATGTCCTCCGGCAGCGGGTTGTTCTCCGGCATGTAGCCGATGTGGCGCTTGACCTCGTCGGGCTGCGACGCGACGGGCACGCCGCAGATGCGCACGCTGCCCGAGGTGGCGGGCAGGTAGCCGGTGAGGACGCGCATGGTGGTGGACTTGCCGGCGCCGTTGGGGCCGAGGAAGCCGAGGATCTCGCCGCGGGCGACACGGAAGGAGATGTCATTGACCGCCGTGACGCCCGCATAGGACTTGACCAGGCGGGTGACTTCAATGGCGGGCGTATCTGGCATCGGGCAAAGGCTTAATCAGCAATAGACACGAATAAACTCCAATGTTTCGGCCCAAATGGGTTATCCGCACCCCGCCGGCGGTGGCTTGGGAACCAACAATGAGGTGGAATGGAGGATTCACCACAAAGATCACGAAGCCCAGGCGAACCGGATCTTCGCGATCTTGGCGTGCTTTGCGGTGAAAAGGGTCGGCCTACCATCTTGGATAACCGCGAAGACCGCCAAGGCCGCGGAGGTTCGGCAGTGCACTTCGTGCGCTTCGTGATCTTTGTGGTGAATCCAGACCGCTGGCGGGAGTTGGGTGCCCAGCCGGCTAGGAGTTTTTTTCCAGCGTGACGTCGCCCGCCTGGAAGCGGAGGGGCCGGCCGCCGCCCGCGGGGCGGACGAGGAGGGAGCCGGCGTCGTCCACGCCCGCGGCGGTGCCGGTGAAGCGCCGGCTGCCCTGGAGCACGGCGACGGGCCGGCCGCGGAGGGCGTCGTGGCGGTTCCACAGGTCGGCGAAGGTCTTGAGGTGCCGGCCGTCGACGAACTGCTCGTAGGCGAGCAGGACGCGGCCGATGAGGGCGGCGGTGAAGCGGTTGGGATCGAGCGGGTGGGCGGTCTGCTCGGCAAGCGAGACGGCCTGGCGGGCGAGCTCGGGCGGCCAGGCGCCGGCGGGGCTGTTGAGATTCAGGCCGAGGCCGAACACGAGGTCGCGGATCTGGTCGGCGTCGATGCGCGCCTCGGTGAGCATGCCGCCGGCCTTGCGGCCGTCGAAGAGCAGGTCGTTGGGCCACTTGATGCCGGGGGCGGCCTGGCAGAAGTTGGCGATGAGCTCGCAGACATTGACGCCCATCCAGAGGGTGAAGGTCGGCATGCGCGCGGGCGGGAGCCGGGGGCGGAAGCCGAAGCTGGCGTAGAGGTTGCCGTTGGCCTCGCTGTGCCAGACGCGCCCGAGCCGGCCGCGGCCGCGGGTCTGGCGGCGGGCGAGGACGACGAAGGGCGCCGGGCGGCCCGCGGCCAGCTGGCGCGCGGCCTCGTCGTTGGTGCTGTCCACCTCGTCGAGCAGCGTGAGCGCACCCTCCTTCGTGCGGCCCTTGAGGTGGGCGGCGATGAACGCCGCGTGCAGCCCCGCGGGGCGGCGGGCGATCCGGTAGCCGCGGGCGCGGGCCGCCTCGAACTCGAAGCCCTGCGCGCGCAGCTTCTCCATGTGCTGCCACACGGCCACGCGGCTCAGCCCCAGCTTGGCGGCCAGCGCGCCGCCGGACATGAAGCCGGGGTCACGGGCGAGGAGCTCGCGGAGGATGACGGTCTCGAGGGAGGACATGCAGGCGGCACGGCCGCGATTGAAACTAGAGAGCGTCCGCCCATGCTGGGCAAATGTCATTTGTGGAATTTCTCGCCGCCGCGTCCCCGTCCGCCGCCGCCGCGCCGCTGCAGGCGCTGTGGCACGAGGCGCGCGGCGACTGGGAGCGCGCGCACCGGCTGGTGCAGGACGATGCGGGCCGGACGGCGGCGTGGGTGCATGCCTACCTGCACCGGCGGGAGGGCGACGAGGCGAACGCGCGCTACTGGTACGCGCGGGCCGGCCGGCCGCCTCCAGCGAAAACCATCACGCTCGACGCCGAGCGCACGGCCATCGGCGAGGCGCTGTTGGCGGAGTGAAGGCCGGATCCCGGCATCACCTCGGCCCGAGGCCGAAGTTGGAGCCGAAGTCCCGGCGGATGTAGGTCTCCTGGCTCTGCTTCGTGATGTAGGCGGCGGTGTCCTTGTCGCCCGCGCGGCGCGCGGTCTGGGCATCGTCGGCCAGCACGGCCATGTCGTCGAGCCGCTCCTGCTCCTGGTACATGGCGAGCGCGATCGGCCGGTTCAGGTAGGAAAACGGGCCGATGTTGAGGCCGGCGTAGCGCCTCATGCCGAGGTCGGCCTTGCGCTCGGAGCCGGCCAGGTCCTTTTCCTGAAAAACCGGCGGACGCTTCTCGCGCACGACGTACTCGGGCAGGCGGATGATGCCGTTCTTCGGCTTGTCCTGGTCGCCGGCGTCGGCCACCAGCTCCGCGGGCTTTTTCTCCACGGGCTTGGGCGGGCTGTACTTGGGCATGCCGACGGAGAGGGTGGCGGCGAGCTCGTCCGACATGACACGCGGCCGGCGGGGCCGGGGCGCCGGGCTCGGCGTGGCCACCGCGGGGTCGGCCGGGGCGTTGGCCGGGGCGTTAGCCGGCGTCCCGGAGCCGTCGGCGGCCGCCGCGCCGGCGGTCAGCACCAGGGCGAGGGTTAGGTGGGCGGTCAGCAGGGGAAAGCGGTGGGGGCGGGCCATGGCCATGAGTTCAGTTTGGAAGCGGTCGGGTTCCCTGCAATCCCGGGAATGCGAAAAAAAACCGGCCGGTCAGGCGGCCGGCCGCGGGGTGAAAAACCGGGCCAGCACGAGCCCGCCCACCGTGAAGACGAGCACGGCATACAGCGCGGTCATCAGCTCCCAGCCCCACGGATGGTGCCACCAGATGGGATTGGAGAGGCAGATGAGCACGGCGCCCGCGAGGCCGACGCCGGCGGAGAACTGCACGCGGCCGCTGTAGCCCTTGAAGGAGGGCCCGGCCTTTTCCATCAGGAAGCCGAGGATCAGCGCGACGGCGAAGTAGTGCAGGTAGCCCAGCACGAAGACCCGGGGCTCCATGACCGGGTGGCCTTCCCGGATGAAGCGCACCTCGGCACTGGGGCCGCGCTCCAGCAGGGCGGTGAGCTGCGCCTGGTCCTTCATCTCGGGCCCGGGGATGAGGTAGGTGCCGGTGGCGGGGAAGAGGCGGCCCAGGACATCGGACGCCGCGGCGTTGTCGGTCACGGTCGAGAGGGCCCGGTACGGCAGGGGGCTCGTCCAAAAGAGCGCCCCGAACACAAACATCGCCAACGCAGCCAGCGCCGGCGCGAGCAGGAACTTTTTCATGGGGTAGGTTCAAGCGACCGCGGTCGGCGGTCGCGCTGAGGGGTGACGGAAGCGTAGGCAACGAACGCGGGCTGGCGAGCGATTTGCCCGCTTATCGCGCCGGCTTCGCGTGGCCCGAGCGGACCAGGAAGACCGACTCGGGATGATTGTACCCGAAGTGGTCGATGAGGGCGAAGGCGATGAGCAGCAGCCCGAAGCCGTACGCGACAAGCGTCAGGACCCCGAGGATGAGGCAGACCAGGTCGCGGCGCCGCAGCCGCTTGGGCGACCTTAGCTCCATGCCGTCGGGGCCGTTGCTGACCACCTTCCAGCCCTGGGCCAGGCGCTGCTTGAGCTCCGCCTTGAACGCCACCTCGGCCTTCTGCGCGTCGGTGTAGGGCGTGCTCTCCTCCACGAACGGCGAGACCGAGTTGCGCACGCAGATCTCGGCCCACAGCGTGCGCGCCTCCGCGGGATCGACGTCCATCATGTCGATCCAGTCGGGATGGAGGAGCTCGGGGGCGACGGCGTGGACCGCGCGGGAGACGGTGCCCTGGAAACCGCGGGCATTGGCCGCGAGCCAGATGGCGTTCCACTGCGGCTCCGTGGGCCAGAGCTTCAGGCGGCGGTCCGCCAGCATGTCGCGCAGCTCGCGCTCGGTCCGGTCCATGGCGCGTCCTAGGTACGAACCCGCACGGTGGAGGGCAACGCCGAACCGCTGAAGTCAGGCGAAAGTAGGAATATCGATAAGGGCGCCGCCCTGCAGCGCGGACGCGTGCGCGCAGATGCCCGGGGCGGTCCAGTCCGCCGCCCGGATCTCGTCGATCGCCGGCGGGCGCCGCTCGATGATGCTGCGCAGAAACTCATGGACCAGATGCGGATGGGATCCGCCGTGGCCGCCGCCGTGCATCACGGACGGGTGCTCGCCGCGGTCGTCGAGCGCCACGGCCCCGGTGAAGCCGGCGATCTCGGGCGGCAGGCGGTGCGCGAAGTCCGGCACGTAGATGCGCTCCTCCTGGCTGCGGCGCGGGCCGGGATGCTCGCCGAGCCGCGTGAGCCGGAAGAGCACGGGCGCCTCGCCGTGGACCTGGGCGGCCTCAAGGGTCGCGTCCTCGCCATAGATGCTGAAGGACTCGGCGTAGCCCCGGGCGGAGTGGAACAGCGCGCGTGTGATCTGCATGGCGAGCGGCTCCGCGCCCTCGAGGTCGAAGATCGCGGTCTCCATCGGGAACGGGTTGCAGTACGGCTGCCGCAGCTCCTCGCGCAGCCAGCCGCTGCCGAGGCAGCTCACGCGGCGCGCGCGGGTGCCGGCGAGCGCGAGGCATGGGGCGACCGCGTGGGTGGCGTACCACATCGGCGGCAGGCCGGCCCAGTACGGCGGCCAGTTCTCCATGTCCTGGTAATGCGTGCCGCCGAGGAACTGGAGCCGGCCGAACACGCCGCGGGCGTGCAGGTCGAGCGCGTGCAGGAACTCGCGCGCGTAGACCTGCGTCTCCATCATCATGTAGTTTTTCCCGCTGCGCCGCCGCGCGGCGATCACGGCGCGCAAGTCGTCGAGCGACGTCGCCATGGGCACGGTGCAGGCGCAGTGCTTGCCGGCCGCGAGCACGGCGACCGCCTGACGCGAGTGGTCGGGGATGCCCGTGTTGAGGTGCACGGCGTCGATCGCCGGGTCGGCGAGGACCTCGTCGAGGGACGCGACGGCGGGCGTCAGGCCGCCCAGCTTGGCCTGCAGGTCGCGCCGCCGCGCCGCGTTGGCGTCGCACAGCACGAGCCGGCCCACGTCGGGGTGACGCTGGTAGATCGCGGCGAAGGCGCTGCCGAAGCCGAGGCCGACGAGGGCGACGTTGAGTTTGGCCATGGCGGGAGGGAGCGGAAAATTATGACCGGCCGCGCGGCGCGGGCGGCAGCGCCCAGACCAGGGCGGCGGGGAGGGTTTTCTTCCATTCGGCGCAGTCGTGCCCGCCGTCAAACTCGCGGTAGTTCACCTCGCAGCCGTGGCCGAGCAGCACGTCGCGGAACCGCCGGGTGGCCTCGATCTGGGACTGGCGCTGGAACACGTCCTCGCGATGCCGGACGTTTTCCTCGGATTCCTTCGTGCCGACATCCAGGTAGAACGCGGTCGAGGGATGGGGCCGGGCCGCGGCGTACTGGCCGATCAGCCAGCCCTCGTTCCACCAGAAGGAGCCGGACTGCGCGAGGATCCGCGCAAATCGGCCCGGGGCCTGGTGGGCGATGTAGGCCGCGGCCAGGCCGGTGTAGCTCAGGCCCACCAGCGTGCGCGCCGGGCAATCCCGGAGCGCGGGGTAGGTGTGCTCGAGCCACGGCAGGAGCTCGTCCACCACGAAACGGGCGAACGGGGGATGGCACGGGCATTCGCGCCACCGGAATTCCTCGCGCTCAAAGGCCACGTAGACGACCCAGGTCGGCGCGATGGCCTGCTGCGCGTCCAGCGCGGCGAGCAGCGCCGGGGCGCCCACCTGGTCGCGGTACAGCTCGCCATCGAGGAAGATCGTGAGGTGCCGCGCGGGGACCGCGGGCGGGCAAACCCAGACGGCCCGCTCGTTGTCCAGGTGGACGCTCTGGAAGCGGTGGAGGTGCTCGTTCACGGCCGGGAGGGCAGGGGCGGGGTCCGGCCGGGCGGGCCGTTCAGAGGCCCAGCATGAAGTTGAAGGTCCGGTCGCTCTCGCCGGGCAGGCCCTCGTGGCCGTAGTCGGGATAGATGACCGTGTCCTTTTTCGACGTGATCTTGTTGTAGGCGGCGAACTGCGAGCTGGGCGGGCAGATCGTGTCCATGAGCCCGATGTACATCAGGACTTCCGCCTTGATGCGCGGGGCGAGGAACTGGCAGTCGATGTAGCCGAGCTTGGTGAAGATCTCCTGCTCGCGGAAGTGGCGCGGGTCGAACTGCCGGAACCAGGTGCGCAGCTCGTCGTAGGCATCCTTGGCGAGGTCCATCTCCCACACGCGCTGGTAGTCGCACAGGAACGGGAAGACGGGAGCCGCGCGCTTGATCCGCGGCTCGAGCGCGGCGCACGCGAGCGTGAGCGCGCCGCCCTGTGAGCCGCCCATGGCGCCGACGCGGGCGGCATCCACCTCGGGGAAGCCCATCACGACCCGCGCCAGCTGGGCGGTGTCGAGGAAGATCTGCCGGAAAAGCAGCTTGCGCGGGTCGGGATCCTCGAGCCCGCGCACGATCTGGCCGCGGTAGGTGGTGCCCTTCACGCCGCCGATGTCCTCCGAGCGCCCGCCCTGGCCGCGGCAGTCGAGCGCCGCCACGCAGAAGCCCTCGCCGGACCAGGCGAGCCGGCCGGAGAAGTCGCCGCTGCTGCCGGTGTAGCCGTGGAACTGGAGCACGGCGGGAAGCTTGCCGGCGGCCCGCTTCGGGCGGACGTACTTCGCGTAGACCCGCGCGCCGCCGACGCCGGTGAACCAGAGGTCAAACGCCTCGCTGTGCCGCGGGGTGATTTCCTGCGAGGGCACCAGCTCCGGCTTCGGGTCCGTGGCGTCGAGCTCCTTGAGCGCGGCGGCCCAGTAGGCGTCGAAGTCGGCGGGGCGGGGGTTGAGGCCCGGGTACGTTTTCAGTTCGGCGAGGGGTTTGTCGATGAGCGGCATGAAGATTTTCGATTTACGATGTACGATTTGCGATTGGATCGTGCGAGGCGATCGTCGGTGAAAAAATAGATACGCTGTCGCTTGCGTCCGACAATCGTAAATCGTAACTCGTAAATCGTAAATTCCATGAAAGTCGCATTCCTGAGCGGCACCAGCATCGTCAACTCCACGCTGTTCGCGTCCTGGGCGGTGAAGACCATCGAGACCGCGCACGGGCCGGTCACGTACAAGACCAAGGGCGACTTCGCGCTGATCAACCGCCACGGCTACGCCTTCCCGCTGCCGCCGCACTCGATCAACTACCGCGCCAACATCCGCGCGCTGGCGGACCTCGGCTACCAGGACGTGGTGTCGCTCAACTCGGTCGGCTCGCTCAAAAAGGAGCTGCCGCCGGGGACATTCGTGTCGTGCAGCGACTACGTGGGCCTGCAGCAGGGGCCGGCGACCTTCTTCGACTCCGAACTCAAGGGCGGTGCACCGGGCATCGCGAACAACCTCATCCCGCTCCTGATCGCGAAGCTCGCGCCGGAGTTCACGATCCATCCCGGCAAGGTCTACGTGCAGATGCGCGGGCCGCGCTTTGAGACCAAGGCGGAGATCCGGGTCGTGCAGCACTGGGGCGACGTCATCGGCATGACCGCGGCGCACGAGGCGGACCTCTGCACCGAGGCCGGGCTGCGCTACAACAGCCTCGCGCTGATCGACAACTACGCGAACGGGCTCGAGGGCACGGAGATCGACTTCGCGAAGTTCAAGGACCTCGTGAAGGACAACCAGGCCAAGGTGAACCGGCTGTTCACCCGGATGCTGGAGATCCTGGGTTGACCCGGATCGGTGTAGGGCGGGGTCGCTGACCCCGCCGTATTGGCCAACTTTAAGAGCGGAGCAAGGCGGGGTCGGCGACCCCGCCCTACAATTCGACCCGGAGAGAATTGCCTTCGGGCGCTTCGTGGTCTTCGTGATGAGAACTCACTTATGAAAATCGGCGTACTCGGACTGGGGATCATCGGGTCGGTGTGGGCGCGGCATTATCACGCGGCGGGCGTGCTGGCCGGGGCGTGGAATCGCACGCCGCAGCCGGACTTCCCCTTGTGGCAGCCGACCCCCGAGGCGGTCGCGGCCGCGGCGGACGTCATCCAGATCGTCGTGGCCGACCCGCCGGCGGTGGCGAGCGTGCTCGCGCGCATCCTCCCCCGGCTCGGGCCGGGCCAGGTCGTCGTGCAGTCGAGCACGATTGACGCGGAGAGCAGCGCGCAGTTCGCCGCGCAGGTGACGGCGCGCGGCGCGCGCTACCTCGCGGCGCCGTTCACCGGCAGCAAGCCGGCGGCGGAGCTGCGCCAGACCATCTTCTACCTCGGCGGCGACGCGGCGCTGGTCGCGGAGCTCGAGCCGCTGCTGGTGCTGGTCTCGGCGCACCGCTTCCTGATCGGCACCAACGAGCAGGCCTGCACGCTGAAGCTCGCCATGAACCTCAACCTCGCGGCGCAGATGCAGGCGCTGAGCGAGGCGCTGGTGCTGTCCCGCCGCGCCGGCGTGACCGACGAGGTGTTCTTCGCGGCGATGGGCAAGAACGCCGGCTACTCCGGGCTGACCAAGCTGAAGGAGCCCAAGCTCCGTGCCGGCGACTTCGCGCCGCAGTTCTCGGTGAAGCACATGCACAAGGACATGCGCCTGGCGTCGAAGACGGCCGCGTGCGACGACTTCCCGGTGCTCGACGCCGTGCGCGAGGCGCTCAAGACCGCCGAGGCCCGCGGGATGGGCGACGAGGACTTCTCGGCGCTGATCAAGCTGCTGAATGGGGATTGAGCGCGGGGAGGGTTGGCGGGTTTCAGCGAAGTGACAGGTGGCAAGGCGCAAGGGTCAAGAATCCGGCGCGGCCCGGAATGGGCCGAGGTGGTTTCCTGCTCCTTGTCCCCTGCCAGTTGATCCTTGATCGGCCGAACCGGCACGGAATCGCAACGGATCTCGACCACCCAGATTGACGCCCCCAACTCCCTCGGCCATGCTCCTCCCCAATGAGCGACATTCTTAAGGCGGAGCAGGTCACGCAGGCGAAGCAGGCGCTGAACCGGCTGCGGACCGGCATGCGGACCTCGATCAAGGGCAAGAACGACGTGATCGACCAGGTGCTCGTCTGCCTCCTGGCGGGCGGTCACCTGCTGCTCGAGGACCTCCCGGGCGTGGGCAAGACCACGCTGGCGTACGCGCTGGCGCGCTCGATGGACTGCGACTTCAACCGCATCCAGTTCACCAGCGACCTCCTGCCGAGCGACGTGACCGGCGTGGCGATCTACGACGAGACGGCGAAGGAGTTCGTGTTCAAGAAGGGCCCCGTGTTCGCGAGCGTGGTGCTGGCGGACGAGATCAACCGCGCCACGCCGAAGACCCAGTCGGCCCTGCTGGAGGTCATGGACCGGGCGCGGGTGACGGTGGATGGCGTGGCCCACGCCGTGGGCGCGCCGTTCATGGTCTTCGCGACGCAGAACCCGGTGGACTACGAGGGCACGTTCCCGCTGCCCGAGAGCCAGATGGACCGCTTCCTGATGCGGCTGCAGATGGGCTATCCCCAGCCCGGCGACGAGCTGGAGATCCTGCGCCTCGCCCGCATGAGCTACGACGCGATCGCGATCAGCCCGGTGATCTCGCGCGACGAGGTGCTGCGGCTGCAGGCGCTGACGACGCAGGTCTTCGTGGAGGACAGCGTGCTGGATTACCTGCTGCGCCTGGTGACCGCGACGCGGTCGGAGACGGAGTTCAAGGCCGGGGTGAGCGTGCGCGGCGGCCTGGCGCTGCGCGCGGCGGCGCAGGCGCGCGCGCTGCTGCAGGGGAGGGACTTTGTGCTGCCGGAGGACGTGGCGGAACTCGTGCCGTCGATCCTGGCGCACCGGCTGGCGCTGGTGCGGCAGACCAGCGACGCGCTCGAGGAGCGCGCCGTCGTGATCGGGGCGCTCCGGCGCATTCTGTCGACCCTGCCGAGGCCAAAGTAAGCGGCCCGGCGCCGGGCCTCTCAACTCGGGAAATGAATTCCGCCTACGCCACCGTCCAAAGCGGGTCTCGGGATCGCCGCTTCACCTGGAACCGCCTCCTGTGGGCCCTGGTGTTTCCGCGGCGCGGGCAGCGGATCGTGCCGACGGTGTCGGGCACGCTGCTGATCCTGCTCTCGTTCGGCATCGGGACCGCCGCCTACAACTCGGCGAACAACATCCTGTTCATCACCCTCTCGCTGCTGCTGGCCTGCCTGATCCTCAGCGGCGTGATGTCCTGGCTGAATTTCCGCGGCGTGGCCTGGCGGCTCGAGGTGGCGCCGCCGCTGCGTGCCGGGCACGACGCGCAGGCCGGGCTCGCGGTCCGCAACGGCAAGGGCTTCCTGCCGAGCTACGGGATGTGGTTCGACCTGGTGGCGCGGGCGGAGGCGGAGGGTCCCCCGGCGGTGGCGGAATCCACGATCACGGGCCGGGGCCTCGACCTGCGGGCGGAGCTGGCGAAGGCCGAGGCCGCCGAGACGCGGCGCCAGCTGTTCCTGCGCGAGCGGCTCGACCCGGCCGGCGAGACGCGCCTGGAATGGACGTTCCAGCCGGCGAAGCGCGGGCGGCTGACCGTCGCGGTGTCCGGGGTGGGCTCGCTGTTCCCCTTTGGGTTCCTGCGGAAAACCTTCAGCACGGAGCAGCAGCAGGAGCTGGTCGTGTGGCCGGCGTCGGTGGCATACCGGCGCCAGTCCGTCGCGGCCGAGCGTCATCCCGCCGGCGGCGACCGCTCCCCGCGGGCCGGGAGCGGCGGGGACCTGCTGGCGCTGCGGCGCTACGACGCGGGCGACTCGCACCGGCTGATCCACTGGAAGGCCAGCGCGCGGTCGGGCCAGCTGCTGGTCCGCCAGTTTGCCGCCGAGAGCACCACGGGCTTCGCACTCTGGCTGCGCACCGATGCGGCCGTCTGGAAGCGGCCGGAGCAGTTCGAGCTGCTGGTGAGCCTCGCCGCGACCATGGCGGAGGACCTCTTCCGGGCCGGCCAGCTGGACTCGGCCGCCTTGGATGACGAGGCGCCGCTGCCGATGCGGCGCGTGCGGGACCTCGAGCAGTTTTTGGACCGCCTCGCGGTCGTGCAGCCGCGGCCGGAAAAAGCGGGCGCCGCGGCGCCGTGGATTACGGGACATGGCAACAAGCGAAACCTGCTGACCTTCGCGCCCGACGGGGCCCGCGGGGTGTCGGCCTTTGTCGATGGAGAACAAGCGGCCAAGGCTTAGCCTCGACGAGCTGCACCAGCTCAAGTGGCTGCTCGGCGGCGGGCTCGTCCTGCTGGCCGCGTGGAGCGTGTGCTACCTGGATCTCGATGCCTGGACGCTGATGGGCCTGACGACGGCCGCCGTGCTGGTGGCGCTGGTGCGGCCGGACTGGCCGGCGCG
Source organism: uncultured Opitutia bacterium (assembly GCA_903825285.1). GTDB lineage: Bacteria > Verrucomicrobiota > Verrucomicrobiia > Opitutales > Opitutaceae > Opi-474. The sequence continues at coordinate 10,502 of CAIJZY010000036.1, read as the reverse complement.
CGTGCCGGCCTGGGCGCACCGGCTGGTGTTCCCCGCGGTCGTGGCCTTCTTTGTCGGTGACCTGTGGGTGACGGGCGAGGTGCTGCCGGCGATCGTGCGGCTGGATCTCCTCCTGCTGGCGTACCGCGGCACCAGCTACCGCCAGAAGCGCGACGACCTGCAGGTGGTCGTGCTCGGGCTGTTCCTGATCGTCGTGGCCGGCGTGTTGACCGTGTCGCTCGTGTTCGCCGCGCAGATCCTCGTGTTCACCGCCTGCGCGTTGGGTTTCCTTTTCCTCATCACGCTGGTCGAGGCCGCCGAGGCCGGGCTGCCGCCGGCGCCCGCGGTGGTCGAACCCTCTTGGGTGCATGTGCGGTGGGGCCGGCTGCTGAGACGCGTGCGGTCGGTCACGGACTGGCGCATCGTGACGCTCGGAGGCGTGCTCTTCGCGGGCCTCGTCGGCGTGTCGGCGCTGCTGTTCCTCGCCATCCCGCGCTTCCAGCTCGAGAACAGCCTGTTCCTCGAGCGGTTCATGACGAAGAAGGCGCGGTCGGGCTTCAACGAGTCCATCAAGTTTGGCGAGGTGACGGAGATCCTGCAGGACAACAGCGTCGCGGCGAACGTGGACGTGTCCGACCGCGGTCAGATCCCGGCCACGCCGTACTGGCGCATGCTGGTGCTGGACGAGTACCGCGATGGCGGCTTCCGGCTGTCGCCCGCGCTGCGACGGTCGGCGTTCGGCCGCGAGCAGACCAGCGCGGCCGTGCGCGGCCCGGTGCGGTCCCGGCTCGGCGAACCCGTGTACTGGACGTTTTACCTCGAGGCGGGCATCAGCCGCTACCTCCCGCTGCTCGGGCCATTTGAACAGCTCCGCTTCCAGGAACTGCAGAACTTCCGGCTGGGCGCGGATCCGGGATTGCTGGCGCTGCGCGACGAGCCCGTGTCGATGGTCGCGTACCGCGTGGAGGGCATGAGCACGGGCAACCTGCTCCCGGACCCGAAGTTCGCGGCGCTGCTGGCGTCGGGACGGACCCCGGGGCCGCTGGAGCTGCCGTCGCTGATGCTCCGGCTGGGCGTCGGCGAGGCCGACCGCGTGACACTGCGGGCGATGGTGGCGGAGATCACCCGCGGCGAGGCGCTGACGGCGGAGGAATTCTCGCGCCGGGCCGGCACCTGGCTCGGCCAGCGGCACAGCTATTCGCTGCAGCCGCTCATCCCGGGCGGGCCGGGCGACGCGCTGGTCCGCTGGCTGAAATCCCAGGAAGGCGGGCATTGCGAGCTGTTCGCCGGCGCGTTCGTGCTGCTGGCGCGGACGGCGGGGTTTCCGACGCGCCTCGTGACCGGCTTCAAGGGCGGCACGTGGAACGCCTACTCGGGCAACTTCACGCTGCGGAACTCCGACGCGCATGCCTGGTGCGAGATCTTCGACCGGGCGGCGGGCGCGTGGCGGCGGACGGATCCGACCGCCGGGGCGGCGGCGACGGTGGTGGATGAGACGCGCGGTGACGCAGCGCTGGCGCGGCGGACCGACCGCAGCTGGGCGGCGCGCTTCGACAGCCTGCGCGTGTTCTGGTACCGCCGCGTGGTGAACTTTGACCAGCGCTCGCAGGTCGAGACGCTGAAGGCGGTGAAGGCCGCGACGGAGAACTCCGGCCGGCAATTGTTCTCGTTGTTCATCGCGGCGATCCATGGCATCCGGGCCTGGCTGGCGGAACCGTGGGATGCGCGCCGCGTGTCCCGGCTGCTGGCGGAGGTCGTGGGCGTGACGGCCGTGGTCTGGGGCGCAGTGAGGCTGACCCGAACCTGGCGGCTCCGGGGCCGTCCCGGGGCGCGAGGCCGGCGGCTGGATCCGGTGCGGGCCGAGGCGTCGCGCTGGCTGCGCCGCATCACGGAGACCGGGGTGGAGCGGCCGGAGGGCGAGGAGATTTTCGCGGAGCTGCAGCGGCTGCGGTTCGGGGCGCGCGGCACCTGGCCGGAGCCGGAGGCGGTGTTCCGCCGGGCGCGGCGGACGGTGCGCGAGCTGCGCCGCATGCGGCGGCGCGACTGAGGAGCCGGGTTGCACCACGAAGGACGCGAAGCGCACGAAGCCGGATTCTCTGGCCTGCGTGCTTGGCCGTAAACCTGTTCGGCGGAGTGTGACTTACCGCCAAGGCCGCGAAGCGCGCGAAGTCCAACCGGGCTTGGCTTCATGCCCTTCGTGGTGAGAAATCCGATCGGCCCCGGCGTCCGGGTCATTCGGGCTTGATCGGCGTGCTGAAGGCGGGCGGGTGGTTTCGCTTGTCGAAATATTTCCGGAGAATCGTGGCGCCGATGGGGGCGGCGTAGCGGCCTCCGCCGTATTCCTCGTTCGGGGTGTCGCCTTCGATGGCGACGGCGACGGCGATTTCCGGGTTTTCGAGCGGGGCGAAACAGATGAACCAGGCGACATTCTTTTTGCCGGGTACCTGGGCGGTGCCGGTCTTGCCGCCGAAGCGCACACCCGGGATATGAAATTCGGGCAGTGCCAAAGTCTTGGCCGCCGTGCCATGCGTGATGCAGCCTTCCATGCCGGCGAGCAGGGCCGCACGCTGCTTTGCAGTGAGTCCGATGGACTCCGTGTGCTGTGTCGGGGCGTTGTCGTGGTGGATGAGGGTGGGCTGGGTGATGACCTCGTTGCGAGCGACGGAAGCGGTGAAGCAGGCCATCAGCAGCGGGGTGACAAGCACGTCGCCCTGCCCAATCGCCATGTTGGCGGTATCGCCGGGGTACCATTTTTCGCCCCTCACACGTTCCTTGTAGGCTTTGTCGGGAATGACCATGCGACCGGTCTCATGGGGCAGTTCGATTCCGGTCTTTTGATCCAGGTGAAAGCGGCGCGCTTCAGCGGCGACGACTTCGGCATCTGTCAGCCAGCCTGCCTGGTAAAAGTAGATGTCGCAGCTGTCGGCGATGGCATCGGCCAAGAGCACCTCGCCGTGGTGGCCCCGGCCATTGTAACAGTAGTAGGTGCGGTTGTTCTTTCGCAGCGTGCCCTCGCAATCGATGATGGGAGTATCGGGATCGATCGCCCCGGCCCGCATCGCGGCGATGGAGGTGAGGATTTTGAACGTGGAGCCGGGCGGGTAAGCGCTGCTGATCGTGCGGTTGGACCAGGCCTGGCGGGCTTCGATGTCGGCGATGGTGTCGTGGCTGGGGCGCGGCGTGAAATGCGTCAGGTCGTAATCGGGCTTGCTGGCCATCACGAGCACCTCGCCCGTGCGCACATCAAGCGCCACGACTGAGCCCACCATGTCGTCGCCGGCAATCTTGACGATGGCCTCCTCGGCGACGCGCTGGAGGTCGAGGTCGATCGAGGTGACCAGGTTCTTGCCCTGCACCGGGAGGCGCTTCTCGAGGGGCGGGTTGATTTTGTAGCCGGCGGGGCTGACGCGGAAGATGGAGCCGCCGGCCTCGCCCTGCAGGCGCGTGTCGAAGACCTTCTCCAGGCCGTCGCGTCCGATGGTGCCCTTCATCTTGAACGTCTTCAGGTCGTCGCCCGGGAAGTCCTCGGCATCGATGTCGGTCTCAACGCCGATATAGCCCAGCGTGTGCGCGAGGGTGGAGCCGTAGGGGTAGAAGCGCGTGCTGGAGGCATAGACCTGCAGCGGGGACTTCACCGGCAGGCGCTCGACGAGCTTGGCGTAGTCGGCGGGCTCGAGGTCGTCGATCAGCGTGTAGGGCAGCAGCAGCTCGCGGGAGAAGTGCTTGCGGAGGTCGACGAGGTCGACGTTGCCGTGGCGCTGGAGGATCTGGTTGACCTGGTCGAGGTAGCGCTGGACCACGCTGGCGCGGGCGATCTGGTTGAACTGGTCGCGGGTGGGCAGGTCCTTGTCGCCGGCCTCGGCGTAGTTGCGGCGGATGATGCGCGCCTCGCTGATGAACTCGGCCTTGAGCTCATCGAGGTAGAGGACGACGGCGAAGCGCGGGCGGTTGCCGACGAGCAGGCGGCCCTCGCGGTCGTAGATGTTGCCGCGCGGCCCCGGGACGAGGATGCGCCGCTGGTTCTGCATGCGCTCGGTGTCGCGGTGGCGCGCGGTGTTGAACAGCTGCTGGTAGGCGAGGCCGGCCACGAGGGTCGCCAGCAGCGCCAGGATCACGAAATGGAAGAAGATGACGCGCGGCTGGTAGCTCTTGTGCGACTCGACGAGGCTGCCGGAGCGGTCGGCCAGATTGGTGTCGTTGGCGGCCATGGCCGGGGGCTCAGGCGAGAGGGTCGCGTTCGACGCGGGTGACCACGAGCACGCGCGCCTGCAGCGCGAAGAACCAGGGCGCGACCAGCGCGATGAACACCTGCGAGCAGACGAGGTCGAGGATGAGCCGCGGCCAGACGGCGCCGGGGGCGGGCCCGCGGCCGATCAGGGCGAACGAGAGCGCGAGGAACAGGCCGAGGTTGAGCAGCAGGGCGACGATCACCCGCGCCACGGTCTCGTCGCGCGGCAGGCGGTCCCGGATGTTGAACACGACCGCGTGGGCGGCGGCGAAGAGCAGCAGGTGCGTGCCGACGCGCACGGGCGCGCTGGCGTCGCAGACCAGCCCGGCCAGCATCACGGCGGCGATCCCGTCGCGCAGCGGCAGCACCAGCGCCGCGTAGGTGATGAACAGGCCGCCGGCGAAGAGGTAGACGTGCGCCGGCCCGAGCCCGTGGTTCACCTCCGCCAGGAGCACCCAGAGCAGGAGCAGGGTGAAGAAGGTGACGAGCGTGCGGCGCATGGGGCGGTGGGTGTAAGGGGTAAGGTGTAAGGTTTAGGAGGTAAGCGGTGGGCCGGGGCGAGGGAGGGATGGGCTTACAACTTACACCATAAACCTGACACCTTACTCCGGGTTGCGCGGGACGAGCACGGTGACCTCGGTGAGCGACATGAGGCGCGGGTCGAGCTGGACCTCGCCGGTCTTGTAGAGGCCGTCGAGGCTGGGTTCGACCTTGGTGATGGTCCCGAGGCTGAGCCCGGGCGGGAAGACGCCGCCGAGCCCGGAGGTGACGAGCTTCTTGGGCATGGTGGAGCTGGCGAAGACGTTGAGGGGGACGAACTCGATGACGCCCTTCGGGGGATCGAAAGTGGTGTTGATGCCGCCCTGGAAGCTGATCGGCTGGGTCTCGCCCTCGACGACGGCGGCGAGGCGCACGGTGGGATCGCTGATCAGCTCGACGACGGCGGTGTAGGTGTGGACCTCGGAGACGCGGCCGACGACGCCGCCGGCGAAGATGACGGGGGCGCCGACGGGAATGCCGTAGTTCTGGCCCTTGCGGATGACGAGCCGCTGCCACCAGCCGGAGAAGTCGCGGCGGACGACGCGGGCGTGCTCGGAACGGTAGTCGGCGTAGGCGGGCAACCGGAGCAGTTCCTCGAGCCGGGCGATCTCGGCCTGCAGGCTGAGGTTCTGCTGCACGGACTCCTCGTAGGAGGCGTTGAGCCGCGCGAGGTCGCGGCCGGCCTCGATCAGCTCGCTGTTGGTGTGCAGGCGGAGCGTCCAGTACTCCTGCAGGTCGCGCGCGTACGAGGGGGCGACGGAGAGCGGAGCCGTCAGCTCGAAGAAGCTCGCGCGGGTGAACGTCTTCACCACCACCGGCACGAGCAGCCACGCGAGGCCGACGAGGGCGAGCGTCAGGAACGGGCGGGCCTGGTCAAAGCGTTTGGGCACGATGCGGGAAAGTAACAAGGATCAAGGGACAAGTATCAAGCCGAGGTCGGCGGGGGGCCGCATCCGGTCACTTGTCACGTGGCACCTGCCCTTTCCCGGCGCTCCGCGCCGGGATCAGACATGCTGCATCAGCCAGGCGAGGTCGTTGAGGACCGCGCCGGTGCCGTTGGCGACGGCGGAGAGCGGGTCGTCGGCGACGGTGACCGGCAGGCCGGTCTTCTCGCTGAGCAGGCGGTCGATGCCGCGGATGAGGGCGCCGCCGCCGGCCATCACGAAGCCGCGGTCCACGAGGTCGGCGGAAAGTTCCGGCGGGCAGCGCTCGAGGGTGACGCGGACGGCGTCCACGATCGCGGCGATGGTGTCGCTCAGCGCCTCGCGGATCTCCTGGGAGGTGATGTGGATGGTCTTGGGCAGGCCGGCCACGGAGTCGCGGCCCTTGACCTCCATGGTGAGCTCCTCGTCCAGCGGGTAAGCCGAGCCGACGCGCATCTTGATCTCTTCCGCCGTGCGCTCGCCGATAAGCAGGTTATAGGCCCGCTTCATGTAATTGATGATGGCGGCGTCGAGCTCGTCGCCGGCCACGCGGATCGACTTGGAGAAGACGATGCCGTTGAGGGAGATGATGGCGATCTCGGTGGTGCCGCCGCCGATGTCCACGATCATGTTGGCGGCGGGCTCGTCGATCGGCAGGCCGACGCCGATGGCCGCGGCCATCGGCTCGGGGATGGTGATGACGTCGCGGGCGCCGGCGTGGAGGGCGGAGTCCTTGACCGCGCGCTTCTCGACCTCGGTGATGCCGGAGGGGATGGCGATGACGACCCGGGGCGGGGCGCGGAAGGAGCTGCTGCTGACCTTGCGGATGAAGTAGCGCAGCATCGCCTCGGTGACGTCGAAGTCGGCGATGACGCCGTCCTTCATCGGGCGGATGGCGGTGATGTTGCCGGGGGTGCGGCCGAGCATGCGCTTGGCCTCGTCGCCGACGGCGCGGACCTTGCGGCTGACCGTGTCCAGTGCCACGACGGAGGGCTCGCGGAGGACGATGCCCTTGTCCTTTACATAAACGAGCGTGTTAGCGGTGCCCAGATCGATGCCGATGTCGTTTGAGAAGTAACCGAGGAAGTTGGCCATGATTGCGTGAAGGGGCTGTTTCCGCCGACGGAAACGAATCGGCCAACGCGCGGGGTGTCAACGCGGGAAAGCGCGGAGCCTCCGTGCTTTCCCGCGCAAACGGCAAACGCCAAGGACCAAACGCCAACGAAATCGGACTACGTTTGAGGCTTCAAAACCAGGAAATCCGATCCTGGTCCGCCCTGGCTTCGTCCTCGGCATTTTTGGAGTCCTGCTGGGTTTGCCCGGGTTTTTTTGGCGTTTGCCGTTTTGGCGTTTGCCCTAGAATCGTCCAACCACGCCTTGGCTTGACGCCGCGAGGGGTTCACCGCGTCTTCAACGTCAGACGTCTGACTTCTGTTTCGGCATGCACGGCATCAATTTCATCCAAGACCTGGCGGTGATCCTCGTGGTGGCGGGGGTCGTGGGCTGGGTCTGCCAGCGCGTGGGCCTGTCGGTGGTCGTGGGCTTCCTGGCCGCCGGCATGGTGGTGGGACCGTACACGCCGCCGTTTTCGCTCGTGTCGGACCCCGAGCGCATCGCGACCCTGGCGCAGGTGGGCCTGGTGTTCCTGATGTTCTCCATCGGCCTGCGCCTTAGCGTGCGCAAGCTGCGCCGGCTGGGCCTGACGCTGATGCTCGCGAGCTTCGGCGGCGCGATCCTGGTCTACTACCTCACGCGGCTGCTGGGCGCGGCGCTCGGGTGGGGCAGCACGGAGACCCTTTTCCTCGCGGGCATGCTGATGGTGTCCTCGTCCGCGATCATCTCCAAGATCCTCCACGAGACCGGCGAGAACCACGAGCGCGCGGGCCAGCTGGCGATGGGCGTGTCCGTGCTGGAGGACGTGGTGGCGGTGGTGATGCTGACGCTGCTCAACTCCCTCGTGCAGCTCGGCGGCGCGGGCGCCGGCCGGGGGCAGTCGCTGGGCCACACGCTCGGCCTGCTCGGCGCGTTCGTGGCCCTGGCGGGCGTCGGCGGCCTGCTGCTGGTGCCGTGGCTGCTGCGGCGGATGAGCATCTCGGCGGACGAGGAGCTGCAGACCCTCGGGATCGCGGCGCTGCTCTTTGGGCTGGCGGTGGTGGCGCAGCATGCGGGCTACTCGCTCGCGCTCGGGGCGTTCCTGCTCGGCACGATCGTGGCGGAGACGCCGCACCGGCACCAGGTCGAGCGCACGTTCGAGGGCATGCGGGACGTCTTCAGCGCGGTCTTCTTCGTGGCGATCGGCATGCAGATCAACGTGCACGAGCTGTTCAGCTCGGCCGGGCTGATCGCCGGGGTGGCGGCGTTCACGCTTGCGGCGCGATTCTTTGCCTGCACCACGGCGCTGACGCTGGTCGGCACGCCGCCGCGCGACGCGCTCCGCACCGGCCTCGCGGTCACGCCGATCGGCGAGTTTTCCTTCATCATCGCGCAGCTCGGCGTGGCGTACGCGGTCGTGCCGGCCAACTTCTACCCGCTGGCGGTCGGCGTGTCGCTGCTGACCACGCTGGTGGCCCCGGCGCTGATCCGGCGGTCGGGTCCGATCGCGGACGCGCTGCTGGCGCGGCAGCCGCGGTGGCTCGAGGACGCGCTGCGGTACTACCGCGAGTGGCTCGAGCAGCTGCAGGCGCAGACCCAGCGCAACCGGCTGTGGCAGCTCAGCGAGAAGCGGTTCGTGCAGGTCGGCGTGGAGGTGCTGCTCGTGAGCGGCCTGCTCGTGTTTTCCGGCCAGCTGTTCACCGCGGCGGAGGCCTGGCTGGGGCGGGACTGGCTGTTCCCGAACGGCCTGCAGGTGATCTTCTGGTTCGGGCTCTGCCTCGTGCTGCTGGCCCCGCTGGTGGCGATCTGGCGGAACTGCTCGGCGCTCGCGCTGCTCTACGCGCAGGTGTCGACCACGGGTCATCCGCGGGCGGACCGCCTGGCGGGCATGATCGAGACCGTGCTGAAGTCCCTGACCGGCACCGCCCTCTTTGTCTGGCTGTTCCTCCTGCTGCCCGCGGAGGGCCGGACCCGCTGGGTGCTGCTGGCCGTCGCGGTGGTGGTGGTCGGGGCGCTGGCCGTGCTGTGGCGCCGGCTCGTCTTCTGGCACAGCCAGCTCGAGGTGGAGCTCAAGGAGGTGATCACGTCGGCGGAGGGCAAGATGACCGCGACCTCGGCGCCGTGGCTGCAGCAGCACGGGGACTGGCAGCTGCACATGATCGACTGCGTGCTGCCGGACCTGGCGGACGTGCAGGGCCGCCGGATCGCCGAGCTCGACCTGCGGGCGAGGTACGGCTGCTCGGTGGTCGGCATCGAGCGCCAGGGCTTCATGATCCCGCTGCCGACGCCGGACACGGTGCTTTATCCGCGCGACCGCGTGCTGCTGATGGGCACGACCGAGCAGGTGCGGGCGGGCAAGGCCTTCCTGGGGGCGGTCTCGGGCGCGGCGGATTCATTGTACGAGGAGATCCTGATGGAGTCGGTGACGCTGGCCGCCGGCAGCCGCGCCGCGGGCCGGACGCTCGCCGACCTGTCGCCGGCCCGCACGCACGGCGTGCAGGTGGCGGGCATCCATCGCCACGGCCTGCGCATCCTGAACCCATCGGCGGAGGAGAAGCTCTACGTGGCCGACGAGGTGCTCGTGCTTGGCGCGCCCGCGAAGATCAAGGCCTTCAAGGTCTGGCTCCGTGAGGCGGCCAGCATGGGGCAGTAACCTGGCGAGGTACCAGGCGAACGCCCAACGCCGAAGGATCGTCCCGCGGCGCGGCCGCGCACTGGAATTCACTTCGATGGTGGGCGTTCGGCGTTGGACGTTCGGCGTTCGCTGGCCGATCGAGTTGCGCGCCCTTCGTGGTGAACCAGCCTGAACCCGGGCGCAAAAAAAGCGCGCCCGGGATGGGGCGCGCTGGGGAAAGGGAACCGGGGCTCAGTTCGAGCCGTGGGTCTTGGTGGGGTCCGGGGCCTTCTTGGCCTCGGCGGCGGCCTTGGCGTCCTCCTCCGGGTCATCGCGGCTGGCCTTCTTGAACTCCTTGATGGACTGGCCCAACCCGCGGGCGAGGGACGGCAGCTTGGTGCCGCCGAAGAGCAGGAGCGCGAGGGCCAGGATGACCAGCAGCTCGGTACCGCCGATGCCGAACGCGGCGAGGAATGCGGGATATGAAGCCATGATGCGCAACCTATGCCGGTGTTCCGGCCTGTAAAGCGGGAAAGCGGGACGGGGGGATATACGATTTACGAGGGACGATTTACGATTGCGAATTCATGCGCCCAGCCGGTGGGTCTCAGATTCCGGGCGCGGTGTTCACGCCGCCGGCTGGAATCCGCAATCGTAACTCGTAAATCGTAATTCCCTAGGGCTTGCCGGTCGGCAGCGGGAAGCCGCTCGGGATGGGCGGCAGGCCGGGCAGGACCGGACGCGGCAGGCCGCTGGTGGCGGCGACCTTCATCAGGTTCTGGGCGTTGTCGATCTGCTCGGCGTCGAAGAACCCGTGGAGCTGCCGGATGCGGGTCGGGTGGCGCATTTTGCGGAGCGCCTTGGCCTCGATCTGGCGGATGCGCTCGCGGGTGACCTTGAACTGCTTGCCGACCTCCTCGAGCGTGCGGCTGTAGCCGTCCACCAGGCCGAAGCGCAGGGACAGCACGCGACGCTCGCGCTCGGTGAGCGAGTCGAGGACGTCGATGATCTTTTCCCGCAGCAGCGAGAACGCGGTCATGTCGTACGGGTTCTCCGCGGACTTGTCCTCGATGAAGTCGCCGAAGCTCGTGTCGTCGCCGTCGCCGACCGGCGACTGGAGCGAGAT
>CAIJZY010000035.1 GCA_903825285.1 uncultured Opitutia bacterium | reverse complement strand
TTGGTGGTCTGCTTGAGGCCGAGGGAGACGCGCTCTTTCTCGCGGTTCACCTCAATGATCATGACCTGGATCTCCTCACCCTGCTTGAGCATTTCGGAGGGGTGCGAGATGCGGCCCCAGCTCATGTCGGTGATGTGGAGCAGGCCGTCCATGCCGTCGAGGTCGATGAACGCGCCGAAGTCGGTGATGTTCTTGACCACGCCCTTGCGGATCTGGCCGGGCTGGATGCTCTCGAGCAGGTTGCGGCGCTTGCTGGTGCGCTGCTCCTCGATGAGCTCGCGGCGGGAAAGGACGATGTTCTTCCGGTCGAGGTTGATCTTGAGGACCTTGAAGTCGTAGGTCTGGCCCACGTACTGGTCGAGGTTCTTGGGGGGCTGCACGTCGATGTGCGACGCGGGCATGAAGGCATCGACGCCGATGCTGATGATCAGGCCGCCCTTGACCTTGGCCTTGACGCGGCCGGAGACCACGGAGCCCTCGGGAAACTTGGTGAGGATGTTGTCCCAGTTCTTCTTCTGCTCGGCGAGGTCGAAGGACAGCACCGGGGCGCCGTTCTTGTCCTCGAGCTTCTGGACGAGCACTTCGATCGTGGAACCGATCTGCAGCTCGCCAATGTCGATGAACTCGTTTGCGGGAACCAGGCCTTCGGATTTGCCGCCAATGTCGACGACGACTTCGTTCTGGCGGATTTCGGTGATGGTGCCCGGGACAATGGCGCCTTCCTTCAGTTTATCGAAGGCCGACTGCGCGAGCAGATCTTGCATGACTGAACTCATATGCGGAAACCGGCAAACAGGCACCCTGCTCCGCAGGCACCAATCCACCGGGGAAGGTCCCGCCGCTAAGCGGAACCGTGGGTTGACTGTTGAACTGACGTGAAAAGCCGGCGGGAGCATCGCGGCGACGCCAGCTTGACCGATAACCTATGCCGCGAACGGTCAGAATCGCCGACTATTCACACCGCCGGCAAGCCCTAATTTAGCGGGCCGTGTCGGGAATCTCGACGCCCTCGCGCAGCACCTGGTCGAGGGCCGCAAAGTACGCATCATAAAGGCCATGCGACCTGAGCACCTGATCCGTCGCTCCCGCGCTGACCTCGCCCTCGACCTGCTCGTGGAGCAGCAACGCGACCTCGGTGTGCTTTTCGTCCACGTTCCGCAGCCGGACCTCAAAGGAGTACTGGCGGACCTGATTGAAGGCATCCTCGTTGTGCAGCCCGCTGCGCCCATTGACGATGCCCTGGGCCTGCGCCGACTTCGTGACCACGAAATCCATCTTCTTCATCGCGAGCTGGGCCGCGTAAAACGTCGTGCGGTAATCCGACTCCACGACCTTCGTCTGCGGCGGCACGGCGGAATAGCGCTCGGAAAGCGAGGGCAGCGGTTCGATCGACTCGCAGCCGGCGAGCAACACCGTGGCACCCAGCAGGAGAATCAGGCGTTTCATGGTCAGGCGGGTTGTTGCTGGGAGATACAATGCAGCGTACCCAGCCCCCACACAAGCTCCACGCAGTCAATTGGGACAATCTCCCGGCCAGGGAAACACCCCGCCAGGATCTCCGCCGCCGCCGCATCGCGCCGCGGCTGGCGAAACGCCGGCATCAGCACCGCGCCGTTGATCACGAGGAAATTCGCATAGCTCGCCGGCAGCCGCTGACCCTCGCAGTGCACCGCCGCCGGCATCGGCAACTCCACCAGCCTGAATTTTTTTCCCGCCGGTGTGCGCAGGTCCTGCAGCCGCCCGAGATTTTCCTGCAGCACGCGGCAGTTCACATCCCGCCGGTTCCGCTCCACCACCGTCACAATCCCGTCCGCGCGGAAAAACCGCGTCAGGTCGTCCACGTGGCCGTCGGTGTCGTCGCCCACGATCCCGTCGCCGAGCCAGAGGATCTGCCGCACGCCGAGGTTGTCCCGGAGCATCTGCTCGATCCCGGCCCGCGACAGCGCGGGATTCCGGTTGGGATTCAGCAGGCAGGACTCCGTCGTGAGCAGCGAGCCCGCGCCGTTCACGTCGATCGAGCCGCCCTCGAGGACGCGGTTGATCTCGAACCGCCGCAGCCGGAGCGCCCGGGCGATCCTCGGCGGGATGGTGTTGTCGAGGTCGTACGGTGGATACTTGCCGCCCCAGGCGTTGTGCTGCCAGTCCGTGACCGCGACTTCGCCGGTGCGCCGGTGCTTCACGAAGATCGGGCCGTGGTCGCGGCACCACGCGTCGTTGGTCGGATGATCGTGGAACGTCACCCGCGCCAGGTCCGCCCCGGCGCGAAGCACGAGCGAGCGAGCGCGGGCCTGCAGCGGGCGCGCGAGGTTGATGCGGACGTTCTCAAAGCGGCTGATCGCCGCGACAATCTCCGCAAACTTTGCAGGGATCGGACGGAAATGTCCCGGCCAGGTCCGGCGGTTGTGCGGCCAGGACAGCCAGACCGCGGCCTGCGGCTCCCACTCCGCCGGCATCCGGAAGCCGAGTGCCGCGGGCGTCTTCTGGGGCGACGCAGGCATGGGTCAGTCGACGAAGCGCTTGGTGAGGTCGCCGTAGGCGTCGATGCGCCGGTCGCGCAGGAAGGGCCAGTGCGTGCGCGTGACGTCCACCTGCCCGAGATCCACGGGCACGAGGAGGATCTCCTCCCGGTCCGTGCTGGCCTCCGCGAGAATCTGCCCGCTGGTCCCAGTCACGAAGCTGCGGCCCCAGAACTCCAGGCCGTCACCGCCGACAGGCTGCTCGAGCCCGATGCGGTTGACCGCGGCGACAAAGCAGCCGTTCGCGACCGCGTGTCCCTGGTGGCTGATGCGCCAGGCCCCGTGCTGATTCGCGCCGTGGGCCTTCTTTTCCTTGGGATGCCAGCCGATCGCCGTGGGATAGAACAGGATCTCCGCGCCCTGCAGCGCGGTGAGCCGTGCGGCCTCGGGGTACCACTGGTCCCAGCAGATCAGCACGCCGATGCGGCCGAACTTTGTCTGCCAGGCCCGGAAGCCGGTGTCACCCGGCGTGAAATAGAACTTCTCGTAGTAGAGCGGGTCGTCCGGGATGTGCATCTTGCGGTAGATGCCGAGCAGGCTTCCGTCCGCGTCGATGATGACTGCCGTGTTGTGGTAGAGTCCCGCTGAGCGCTTCTCAAACAGCGAAGCGACGACCACCACCCCGTGCTGCTTGGCGAACTTCTGCCATGCGACGGTGCTCGGACCGGGGATGGGCTCGGCCAGCGCGAAGTTCGCGTGGTCCTCGCTCTGGCAGAAGTACTGCGAGCAGTGAAGTTCCTGCGTGCAGATGAGCTGGGCGCCGCGCTTGGCGGCCTTTTCCGCCAGCGCCAAAGTCTTCCGCAGGTTCGCCGCCGGACGGGCGGAGCAGGCGTGCTGCAGGAGACCGAGCGTGACCTTCATGGCGGGAGCGCGGAGGCGCTCAGTAGACGACCTTGTTCAACGGGTACTCGACGATGCCCTCGGCGCCGAGCGCCTTGAGCTGGGGAATGATTTCCCGGACCACGCTCTCGTCGATGATGGTCTCGAGCGCGATCCAGTCGGGCGAGCTCAGCTGGGAGATGGTCGGGTTGCGCAGCGCCGGCAGCGTGCGCACCACGGAGTCGAGGGCGGACTTCGGCAGGTTCATCTTCAGGCCGACCTTGCTCTCGGCCTCCAGCGCGCCGCGCAGCAGCAGGGCGATCGTCTCGATCTTCTTGCGCTTGGCGGGATTGGCCCAGCTGGCCTTGTTGGCGATGAACTTGGTGTTGGTCTCCAGCAGCGTGTCGATGATCCGGAGCTTGTTCGCCCGGATGGAATTCCCGGTCTCGGTGATGTCCACGATGGCATCGACCAGGTCGGGGACCTTCACCTCGGTGGCGCCCCAGGAGAACTCCACCTCGGCGGCGATCTTCTTGGCGGCAAAGTAGCGGCGGACCGTGCCCACCAGCTCGGTGGCCACGCGCTTGCCGGCGAGCTGCTCGGGCTTGGTGATGGCCGAGGACTCGGGCACGCACAGCACCCAGCGCGACTTCTGCACCGAGGCGCGGCTGTAGACCAGGTCGCAGACCTCGATCACGTCGGACGCGTTTTCCTGGATCCAGTCAAAGCCGGTCAGGCCGCAGTCGAAGAAACCGTGCTCCACATACCGGCTGACCTCCTGCGCGCGGATGAACCGGCCGTCGAGCTCCGGGTCGTCGATGGACGGCTTGTACGAGCGGGAGCTCGTCGCAATCTTCCAGCCTGCCTTCGCGAACAGGCTCTTGGTGGACTCCTCCAGGCTGCCCTTCGGCAGGCCCAGCATCAGCAATGGCTTTGGGTCGGACACGCGGTCAAGGCACACTCGGCAATTTGAACCTTCAAGTAAATTCGGGGTCGGTGGGGTAAAGCCCCCTCCTATTGACATTACCCACCCCGAACCTAGTAAGGGGCATTGACAAGCAACTCTTTGCCCATGCGCACAGAACCTAAACCCCTCGTTGTCGTGGTGGAGGACGAGGCCGAACTCGCCAAGCTGATCGCTGTGCACCTTGAGCGGGCGGGAATGCAGACCCAGATCTGCAACCGCGCGGCGCATGCCTTGAGCTTCCTCAAGAAGAATTTCGCGAACCTCCTGCTGCTCGACATCACCCTGCCCGACCAGTCCGGTTTCTCGCTGATGGAGGAGCTGAAGGCCGCGGACATCACCGTGCCGGTCATCTTCCTCACCGGCAACGTCGACGAGCCCAACAAGGTCAAGGGACTCAACATGGGCGGCGACGACTACATCACTAAGCCGTTCAGCTACGCCGAGCTCGTGGCCCGCATCCATGCGGTGCTGCGCCGCACCGAGTCCAAGGGCGATCTCAACGTCACCAAGAACGTCCGCCTCAACGACGAGCCCTTCGAGTTCTGCGGCGCGCAGATCAGCCCGATCCGCCTCGAGATCACGTTTCCCAGCCACCCGGTCCGCAAGCTGGGCCGCAAGGAGCTCGGCATCCTCTCCTACCTCAACGAGCACCGCGGCGCGGTCATCACCCGCCAGGCCCTCATCCACTCGGTCTGGGGCGTGCACGCCGACATCAAGAGCCGCTCGCTCGACCAGTACATCGTCAAGGTGCGCGAGCTCTACGCGGAGCACGGCCTGACGCTCGACGCCTTCCGCACGGTCCACGGCATCGGCTACATCTTCGATCCGGACAACGTGGCCAAAGAGGGCCGCTGAGCCCACGCGTTCGGTCCATCTCTGCCGGCTCCGCCGGCGATTCCGCTCGTGCCGGAGCTTACGGCAGCAGCTGGCAGGCTTCCCAGACGCGCTCAAGCGCGGCGTTCAGGTGATCGCGGCGCTGCGGGCCGCCGAGGGGCTTGTTGGCCTCGATCCGGGCGATCCAGGTCGTGATCAGCTCGGTGTTGTAGGCCTGCATGACCATCTCGAGCGCCTTCTCTTTGCCGACCTTGTCGGCGATGGCCTTCATCAATTGTTTCTTGTCCATGGCGGGGCGGGTTGATCCTTTGTCGGGTTTTCCGGGATGATTTGCAAGGTCGGCGTTGGGTCACCGGCCGGAGGCTAAAACAGCTCGCGCTGCACGTAGCGGCCGCGCGCCTCGGCCAGCGCGGACCGCATCTCCATCTCCTCCAGCAGACGAAACAGCTCCCCGGCCCGCACCTCGGCGGGCTCCGCCGCCACGGTGGGCAGCGCCAGGTTGAGTGTCGTGAGCCGGCGGTTCAGCCGCAGGCGCTCGGCGTCAGTGCGCACGGGCTCCTGGAAACGGTCGGGCTTCAGCTCGCCCGCGTGGGCGATCACGCCCTCGAGGCTGCCGAATTCCGCCAGCCACTTCGCCGCGGTCTTCGGGCCGACCCCCGTGATGCCCGGGATGTTGTCCGACGTGTCGCCGACCAGCGCGAGGTAGTCGGCGATCTGGCTCGGTGGGACGCCGAACTTCTCCTTCACGCCGGCCGCATCCATTACGCGCCAGCCAAGCTTGGGATTCGCCGAGGGCGGCGGCAGCAGGATCTTGATGCGCTCGTCCACGATCTGCGCGAAATCCTTGTCGGCGCTGACAATCAGCACCTCGTGGCCCGCCCGCGCGAGCGCGACCGCCTGCGACGCGAGCAGGTCGTCCGACTCGACGCCGTCCTGCTCGATCCCCACGAGCCCCATCGCCCGCGTGAACGCCTTGATCGGGTCGATCTGCTTCTGCAGCGCCTCGGGCATCTCCGCGCGCTGCGCCTTGTACTCGGCGTGCAGCGCCAGGCGGTCCTGCGACCCGCCCAGGTCGAAGAACACGAGCGTGGCCAGGGGCTGCTCCTGGTCAGCGAGCCGCCAGAGCGACTTCACCCAGCCATGCAATGCGCCCGTCGGGAAACCGTCCGCGCGGGTGAGCTCCGGCACTGCGTAAAAGCAGCGGTAGGCCAGATTGAATCCGTCAACGAGCAGCCATTTCGCCATGCCGAAGCGAAGCCCAGCCCGCGCCGGTGGTCAAGGAGCCGGGTGATGCTTCAGGCCCCCGCCAGGATTCACCAGGCTCGCCGTGACGAAGATGAGCAGGTTCCGCTTCTGCATTGTCTCCCCCTTCGAGCGGAACAGCCGGCCAAGCAGCGGCAGGTCGCCAAGGATCGGGACCTTGTCGCGCACCTTCTTCACCTCCTCGCGGGTCAGCCCGCCCATCATCAGCGTCGCCCCGTCCCAGAGCGTCACGCGGGTCGCGATGTCGCGCA
This sequence comes from uncultured Opitutia bacterium, assembly GCA_903825285.1. Lineage (GTDB taxonomy): Bacteria > Verrucomicrobiota > Verrucomicrobiia > Opitutales > Opitutaceae > Opi-474. Next base: position 10,177 of record CAIJZY010000035.1, on the reverse strand, counting down.
CCGAAAAGATCGGCTGATAAAACCCCGACGGCACCGTCACGGTGGTGCTGCCGGAGATCGCGATGCTCGGCCCGCCGTACTCCACGAAACCGTCGAACTCTGTCACGCGCGGATTCAGGTCGAGGCTGATGCGGTAGTCGTCGTCCTCCACCGTGGGAGTGACCTTGAGCTCCACCCCGACATTGCGCGACGTGAACTCCTGCGGCGTGCCGGCGGTGATGGCCACGCCCGCCGATCCGCCGCCGCTCGCGCTGCCCGTGCCCACCTGGCTCTGCGTCTGGCCGAAGCTCTGCGGGTAGCGCATCTCCTGCGCCACGGTGATCGTCGCCGGATTGCCCGACAGCACCGTCACCTTCGGCGCGCTTAGCAAATCCGTGCCCTGCTTCTGCGAGAGCGCGCGCACGACGGCGTTGACGTCGAACTCCCCCACCACACCGTGCACCGCCGCCAGCGGCCCGGCCGCCGCGGCCAGCTCGGATGCGCCCGGGAGCTGTGGGGCGTTGTTGATGATCGGGACGTTCAGCGCGGGTGTGACCACGCTGCTGCCGTCAGCCGCGGTCGTCGTACCCTCGGGACGGACAATCCCGCCCTGCTGGCTGCCCGAGCGGCTGCTGAAGGCGTCGGCCAGCGAGCGGTTGCCCGTGGCGTAGGTGGCCTGGACCCGGGCGTTGAGCTGGGTGGCGCGGGTCGCGACGCCCCAGTTCAGGCCGAGCTCCTCGAGCGCGCCTTCCTGCACCTCCATGAACTTCGCCTCGATGGCCACCTGCCGCACATCGTCGTACCGCGCGAGCAGCCGATGAATGCGCTCCAGGTTGCGCGCCGTCTGCGTGACGATCAGCGCCGCGCCGTCGTCCGCCAGGCTCGCACCCGGGGTGTCGTCAAAGTTAACCCCGGCCAGCTGCAGGAAACGCCGCATGGCCGCGGTCTCATTGCCGAGGGAGGCGGCCGGCACCTCCGGCCCGGCCGATGCGGTCGTGGTTGGCCCGGACTTGCCGGCCGGAATCACCGCCGGAACCGCCCCCTGCCCGGTCATGCGCAGCACCGTCGCCCGCGTCACCGGAAAGAACTCCGTTTCCAGCGCGGCCGAGTCGCCCTCGGGCCGCAGGATGACGGCGTCGTCCTTGATCTCATAATGGTAGCCCACCGCCTCCGTCACGAAGTCGAGTGCGCGCCGCAGCGTGACGTTGCGCAGCATGAGCGTCACCCGCGGCGCCTGGCTGCTTGGGTCGAGCAGGACCAGGTTGACCCCTTTCACGGAACTCTCCGTAGGGTCGAACTCCTCCGCGGCCGAGCTCAACGCGGCCACGACCTGTCCGATGGGCACGCGGGTGAAGCTGACGGTCGGCAGCACGATCCCGTCGAGCTTGACCGCCACTGGGGATGGCGCCGCCAGCGTGGCCGACTCACCTTCTCGGGCGCGCTGCGCGTCCGGCCGCTGCCAGCTGCGCCCCACCTCACGCAACAGTTCGTGGTGGGCCTGCTCACGTGCCTCTGGCGCCAAAGGAACCTCCCGGACGGCCGCGGATGCCGGCAACGACGGCAGGACCGCAGCCAACGACAGTAGGCCACGGACGAATTGAACCAATGGCGCAGCACCTTGATTTGGCAGGATTTTCATGGAAAGACTCACTCGTCGGCTCCATTCGCCGCCGGATCGCCAGCAGGACGGGGCACGAGCCGAATCAACGCCTCATCCTCCCCTATCCGACGTACCGACACGGCAGCCGGCTCAAATTCTATCTGCTCAATCCGGTAGTCACCCTCGGCGGCCGCGATCACATCGCCCGTCCGAACCTCGCGCGAAACCTTCTCTCCCGCCGGCTCGGTCTGCACCTGCGCCACAAGTTCATCCATGAGCGCATCCTCTCCGCCGACCAGTTCCTGCACGCGACCGGTGCTGTCCTTCACCATCGCCCGGGCCACCCACGACGGCATGGCATCCATCGCATCGCCGCCGGGCAGTGGTCGTCGCTCGACGGAAAACGCCACGAGCGTCAATCCGAGCACCGCGCACTCCGCCCCGGGACTCAGCAGCATTGTTTCCCCACTCCGGAGAATTTCAAACGACCCGAGCCAATGGCCCGCCTCGCCGAGGAATCCCCGCAACTGCAGCGGAAACCGCAGACGATGCACATCCAGGATTTCCAGGCTACAGAACTCCGGCTCCGGTGACGTCGCGGTGGCCGGTGACGCCGTCTCGGCGCGAAATTCACCCGACGCCCCATCCCACCAAATCTCGGGAGGAGTGAACAAATCATAGCTCCATTCGGGACCCCGCGCCTGGCTGGCAGGCTCACGCCAAATCCTCGGCTCAAATCCTTCGGGAGGCGCGTCTGTGACCACATTAGGCGCTTTCTGCATCTGATCACGGCCGTCCCTCATCCGGCGCACTCCGGGCTCAACCGACCGGAGTAAAAACCAGGTCAGTGAGATCGCGGCGGCGGCGGCCGCCACGAGCAGCGCGATTTTTTCAGGGGATGGAAAACGCATGGCTAGACCGACAAGGGCGGCAGTTCGACGACCTCCACGACCACCGTGAACTGCGACGGGGCCCGCGCCACGACTGGCGCCGATGTCTCCGCCACCGTGACGCGCGGAGGCTCGACCGGGGCGACCTCGATCGAACGAACGAGCACGGGCAGCCCTGCCTCCACCATCCCGTTCAGCCATCCGCGCAACACCGCCGTGTCACCCAGGAACACGAGTCGAAATCCTCGCGAGGTCTTTTCCACGGACGGCCCGGCCCGTTTCCGCTCAAAGGTGAACAGATCCTTATCCACCCCTGCGGTCCGTGCCGCCATGGCGTGGGCTGCATGAGTCGTGGCCAGCGGTGGTCGCTCGCGCTGCACCGATCGCAGTTCGACCGGTCGCGCGGCAAAAAGCGTCTCCAGCAGCCGTCCGAGCATTCTCCGCTCCTGAAAAACCCAGCCCAACTCGTCCACCGCCGGCGCCTCCTGTCGGTAGGCGCCGAAGCCAAACGATTCGTCCGACCGCAGCCCCACTTTCATCCGCCGGGCCAGCTCGCGCATGCGCTCGGCAAACGCCGCCAAATCAAAGAAGGCCTCCGCGCGCTGGCTCGGCATGGACTCGTCTGTCGTCCAATCCTCCCCCTGCCAGGCCTCCTCGAGCTCCGCCAGCCGCTTCCGGCCCCGTTCCAGTTCCGTCGCGATCAGTACTCCATTTTCGGGCGTGGGCGACGGCTCTACCGCAGTCAATGCCCGCCACTCGCGAGCGGCGCGATCCAGCCGCCGCCGCTCCGTTCTTGCCGCCGCCACGTCCGCGACCAAGCCCACAACTTCGCCGATCACGATCAGGCCGCAGGCCACGCAGACGGCCAGAAACAGGGGATGACGCCTCCAAGGGTGCATCAGGTCAGTTTCAGAGCGCATGGTCTGGTTTCACCAAGAGGGTGACTTCGAAGCGTAGCCGGCCGGGCCGGGAGGTATCGTACCGTTCGGCCTTCACCGCCGCCACGAACGGCGAGGCCTGAAAGCTCGCGAGCAGGCGCCGCGCGCGTTCACCCGCCTCGGGGCTCGCGACCGTCGTCGGATGCTGCGCGTCCAGCAGCCATCCTCCCAGTTCCAGCTCCCGGCCCTGCCCAGGTGTCACCGGTGACCTGGGCACCACCTGCATCCGATCCAGCCAGGCATCGCCGATATCCGCGAGCCGGTCCTGCAGGTCAGCCAGGAACTCCCTCCAACGCGTCCGCTCCTCCACCCACCCGCCCACCACCGCCGCGCGCTCACGCAGCGCCTGCAGTTGGGCCAGGTCGCGGTCGTTGCTCGCGGCCTGCGCCCGCATGGGTTGCAGCTTCGCCTCCAACACGGCAGTTCGCGCCCGCACCAGCTGCGTCACACGATGAAAATGCCACCACGGCGCCGCCAGTGCCATGATCAGGAGCAGCGCCGCGCCCAGCCACCAGGGCCGGCGGCGGCGGAAAACCAGTTCCTGCCGCATCTCCGGCGGCAGGAGCGCCCGGCCGCCCCCGCGGTCCGTGAATTCCGCACAGGCCAGCCCGACCAGGACCGGCAAGGCCTGCCGAGCCAGCACGTCGCCCACTTCCACGCGCGTTCCCAGCGTCACGCGGCGCAGTGGATCGAACAATTCGACGGACAAACCGGTTTTCTCGGCCAGCTTTTCCCGCAGTCCCGCCAGCAGCGATCCTCCACCGAGCAGGAAAATCGAGTTCGGCCCCCGGGTTTGAGCGGTGTCCGTCGCGCCCGCCAAGAACCGCACGAGTTCAAGGTGCAGGCCCGCCGCCAGCGGGCCCGGGAGGCGTGTCGCCGCATCGCCGCCAGTGGCGACCACTCGCACCCGGCCCACTTTCCCCTGGGTCAGGACCAGCGTGGTCGTCCTCGCGCCGATGTCCATGAGCAGAACCGGCGTGTCCATTTCCGGATAATTGAAGCGAAATGCGGCCAGCAGCGCCTGGCTCGCAGGACGGACGGATTCCACCGCGATCCTCGCCGCCCCGGCACGGGCGCAGAGCGGATCTAGTGCATCCCGCCTTACCGCGGTCAACTGGAGCTCGAGCTCGTGCCCGTCATCGTCCACGACCGCATGATCCCAGACCAGTTCGTCGAGGGGATACGGAATCGCCTGCGCCGCCTCGAACGGGATGATCCGCGCCCGCGCGGCACGCGCGACCGAGGGCGTGCGCACCTGCTTGGTCAGCGTGAGATGCCCCGGCAGCGCCAGCGCCGCCGCGCCCGTCACGCCCAGGCGTTCCGCGACGCGGCTCAGCGCCTGGGAAATCCGCTCAGCCTCCGCCGGTTCCTGCGCCGCCTCTGCCGTGATGCGCTCCACGGCGAAGGCGTGCAGGGTCAGCGTGGTTCCCGTCGTCGTGAAGACCGCGCCTGCCACATGGCTCGCCCCGACCTCGAAGCCCACGCCGCGGGGGCGTCGACGGAAGTGCGGCAACCAAGGCGATCGCAGTGAGGTGGGTGCAACCATGGCCGCAATCCATGGCAGGGGTCGCGCGCTGCTCCAAGGCCGTGGACTACCGGCAAGCCGGTAAAAATCGCAAGGAATGCAGCCTTGTTGCGGACCCCGGGCGCACTACGCTCCAATCACGCTTCGTTTTACCGATGACACCTGCCCTTTCCTACAAGATCGCCGTCCTGGTTTTCCTCGAGAACTCCGCCGGCGAGCATCTGCTCCTGCTCCGCGCCAAGCCGCCGAACCTCGGCGTGTGGAGCCCCATCGGCGGCAAGCTCGAGACCGGGATCGGCGAGTCCCCGTTTGAGTGCGCCGTGCGCGAGACGCACGAGGAAACCGACTTCGCGGTGACGACCGATGACCTGCACCTGTTCGCCATGATCGCGGAGAAGGCCTACGAGGGCGAGTCGCACTGGCTGATGTTCCTGTTCCGCTGCCGCAAGCCCATCGGCGCGCTGCCGCCCGACATCGCCGAGGGCAAGTTCGGCTTCTTCTCCCGCGAAGCCGTCAGCCGTCTCGCCATCCCCGAAACCGACCGGAGCGCGCTGTGGCCGGTCTATGACCGTTACCATGACCGCTTTGTGGCGCTGCGGGCGGATTGCGCGCCCGGAAAACCCGTCGCGGTGCACGTGGAGGAGATCACTCCGCGTCATTCGGGACTAAACACTTGATTTCTCGGGTAACCGGCGAAGACTTTTCCCTTTAACCAGTCGAAATTCATCACCGTGACCAAGAAAACGAACGCCTCAGCCGACAAAAAAGCCGACGCCAGCGTTACCCCCACGAGCACGTCCGCCAGCGCCCCGATCAACCAAAGGCTGGGCAAGGAGGAGCGGATCGAGCTCTACCGCACGATGTTACGGATTCGCCGCTTTGAGGAGCGGTCGCTGCGCGCCTACCAGGCCAAGAAAATCGGCGGCTTTCTGCATCTCTACATCGGCCAGGAAGCGGTGGCGGTTGGGTGTTGTTCCCTGATGGGTCCGAACGACCACGTGATCACCGCCTACCGGGACCATGGTCACGCCATCGCCGTGGGCATGGGCCTGAACGAGCTCATGGCCGAGCTGTTCGGCAAGGCGACCGGCTGCTCCAAGGGCAAGGGCGGCTCGATGCATTATTTCGCCCCCGACCGCAATTACTGGGGCGGCCACGGCATCGTGGGCGGACAGATCCCGCTCGGCACCGGCCTGGCCTACGCGGTCAAGTACAAGGGCCTGAAGGGCGCCGCGATGGCGTTCATGGGCGACGGCGCGGTCAACCAGGGCGCCGTGCACGAGGCCTACAACCTCGCGTCGCTGTGGCAGCTGCCGGTGATCTTCGTGATCGAGAACAACGGCTACTCGATGGGCACCAGCCAGCAGCGCTCCTCCGCCGGCGACCTCGCGAAGCGGGCCGAGGGCTACAACATGTCCTGGGGCACCTGCAACGGCCACGACGTGTATGATGTCCGCGCCGTGATGGACCGTTTCCTCCGCCAGGCGCGCGAGGAGTCCAAGCCCGCCATCATCGAGATCCGCACCTATCGCTACCGCGGCCACTCCGTCGCCGACCCCGACAACACCTACCGCGCCAAGGCTGAGATCGAGGAATACCGCCGCACCAAGGATCCCATCCAGGTGTTCCAGCACCAGCTCCTCTCCGAGGGCGTCCTCACCGAGGCCGACGCCGCGCAGATCGACCAGGCCGCCCGCACCGAGGCCGACGCCGCGGCGGACTTCGCCGAGGCCAGCCCGTTCCCCACCCCCGACGACATCCAGAAGGACGTCTATTGGGAGGCCGACCATCCCGCCGAGCGGAAATCCCAGGGCCGCCTGTTCTTCAACTGAGAACCGGCAAATCGTAACTCGTAATTCCGAAATCGTAAATTTCCGATGCCCGTCCTCACCTACCGCGAAGCCATCCGCCACGCCCTTGCCGAGGAGCTGGAGCGCGACTCCAGCGTCGTCGTGCTCGGCGAGGAAGTCGGCCAGTTCAACGGCGCCTACAAGGTCACCGAGGGCCTCCTCGCCAAGTTCGGCCCGAAGCGCATCGTGGACACTCCCATCTCCGAGGCCGGCTTCATCGGCCTGGGCGTGGGCGCCTCCATGCTCGGCATCCGTCCGGTGATGGAGCTCATGTTCTGGAGCTTCTACTCCGTCGCCTTCGATCAGATCCTCAACAATGCCGCCAACGTCCGCTACATGTCGGGCGGCCTGATCAACTGCCCGATCGTCATCCGCGGCCCCGCCAACGGCGGCACCAACGTCGGCGCCACCCACTCCCACACGCCGGAGAACGTCCTCGCCAACCATCCCGGGGTGAAGGTGGTGGTCCCCTCCACGGCCGCCGACGCCAAGGGCCTGCTGAAGTCCGCCATCCGCGACAACGACCCGGTCTTCTTCCTCGAGAACACCCTCCTCTACGGTGAAAAGGGCGAGGTGCCCGAGGGCGAGCACGTTGTCCCGCTCGGCCTGGCCGATGTAAAGCGCGCCGGCACCGACCTCACCATCGTGACGTACGGCCGGTCGGTCCTGCACTCGCTCGCCGCCGCTGAAATTCTCCAGCGGGACCACGGCGCCTCGGTCGAGGTCGTCGACCTCCGCACGATCCGCCCGCTGGACCTCGACACGGTCCTCGCCTCGGTCGCCAAGACGCACCGCGTCCTGATCGTCGAGGAACAGAAGCCCTTCGCCAGCGTCGGCTCGCAGCTGGCCTACATGATCCAGCGCGAGGCCTTCGACGAACTCGACGCCCCGATCCACCGCCTCGCCACCGTCGACGCGCCGGCGATCTACAGCCCGCCGGTTGAGGTCGAGCAGCTGCCCAATCCCAGCCGCGTCCTCAAGGCCGCCCTCGAGGCGCTCGCCTAGGCCGCGCGATCTCCGAACTCCGATCTGCGATCTCCGAATTTCCCATGGCCCAAATCATCGACATGCCGAAACTCAGCGACACCATGACGGTGGGCACGCTGGTCAAGTGGCTGAAACAGGAAGGCGAGCCCGTGAAGTCGGGCGACATGCTGGCCGAGGTGGAAACCGACAAGGCCACCATGGAGCTGGAGTGCTTCTTTGACGGCACGCTGCTGCGGCAGTTCGCCCCCGCCGGTTCCCAGGTCGCCATCGGCTCGCCGCTCTGCGCCATCGGCAATCCCGGGGAGAAGGTTGAGACGCCCGCCGCCGTCCCGGTGCCCGCGCCCAAGCCCGCCGCGCCGCTGCCCGTGGCCGCCCCCACTCCTCCGCCCGCCCCGCGCCCGGTCGCTCCGACTCCAGTGGCCCCCGCGCTGGTTCCCGTCTCGGCCCCGGCTCCGGCCGCAGTGTCTTCCGCTCGCGTCCGGATCTCGCCGCTGGCCCGCCGGCTCGCCGCGGAAAAGGGCGTTGATTACTCCCGCGTGACCGGCTCCGGCCCCGGCGGCCGCATCGTGCGGGCCGACATCGCGGCCGCCGCCGCCAAGCCCGCCGCTCCCGCCGCGCCGGCCGCGGCCCCGGCCAAGTCCGCCTCGCCCAAGGGCGGCGCCGACGCCTGGCCGTGGCGCTCCGTCTTCGATCCGGCTCCCATCCAGCCGGAGTCCACCGCCGCGCTGTCCAACATGCGCACGACTATTGCCCGCCGCCTGGTGGAGTCCAAGACGACCATCCCCCATTTCTACCTCGAGATTGAGGTGGACGCCGCGCCGCTCGGCGCGCTGCGCGCCCAGCTCAACGCCGGCCTCGGCCAGGATGGCGTGCGGCTCTCGGTCAATGACTTCATCCTCAAGGCCAGCGCCGCCGCCCTCCGGGCCGTGCCGGGCGTCAACGCGTCCTGGGACGCCGCCGGGATCAAGTTCCACGGCGCGGTCCATGTGTCCTTCGCCGTCGCGATCGAGGACGGACTCATCACCCCGGTGATCCGCGAGACCGACCAGAAGAGCGTCGTCCAGATCAGCACCGAGGCCAAGGACCTCGGCAAGCGCGCGAAGGAGAAGAAGCTCACCCCCGCGGAGTACACCGGCGGCACCTTCTGCGTCTCCAACCTCGGCATGATGGGCATCGCGCGGTTCTCGGCCATCATCAACCCGCCGAACGCCGCCATCCTCGCCGTCGGCGCGACCGTGCGGAAGCCCGTCGTGCAGGACGACCAGATCGTCATCGGCGAGCGGATGAGCCTCACGCTTTCCTGCGACCACCGCGTCGTGGACGGTGCCCTCGGCGCCCGGTTCCTGAACGCCCTCAAGGACCACCTCGAGCACCCCGCCCTGCTGCTCGTCTGACCGCGCCGCGCACGGCGCAGTTTGGAGCTCGCAGTTCGCAGCTCGGGTTTAAAGTCAGACTGGCGTTCGGGTATGGCCGCGTTTTAGCAATCCCGATCTCCGAACTGCGATCTGCTCTGGCGAAATTTCTGCCGCTAGCGCGGCAGGAATTTCACCAGCAGCATCTCCGCCCACTGCTCGTTCGCGTGCTGCGTGCGGCCGGCGTTGTGCGGGGTGTGCACGACGTTGTGCCGGCCAATGAGCGGGTCGTTGAGCGGCAGCGGCTCCACGTCAAAGACGTCGGCCGCCAGTGACAGCTCATCGGCCAAAACCCGGCGGCGCAGCGCCGCCATGTCGCAGATGCCCGCGCGCGTGACGAGCACCACGAGCGTGCCGCGGGGCAGCGCCGCGATGTGCTCCGCCGTGACCAGCCCGCGTGTCTGCTCGGTCAGGGGCAGCATCGGCGCAAAGATCTCCGCGTCCGCCACCAGCCGCGGCAGGTGCCATTCGCGGCGTGAGCCGGCACGATGGAAGGCAGGCTCCGCAGCGAGGGGATCCCAAACCGCGACGTCCGCCCCGAGCGCGTGGCAGAAGGATGCGTAGCGGCTCCCGATGTTGCCTGCGCCGACGATCCGCACGCGCTTGCCGGCAATGGTGCCCGCCGCAAAGCGAGGATCATCACCGTACTGGTGGCCGCGCCCATCCGCGTTGGGCGAATAATCCCACGATTCATGGCCGGAGATCATCGCCCGGTGCAGCTGAGGAATCCGGCGCAGGCCGCAGAGCGTCAGCGCCAGGCCGAACTCCGCGACCGACTCGCCCCAGAAGCCCTCCGAGGTGTGCGCATAAACCTTCACGCCGCGCGCGGCCAGCGCCGCGGCCTCGGGACCGCCAAAGTCATAACCGGAGCAGACCGCAACCTCACGTAGTCCAGTCAGCCGCGCCACGCAGGCCGGCGTCAGTCGACCGCACAGCACCAGCAGGCGCTCAACCTTGGCCGGATCCGACAGGACCTCGGACACGGCGCGCCCGTCA
>CAIJZY010000034.1 GCA_903825285.1 uncultured Opitutia bacterium | reverse complement strand
CGTCATGATGGCCGCCGCGTTGGACGGGTTGGCCGCAATCGCCTTGGCGATAATTGCCGCAGCATTGGTCGGGTCAGCCTGGGCCTGCGTAATCACGGATTGAACATCGGAGGCAGGCTGGGCAGCGACATAAGTGCTGCTAGTGGCAAAAACGGCCAAGGACAGGAGGGCAATTTTGATTTTCATGGTATTAATCAGTTAACGGTAAACGGGTGGTAGGCTGAAAGGGCATAATGGTCATTGCGTGTGTTGGACTTCGATACACAGACTTAGCATTTATGCAAATAAGGCCAACTCCTTACTAATTGCGGGATCTTTGGACGCCGGTCGACCACTTTCTTAGTTAATTTACAACTAACTTGCCATTGAGCCGCTAAAATCGCTTTCGCCACAGGCGTCGTCGAGCATCCCGGACAGGCTTTTGCTGACGTAAGTTGGGCTCCAGGCAGATCAATCAGGAGCTGGTGCGCCTGCCGCCATGTCGTTCGATCCCGGCGCCACGAAAAAGCGCAAATCGTTACTCGAAAATCGTAAATCGGCCCCCCAGTCTGGCAGGCCATGAGGCTTCTGATCACGAACGACGACGGCATCGAGAGCGTGTTCCTGCACGAGCTCGTCCGGGCCCTGCGGACCGCCGGCCACGAGCTCTTCGTGGTGGCCCCCAAGCACGAGCAGAGCTGGGTCGGCGCCGCGAAGTCGCGCAACCGCGGCGTGCACGCCACCGCCGCCGACCGTGGCCTGGGCTGCCCCACCTGGATCGTGGACGGCACGCCGAGCGACGCCGTCAACATCGCCCTCGACCACCTGCTGCCGTCCGACGCCCGCCCGGAGGCCGTCCTCTCCGGCATCAACGTCGGCCTGAACGCGAGCCTCGGCTTCATCATCGCGAGCGGCACGATCGCCGGCGCCTGGGAGGGCGCCCTGCACGGGCTCCCCGCCATCGCATTCTCACAGGATCTCACGGAGGACATCTACAACCGGCTGAAGGAGCGCGGCGGCCAGCCCGACGACCAACTGCTCGCCTCGCTCGCCACCTCCGCCGTCCGCGCCGCCCAGATGACGCCCGATCTCATCGCCGCGACCCCGCCGCGCCGCTTCCTCGTCCATAACGTCAACTTCCCCTTCCCGCACCGCGCCCACGCGCCCGTGCAGCGCACCGTGCCGGCCCAGGTCGTGGTCCCGCGCCTCTTCAGCCCCGCAGGCGACGACGGCACCCACCGGCTCATCTTCCGTCTCGGCGACGACCTCTCACCGGCCTCTCCCCTCACCGACCGTGCCGCCCTCGCCGCCGGCCAGATCAGCCACACGATCCTGGACTACACGCAGCTCGGACAGATCTGAGACCAGTGCCCGCCGGAAGATTTTCGGATTTCGGCATTTCGCCCACGGCATTCCTTCCCCAGGCTCGGGGGGAATGAATCTGGTCATGTTCGACATGGACGGCACGTTGACGGACACCTTTTCCCTCGACGCCAACTGCTACGTTATCGCCATTGAGCAGGCGCTCGGCCTGGACGCCGTGGTGACGGACTGGGAGTCCTACCCGCACGCGAGCTCCTCGTACTGCCTGGAGGCGATCGTGTCCCGCGCCCGCGGCCACGCGCCCACCGCGGACGAGTCCCGCGCCGTGCAGGAGCGCATGATCACGCTCATGGAGGAGCTCTACCGCCGCGAGGGCCGCGCCACCACCGAGATCCCGGGCGCCGCCGCCTGCCTCCAGGCGCTGCAGGCCGCCGGCTGCGCCGTGGCCATCGCCTCCGGCGACTGGCAGTCCACCGCCCACCACAAGCTCACGACCGCCCGCATCCCCTTCGGGTCGCTGCCCGCCGCGTTCTGCGACACCTCCCACGTCCGCACGGAGATCATGCAGGCCGCGCTCGAGCGCGCCCGCGCCCACCACGGCGGCGTGAAATTTGACCGCGTCGTGTACATCGGCGACGGCGCCTGGGATGTCCGCGCCTGCCGCGAGCTCGGCTGGCCGCTCGTCGGCGTCGGCCGCGGCGCCCACGCCGACCGGCTCCGCCGCCTCGGCGCCACCCAGGTGATCCCCGACTACCTGAACTACGG
>CAIJZY010000033.1 GCA_903825285.1 uncultured Opitutia bacterium | reverse complement strand
TCGCGGCGCGCGCGGCGCGGGTCGTCGCGGAAGGCGCGCTGCAGGGCGAGCCCGGCCCAGCCGAGCAGGAAGGCCGCGAGCGGGGCGAGCAGCAGGAGCTGGAGCAGGGACGGCGCGAACGGCACTGCGGCATGCGTCGCACCGGGCAGCGGGTCGCGCGGGATGGCGGCGGGCGGCGTCGGCAGCGCGGGGGCGGCGGACGCGGTTTCAGCGGGGCCGCTGGAAGGCGGCTCGGACAGGCTCACCTTGAGCGCGGGGGCGACGCCGGTGGCCGACGGGGCGGCGGTGATGGTGAGCGTGGTGCGCGGCGTGGAGAGCGTCTTGTACGCGCCGGCCTGCGGGTCGAAGTAGATGAAGGTGACCGGGGCGAGCGAGTAGATGCCGGGGCGGGTGGGGATCAGGACGACGTCCTCGCTCAGCGTGGAGTCGAAGAGCTTGCCCTCGGCGGGCGTGCGCTTGGCCTGGGGCTGGACGACCTGGAAGTCCTTGGACACCTCGCGCGACGGCAGGCCCGCGAAGTCGGGCCAGTTGCCCGTGCCGCTGAGCTCGAGCGTCCAGGTGATGGGCTCGCCGACGGCGGCGCTGGTCGGGACGACCTTGGAGGCGAGGCGGAACTGGCCGACGGCCCCGGAGAAGCCGGCGGGTGCGGGCGGGAGCGGGTTGACGACGAGGTCGGTGCGCCGGGAGCTGACGGCGAGCTGCTCGATCCGCTGCTGCTGGAACAGGCCGAAGCCGATGCTGCCGGTGGCGATGTTCACGAGCTGCGTGGCGGGGTTGAGCGCGAGCGGGCCGGAGGCCTTGGCGTAGGCGCGCGTGCGGTAGGTGATGGTCAGGCGGGGCTCGCCGTTGACGCTGGCCTCGGCCGGCTCGGGCTTGCTCCAGTCCTCGATCACGAGCGGCGCGGAGTTCCAGTCGATCGCGCTCGCCAGCTGGCTGAAGCTGCGGCGGGCGGCGTCGAGGACGTAGGTCACGCTGAAGACCTCGCCGGCCCAGACGGAGATGGTGCTCGGGGTGAGGCGGGCGTTGGCGACGGAGTCGGCGATGACGCGCGCGGCGCCCCCGCTGTACGCGGCGACGAGCTTGGGCCCCTTGCTCGTCTCGACGGTGAAGGCCGGGATCTGGAGCGTGGCGCCGGCGCGGCGGGCGCGCACGCCGTAGGTCAGGATGGTGGAGCGCGAAAAGCTGCCGTTGATGATCGAGGTCTGCGAGGAGCTGCCGGCCAGCGTGAGGGTGTTGTCGGCGACGGCGGGCAGGCGGGGATCGCCATCCGGCGCGCAGTCCTCGAACACGAGCTGCACGCTGGACGGGTCGTCGGGCGAGCTCTCCCAGTGCACGGATTGCGCGCGGGCGACGAGGGCGAGGCTGCAGAGCAGGAACAGGGTGAGGAAACGGCGCATGGCGGTCACCAGTCTTTGCCCTTCTTTTTGGGCGGGGATTTCTTGTCGGTGTCCATCAGTTGGTAAAGTTCGGCGGGCGAGTCCTGATTGCGCAGCTGGTCCAGCTTCTGCAGCGGCAGCGCCAGGCTCGGGTCGGAGGGCGGGGCGGCCTGGTCCTTCTGTTCCTTCACGCCCCCGACTTTCTGGGTGTCGCGCGGCGGCGGGGCCGGTTCCTTCATGTCGCCGAAGGCCGAGTCCGCCTTCTTGCCCGGGTCGGGCTTGGGCGGCGGCGAGTTCTGCGGGGAGGATTCGGACTTGGACTGGTCCTGTGGCTGGTTCTGCTTGCCGGCCTCCGGCTTGGGCTGGCTCGGCTGCTTCTGCGGCTGCTGTTTCTGCTGCGACGAGTCCTGCTGGTCCTGCTGGTTTTTCTGGTCCGGCGGCTGATTCTGGGGCTGGTCCTGCGGCTTCTGCTCCGGCGGCGGACGCAGCAGGGCCTGCAGCTGCTCCTGCAGCTTGGGCCAGTCCGCGGTCTTGGCGTCGAGTCCGGCGCCCAGGTCGACGGCGGCCAGCGCGTCGCGGACCGGCCCCGGCGGCACGGGCCGCGATTCGGACTGGAGATGCTGGCCCCACGTCACGGTCTCCAGCGCCATCTCCGCCCAGTCGCGGGCGGTGCGCGTGTCCTGAGACGAAAGTCGGGAGACGATCTTCGCCAGGGGCGGGGGCGCCGGGGCCGCGGGCTCCGGAGCGGCCGGGAGGCGGACGGGGAGCAGGAGCAGCAGCGCGGCCGCGGCGGCGGCGGTCGGGACGCCGGCGGGCTTGCCGCGCAGCCGGATCTCCCGCGGCCGCGGGCGCACGGGGAACTCGAAGCAGAAGCTCACGCAGAGGCACCAGAGCCCGAGGCCAAGCGGCCACTGGAAACGCTCGACGAGCCGGACGCTGGTCTTCTCGAGGAATTTGCCCTTTTGCCCGGCGTCCACCGTGGCGCTGAGCACACCGGCCAGGTCCACCCACGTGCTCGCGTCGCGGTAGGTGCCGCCGGTCACCTGGGCGAGTTCCTCCAGGGTGGAGCTCTCGAGCTTGGACAGCACCACGGCGCCGCGCTCGTCCTTCACGAAGCCGCCCGCGCCGTCGGGGATCATGGCGCCGCCCGGCGTACCGACCCCGAGGGCGATCACGCGGATGCCCTTCTTGCGCAGCTCGTCGGCCGCCGACCGCCAGTCGGGCTCGGTGGCCTCGCCGTCGCTCAGGACGATCAGGTAACGGTCCGCCGCGCCGGTGTGGCCGAAGGCGGCCAGCGACGTCTCGATCATGGCGCCGTAGTTGGTGCCGCCCTCGGGCAGGAAGCCGGGGTCGAGCGCGGGCAGGAATTCGCGGAGGATCTCGTAGTCGGAGCTGAGCGGGCTCTGCAGGAAGGCGGTGCCGGAGAAGGTGACCAGCCCGACGCGCTCGCCGGCGAGCTTCTCGAGCAGCGACTGGACCAGGAGCTTGGCGCGCGCGAGGCGCGAGGGCTTCACGTCC
Source organism: uncultured Opitutia bacterium (assembly GCA_903825285.1). Taxonomy (GTDB): domain Bacteria; phylum Verrucomicrobiota; class Verrucomicrobiia; order Opitutales; family Opitutaceae; genus Opi-474. Next base: position 19,244 of record CAIJZY010000033.1, on the reverse strand, counting down.
TGCGAGAGCATCGAGCGCGAGAGGTCGAGCGCGATGAGGATCTCGCGGGCCTGGTCGAAGACCGGCTCCTCCAGGCGGCCCCACTGCGGCCGGGCGAGGGCGGCGATCACGAGCACCAGGCCGACCGCGAGCCAGGGCCGCGGGCGGCGGGGCGGGGCGGCGTGCGGCACGAGTGAGAGGTCGTGCGTGCCGGCCTCCGCCTGGAGGATCTTGGGGTGATCCGTGGCGGCGGCGCGGCGGCGGCGCGCGAACTCGTAGGCCAGCAGCGCGACCGGCAGGAGCAGCAGCCAGAACAGATGGGGCCAGGCGAAGGTCATGCGGCGACCTCCCGGGTGCCGAGCGAACGCGCGGCCAGCGCGGCGACCATGAGCGCGGCCAGGCCCGGCGCGGCGAACCAGTAGAACAGCTCGGTCGTGATCAGGTAGCTCTTGGCCTGGAACTCGATCTTCTGCGCGCGATCGATGGCCTTGAAGGCGGACTCGACCGTGTCGGTGTCGGCCGCGCGGAAGAAGTGCCCGCCGGTCGCGTCCGCGATGGCGCGCAGCGCGCCCTCGTCGAGGTCGGCCATCAGGCGGCGGTAGCCGATCTTGTTGCCCTTGTCGTCAAACACCGGGAACGGCACGATGCCGTCCTTGCCCGCGCCGATGGTGTAGACGGGCACCCCGCGGCTGCGGGCGAGGTCGGTGGCCTGCTCGGGCGTGAGCGTGCCGCGGTTGTTGGCGCCGTCGGTGAGCAGCACGATGAAGGCGCCCGAGCGCTTGCCGCCGGACTCGCGCTTGGCCTGCTCGAGGCGCGTGAGCGCGACGCCCAGCCCGTCGCCGATCGCGGTGCCGTCCTCGATCAGGCCGATCTTCAGCCGTTCGGTCTGCCGGGCGAGCCACTCGTGGTCGAACGTGAGCGGCGCCAGCGTGTAGGCGCGGCCGGAGAACACGACGATGCCGATGCGGTCGCTGGGGCGGTCGTTGATGAAGGCCTGGATGACCGGCTTGATGGCCTGCAGGCGGTTGATCCGCTCGCCGCCCTTCTCGTAATCCTCGGCCAGCATCGAGCCGGAGAGGTCGATGGCCAGGACGATGTCGTAGCCCTGGGTGTGCACCTCCCGGCGGTCCTCCACGCGCTGCGGCCGGGCCAGCGCGAGGCAAAGCAGCGCGAGTCCGCCGCCGGCGAGGAAGGCGGGCCAGCGCGACGACGACGCGAGCGACGGCCGGTGCCAGGCCGCGGCGAAGGGCACCAGCAGGACCGGCACGCGGCGGTGGCCGCGGATCCAGAGCAGCAGCGGGATCGCAAGCAGGGCCAGGAACCAGAGGGGATCCTTGAACACGTAGCCGGGCACGCCGGGCAAGGTCCAGGTGCCAAGGGCCAAGGGACAAGAGAGGTCAGCCACAGGTGGAATCATCGGGGTCGCGCGGGTTGTCCTCTTGCTACTTGGTCCTTGTTGCTTGGTCCCCGCTGATTCAGCGGGCGCTCCGCTGAATCATGCGTGCATGAAAGAACCGCACGAGGGCATCGAGGCGGTTCTGGTCGGTGCCGACGACCAGGCGGCTGAGCCGGTCGGGGAACAGGGCCTGCCAGGCGGCCTCGCGCTGGGCGGCCCAGGTGGCGTGCGCCGCGCGCTCGGCGGCGCTGCCCTCGAGGGTAACGAGCCGGCCGGCGGTCGGGTCGAATGCCGCGAACGCCTCCGTGGCCGGCAGGGCGCGGTCCCAGGGGTCGTCCACCCGAAAGCCCATGGTCTGGTAGCGGTGCTTCAGGACGGTCCAGCCCTCGGGCTCGGCCCGCGGGGGAAAATCCCCGAGCCAGAGCAGCACGCTGTGCTTGGGCGCGGCGCGGGCGAGGAAGCGCCACGGGATCGACGGCGCGCCGTCGGCCGGACCGGGCGCGGGCCGCGCGAGCAGCGTGGCGGCGGCGTGGAGGATGGCGCCGCGGCCGCGGACGGGCTCGCGCAGGAGGTTGCCGCCGGGGGCGGCGTGGACAAAGCCGACGCGGTCGCGGTTGACCGCGCCCAGCAGCATCACGAGCCCGGCCAGCTCCATCAGCGCCTCGCGCTTCGACTGCGCGCCGGAGCCGAAGTGGAGCGAGGGCGAGTCCTCGAACACCAGCAGCAGCGTGACCTCGCGCTCCTCGACGAATTTCTTCCGGTAGGGCTCGCCGAGGCGCGCCGTGACGTTCCAGTCGATGTCGCGGACGTCGTCGCCGAACTCGTACTTCACGACCTGGTCGAACTCCATGCCACGGCCGCGGAACGTCGAGCGGTACTCGCCGCTGAGGACGTTCTCGACGGCGTGGCGCACGCGCCACTCGAGCTGGCGCAGGATCGCCAGCGGGTTCGCGGGGGTTGTCGGTTCGACCGGCACGGTCACTTGGCGGGCACGGGCGTCTGGGCGACGACCTGGGCGATGATCTTGTCGGGGGAGATCTCCTCGGCCTCGGCCTCATAGGTCAGGCCGATGCGGTGGCGCATGACCTCGGGGGCGAGCTCCTGCACCAAGGCGGGGGAGACGAAGTCCTCGCCCCGGAGCCAGGCAAGCGCGCGTCCGGCCTGGTAGAGGGCGAGCGAGGCGCGGGGCGACGCGCCGAAGTTGAGGTAGCGCTTCGGGCCGGTGCCGGCCTCGGCGAGCGCCCGGGTGCCGCGCACGAGCGCGAGGATGTAGCCCTGCACGGCGGGGGAGACGTGGATGGCGTCCACCGCCCCGCGCAGCGCGAGCAGCTCCTCGCCGCTCGAGGCGGCGGTGAGCGCGGGCTGCTTCGTGACCTGGCCCCAGCGCTGCATCATGGTGGATTCCTCCACGGCGCTGGGGTAGTCCACGATCAGCTTGAAGAGGAAGCGGTCGGTCTGCGCCTCGGGCAGCGGGTAGGTGCCCTCCTGCTCGACGGGATTCTGCGTGGCCATGACGAAGAACGGGCTCGGCAGGGCGTGCGTCTCGCCGCCGAGCGTGACCTGCCGCTCCTGCATCGCCTCGAGGAGGGCGCTCTGCACCTTGGCGGGGGCGCGGTTGATCTCGTCGGCAAGCACGAGGTTGGCGAAGATCGGCCCGCGGTGGGCGGTGAACTCGCCGTTCTTCGGCTGGAAGATCATCGTGCCGACGACGTCGCTCGGGAGCAGGTCGGGCGTGAACTGGATGCGCTCGAACTGCACGCCGAGGGCGGTGCCGAGGGATTTGACGAGTAGCGTCTTGGCCAGGCCGGGCATGCCCTCGAGGAGCACGTGGCCGTTGGCAAGGAGCGCGACGAGGAGGCGCTCGATGACGGCGTCCTGGCCGACAACGGCCTTGCCGATTTCCGAGCGGAGTTTTTCTGACCAGGCGGGTCCGGTGATCATGGCGATTGAAAGGTAAACAGGGGGAGGGGGTTTGACTCCGCGGCGGCGGATAAGTTTCAATCAGGAAAGAGCCGCCGACATGCCTTTGCCACCCCAAATCGATTCCCGGCTGGCCCGCCTGGGGGTGTCACCCGCCGACGTGGAGGAGCGCTTCATCCGGGGCTCGGGCCCCGGGGGCCAGAAGATCAACAAGACCTCCTCCACCGTCTGTCTGCGGCACCGGCCGACGGGCCTGGAGGTGCGCTGCCAGGCCGAGCGCTCGCAGGCCGCGAACCGCGAGCGGGCCTGGGCCGAGCTGTGCGCCCGGCTGGAGGCGCGCCGCCGCGCCTCGGCGCTGGCGGTCGAGCAGGCGCGCGAGGCCGAGCGGCGCCGCACGCGCCAGAAAAGCCATGGCCAGAAGCTGCGCATGATCGAGGCCAAGCACCACCGCGCCCGCCACAAGGCGCAGCGTGGCCGGGTGCGGGACAGCGACTGAGCGATGCGACCGGGTCAGGGCGCCCGCGGCACCAGCGCGACGCGGAACCCGATGAACTGCGACCGGCCCTCGGGCGAGTTCCAGGCGCGGGCGGCCGACCGGCAGCCGGTGGCATCGCTGTGCCAGTTGCCGCCGCGGACGATCCGGTCCGAGCCGGCGGCGGGCCCGGTCGGGTCGGTCACCGTGATGCCGGGCAGCGTGTCGGCCGCGAAATCGCGGCACCATTCGGAAACATTCCCGAGCATGTCCTCGAGTCCCCAGGCATTGGGCTCCTTCTGGCCGACGCGCCGCGGACCGGCCCAGGCGCCGGGATGGCGCCGCGCGGCCCAGGCGGGAAGATTCCAGCCCGGTCCCTCGTAACCGGCGCTGCTGTTGTCCGCATACCAGGCGATCGCGTCGAGGACCGGCGAGCGACGGTTGGACAGGAGCGCCAGCGGGCCGGCATAGGTGGCGTCGGTGGTCTTCGCCCGACAGGCGTATTCCCACTGGGCCTCGGTCGGCAGGGTGAACTCGTAGCCTTTGGGCAGGACGCCCGCGGCGCGGGCGCGGGCCGTCAGCCGCGCGCAGAACGCCATCGCCTCGTCCCAGCTCACGAAAAACATCGGCACGTCGTCCGCGACCCCCGTGAGCTGCTGCGCCGCGCGGTCATTGCCCGGGAGGGCCTTCTGCGTCTGGGCCGCGAGATCCGAGCCCATGACGGCCTTCCACTGGCCGTGCGTGACCGGCGTGCGGCCGAGCCAGAAATACCGGGACAGCTTCACCTCGGTGAGCGGCCCCTCGGCCGGCGCGTGCCCGGGCTCGTCCGGCGGGCTGCCCATCCAGAAGCTGCCGCCCGGGATGAACCGGAGTTCCATCGCCAGGTCGGGCAGCTCGAACGACCGGCCGAGGGCCGGCGTGGGCGCGGTGCCGTCCGGCGCGGCCTCGCGCCCGCACGCGGCGAGCAGCAGGGCCAGGCCCAGCCCGAGGCGGCGGACGACGGTGGGGCGGGGGCGTGGCATCGGCGCGTTCATTCGGCCGCGACGATGTCGCCGTTCTCGTTGACCAGCATCATGGGCGCATAGTCGCCGGCAAAGTCCTTGATCCAGTAGCGTCCGGTCGCGCGATGCGTGGCGAGGTCGACGTAGGTCAGCTGGTACGTCGGCATCCGGATCATGGTCGCGGGCCGGTCGGCGAACGGGTCGTTCTTGAAGAGTTGGACGATTGCGGGATCGCGCCGGAGCAGGTGGGCGGCCACCGCCTGGAAGAGGCTTTGGTCGGTCGTGACCACCGTCGTGTTCTGGAGGATCGCGTCAAACCGCGGGTACCAGGGCGCGATGAACGGGCTCATGCGGTCCACGCGGTGCGCCAGGTAGCGGTAGTCGTAGCTGCGCCAGGTCTCGCCGCCGTCGTTCGAGCCCACGAACTCAACCACGTAGCGGGTGGACTGGAGGTTGGCGAAGAGCGAGTAGGCGTTGGCGCTGCGGAAATTCTTGAACAGCAGGTCAACCGAGGTGGTGACGCTCGCGGGCAGGCTGGCCGGATCGAGGCGGAGCGGGTTGACGACGTAGGCATAGATCGCCACCAGCGCCTGGGCCGCCAGCGCCGTGCGCAGGCTCCAGCGCGCCCAGGGCCGGACCGGCGGCACGGTGATCTTCGCCACGCGGGCGGCGAACCAGCCGCCGAGCCGCGGGAGCCGGAGCGTGCGGGCCGCGTCCGCCAGCATCCGGTCGTCGAGCAGCACGACCGCCAGGGCGATGGCCGCGATGTTCAGCCAGCCGAAGTTGTTCGTCAGCTCGATGCCCGCCTGGAAGACGCCCCAGACGATAAAGCCGAACCATCGCCAGCGGCGCCCGCCGAAGAGCATGAGGAAGGGGGCCGGGATCTCCGCCAGGAACGTCAGCAGGATCTCCATGACGTGGTGCGCGTGCGGCATGCGGTGGTCGAGGTAGCCCAGGATCGTCGGGAAGGGCGCCGTCTGGTACATCACGTCCATCGCGGTGAAGTCCCGCCAGAGTGAGCACCCGTAGACGAATTTCGCCAGGCCCGCCTCGAACATCAGCCGGAACAGCATGAACCGCAGCGCGCACACCGTGATCGCCCGCGGCGGGGCATTGGTGCCCAGGCCGGGCCGCCACCCGGCCGGCGCGAAGGGGATGGCCAGCAGCGCGACCTCGAGCATGAGCTGGTCGGGCTGCGTCGCGGAGAAGAAGTGTCCGGTCGAGACGAAGGAGAGGAAGCACACCCAGCAGGCGATGAGCCCCAGGCGCGGGCCCACGTTCAGCACCACGGCCACCGCCGCGGCGAGCCCGATCCAGGCCAGCGCGCCGATCATGCCCGGGCCCGCGCCGAACCAGAACAGGCTGGGCGCCTGCAGGAACGCCTCGAGTGCGTTCGGGTATTGCTGACGCAGGGACTCGATCGTCTCGCGGATCGGGGCGATGCCATCCGCGCCGAGCAGCGCCGGGGTGTACGCGATGATGCCGGCAAAGATCAGCACGTAGACCAGGCCGAAGGCGCGCAGCATGATCCACCGTGGCCACAGGTAGGACGCGTCGCTCTCCAGCACGCAGAAATCCTGGAACTGTTTCCAGGCGTTTTGCAGCCAGCGCATCATGAGACCGAGGGGTGGCGGTGCCATCGCGCTGGGTGCATAGGTAGCGGGTTTCCGGCTGGCAATCTATTCCAGCGGAAAGGGCCTCGCCGCACCTTTTCCGCACCGTGCGGCCATCAGGCCGGGTAATCCCGGGCAATGGTCGGACTCAATTCGCCGGGCCCCGCGTTTTCGGAAGCGCCTTTTCCGCGGGAAGCGATTTCCTGCGGGTTCTCCCCACATCCCGCCCCCCGACATGACCTCCAAAGCACGCGTCCTGGCCGCGCTGGCCTGCAAGCAACCCGATCGGGTGCCGATCGACTATTGCGCGAACGAGGGCATCGACCGGCGGTTGAAGGCGCATTTCGGGCTCGCCGCGGATGACGGCGAGGGACTGCTCAAGGCGCTGCAGGTGGATTTTCGCGGGATCTACCCGCCCTACATCGGGCCGAAGCTGCATAAGGACATTCCGGAGCGCGGAGTGCTGGTGGACGACTGGGGCATCCACCGCATGTGGATCGAGCACGCCTCGGGCGGGTACTGGGACTACTGCGATTTTCCGCTGCAGGAGGCGACGGAGGAGCAGGTGGCGGCGTGGCCGATGCCTTCGCCCGACGACTTCGACTACCAGGCGGTGCGCGAGCTGTGCAAAAAGCACGGCGAGTTTGGCGTCTACACGGGGCATGCGGGCATGCCGGACGTGATCAACGGCAACGGCATGCTCCGCACGATGGAGCAGGTGCTCGTGGACCTCATCGCGGACGAGCCGGCGGGCACGCTGCTCACCCAGCGCCGGTGTGAGATCCAGCTGGAGGTGCTGAACCGCACGCTCGAGGCGGCGCGCGGCGGGATTGATTTCGTGTGGCTCGGCGAGGACCTCGGCACGCAGATCGGGCCGACCATCAGCCTGGAGCTGTACCGCCGGACGCTGCAGCCGCGGCACCAGCAGTTCGTGGACCTCGCGGCGGCGCACGACCTGCCGGTCATGATCCACTGCTGCGGCTCGAGCAGCTGGGCGTTCGAGGACTTCATCGCGATGGGGATCGGCGCGGTCGACACGCTGCAGCCCGAGGCGAAGAACATGGCGCCGGCGTACCTGAAGGAAAAATTCGGCGGCCGCCTGGCGTTCCACGGCTGCATCAGCACGGCGGGCCCGGTGGCGTATGGCACCGTGCAGGAGACGCGGGACTACTGCCGGCGCACGCTGGAGATCATGATGCCCGGCGGCGGCTACTGCTTCGCGCCGACCCACGCGCTGCAGGACAATTCCCCCACGGAAAACGTCGTCGCGATGTACGAGGTGGCCCGCGAGTTCGGGCGGTACCCTTAGTGTTCCGGTTTTTGGAAACCGCTAATTTTCGCTAATTCCCGCTCATTCGGATCGGCCCCTAGAAGATTAGCGATAATTAGCGTGAATTAGCGGTTTCCACCACCACAACCGGGTCGCCGACGCGGAGGGTGCCGGACTTCGTCTCGTGGATGAAGTTCTGGCCGAAGTTCACGTCGGTGGGGTCGGCGGCGGACCGGCGGTACAGCGCGAGTGTGCGCAGCGGTTCCTTCCCGCGCTCGGCGGTGAGCTGGTTGGTCGTGGTGATGGGACAGCGGGCGCAGGGGCCGGCGGCGCGGAGGGTGATGCCGCCAACGCGGCAGCGCGTCCAGGTGTCCTCGGCGTACGCGCCGCTGCCGGCGATGACGAAGCTCGGGCGGAAGCGGTTCATCGGCAGGGGCTCGTCGAGGCGGTCGTTGAGGTCGGCGAGCGAGGCCTCGCCGAGCGCCATGAACGGATAGCCGTCGGCGAAGTTGAACACGTCGCCGGGCCGGGCCTTGCCGGGCTTGAGGACCGGGCGGTGAAATTTCCCGCCGATGCGCACGAGCCGGCAGGGCGTGCGGAGGAAGTCGGAGAGCCAGACGGCGACCTCGACGCCACAGTCCTCGGCGAGGAGCCCCTCGCTTTTCCAGACCCGCACGGTCATGAGCTCCGCGGGACCGCTCGCGCGGAGCGGCACCGCGCACGAGCCGGTGTGGGGCGCACGCAGGACGAGGTCGCGGGCGGTGAGGGCGGTCTCGACCAGCGCCATCCGCGGCAGCGTGCGCTGCGTGAGAAACTGGCCGCGCTCGTCCACGACCAGGAATCGCCGGTCGCCGACCAGGCCCAGCGCGTCGACCTCCGCCGCCGTCACGGCGAAGCCGCGGAGGGATTTCACGGGATAGAGAAAGAGGCCCGAGACGTGCATCGTGGGAGGACGGCTGACGGTGTACGGCGGACGAGGCTTGGCAACGCCGTAGGGGGAAAATCCTGCGGATTTTCGGAGTTCGCAGATCGCAGGCTGGGTGCCTGATCCATCTCGCCCCAGACTACAAACTGCGAACTGCGAACTCCGATCTACGAACTGCGATCGGCGAACCGCGAGATTCGCCGATAGGTCGCGAGGTAGTGTTTTTGGGCGGCGCCGGTGGCGAAGGCGGTGGGGACGACGCCGTCGAGGCCGTAGCAGACGCGGAGGCGGTCGCCGGCGAGCTGGTAGATGGCGGGGATGGTGCGGCCGGCGTTGGACCCCTCGACGCCGGTGAGCTGGATCAACTTGAGGCTGCCGGTGGCGGCGAGGGTGAAGGTGCCGCGGTCGGACACCTCGCCCGCGAAGCGCACGACGTAGGTGCCGTCACCGAGCTCGACCTCCATCTTCTCCGCCACGAACGCGGGCATCTCCTCGCCGGCCAGCTCGGCCTTCAGGATCTGCCACGTGCCGGATAAGGACATGGGTGGACTTACGAGTGGGAATCCTTGAGCTCCGGGGCGGTGAGCGTCCGGGGAACCTCGTCCACGAGGCGGGGCTCGATGATTTTCTTCTCACTGCCGGCGCCGAGCTTCTCGAGCTTGCGGCCGGTGACGAGGACCTGGCTCTCGGTCTGGTAGATGGTGCTGTTGTAGGCGGCGACGGCCTGCTGGAGGCGCTGGCCGAGGTCGTCGAGGTTCTTGGCGACGGTGGCCACGCGCTCGTGGAGCTCGAGGCCGAGCCGGCGGATGTCGTCGGCGTTCTTCGAGAGCGCCTCCTGCTTCCAGCCATAGGCGGCGGCCTTGAGGAGGGCGATGAGGGTGGCGGGGGAGGCGAGGATGACGCCGACGCTGGTGCCGCGCTCGAAGAGGTCGGGCTCGTAGCGGAGGGCGGCGGCGTAGAACGCCTCGCCGGGGATGAAGAGCACGACAAACTCGGGCGAGGGCTGGATGTTTTTCCAGTAGGACTTGTTGCCGAGGGTGTCGATGTGGCCGCGGACGATGCGCGCGTGCTCCATGAACTTCGCCTTGCGCACGGTCTCGTCGCTGGCCTCGAGCGCCTCGAGGTAGGCCTGCATGGGGGCCTTGGCGTCGACCGCGATGGATTTCCCGCCGGGCAGGCGGATGATCATGTCGGGCCGCACCTCGCCGGTGGCCTCCTGCTGGATGAAGTCGACGTTCTCGACCATGCCGGCGAGCTCGACGACGCGCTGGAGCTGGAGTTCGCCCCAGCGGCCGGCGGTGCTGGTGGAGCGGAGGGAGCGCGAGAGCTTGGTGGTCTCGGACTGCAGCGAGGTCTGCGCGAGCGCGAGGCCCTTGAGCTGCTCGGTGAGGGAGCCGTAGGCCTCCTTGCGGGCGTTCTCGATGGCGGCGATCTTGGCGTCGACCTGCTGGAGCGACTCCTTCAGCGGCTTGACCAGGGCGTCGATCGCCTGCTGGCGCTTGTCGAGGTCGCCGGTGGACTGCTGCTGCAGCTGCGCGAACGACGCGCGGGCCAGCTCGAGGAACGAGGCGTTGTTGCGGCTGAGCGCGTCGGCGGAGAGCGCCTTGAACTCCGTCGTGAGCCGCGCCTGGGCGTCGCGCTCGGCGGTCAGCTGCGTGGCGAGCTGGGCGTTGGCGGTGGCGAGCCGCGCGGCCTCGGCCCGCACGGTCTCCAGCTCGGCGGCCAGCCGCGCGTTCTCCGCGGTGGTGGCGCGGAGCCGCTCCTGCAGGGCGGCCTGCTGGCCGCGGAGGATGATCCAGGTGAAGGCGGCGGCAACGACGGCCGCGAGGAGGAGGAGCGCGAGATCCACGGGTTGATTGTCCGACGGCGGCGGTGTAAATCAATCCCCTTCCACCACGCCGGTCCCCGCGCCGCAGCGAGTAAACGAGGTGATGAGCCCAACCCTGATCTGCGCTCACGAACTTGGCCTTTGGGCCCTGGCGTTTGACCCCTTTGCGCGGCTCCGGCCGCGCTCGGGGGTATCTTGACACCCATTCCCCCCTCTGCAAACACGTGTCATGCTCTCTGAGAGTTATTTACCCGGCAATGGGCGAGCCTCCGCGCCCCGCACTGCCGTATGCTAACCACCCCGCCTCCCACCGGTGCCCCCGCCGGCGAGAAACCATTGGTTTTAGTGGTGGATGACGAGTACGGGCCGCGCGAGTCCATCGCCTTCACGCTCTCGTCCGAATTTGCGGTGGAAACCGCCGAGCGCGCCGCCGAGGCCCTGGCGAAATTGCGGGCGAAGGCCTACCACCTCGTGGTGCTCGACATCCGCATGCCGGAGATGGACGGCATCAAGGCGCTCGAGGAGCTGCGCAAGATTGATCCGTATGTGTCGGTGATCATGCTGACCGGTTACGGCACGCTGAACACCGCGCAGCAGGCGATGGTGGCCGGCGCGAACCAGTACCTGCGCAAGCCGCCGGACATCCTCGAGCTGATCGAGGCCGCGCGGAAGCAGGCGGAGGCCACGCGCGTCCGCCGGCAGCAGGCGCAGATGAACGCGCAGGCGCACGAGATGAATGCCGCGCTCAAGCGCGAGATCGAGCAGAAGGAGCCGCACATCTGGCAGGGCCGGGCGTCGGTCGAGCTCGTCCACGACCTGAACAACCCTCTGACCGTCGTCATCGGCTACGCCACGCTGCTGGTGGAGGAGGCGCGGATCGTCAGCGCCACCGACCCCGAGCGCGGCAAGCGGCTGCTCTCCTACGCCAGCGTGGTGGAGCGCGCGGCGGAGTACTGCCACCATCTCTCCGAGAACTGGCGCATGACGTCGAAGCAGACGACGGAGTTCACGCAGATCGACCTCGTCGAGGCGGCGCGCGACGTGCAGCAGGTCGTGTTCTTCAGCACGGTCGCGATCAAGTTCACCGGCCTGCCGCGGGCGCTGATCCGGGGCTCGAAGTTCGAGCTGATGCGGGTCTTCCAGAACGTCTTCAAGAACTCGCTCGAGGCCGGCTCCGACCGCATCGCGGTGGAGGTGGCCCGCGCCGGCAGCAAGGTCGAGCTGACCATCACGGACAACGGCGCGGGCATGGACCCCGACGGCGTCCGCCGCGCCCTCAAGGGCGGCTTCAGCAGCAAGAAGAACGGCACGGGGCTCGGCCTGAGCATCTGCCGGCACCTGCTCGGCGCGCATGGCGCGACCCTCACCCTCGAATCCAACCCGGGCCAGGGCTCGGTCGTGCGCATGGTGTTCCCCGCGGCCGATTGACCGCGCCATGAAACGCCGCCGCGTCAAGATCACCGGGCTCGGTTTCGTGACCCCCGCCGGGATCGGCAAGGAGGCATTCTGGCAGGGCATCCTCGAGCCCGTGAGCCGCGTGACGGCCGCGAAAAAATTTCCCGAGGAGGCCGGCCCGTTCGTGGCGGCGGAGGTGAAGGGCTTCAAGCTGGAGTCCCTCGTGCCCGGGGTGTCGAGCAAGCGCATGCCGCGGCACACGCAGTTCGCGCTGGCCGGCGCGGTCCTGGCGCTGCAGGACGCCGGCCTCAGCCTCGCCGCGCTCCGCGGCCAGACGCCGCTGGTGATGATCGGCGCCTCGCTGATGGACTTCGGCTCCATCAACAAGGGCGTCGACATCATCGTCCGCAAGGGGCCGGTCAACGGCCTGCCCAGCTCGGTCTTCTCGGCCTCCGTCAGCTCGATCAGCGGCACGCTCGGCGAGCTCATCGGCGGCGTGACCCGCACGCTGGCGCTGCAGAGCGCGTGCTGCGCGGGGACCGACGCGATCGGCCACGCGGCCGACATGGTGGCGCGCGGCGAGACCGACCTGGCGCTGGCCGGCGGGACGGAGGCGCCGCTCTTTTTTCACCCGATGCTGGAGCTGAAGATGGCCGGGCTCGCGCCGGGCAACCCGGAGCATCCCGAGCGGCAGTCGCGCCCGTTTGACCTCTGGCGGACGACCGGCGTGATCGGGGAGGGGGCCTGCGTGCTCCTGCTTGAGCCCGAGTCGAGCCCGCGGCCGGGTTACGCGTTTGTCAGCGGCTACGCCTTCGCCTCGGACCCGCTCGAGAGCCCCGGGGCGGGCCTGTACGACGCCATGCGGCTGGCGCTCGCGAACGCGGGCCTCAACTCCAGCCAGGTTGACTGCATCAACGCCTGGGGCCCGGGCCACAAGATCATCGACCGCGCCGAGTCCCAGGCGCTGGGCCGGCTGTTCGGGCCGGCGCTGGCCGGCATCCCCGCCGTCTCGCTCAAGGGGGCCATCGGCAACCCGCTCGGCGCGGGCGGCGCGATCCAGGCCGGATGCGCGGCGCTGGGCCTGGCCCGCGGGCAGGTGCCGCCGACGGTGAACTGGCAGTATCCCGACCCCGACTGCCCGCTGCGGCTCAGCGCGCAGCCCCGCCATCTTCCGCACGCCACCACGATCGTGAACGCCCACGGCCTCTCCGGAACCAACGCATGCCTGGTGCTCAATCGATAATCTTCAACCCCACCGTGGTGGCGGCCTTCGCGGCCGTGATCGTCGGCTTCGCGGCGCTCTGGTCCAACCCGGGCCGCCGCATCAACCAGATCTTCTTCAGCGCCTCGCTGCACGTGGCGACCTGGCTGTGGTTCCTGTTCATGGCCGTCACGGACCCCAGCCTGGGGCTCCTGTGGCTGCGCGTCACCACGGCGGTCGGCGCGCTGCTCCCGCTACACCTCTGGTTCATGAAGGAGAGCATCGTGGCGGGCGGCGAGCGGATCTCGCAGGTGTTCGTCCGCAGCCGCTGGTGGCTGCTCGCCAGCGTGCTGCTGGCCGCCCTCAGCTTCACTGTCTGGTTCATCCCCGGCCCCATCACCCACCGCGTGGACGAGCGGCACATCTACGGCTGGGGCTACTACGCCTACACCGGCGGCATCGTGCTGATGTACGGGGCGCTCTGCCGCGAGGCCATCGCCCAGATGCGGGCGCTCCGCGGCGTGGGCCGCCTCGAGCTGCAGCTCGTCCTCCTCGGCGGCAGCTCGACCGTCATCGCCGTCCTGCTGCTGATGGTGCTCCGCGCCGTGCTCGGCATGCCGGTGCTGATCAAGCTCCAGCCCCTGGTCATCCTGGTGTTCTACACCGGCCTGGTCATCGCCATCACCACGCACCGCATCTTCGACGCCCGGCAGATCATGAAGGTCGGGGTGCAGAAGCTGGCGCTGGTGACGCTGGTTGCCGCCGTCGCCTACCTCGCCGACCAGATCCTCGAGGCGATCCTGCCCGAGCCGTTCGCGTTCGTCGTCACCACCGCGGTGGCGCTCTGGTTCGCCGCGCTGCTCAACGGCTGGCTCAACCGGATCTTCCAGTTCTACCCGCAGGACTCGGCGGTCCGGCAGGCGGCCTACGCCGTGTCGCGCCGCGAGGTCCGCGTCGAGAACCTCGAGCAGGCCTTCCTCACCGTGCTGAAGGGCTGGGGGCAGACGGACGCGGCGCTCGTCATCTCGGGCGGGCCCGGCCCGCTGCGCGGCGGCGGCATCGAGCTCGCCGAGGGCTCCTCGGTCCTGCGCACGCTGCGGCTGATCCGCTGGGCCACGCCGGAGCGCCTGGCCCGCGAGAAGCCGACGCCCGAGTTCAATGAGCTCGCGCATTTCCTGGTGGAGCACGGCCTCGGCGTCCTCGTGATCGGCGAGGGCCCCGCGCTCACCGTCGTGGTCGGCGTCGGCGTCGCGGCCTCGCGGCAGCCGTTCACCTACCCGCAGGTGACGCAGCTGATGGAGCTGGCGTCGATCATCGAGAACGCGCTCGAGCGCGCCCACTTCTCCGTGAAGGCCCAGCGCGCCGAGCAGCTCGCCACCGTGGGCCTGCTGGGCGCGAGCCTGGCGCACGAGATCCGCAACCCGCTCGTCTCGATCAAGGCCTTCGTGCAGCTGCTGCCGCAGCACTACCAGGACCCGGCGTTCCGCGAGAAGTTCTTCCGCCTGATCGGCGACGAGGTCATGCGCATCGACCGGCTGACCGAGCAGCTGCTCGACCTGGCGTCGCCGCGGGCCTACTCGGCGCAGGTCATCAGCCTGCACCCCGTGCTGCGCTCGAGCCTCGAGCTCGTGGCGGCGAAGGCGGTGGACAAGCGCATCCCGTTCCTCACGGACTTCCAGGCCGCGCCGGACCGCGTGTTCACCGACGCCTCGGCGGCGAAGCAGGTGCTGCTCAACCTCTGCTTCAACGCCATCCAGGCGGTCGAGGCGCACCCCGGCGAGCGCTGGGTGAAGATCGCCACGCGCAACGTCGAGAAGGGCGTCGAGGTGCTGCTCGAGGACAGCGGCCCGGGCATCGCGCCGGAGATCCGCCCGCGGCTCTTCCAGCCGTTCCAGTCCACCAAGTCCTCCGGCTTTGGGCTTGGACTGGCGATCTGCAGCGACATCCTTGCCAGTCTCGACGCGACCATCTCGGTGGATCCGGCCCAGCCCGGCCGCGGCGCGACCTTCCGCATCGTCTTTCCATGCCAAGCCTAGTCATCCTTGCGACCAGCGACGTCGTCCTTGCCGACGCGTGGGAACGCCAGCTGCCCGCGGGGCGCTCGGCGCTGCGGCTGACGCCGTCGACCCCGCTGGGGGGCACGTCACCGGGCTTCGCCGCGGTGGTGGTGCTCGACGCGGCGGCGGAGGCGAGCCTGCCCCCGGGCCTGGCGCGCAGCCCGACGATCTTCGTCGGCGAGCCGCGGAGCCTGCCCTTCGAGCAGGCCCGGCTGTCCGGCCGGGCGCGCGTCTACCTGTCCTACGAGGAGAGCACGACGCGGCTGCGCGAGCTGCTCCCGCTGGTCGAGGAGCTGGCGGAGAAGCAGTCGATGGTGGACCTCCTGACCGAGAAGGCCCGGCGGCCCGAGCCGGTGCGCGCGCCGCAGCGCCAGGCGGCGCCGGACGCGGCGGAGCTGTGGGACTTCCTCGAGGGCGCGGTGGAGAACCTCGACACGCGCGACCGGCTGATCGCCGAGTTCCGGCGGGCGTCGCGTCAGCTGCTGCGGGCGTCGCACGCGGTGTTTTTCCTTCGCGAGGCCGACGGCTTCCGGGCCGACCGCGGCACCTCGTTTTTCCCGGCGGACGACCCGCTCGTGGCCCTGCTGGAGACGCATCCGGCGGTGATTGACGGCGCCAGCTGGGAGGGCCCGGCCGACCCGGTGGCGGAACTCGCGGTGCGGAACCGCCTCGCGCTCTGGGGGGCGCGCCTGCTCGTGCCGATCCACGACAACGGCCGGCTGCTCGGCCTGATCGCGCTCGGCGTGCGCGACGACGGCGAGCCGTACGATGACGCCGACCGGACCCGCGCGGTGTTCTTTGCCCGGCTGCTCCGGCACTTCCTGGCCAAGTCGGCCCACCTCGCGCGGCTGAACCAGCTGGCCGAGCAGGCCCGCCTCGGCGCCAAGTACCTGCCGAGCACGCTGGTGCTGGGTTCCGACGAGGGCGTGCCGCGGACGGTGCCGCTCGTGGTGCGCGATCTCATCGGCCAGGCGCGGAAGACCCGCGAGGTCTGCCGCATCTCCCCGGCGGCCGGCCAGCCGTTCCGCGCGAGCGCGGGGCTGGTGGCGGAGACCGGCGGCGTCTGGGCCTTCTGGGAGGAGGCGAGTGCCGAGGTGGAGGATGCGGCCACGCGGCAGCGCGCCGACCGCCAGGGCCTGCTTCGCGAGCTGGCGCTCACCTTGAACCATGAGCTCGGCAACGCGCTCGTCTCGCTGGCGACCTTCCGCCACAGCACGACCGAGCAGCCGCTGACCGCGCCGCTGCTGGAGACGGTGAAGGCGGACATTTTGAAGCTCGAGGCGCTGAACAGGAACGTCGGTCTGATGCATGCGCTGCACGAGGCGGACCTGGCGCCGACCGACATGCGGGAGCTGGCCCAGGCCATCGGGCACTCGCTCGGCGTGCGCGTCGAGGTCGGGCCGGAACCGGTCGTGCTGCAGGCGAGCAAGCGCCTGCTGGATTTTGCCCTGCGCGCCCTCATCGCCACGATCACCGAGAACCGCGGCGAGCTCGGCACGCGCGAGCTGCAGCTGCAGGTGCGGTCCACCGGCTCCGGTGCGAATTTGATGGCGCTGTTCTCGCTCAAGGGCCGCCAGCTCGAGCTCGAGGGCATCCTGCCCGAGCCCGTCGAGGGCGCCGTGCCGAATCAGGGCCGCTTGGGCGTCTTCCTGGCCAAGGAAATTCTCCGGCTGCACCACGGCGAGATCCACGCCGGACCCGGCATGGAGGGCACCGAGATCCTGCTCTCGCTCCGGCAATGGTGACGCTGGCGGACGCCCTGCGCGCCTGGGTGCGGGACCAGGCTGACATCCGCGTGGCGGTCCTGTTCGGCTCGCGCGCGCGGACCGAGCTGGGCACCGCGCAGCCGGCCGACGACTGGTCGGACGTCGACCTGGAACTCGTGACCACCCAGCCGGGGCGCTATCTCGACCGCGCCTGGACCGCGGAGCTGGACGGATTTCCGCTCCACGCCTACGCGGTGCGACCGGTGTTTGGCGGCGTGCACAAGGTCACGGCCCGGTTTGCCGGCGGCGAGGTGGACCTCGTGATCGTGCCGTACCGCCGGCTGTGGCTTGGAAAACTGGCGTTCGGGCTGGGGCTGCACCGCCATCTGGCGTTCGTCAGCCGCGGGCTCGGGGAATTTGCGCTGGTGATGAGCGGCGGCCACGTGCTGCTGAAGGGCAGCCCGGCCTGGGAGGAATTTTACGCCCGCGCCGTCCAGGAGGTGCCGCTGGCGCACCTGACCGACGCGGAGGCGATCGCGCTCGCCGAGTGCGCCTACGTCGACGGCGCGGCCATGCTCGGCAAGCTCGCGCGCGGCGAGTTCGTCGCGGCGCAGCGCTGGCTGCACCGCTCGATCGTCGAGGCCAACCTAAGGCTCCTGCACGAGCGGCGACGGCGGCGGGGCCTCGATTCCTTTCCCGACGGCCGCCGAGTGGAACAGCTGCTGGCCCCGGACGAGCTGGCGCTGGTGCGCTTTGAGGCCCGGCTGGACGCGGCGTCGCTGCGCGCGGCGATCCTGGCCTCGCTGGCGGGCACGCGGAAACTCATCACGGACCTGACGGGCAAGGCCCCCGCGTGGCCGGAGCTGGGCTAGGATCTCATCGCGGAAGCGCGGAGGAGCGGAGGCACGGAAGAATTTTGCACTCCTCCGCGTTTCCCTGCTTCCGTGTCTCCGCGATCCGGTTTGTCGGATGATCCCGCGCTAGGCCTGCGACTGGAACAGCTCGGCGATGACGTCCTCGAGCGGGACGTCCTCGATCGTGATGTCGGCGACGGGCCCGGTGCTGAGAATCTCCTGGGACACGGCGACGACCTTGTCGCCCGGCACGCAGAGGGTGAACTTGCCGTCGTCGGCCCGGATGGTGGTGCCGTGGCGGGACTGCCAGGTGTCGGGGAACGCGGCGCCGGACGAGCCGTCGGCGAGCGTGGGCATGAACGTGATGATCTTCTTGCGGGCGCCGCCGGCGTTCTCGAGGCGCCCGAGGGCGCCGTCGTAGATCTTCGCGCCCTTGTGGATGACGATGACCCGCTCGCAGAGCTCCTTGATGTCGGCCATGTAGTGGCTCGTGAGGAGGATCGTGACGCGGTAGCGGCGGTTGTAGTCGCGCAGGAACTGGCGGACGGCCTTCTGGGAGACGACGTCCAGGCCGATGGTCGGCTCGTCGAGGAAGAGGACGCGCGGGCGGTGGATGAGCGCCGCGATGAGCTCCATCTTCATGCGCTCGCCGAGGGAGAGCTCGCGCACCATGACGTTCAGCTTGGAGCTGACGCCGAGCAGCGTGACGAGTTCGTCGAGCGACGCCTTGAACTGGTCGGCGGGCAGGCCGTAGATGGCGCGGAGCAGGTTGAAGGACTCGATGGCGGGGAGGTCCCACCAGAGCTGGTTCTTCTGGCCGAGCACCAGGGCGAAGATGCGCCGGTAGGCGTTCTCGCGCCGGGTGGGGTCGAAGCCGGCGACGCGCGCGGTGCCGCTCGTCGGGTAGATCAGGCCCGAGAGCATCTTCAGCGTCGTGGTCTTGCCCGCGCCGTTGGGCCCGAGGAAGCCGACGAACTCGCCCTCCGCGATGTCGAAGGAAATGTCCTTGGCAGCCGCGGTTTCCTCGAACTCCCGGTGAAAGAGCCCCTTCACGCCGCCCCAGAAGCCGGGCTGCTTCTTGTAGGTGCGGAAAACGCGGGTGAGCTGGCGGACCTCGATCATGCGAAAAGTAGCGGGTAGCGCGTAGCGGGTAGCGAGTAGAAAATGGGCGGGACGGTCGCTTGAGTTGGGCGGCCAAGCGTGGTCTCGGTATTACCACGAAGCGCACGAAGGGCATGAAGCCCAGGCATGCTCGGCTCTCGCGGGTTTCGAGTTCTTGGCGGCTGGGTTATGCCGTGAGGTTGATTCTCACCGCGAAGGCCGCGAAGTGCGCGAAGACGGGCTTGGGCTTCGTGTCCTTCGTGCGCTTCGTGGTGAACAAAGCTCCCGTCGGGTGTTCCCAACTCCACGCCTCCGGGACGAACCGGCTTATGCGGTCTGCGCTGGCCTTGGCGCTTGGGCGCGATCCACGGCCACAAGGAAATCACCGTAGTTCAGGTAGTCGGGGATCACCTGGGTGGCGCCGAGGCGGCGGAGCCGGTCGGCGTGGGCGCCGCGGCCGACGCCGACGAGCGGCCAGCCGAGCTCGCGGCAGGCGCGGACATCCCAGGCGCCGTCGCCGATGTAC
>CAIJZY010000032.1 GCA_903825285.1 uncultured Opitutia bacterium | reverse complement strand
GCTGGGGCGGATACACTACGGCGAACCCCGGACAAATCGTATAAACTCTTAGGTAGTTCTGCCGATACAGGCTGGGTTCCTGAACCTGTCTCCGGTCCCAACCCATCTCAACGTGCCTACATCATCCCTCGCCCTCAGCAGAAAACTCATTCTCGGCTTCATGGCCGGCGCCGCCATCACGCTGGCCGTCGGCTCGGTCGGGTACTGGGGACTCACCCGCGCGGCCGGCCAGGCGGACGTCATCACCGGCAGGCTCAAGGAGCAGGGACGTTTTCTCAGCCAGTCCATCAACCTCGCCCGCTCCGCCCAGGTGAGCTTCAAGAAGCAGGTCCAGGAGTGGAAGGACATCCTCCTGCGCGGCGGCAACGACCAGGCCACCTACGATCACTACTACAAGGGATTCTGCGACCAGGAGGCGGCCACGGACAAGACCCTCGCCGAGCTCAAGGACCTCCTGCTGGAGCACGGCGTGGATGCCGCCGGCGTCGACCGCTGCCTCAGCACGCATCATGAGCTGGGCGAGAAATACCGCGCCGCGCTGCAATGCTTCACGCCTGGACATCCGGGCTCCGCGCCCAAGGTCGACTCGCTCGTCAAGGGCATGGACCGGCCGGCGACCGACGCGATCGACCAGATCGTCGCGCAGGCGCAGCAGATCAATTCCGATGCGACCGCCGAGATGGAGGCGACCTTTCATGCCGAGACCCACCGGGTGGAGTGGCTGACCGTGGCGGGCATGGTGGGCGGCGTGTTCCTCGCCCTGTTGGTCGGTCTGGGGCTGAGCCGCAGCACCACGCGGCAGCTGGGCCGGCTCGCCCAGACGCTGGGCCTGAGCGCCAGCGAGGTGGCCGCAGCCTCCGCCCAGTTTGTGCAGACCAGCCAGAGCCTCGCCTCGGCCTCCAGCGAGCAGGCCGCCTCGCTCGAAGAAACCAGCTCCTCGCTGGAGGAGTTGTCGAGCATGACCCGGCGCAACGCCGACAGCGCCAACTCCGCGAAGGAGCTGGCCAACCAGGCCCGCACGGCGGCGGACGCCGGCGCGGCGGACATGACGGAGATGTCGCGCGCGATGGACGCCATCAAGGCCTCGAGCGACAACATCGCCAAGATCATCAAGACCATCGACGAGATCGCCTTTCAGACCAACATCCTCGCCCTCAACGCCGCCGTCGAGGCCGCCCGCGCGGGCGAGTCCGGCGCGGGCTTCGCCGTGGTGGCCGACGAGGTGCGCAGCCTGGCGCAGCGCAGCGCACAGGCGGCGCGCGAGACGGCCGAGAAGATCGCGGACAGCCTCGCCAAGAGCGAGCGGGGCGTCGCGCTCAACCGCAAGGTGTCCGACGGCCTGCAGGAAATCGTGGGGAAGGTGCGCAAGGTCGACGAGCTCATCGCCGAGATCGCCTCCGCCTCCGCCGAGCAGAACCAGGGCATCGCGCAGATCAACGGCGCGGTCTCCCAGATGGACAAGGTCACGCAGACCACCGCCGGCACCGCCGAGGAGAGCGCCGCCGCCTCCGAGGAGCTCAACGCCCAGGCCAAGGTGCTCAACGCCACCGTCGAGGAGCTCCGGCAGCTGGCCGGCTCCCGTCCCGAGGCCGCCGCAGCCGTGGAGCTTCCGGAGGCCGCCGCCGTGCGCACGCCGCCGCTTCCGTCCGTGTCTGCCGCATCGCCCGCGTGTCCCGCCCCGGGCCGCTATGTTGCGCGCCGCGTGGCCGAGGCCAGCGCGGCCTGAGCCGCGTCCGGTGCGCGGGTGGGGGACGAAGCGGTCAACCTGCCGCTACAGCTGCTCCCACCACTGCTTCAGTGAACTGAGCGCGTGGTGGAGCTTGCCGGGGAGGTGCTGCGCGAGGTCGTGCAGCGTGGCGGAATGGCCGCCCTGGGTCAGCCAGTAGATGAACCAGATCACGGCGGCCCACACGCAGAGATGCCAGAGGAAGCCGAGGGGCCCGCAGCAGGGCGGACCGTAGCCGCCGCAGTAGTAGGAGCGGCGCATGGCCTTGAATGGCCAGCGGATCGCCTGGATCACGACAATGAGGAAAAGGATCGCCACCCACACCGGCATGGAGGCGGGCAGGGGCAGCCCGATGACCGTGCCGGAAGTGATGAGCGTGTAGCCCACCCAGAGGCCGAGGATCGCAATCAGGCCGAGGAACAGGCTGAGGAAGGGCAGGGCGAACCACGCACCGGACCGCGGCGTCCACGTCGGACCGCCCTGCTGCCACCAGCGGTTCGCGTGCTGGTGCATCTCCTGGCGAAAGTCCCGGCTCCAGTCCCGCATCTCATCCTTGAACCGGCGGCGCCATTCGCGATGCGCCTTCCGGTCGCCGAACGTCCGCATCCCCTCATAATAGCCCGCGCGGGCCCGGCGGATGAACTCCTGCGCGGTGGCGGCCGGCGTGCCCTGCGCGGCCGCCTTCTCCTCCGTGGTCTCGGCCGAGGGGATCACGATCGCGAGGATGATGTAGACCAGGAGCCCGGTGCCGTAGAAGAACGTGACGAAGGCGAACACCAGCCGGACCAGGGTCACGTCCACGCGGAAGTAGGCCGCGAGGCCGTTGCAGACGCCGCTGACCATCGCGCCCTCGCGGATCTTGTAGAGCCGCCGCGGCGGGATTTTCGCCCCGGCCGTTCCGGGGGCGGCGGCCGGGGTGGACTCCGGCGTGCCGGCCGCGGTGTCCGCGTCCGCGGTGTCCTCCACCGGACCCATCTCGGCGATGATGGCGGCGACCTCCCTGGCCAGGACCACGGTCTTGTTCGCGCCCAGCACGCCCCGGACCTTGTCGGCGATCGCCCGCTCGATGTCCGCGATGATCTCGTCGCGGTCGGGATTGCCCTCGAGGCGCCGGCCGGCGGCGTCCAGGTAGGAGCGCAGGGCGTCGTAGCCGCCCTCCTCCAGCTGGTACGCATTCCCGCCGAGGTTGATGGTGATGACTTTGTTCATGGGAGTAAGCGGGTGGGTTACGGTCGCGACTTCAGGCCGAGGTTCTTCAGCGTGGCGTTGATCTTCTGCCAGTAGTCCAGGGTCTCCTGCAGCTGCTCGCGGCCCTTCGCCGTGAGGCGATAGTACTTCCGCGGCGGGCCCGCCTCGGACTCCTTCCACTCATAGTCCACGAGTTCCTCCCGGCGGAGCTTGCTCAGGAGCGGGTACAGCGTGCCCTCCTGCGTCGCGAACTCCGTGCCGCTCAGCTCCTGCAGGATGTCCGCCGCGTAGACTTTGTCCCCGGCGATCACCTTCAGCACGAGGAACTCGAGGAGTCCCTTGCGCAGGGAGGAGAACTTTTCGTTGACGCTCATGGATGCGGGAGAAGCAAGCTACCTTTAACAGACAAGGTAGTGTTGCGGATAAAGGCCTCCGTCAAGCGTCAAAGTGCGCGCGCCCCGCGGGACAAGAATTGCCGCCAGAAAGGCAATGGACGCGGAGGCGGCGGCGGGCCGGGCGGATATAATGCGCGCCAGTCGCCGATCCACCCCAGGCCGATGAACCCCCTTGTTGCTCTCGACGCGCGCGTCCGCACGCGCGCGGATGTCCCCCGTGATGGCGGGCGGTGCGGCCGGTGGCTGTTCCCATGATGACCTCCAAGCAACGGTTCCTCACGACCCTCGCGGGCGGGCGGCCGGACCGGCTCCCGGTCACCACCCACTGGGTGCCGGGCTATTTCCTCCAGAACGTGGTGCATCTGAAGGAGCAGGATTTCTACGACCGCTTCGGGCTCGACCCGATCCTCTACCTCGCGCCGCATGCGCCCGATCCGGCGCGGGGCGAGTACTACGATCCGGAGCAGGGCGAGATCGGCTTCCTCGAGAGCAGGCGGATTGCGAGCGACCACTGGCGCGTGCGCCGCGAGGACCTGCCGGGCCACGAGTACCCGGCGGTGCGGTGGAGCTTTGTCACCCCGAAGGGCACGCTGAGCATGGTGCTCGAGTCCGACCGCTACAGCTCCTGGGTGGTGGAGCCGCTGATCAAGCGCCGCCGTGACATCGACCTCATCGGCGAGTTCTGCACCGCGCCCCGCTGCGATGTGCCGGTGGTGAACCGCGCGGCCCGGGAGTATGGCGAGCGCGGGCTCGTGCGGTCGTACGTCTGCTGCTTCGACGTGTTCGGCCAGCCCGGCACCTGGCAGGACGCGACCTGCCTCGCCGGCACGGAGGAGATGATCCTCGCGACCTTCGACGATCCGGCCTGGGTGCGCGAGTTCCTCGGCATCCTGCAGCGCCGCAAGATCGTCCACCTCGACTCGATGGTGGACGCGGCCTTCGACCTGATCGAGCTCGGCGGTGGCAGCGCGTCCTCGTCGGTCATCTCACCCCGGATCTTCGACGAGTTCGTCGCACCCTACGATGCCGAGCTGATCCGGATCGCCCACCGCCGCGGCCAGCGCATCGCCTACCACACCTGCGGCGGCATGATGCCCCTGCTTGAGCGCATCGCGGCGATGCAGCCCGACGCGATGGAGACATTCACCCCCGCCGCGATGGGAGGCGACGCGAAGCTGGCCGAGGCGCGCGGGCGGATTCCGCGCGAGATCTGCATGATCGGCGGGTTCGACCAGTATCACCATTTCGTGGGCTGCACGCCGATCGAGACCCGGCGCGAGGTGCGCCGCTGCTTCGACGAGGCCGGCCGCGATGGCGGCTACATCCTGTGCCCGTCGGATCAGTTCTTCGCCGCGGACACACCGCTTCTCGAGGCCTTCGCCGACGAGGCCCATCACTGCCGTTACGATCAGACCGTAACCGCGAACGCCGGGCGCGCCTAAGCACCGGCTGCGATCAAGCAGGGCTTAGTTATACCACGAAGGGCACGAAGCTCACGAAGCGAGGGTAGCCCTCATCATATCCGCGGGCAGGATCGCGCTTCGTGTGCTTCGTGATCTTCGTGGTGAAAACCATCCAGGGTTGCCCGCGATGGAGGTCGGCCCAATGTGGCGGCACTCGACGCGATGATCCTTCTGACCCCGACCAAGACCGAGGCCCAGGCGCTGCTGATCGCGCCAACCCTGTTCCGCGGCTGGAAAGTCTGCGCGGAGGCGCTGCCGCCGGCCATCCTGCTCGAGCGGGCGGTGGCGGCGGAGGACGGAGGCTGGACGATGCCGCGGTTGTACGGTGACCGCGCGACGGGAGAGATTGTTGGCTCCGGCGCCTTCAAGTCGGCGCCCAAGGAGCGTCGCATCGAGCTGGGCTACGGCGTGGCGCCGACTCGACGTGGCCGGGGATTCGCCACGACCGGGGCGCGGCTGCTGGTCGAGGAAGCCTTCTCCTCGGGCCTGGTGAATGAAGTCTGGGCCGAGGCCTCGCCGCGGAACATCGCCTCCCAGCGCGTGCTCGAGAAGGCCGGCTTCACCCGCGAAGGCACGGGTCACGACGACGAGGAGGGCCCGGTGGACCGCTGGGTGCGCCGGATTCCCGCGATCCGGCCGCCGTCAGGGTTTTAGCTCACGGTTGAAGAACGCCATGGAGCGTTCCTCCTCGCGCATCCGCACCACCGGATCGCTCGAGCCCGCCATGTGCGTCCCGAGCATCGGCATGAACTCGTAGGGCCGTCCGGCCATGTAGAGCGCATCGGCCAGCTGGAAGGTGTGCTGCACGTAGACGTTGTCGTCGGTGAGGCCGTGGATCAGCAGCAGCGGACGCTTGAGCTGAGCTGCATACGTCAGGACGCTGCTCGCGCGGTAACCAGCCGGGTTTTCCGACGGCAGGCCCATGTAGCGCTCGGTGTAGTAGGTGTCGTAGTTCTCCCACGTCACGACCGGCGCGCCCGCGATGCCGGCGCGGAACACATCGGGCCGGCGGATCGTGGCCATGGCGGCGAAGTAGCCGCCGAACGACCAGCCGGTCACGCCGACGCGGGTGAGGTCGAGCTCGGGATACTGCGCGCCGAGGGCCTGCAGCCCCTCCACCTGGTCATGGAGCGCGATGTCGATGAGGTTGCCGCGGATGACCCGCTGCCACTCCCGGCCGCGCAGCGGCGTGCCGCGGCCGTCGAGCCGGACCACGATGTAACCCTGGTCCGCGGTCCACTGGTCGGCGAGGTAGGCCCGGAGGCTGGAGCTGACCACGGTGATGTGCGGCCCGGCGTAGACCGAGAGGATGACCGGATATTTCTTCCCCGGCACAAACGCATGCGGCCGCACGATCGCGGCGTAGTACGAGCGCTCGCCGCCGGTGGTGCGGGTGAGCTCGAGGCGGGGCAGGTCGGACGGGGACTCGGCCACGGATGGAAGCGTCGCGAGCACCTGGCCGGAGGCGGAGAGCACCTCGCTCCCGGTGGTGCCATCAAGCAGGCTGAACGAGTGGATGAGCACCTTGCCGTTCTCGCTGACCTGCAGGTCGTGGCGGCCGCGGGCGGTGGTAAGCGCGGTGGCGGGCCCGCCGGCCAGCGGCACGCGCCAGACCTGCGTGTCGACCGGGTCGACGCTGGCCTGCAGGTAGACGCAGCCCGCGGCCTCGTCCACGCCGGCGAAGCCGTGATAGCCGAAGGTGGTCGGCGTGAGCTCGCGCACGAGTGCACCGGAGGCGTCATGCAGCTCCACCTGCCAGTCGCCGCGGCGCTCGGTGGTCCAAAGGAACTGCCGCCCGCCCTTCAGCCAGCGGGGCAGTCCGGCGCCGCGGTCAAGGTTGAGCCAGGCCGCGTCGGTCTCGCGCAGCAGCTCGCGCGTGGTCCCGGTCACTGCGTCGGCGGCGAGCAGGTGCTCGTCCTGCTGCGCGCGGTCCTGCACGAGAAGCGTCAGGGGCGCGCCGGGTTCCCGCCACGTGACGGTGGCAAGGTAGGGCAGGCGGGTGCGGTCCCACTCGATCCACCGGGTCGCGCCGCCGGCGCGGGCAATCACGCCCAGCCGCACGACGGCGTTGGGCGAGCCGGTGTGGGGGTAGTGAAATGGCAGCGGGGCGGCCTCGGGGTGCAGCGGGTCGGCGATGTAGCGGGTCTCGACCATGGACTCGTCGGTCTCCTGGTAGGCGAGGGACTGCGAGTCGGGCGACCACCAGTAGCCCTCGCGGCGTTGCATCTCCTCCTGGGCGACAAACTCGGCGGCGCCGTGGGTAAGCGTGGCGGTGGCGCCGGCGGTGAGCGCGAGGTCGGTGTTGGTCGCGAGGTCGATGACATGGAGCTCGCCGTTGGCCACGGCGGCGACCGCGGTGCCATCGGGCGAGAAGCGCGGGTCGAGCCAGTTGCGGCCGGGCAGCGCGGTGACGCGCCGGGTGGCACGGTCCACGGTGTAGAGCCGGCCGGAGAGTGTGACGAGCAGGCGCGTGCCGTCGCGGGAGAGGTCGAAGCGCGTGAAGCCCTTGGCGGTGGTGCGGGCGCGCTCGCGGCGGGCCTTCTCGGCGACGGACAGCTGCTCGTCGGCCCCGCCGAGAATCTGGGCCGGCGTGACCAGCTCGCGCTCCTGCTTGGTCGCGAGGTCGAACTCGTAGAGCCGCAGGACCGGGTCGCGCGGGCCGCCGCGCAGGAAGATCACCGTGGCGCCGTCGGGCGTGAAGCGCATCGCGCCGGGCCGGCCGAGGGAGTAGTTGCGCGTCTCGGCGAGGTCGCGGAAGTGGCGGAGGCGGGCGTCGTCGTCCGCCGCGCGCAGGAGCGGGGCGAGGGCGAGGACGAGGAGGAGCAGGGTGGAACGGGGCGACATTCCTGCATACAAAACGGCGCGGGCCGGGGATGTCGAGGCTTCGGCGCTCAGCGCAGCAGGGCGATCAGGCGGCCGCGGGTGGGGACGCCGCACTTGCGCAGGCAGACGCTCACCTGGTTCTTCACGGTGGAAGCGGACTTGCCCAGGGCGGCGGCGATCTCGCGGTTGCTCAGGCCCTCGGCGAGGTAGCGGGCCACGACGCGCTCGGCGGGCGAGAGCGGCGCGAGGCACGGCCGGCTCCGGTCCAGGCCGGCGCTGATCTCAGTCCAGCTGGCGGTCGGGGACGTGCGACGGTCGAGCATGGGGCGCGGGTGAAACGGCGCGGCGGTCCGCGGCGACCCCGAGGGGGCCGCGGATCCGCGCCGGGGAATGACTTATTCGCGCTTCTTCAGATCCTCGGCACCCTTGGCGACGAGGGCGGGGTCCACCTTGACACCCGCCTTGGCGAGCGCGGCCTCGAGGATGTTCTCACCCTTGAGGTAGCCCACGACGATCGCGACGAGCTTGCCGTCGCGGCCGATGATGAACTGGGTCGGGATGCCCTGCACGCCGTAGAGGGCGCGCGAGGCGCGCTCCGGCTTCCGCTCGGCGGGGTCGTGCGCGAACACAAAGTCGGGATACTTGGCCTGGTTGGCCTTCACCCACGCCTCGAACTTCTCGCGCGAGTCGCTGGTGCAGGAGCCCAGGACCACCACGCCCTGGTCCTTGAACTTGGCCGCAACCTCCGCGGTGTGCGGCATCGAGGCCATGCACGGGCCGCACCAGGTCGCCCAGAAGTCCAGCACGATGACCTTGCCCTTGTAGTCGGCCAGGCTGACCGGCTTGCCGTTGACATCAGTGGAGGGAAAGTCCGGGGCGACTGCGCCGACCTTGAGCGTCGGCACGACTTCCTCGGCCTTGGTCTCCTCCTTCTTCCACACCTTCGTGGGCATGTCCTCCGGCGCGAGCTTGAGGCCGGCGCGGAGCAGGAGGTTCATGATGCCATCGTTGGAGTTGGGGGTGTAGCCGGCGTAGAAGCCGACCATCTTGCCCTGCGAGTCGATCACGATGGTGGACGGCAGCATCGGGAAGGCGCCGAAGACGCTGGTGGCGATGACCTCGGAAAAATACTTCTTAGACTGGGCCTTGTACTCCGCCTTTTCCTCGGGCGTCGCTGGGGCGTGGGAGGGTGATTTCATCTTGCCGGCAGGATCGAACACCGTCGGAAACGTGTACTTGGCCTGGTTGGCGACGAGCCACTTGTCATAGGCCGCGCGTTCGTCGAAGCAGCAGAGCCCGACCACCACGAGGCCCTGATCCTTGTACTTCTTGTAGACCTCCTCGGTGTGCGGCATGGACTGCTGGCAGGGGCCGCACCAGGTGGCCCAGAGGTCGAGGATGACGGTCTTGCCCTTGGCGTAGTCCGAGAACTTGGCCGGCTTGCCCTCGGGCGTCTGCACGGTGAAGTCCGGCACGGCCTGGCCGGCCTGGATCTTGCCGAAGCCCTCGCGGAACGGCGCGCGCGGATTCTTCTCGGCATCCTTGGCGGCGGCGGCGGCCTTGAGTTCTTCCTCGGCGGCCTGCTTGAGCTGGGCGGCGCCCGCGGCCGCGACGGCCGGGTCAACCTTGACGCCCAACTTGGCCAGCGCGCCCTCGGCGCGGGCCTCGCTGTCGCCGTTGAAGCCGACGATGGTGGCGGCGATCACGCCGTCCGGCCCGATGACAAACTGGGTCGGGATGCCCACGACGTGGTAGAGCTTGGCCGAGGCCCGGTCGTCGAACGTGGCCGAGCCGCGCTCATTCTTGTCGGCGGTGAAGAGGATCTGGGGATACTTGGCCTGGCGCTGGCCGACCCACTCGACGAACTTCGCCTGCGTGTCGCTGGTGCACGACGCGAGCACGACCACGTTCTGGTCCTTGTACTTCGCGGCGACTTCCTGCGTGTGCGGCATTGACGCCATGCAGGGGCCGCACCACGTGGCCCAGAAGTCGAGGATGACGGTCTTGCCCTTGAAGTCGGACAGCTTCACGGCCTTGCCGTCGGCGGTGTAGCTCGTGAAATCCGGCGCGACGGCGCCGGCGGCGAGGGTGGCCTCGCGGGGCGCGGCCGGGGCGGGACCGGAGTGGGGCTGGATCGAGGCCGCGGCCATGGCGTTCTTGGGCCTGTCCTCCGGCGCGAGCTTGACGCCGCCCACCGCGAGCAGCGTGGCCAGGCGGTCGACGTTCTGCGGACCCATGCCGATGTAGCCGCCGACGAGGTTGCCCTCGGCGTTGACCACGATGACGGCGGGATACATGCCGACGCCGAAATTGAGGTTGGTGATGTTCTCACCCCACGCCTTGCCGGCGGGATCCCAGGCGGCGGCGTACGCGGGCTTGGCCGCGGCGGCCCAGGCGGTGAACTTCTCGCGCTCCATGGCGGAGGCGACGGCGAGGAGCGCCACATGCTGGCCGGCATACTTGGCGGACAGATTGACCGTGTAGGCCTCGGGCCCGTGCTCGGCGTTGCTGAAGAACGTCACGACGACCGTCTGGCCCTTGAAATCGGAGAGCTTCACCGGCTTGCCGTCGGCCGAGGTGGCGGTGAAGTCGGGAACCTTGGCGTTGGCCGCGAGCGAGCCGAACTTGCCGGCGACGGGGGCGCCCATGCCCATCATCTTGCCGGTGCGCATCGCGGGCGTCTTGCCCATGGCCGGGATGGATTTTGGCGCGTTGGGATCCTTCTTCGGCTCGGCCGGGATGCTGGCGAGGTCCACCTTGGCGCCGGCGCGGGCCAGCGCGTACTCGAGGCGGTAATCCTCGCCGGGACCGCCGCCCGAGACGACCTCGGAGACTTTTCCCTCGCGCGTGATCACGTACATCGTCGGGAAACCCGTGATGCGGTAGGCGGTGTTGAAGACGGAGGTGTTCCAGCCCGCGCGGCCCGCGGGGTCGAAGTACATCTTGAAGTTGTACTTCGAGGCGTTGCGCTCGACCCAGCCGTCGTAGTTGGCGCGGGAGTCGTCGGCGGTGATGCCGACGAGGACCACGCCCTGGTCCGCGTACTTCCGGTAGACGCGGTCATTGTTCGGCATGGCGGCCTGGCAGGGCCCGCACCACGTCGCCGAGACGTCCACGACCACGATCTTGCCGCGGAGGTCGGACAACTTCAGGTCCTTGCCGTCGGGACCGGTCACGGTGAAGTCCGGCGCGAGCGTGCCCGGGGCGGGCCCGCGCAGGCTCGCACTGATGGCGCTGTCCCCGGCGGGGACGGAGGCGGGTGCCGCGCTTTGGGCGCAGGCGAGGGAGGCGCCGAGCAGGGCGGCGGTGAGGACGACGGGACGGAGGAACGAGGTGGCCATATTGGGAGAAAGGGAAGGGACCCGCCGCGGGGCGGCGGGTGCCCTGAATTTAGGGGTTAATGGACTGATCCCTGGGGATTAGTCCACCGGGATGGTGAACGAAACGGAGAACGCGCGGCCGAGGATCAGCTGGTCATGGAGACCCGCGTTGTAGCCCCAGATCGTGTCGGAGAACGGCGGCTTCTTGTCGAAGACGTTGTCCACGCCCGCGAGTACGCGCAGGCCGCGGCCGTGGCCGCGCCAGATCGCCTTCTTGAACTCATAGCCGAGGCGCAGGTCGATCTTCATGACGGCCGGGGTCGAGTAGAAGACCACCGCGGAGTTGTTGACCACGGTGATGTTGCCCGCGCTGTTGGAGTTGAAGCCGTCCATGTACCACAGGAACATCGAGGCGTTCCACGCGCCGCCGTGCCAGAAGAGGGAGCCGTTGTAGGTCCACTTCGGCGGGGAGGCGGTGTCGTCGTCGAGGACCACCGCGGGCTGGCCGGGGGCAACCTGGCGCAGGGCCTTGAGCGTGTGGCTCGCGCTGACGGCGACGCGCCAGTGGCCGAGCTGCTGCCAGGGGAGGGTGTAGTCGACGCTGTAGTCGAGGCTGCGGTTCTCCACCTGGCCGAAGTTCACGAACACGCGGCTGATCGCGGTGATCTGGCCGGGCTGGTTCAGCGCGATGTCGGCGGCGGTGGCCGCGGCGCGCGTGACCCGACCGGGGAACAGCGGCTCGTTGTTGACGATGGTCTGGGCGGACAGCAGCTGCAGCACGTCCGTTTGCTTGGTGTCGTAATAGTTGCCCTGGAAGCTGAGGCCCTTGAGGAAGGCGGGCTCGTAAACGATGCCGGCAAACGTGGTGTCGGAGAGCTCGGGCTTCGGGACCGGGTTGGAGCCGGTGGTCACGACCACGCCGGTGGTCGAGGCCGGGGTGCGCAGCGGGTCCGTGACCGACGAGGTCGTCGTGGTTGGGGCCGTGAGGTACTCCGTCACGCCCGGGGCGCGGAAGCCCTGGCTCCAGCTGCCGCGGATGAGGAGCGAGTCCACCGGCGCCCAGGACACGCCGTACTTCGGCACACCCTTGGAGAACGGTCCGACGACCTCATAGCGTCCGGCCACCTGGAAATCGAGGCGGTGAAACATCGCGCGCTCGTTCGGCCGGCCGAACACCGGCAGGCTGACCTCGGCGAACACCGCGTTGCTGCGCTGGCCGCCGGAGACGTAGGTGTTGGTCACGACCGGCGAGGCGGCGGAGGAGTACTTGTTGGACGAACTGTCCACGGAGTCCCGGGTCTCGGAACCGCCGAAGGCCGCCTTCACCACGCCGCCGGGGACGCTGACCACGTCGCCGTCGGCCTCGAAGTCGAGGCCGGTCTGGCGCGAGTCCGTGTTCAGGAAGGGATAGACCGAGAGGGTCTCGAGCAGCGCCGCCTGCGACGGGGCGCCGGCCGCGGTGGAGTCGATGAACGGGTTGAAGCGCGTCGCGGGGTCGGCGGACGTCACCAGGTTGGAAAGCCCGGCGCCGTTGAAGTTGCGCGTGACCTGGAGGAGCGACTGGAGCTCCCAGGTGACGCCGAGATCCCACTGCCAGGTCTGGCCGAACTTGCCGCGCAGGCCGCCGGCGACGGCGTTCTCGATCGTGCGGGTCTTCTGCTGCTGCGAGCCCCACTCGGTCAGCACCATGCCGACGGTGACGTTCTGGTTGAACGGATTGAAGGCGGCGGGCACGGTGATGGCGGAGCCGAACGAGCCCCAGAGGGACGTGGTGGGCTGCGTGTTGAAGTTGCCGCGGGTGATACTCGTGCGGTAGCTGCCGTAGGCCTCCAGGCGGTCATTGAAGACGTACTGCATGTTCCCGCTGGCGCCGGAGCGCTTGCTCTCGGGCACGAGATCCAGGTACGAGGCGGTGTTCAGACGACGCTGATAGACGGCGTTGACCGCGGTGGCGCCCGGGCCGGCCGGTGTGGTCACCTGGATGAATTGGTTGAGGCCGGGCGTGGTCGCCGAGCCGACGGGCACCATGACGACGCGGATGCCGGGGATGGCATTGAAGGTGCCGCTGACGGTGCCGCCCGAGGCCTGGACGACGGCGGGATAGCCGTAGTTCAGCCGGAAATCCACGCCCATCTTGGGCTGGCCGGTGGCGGTGATCGTGGCCACGGCGATGCCGCTGTGGTCCTGGTTCTTGGAGAAGCTGCGGTCCGAGGCCTTGACGTTCTGCCGGTCGAAGTACTCCACGTTCACGGTGCCGGAGAGCTTGCCGTAGGAGAAGCCCGAGAGGACGGACAGGGTGCGCTCGCGGCCGCCGCCATGCTGGGTGGCCATGTAGCTGCCGTTGATCTCGGTGCCGGTGTAGTTCTTCTTGAGCACGATGTTGATCACGCCCGCCACCGCGTCGGCGCCATAGATGGCGGAGGCGCCGTCGGTGATGATCTCGATGTGGTCAATCATGCTGAGCGGGATCGTGTTCAGGTCCACGAAGCCCTGCCGGGTGTCGGTCGAGCGGTTGCCGTTGCCGGACTGGACCGCGCGGCGGCCGTCCACCAGCACGAGGGTCGAGGCGGAGCCGAGGCCGCGGAGGTTGACGCCGGAGACGCCGGTCTGCGCGGGCGGGGCGTCGGAGGCGCCGAGCACGAAGTTGAACGCCGGGGAAGTGGTCTCCGTGCGCTGGCCGAACTCGGGGTTGAGCTCGTTCGGGGCGCTGCCGCGGCCCGAGGCGATGCCGGAATAGTTCTGCGGGATGCGGTTGATGAAGTCCGCCAGGGTCATGGCACCCGACTCGCGGATGTAGTCGGAGTTGTACGAGCTGACGGGCGACGGCCCGACGATATCCGCCTGGCGGATGCGCGTGCCGAGCACCTGGTACTGCTCGAGCTTGACGACCTTCAGCTCAGGATTTTCCCCCTCCGTGCTGGGGTGGCTGCTGTTCTGCGCCACCCTTGAGCCGTTTGGGCCGGCGGCCCTCTTCACGGCCAGCGCCCCGGTCTTATCATCCTGCACCACGACCAGGTCCGTGCCGGCGACCATGCGGTCGAGGGCCTCGCGGGCGGTCAGGTCGCCGCTCACGGCGTTGGTCTTCGCGCCCGACACCTGCTCGACGGGATAAACGATCTGCTCGCCCGACTGGGCCGAGAACTGCTTCAGGGTCGCGGCGGCGTCACCGGAGGGAAGGTCGTAGGCCTTCTTGCCCACATCGGCGGCGTTGGCGGCGAGACTCAGGGCAGCGGACAAAACGGCGGCGCTAGCCAGCCGTGTGAGGAAAGCCTGGCGGCGCAGGGGCCGGGCAGGCAAGCGGGGGGAGGTCATGGTTGGTGTGTGGTGGACAGGGTCGGACGACGCGGGCTGTCCGGCGGCTGTCATCTCTGTCTGACGAGCAGGCCGCCGATTTCCGTTAGGTTGATTTTACGGGATTTTTCCGGTCCGGCACCACCGCGACCGGCCCGCCCGTAAGCCGACCCGGGGGAAGGATTAACGCGCCCGGCGCAGCCGGGTCACATTGTCGCCGTTGGGCTCGGCTGTGATGCCGAAGCCGGCCTCCAGCAGGCGCACGAAGCCGGCGGCGTTGTCCGCCCGGAAATTGCCGCCGACGAGAATGGCCGCAGCCTCGGCGTCGCCCACCACGAGCTTGTGACGGTTGTAGCGGTTGAACTCCGCCACGACATCGCCCAGCGGCATGTTGACGAATTCCAGCCGCAGGCCCTGCCAGGAAAGCGCGCGATCGATCGCGGCGGGCGTGAGGTCCTGCACCACGGGCGCAATGGCCGCGGTCGGCGCGACGGGCGCCAGATCGATGGCGGCGCGCTGGCCGCCGGAGAGGAAGACCGGCTCCTGGACGCTGACCTTCGGGGCGCTGACCGCCGGGGTCTCGCTCGTGAGCCGATGCTCCAGGACCTGCACGCGGCCCTCGGTGACCAGCACGGCGACCTCGGACTTGGTGAGGGAGACGCTGAAGGCGGTGCCGACGGCACGCACGGACACCTTGTCGGTGTCGACGAAGAACGGCCGGGCCGCGTTCTTGGCCACGGTGAAGAAGGCCTCGCCGCTCACCAGGCGCACGTGGCGCTCGCCCGGGGTGAAGCGGACCTCGATCTGGGCACCCTGGTTGAGCTCAACGACCGAGCCGTCGGCGAGCGTCTGCCGCTCGGGTCCCGGGTGGATGATCGCCTCGTGGCGCGGCCGGTCCGGGCCGAAGGGCGACGCCGACCAGAGGTAGAAGGAAAGGGTGACGGCCGCGGCGGCGGCGAGGGCGGTGGACAGCCAGTAGATCCGGGCCGGGCGGTGCGGGGCCAGCAGGTCGGGATTCGGGATGGAACTGTGCTCCGGTCGCCAGTGCGTGAGCGCGTCCAGCGCCTGCCAGGATTTCTCCTGCCGCGCGATGGCCGGGCCGTGACGCGGGTCCTGGCTCAGCCACTGCAGGTAGGAATCCTGCTCGGCGGGAGTGAGGCCGCGGTCTCGACGGGCGAGCCACTGGGCGGCCGCCGCATCGAGGGTGTCGGTAGCGGCAGGCTTGGGGTCGGGGTTCATGAAGAAAGTCAGGGGAGTCCGTGGCGGGCGAGGAAGTCGGCACATCGGCGCATGCCGTTGCCAATCTGGGCCTCGACCGTGTGCTCCGTGATGCCAAGCTGGGCCGCGATCTCGCGCTGGGACAGCCCGTAGATCTTGCGGAGGGTCAGCACCTGGCGGCACCGGTCGGGAAGTTGTTGGATGGCTTGGGTCAATAGTTCGAGTTCCTGGGCCCGGGCCGCGGCGTCCGCAGCGGTGGGTCTGTCATCGTAGACGGACAGCTCCGTGATTTCCGCTAAGTACTCCACGGTGACGATCTGGCGACGGCGCATTTCATCGACCGCCAAGTGGTGGGCCGTGGTGAAGAGGAACGCCTTGACCGCGTCGACCGAGCCGGCCTGGTGCGCCTGCCACACGCGGCTCATGGCCTCCTGCACGACGTCGTCCACATCCCGCAGCGCGGGGAACCGCCCGCGCAGCCAGGAGCGGAGCATCGCCCCGTGCACCTGCACCTCGGCCCTGAACCAGCGGTCTTGTTCGGGAAGCGGTGTGCTCACGTCAGGAAATCGGACGCGCCTTCAATCGTGGCCCGCGGCCGGCAAGTCCAGTGCATTCTTCCGGCCTTGGCCCCGTCCCGGTCGGCCCGGGACGGGGTGAGCGGGGCCTACCAGCGCCAGCGGCTGCCGAGTGAAACGATCCACTTGGGTTCCAGCTGGAGGCCGTTGACGCGCTGCAGCACGGGCAACTGCACGAACGCGAAGGCGGTGGCGCGGGCCCCCGCCTCGAGCGTGACGCCGGGGCTCACATAGGCGAAAACCCCGCCGCTGTTCGCCGTGTCGGCCTGGGCGCCGTGCTCGCGGCCCTCGACCTTCACGTTCACCTGCAGCTGCGGCGTGAATGCGCTGGGGTTGAGCCACCGGACGCCGCCGTTGAGGTTCACCGTGGTGGCCGGGAGGAATCCGGCGCGCCCGGCCACGGGCTGGGTCAGCGCGGCCTGGGCGAAGGCGCCGAGGTTTTCCGCCGGGCGCGCGAAGCCGGCGATGCCGGCCAGCAGGTCGGTCGTGCCGGTGCCGAGCTGCAGGCCGCGGTCAAGCAGCTCGCCGGCCTGCGGACCCGCACTGAAGGTCTGGCCGAAACGCCCGGTGGGGAGCTTCAGGCCGAACTGCAGGCTCAGGCCGCCCTTGGACCCCGCGGGCTGATAGCGGACCAGGCAGCGCACGTCGCCCAGCCCGGACGCGTCCGAGGTGGAAACGGCCGTGTCGCCCTCGGCCACCGTGGTGTGGAACCGGTCGGTGAACGGCACCTGGAGGGCCAGGCTCCACGCCGGGGCGAGGGGATGATCGAGATCGAGCCAGAGGTTGCGCGTCAGCGTGCGCTGCTGGACCTCCGTGTCCGCGGGAAACGCGAAGGCGGCGCGGTCGGCGCCACTCGCGCCATGGCGGAGCCCGGTCTGATCGAGGTATTCGAAGCGCAGGTCGAAGTCGCCCCCGGGCTGGGCGGCGTAGCCCTGGAGGGCCCAGTCGGAGCTGAGGGAACAGCCGCACTGCGAGCACGCGGAGGCGGCGGGAATGACGGTCAAGGCCAGCGGGAGAAAGAACGCGGAAGGAAAAAAGGATTTCATGGAATTCAAGGATGCGGCCGGACGGGGCCGGCCAGAAAAATCAAACAGGCGGATGGGCGCGCCCGGGGGAAGGGCGTGCGGAAACGGCCACGTCCGGAGAAAGCCTCCGGCGATGCGGCCGACGCGGGGGAAGACGGCTCAGACCCGCGGCGGGGGCACGGGAACCGGATCGGTCCGCGTGAGGCCCGCGGTGTCCGCGGGCGCCGGCCACGCCGAAGCCGGCGCGGCGATCACGATCGGCGCCGGCGCCTCGGAAACCAGCAGCAGCTTCTCCGTCCCGCCGCCCAGGGCGGCGTCGCGCGGCAGCTGCTCGCGCCGGGTCTCCTCCGCCTGGTGGATTAAGCAGCAGATCTCGCAGGGCTTGGTCCCGTCGAAGGTCAGGCGCAGCGCCTGCGCCGCGGGCAGCACCCGCGCGTAGTCCCGAAACATCTTCGCCCAGGCGAACACCTGCACGCCGTCGAGGAGCGCGCCGTTGGCACAGAGCCAGGCGAGCAGCAGGGCGAGGGTGGAGACGCGGCGGCGCATGAAGCCCCCGGAAGTAACCGCGGCGGCGGCGCAGGCAATCAGAAATCCCGCCGTGTCCGTGTCATCGCCCGTTGTAGTCGGCGAGGGCCTGGTACATCGCGACGATGTTCTCCGGCGGCACCTCGGGGAGGATGTTGTGCACGGTGTTGAAGACGAAGCCGCCGCCGGGGGCGAACACCTCGAGCTGGGCCCGGACATGGCGCGCGACCTCCGCCGGCGCCGCGGTCGGCAGCACGTGCCGCGTGTCGCAGCCGCCGCCCCAGAAGCAGAGGTCACGGCCGAACTCCCGCTTGAGCCGCGCGGACTCCATGTCGCGGCAGTTGGTCTGGACGGGGTTGATGACATCGAAGCCCGCCTCGATCAGGTCGGGCAGGAGCGCATGGATCGAGCCGCAGGAGTGGAGGAAGGTCTTCATGCGGCTGTGGTGGTGCACGTAGGCGCACAGCTGCGCGTGGCGCGGCTTGAAGAAGCGCCGGTACATGGCCGGCGACATGAACGGCCCGCCATTCGTGCCGAGGTCGTCGCCGAACCGGCAGATGTCCGCGACATCGCCGACCGCGGTGCACACCTTGGCCAGCGCCGCGAGGTGGCGCTCCATCAGCGCGTCGAGCAGCGTCTCCACGGCCGCGGGCTCGGCCGCGAGGTCGTAGAGGAACCCGTCCACCCGGCGCAGGAACGTGCCCCACTCGAACAGATTGCAGCCGATCACGATCATCAGCGCGCGGTCGGTGGTGCCGCGCAGCGCCTGCGCCTGCGCACGCAGGGTCGGCCAGAAATCCGGATCGCGCGCATGGTCCCACGGGCTGTGGACGAGGGCGGCCCAGAGGATCCGGCCCATCGCGGCATCGAGGTCGCGGAAGTCCGGCGGATAGCCGTCGACGTAAGGGAAGCAGGCCTGGTCGAAGAACGTGCCGCCGGCCGGCATGTGCGCGATCACGGTGCCGTCCGCC
Source organism: uncultured Opitutia bacterium (assembly GCA_903825285.1). Lineage (GTDB taxonomy): Bacteria > Verrucomicrobiota > Verrucomicrobiia > Opitutales > Opitutaceae > Opi-474. The sequence goes on along the minus strand of CAIJZY010000032.1, from coordinate 33,049 downwards.
GCGCGCGCCACGAACGATCCGTCGGGCCGCCGCTCGGGGTGAAACCATGCCGGGTACTGCGCCGGCTGGCCGTCGCCGAGCTGGAAATCATACCACGCCTCGTCGCCGGGGTTGAAGGCCCGGCCGATGTCCACCACATCCACGCCGAAGCGGTCGAGGAGCGCGTCCTCCGGCTGCGCGAGCTGCTGCACGACGTCGTAGACCCGCGTGTGGCCGCCGGCGAGGCCGAGGTGGCGCTTCAGCCGGCCGTACGCGATGGCCGAGATCCCGGAGCTCGGCGTGGACCCGAGGTCGAGCGGCACGCGGTCGGGCTCGCGGTGCTCGATGGCGGCGAGGATGCGTTCGCGCGAGGTCACGGCGGGTCAGCCGGTGTGGAAGACTTCCTCCATGGGACTCCACCATTCGCCGGGCGCGCGATGGGCGAGGGGCTGCTGGCAGGGCTTGCAGACATCCCACCAGCGCTGCGTGGTGGGATCGGCGGCCATCTTTGCCATGTCGGCGGCGAAGTCGGTGCCGGTGTACTCAAAATAGCTGAACAGGTAGGGCCGGCCGTCGTCGAGCGTGCGCAGGTAGATCGAGTAGTTCTGGATGTGACACTCCCGGATCTTCTTGAGCACGTCCGGCCAGGCGGCCGCGTGGAGCTGCTTGTACTCTTCGACCTTTTCCGGCCGAAGCCCGAGGACCATGCCGTAGCGTTTCATGGGATCAAAGGATGCCGTCCAACTCCTCCAGCTGGAGCGGGTAGCGGCCGTGCTCGCGGACGAGCTGGACGATGTAGTCGTAGGTCTGGCCGGACACCGCGCTCGTGACCGAGTGGTCGCTCTGGAAGATGAGGCCGCCGCCCTTCGCGGCGTTCAGCTTGCGCAGCACCTCGCGGCGGATGGCGGCGCGGTCGCCCTGTTCCCAGACCTGGACGTCGCTGTTGCCGCAGAAGGCCATGCGGTGGCCGTAGCGGCGGCGCAGGTCGAGCGCGTCCATGCCGGCCTTGGCCTCGAGCGGATTGTAGGCGTCGATCCCCGCCTCGATGTAATCCGGGAAGATCGCGTGCACGTTGCCGCAGCCGTGGTAGATGACCGGCAGGCCCGCGGCGTGGGCGGCCGCGACGATCCGCTCCACCCAGGGCTTGAAGTATCTCCGCCAGTAGGCCGGTGAGAAGAACATCCCCTGCTTGTACGCCACGTCGCCCCAGATCACGAAGCCGTCGAGCAGCCCTGCGCCGGCTTCGATCTCGGCCTGCGCCATGGCGAGGTAATAGGCGCCGAGGCGGTTGATGACCTCGCCCATCGCGTCGGGCTCCTCGCCCATCCAGAGCAGGGCGCGCTCCTGGCCGATCAGGCGCGTGAGGCACTCGCTGACCTCGATCATGCTGCCGTACACGGGGAAATCCGGCCACAACGAGCGCACGGTCTCGATCCACGGGGGCGAGTTGCGCTCGAAGCCATCGCCCACGCCCGCGATCTGGTTGTCGCCGGCGCTGAAGAACCGCCGCGGGTCGTCCGGCGGGTCGAACTCCGCGCGCTGCAGCTTCTCGAAGGTGTCCGTCTCCCACGCGCTCATCTCCGGCATCGGGAGCGCGAAGTACTTGTGCATGATCGCGCCGAAGCCCGTCTTCACCGTCACCTCCGTCGGCGTCTCACGCAGCGTCTCGAACGGCCGGATCCACGGGTCCATGTTCGGGATCGTGACGATCCAATCGAGGTCGTAGTGGTAGTAGGGGCTGGCGGTGGCCGGGAGCCCGAGGTCCTGCTGCCAGCGGCGGGTGAAGTCGCCCCAGAAGAAGTCGCTGATCGGCACCCGGTCGGGCTCCTCGTGGCGCAGCGCGCGGTTCATGCGCTCGAGCTTGCGCCGCGCGCCCGCCGTGCGGACGAGCTGGGCCGTTGCGCCGCCAACCGTGTTGAACATGCTCATGGGGGGACTTGACCGGGGGGGGTGAAGTGAGCCGGGGCCCCGCCAGCTACGCTGAAACCGCGGGGTTTGGCAATCCATCCTGTCGCGCCCGCCCGCGCGGGCCGGCTCAGCCGGCGCTGGAGCCGACGTTGTTCCCGTAGGCGATGATGAGCACCGCGGCGACGAGGACGGTCAGCGCGAACGACAGCGTCCGCACGGTCCGCGCCCGACAGCCGCGCCATTCGCGGAGCGAGAGGCCGAGGAGGTTGCTGAACGCGACCAGCATGATCATGTGCAGCGCCCAGCTGGAGAAGCCGTACGGGCCCATGCGCGTGTGGCCGAGACCGTAGAAGAAGAACTGGCAGTACCAGAGCAGCCCGCTCAGCGCGGACAGCAGCCAGTTGCCCGCGAGCGGGGTCTCCCGGGAGAAATATTCCCCCATGGAGCGGTTCCGCCGCCCGAGCCAGAGGCAGTAGAGCAGCGACGTGGCGAAGGCCCCGGTGTTGGAGAACAGGTAGATCACATTGCCCTGGTAGTGGCCCGCGCCGTGGGCCGCGGCGACGTCGGCCACGGGCTGGCCGGCGGCGAGCGAGAAGCTGAAGACGGCCGAGAGCACGCCGGCGAGGAGGCAGAGCGGCACGCCCTTCCTCGCCGAGAACGACGTGGGCTGCGCGGCTCCCTTGAGGTCGCCCTCCTTGAGCCAGCCCGACCAGCCGCAGATGCCGATGCCGACCGCGCCGATGAGCACGCCGCCGATGACCCAGCCGCCGCCCTGGCCGGCGAGGGTCGCGCCGAGCCGGCCCGCGACCAGCGGCGGCAGCAGCGTGCCGAGCACGCTGGAGAGGCCGACGGCGATGGAGTAGGTCAGGGCGAAGCCCAGGTAGCGGATGGCGACGCCGAAGGAAATGCCGCCAATGCCGTAGAGCGCGCCGAGCCCGAACGAGCGCAGCATCGCGGCCTTGGGCGCCTCGGCGAGCACGGCGCCGAGCTCGGGGATGGTGAGCAGCGCGCCGACGATCGGCAGGAGGAGCCAGCAGAACGCGGCCTGCACCAGCCAGTAGGTTTCCCACGACCAGCGCCGGACCTTGGTCTGGGGCGTGTAGCAGAGGGAGGCGCAGAGTCCGCCGCAGGCGTGGAACAGCGTGCCGAAAATGGGGTTGGCAGCAGGAGGCATGGGGTGGGGCGGGATCGCGGGACTGCGACCGCGCGAGGGGATGGGGGCGGGATGCTTGTGAGTTGTCCCTCGCCCGGAGGCAAATCCCGCGTGACGGAATGTTCAGCGCGCCCGTTCACCGCAAATTCGGTTGGCGGCGCACCCCGAGGTGTGCAACGTCTCCGCACCCCCAGGAACCATGACCCCGCACCGCGCCGCCACGGTCTTTCGCGTCACCCGCCTCGAGTCCGCACTCCAGCAGTATGTGGAGGTGTTCGGGTTCACCGAGGAATTCCGCTTCGGCGACTATGCCGGGCTCGTGCGCGGGGAACTGCGGCTCCACCTCACCGGCAGCACCCTCCATGGGCAGCCGCTGGGCGGCGGCGCGGTCTATGGGTTCTGCGACGAGGTGGATTCCTACTACGCCGACCTGCAGCGGAAGGGCGCGAACGTGAAGGCGCCGCCGCAGGACCAGCCCTACGGCCTGCGGGATTTCATCGTCACCGATGCCGACGGCAATCGCCTCTCCTTCGGCTGCGAGACGCCGGAAGCCTAGCCGCGCTCTCAACCGCGACCCGCCATGGCCATCAAACTCACCCCGCAGGAAACCGAGGAGGTCCTTCATTCGCTGAGGAAATATTTCTCATCCGAGCTGGACCAGGAGCTCAGCGAGCTGAAGGCGAAGCTGCTGCTGGACTATCTCCAGCAGGAGATCGCGCCGCTCGCGTACAACCAGGGCGTGCGGGACGCCGAGGAGTATTTCCGCGCGCGGGTCGAGGACCTGCCGGGCATGGTCTTCGAGCCGGGCCTGACCTACTGGCAGAAAAAACGAAAATAAGGAGACCCCGATGCAGAAGATCACCCCATGCCTGTGGTTCAATGGCCAGGCGGAGGAAGCCGCCAAGTTCTACGTGTCGCTGCTGCCGAATTCGCGCATCGACCAGATCTACCGTTCACCCGCCGACACGCCGAGCGGCCCCGCGGGCACGGTGCTCACCGTCGAGTTCACCCTGGCCGGCACCGGCTACCTCGGCCTGAACGGCGGCCCGCAGTTCACCTTCAACGAGGCGGTCTCCTTCCAGATCCACTGCGACACGCAGGCCGAGGTGGACCGGCTATGGACGGCGCTGACAAAGGACGGGACGGAAGTGGCCTGCGGCTGGCTCAAGGACCGCTGGGGCCTCTCTTGGCAGATCGTTCCCCGCCGTCTCAGTGAGCTGCTCTCCGACCCGGACGCGGGCCGCGCGCGCCGGGCGATGGAGGCGATGATGGAGATGGTGAAGATCGACATCGCCGCGCTCGAGCGGGCGGCTGACGGCCGGTGAGCCGGCCGGCTGATATCTTGCTGACTAGAACATCGCAGTCCACCACGGCAGGACGAACGCATGACCGCCAAGGCAATCCTCGCTGAGATCAAGCCGCTCGGGAGCGACGGCTACAAGCGCGTGATCTTCAACCACGGCGTGAAGGAGCCGTGCTACGGCGTGAAGATCAGCGAGCTCCAGAAAATCCAGAAGCGCGTCAAGCAGGACTACGCGCTCGCGCTCGAGCTCTACGCCACGGGCGTCTACGACGCGATGTACCTGGCGGGCTTGATCGCCGACGATGCGCGCATGACGCGGAAGGATCTCCAGCGCTGGGTCGAGCAGGCCTATTGCCGGCCGCTCTACGGCGCGACCGTGCCGTGGGTCGCGGCGGGCAGTCCCCACGGCTGGGAGGCGGCGCTGGCATGGATCGATTCGAAAACGGCCTCCATCGCCGCCGCCGGCTGGGCGACCCTGGGCAGCCTGGTTTCCATCAAGGCCGACGCGGACCTGGACCTGGCGGAGCTGAAGCGCCTGCTGCAGCGGGTGCAGAAGACGATCCATCAGGCGCCGGATGCCGCGCGTCCCCAGATGAACGCGTTCGTGATCGCAGTGGGTGTCTATGTGCAGCCGCTGACCGAGATCGCGCTCAAGACCGGGGATCAGATCGGTCCCGTGACGGCGAACATGGGCGACACGGCGTGCCAGATTCCCTTCTCGCCGGACTATATCCGCAAGGTTGCCAAGCGGGGCGCTCTCGGGAAAAAGCGTAAGACCGCGAAATGCTGAGGCCAGCCAGCTTGTGCCGACTCGAATCCGACCCAGATCACCCCAACCACGCATCCACTCCCCCCATGAAACGCCCCGGCTTCGTCCTGCTTGCCTTCTGTGCCCTCGTTTGGATCTGCCCGCTGCTCAGCGCGGCTGACGAGAAATCCCAGGCCGAGCCGACGCTCCATCAGAAGATCTATTATTTCGAACACAGTCTCCTGCCCAAATGGACCCATAACTCGAGCGGCCATTTTTTCGCCGACCTAAGCCATGGGGCATTGGACAAGCTGGTCCAGGCGGCTGGCCAAATCGTCGGCCCGGAATATGCCCAGCAGCTGACGGTGCGCACGCTGCCCGGCAATACGCAGGTCCTGATCACCTTCGCGCCGCCCGACGACATCCCGCTCTGCTATTTTGTCCTCATTGAAAAGCAGGGTGACACCTACCGCTATCTGACGCTCGAGAAAACGGAGGATTTTATGAACGATGGCACCAAGACAGTTGTCGGGGAGTGGGACCCGCAGGGCGCCCATCGGAACATGGGCATGCGCAAGTATGTCGACGCCGATCACTTCATTGCCGAGGTCACGGGCCCGGCAAAGGCACAGGGATAAAGTTCCGCGATGAAGTTCCCCCCGGACATCCGCGTCCCCCTCACCAACCACCACACGGGGCAGACGTATCACCTCGTGCGCGCCAGCGAGGTGCCCACCGGGGCGGAGGCATTGGCGCGGATCGCCGCGATCTGCAACGAGCCGGAGATCTACGAGTGGCTGTTCCGCGGCCGGCTGAGCGGGCAGGCCTACACGCCGGACATGGCGCGGCACTTTCTGCAGTGGGCCGGCGAGGGGTGGGCGGCCGGCACGCATTTCGTCTTCACGGTCGTGGACCGCGACGGCGCCGTGGCCGCGGCCTGCGACATCAAGACCAACACCCGGATCGCCGAGATCGGGTACTGGTCGAGCCGCAATCATCGGGGCGTGATGACCAATGCCGTGCGAGGCCTGATCACACTCGCGACCGAGGCGGGCTTTGTCGGACTCTTCGCCCGGACCAAGCCGGGCAACACGCGCTCGGAGGCTGTGCTCGCCCGTGCGGGATTCGTGAAGGTGCGCAGCGACCCGGATGACTTCATCCGCCATGAGCTCTCCTTGCAGGCCAACCAAGATGAACCTCAGCGCCTTCCCGCCCATGAGCGCGCGGGACGGAATGTGCACTGAGCTTTTCCCATGAATCGAACAGCCTGCGCGCTGGTGACAGGGCTGCTCTGGGGGCTTCTCCCCGCCGCGATCACCTGGCGGACAGCTGGCTACCATTGCCTGTATGTCCTGCTGGTGTCGTCGGCGGTCGGGCTGTTGATCTACCGAATTTCCCGTCCGTTTTACCGGCGCTCGCGCGTGCTGCTCGGACTCTGGAGCATCGTCACCCTTTATCTAGCCTGCTGGACGACCGGCCTCGCGATGGGCGTGGCTGACCTCGTCTCGCATTACACGCCGTCCATGCGGCCTGCACAGGTCGTGCTGGGGGACGCATTGGTCGTGTGCTTTGTCATCACCGCGAATCCGATCCTCTGGCTCCTGTTTCCGCTCTGCTTCGCGACGCACCTCTGGTTTGCCCGGCGCGAGCCGGCCCGGCAGACCGTCTGACCTCGCCGGGACGAGGCTCAGGCCGGCCGCAGCACGGTGCGCACCGTGGCCGTGCGGACTTCGCCGCGGCAGCGGAGGGCGAGGCGGATGGGATGCGGGGGCTGGTCGATCGTCTCGGTGACGATGTCGAGCGGCGCGCCGTCGATGGTCACCTCGGCGATGAGCACGGCCGCGCCGTCGCTGAGCCGCACCCGCGCGCCGTCCACGGCCACCTTGCCGAGCGTGATCAGTGCGGACTCGAAGGCCGAGGGCGTCGCGAACTCCACGGTATCGGTGATCGTCAATTGTCCCTCGCCGCGGCGGTCGTACACGAACTCGCGCTCCAGCCGGCGCAGCTCCGGCACGTCGTAGCCGGGTTTCAGGTCGAGGACGACGCGGTCCGTGTCCGGGGTGAACTCCTTCGTCACCACCCGCGCATGGTATTCGGCGCCGGCCTCCTGCAGGTGTCCGGCCACGCGCGGCACGGGATGGCCGAACGAGTTGAGCAGCGGGCTGTCGTAGCGGTGCGTGCTGAAGGTGCGGAAGCTGTACGTCTCGGCGCCCGGGTCCACGACCAGCGTGCGGCCGTCGAGGACGACGGTGAAGGTGCCGAGGTCGTTGTGATTGTGATTGGTGCCGTTGTTGCCGCCGAGAAGCGTCGCCGAGAAGCGGCGCTTGGTCGCCGGGCCGGGCCGGCACACGAGCAGGGATGAGGGCTGAAACCAGCTGCGGAGCTCGGGCGGCTGCGCCGCGCGCTGCGGCCGGCGGGGCTCGCGGGTGTGGAACATCCACAGCAGGGACTCGGCCGCGAACTGCAGGCTCATGCCGGTGAAGGGGTCGGTGCCGGCGGGCAGCGGCGCGACGGCGTGCGCGGGTTCGCCGCGGCGGTTGTCGCGCCAGATCCGCGCCCACAGCACCGGCTGCACGTCGAGGGCGCAGTCGGCAAAGGTGGGAAACACCCCGGGCTGGATCTCGACCTGATCGGGGAAGCGGGCCACGCGGGTCATCTTCGGTTCGTCGAGCAGGTCGATCGCGCCGGCGGTGGCGATGCGGAGCAGCTCGCTGAGGGAGAGATAGTGCATGAAGCCGTAGCTCCAATAGCCCACGCCCTCGGTGCAGACGCCGTCGTCGTTGAACCCGTCGCGGAAATTCTTCACCAGCGACTCCGCGAAGGCGAGGTACCACGCCCGGTCGTAGCCCGCGGGCTGGAGGGCCGCCGCGGCCTCGGCGATGCTGGCGAGGCAGACGGAGTTCCAGTTGTGCTTCACGTCGATCCACCAGAAGAGATCGCGGCCGGACTCGAGGCGCTGGCGCAGCGGCGCAAACACGCGGCGGTCGGTCTCCGACCGGATCAGCGCGCGCACGTCGGCCGGCAGCCGCGGGCCGAGGACGAAGTCGATCTCCGCCAGGTTCGCCGCGAAGTGCACGACGCCGAGGTCGGACTCCACCGTCTTGCCGTCGTAGTTGAGGCGCTTGAGGTCGTTGCCGGGATGGATCCAGGAGCGCAGCTTCGCGAGCTCGCGCAGGTCGGCGCCGATGGGCGCTAGGAATTCGCCCTGGTCGTAAATCGCCTCCGCGAGCATGAAGGCCACCTGGCGCTTCCGCACAAGCGGCATGACCTTATTGATCTGCGTCACGTCCTCCTTCACGAGGCAGTCGAGGTAGGCCGCGTCGGTGTAGTCAGGGTAGGGCTGCGCGGCGAGCTCGCGGGCCGTCTTCAAGACCAGTTTTCCAAAGGGATCGTCGCGCCAGGGCGCCCACGCCGCGCGGTCGGTGACGACGACGCCGAATGCGAACGGGTCCTTCGGCATGAGCGCCTGGAGCGCGCGGACGCGCTCGGGCGAGGGGGCGTAGCTGAGTCCGGGAGGCAGGTCGAAGTTGAAGTCGTAGGCGCCCATGGTGGCCGGAGACTTGCCGTGGTCGGCGGACTGGCAAGGTTCGACTGAGCGCCGCCGCCGGGTTTCTGGCTTGTCGCGGTTTCCGTCCCGGGCAAACTGCGGCCGCAGCCTCGCGCCCCGGGCGGAGGCGCCCGCGACCCATGCCGAACCCGCCCACCGCCGTCCCGCTCAGCCGCCGCGAGTGGCTGAGGACCGTCGGCACGGCCCTGACCGGACTCATGCTGGCCGCGCGGCTGCCCGGTGCGCTCGCCCTGGCCGGGGCTGGCGGAAACCCGTCACCAGCGGCGCCCACGCCCGCGCCGTCCCTGTGCCGGCCCGAGCGCGAGTACGTGCTCGCGTTCGAGGCCTATCCGTCGGGCTGAGGCGCGGGCCGGTTGGCGCCCTGACTTTTCATGGAAAACCTCACGCGCCGCGGCTTCGTCCGCACCACCTCCCTCATCGCGGCGAGCCTTCCCGCGGCCTCGCTCGCCTGGCCGCTGGTTGGGCGCGCGGCCCCGCCGGCGGCGGCCGGGATGCCGGTGGACCGCGAGGTTTTCCGCGCCTTCCTGCTGCGATCGCTCGAGGCGAAGCTCGGCCCGATCCTCGCGCAGGCCCGGCCCGACGGCCGGTTCGGCACGGATCCGTGGATCGTGCGGGACCAGGACGTGATCCTCACGCTGGCGCTGCTTTACCAGTGCAAGGGCGGGCCGCACTACAAGGATCCCCGGCTGCTCGGGCACATCGCGGCCGGCGGGCGCTTCCTGCGGTCGCGCCAGGACGCGAAGGGCATGTACGCCTTCGACAAGAAGGACGGCTCCAACTGGGGGCAGATCTACATGCCGTGGACGTATCTCCGGTGGATCATCACGTTCCAGCTGATGGCCGACGACCTCGCGCCGGCCGACCGCGCGATCTGGGCCGAGGGGCTGCAGCTCGGCTACGGCGGCATCGCCGCGACTGAGCTGTCCTCCCGCAGCAACATCTACCCCGGCCCGCTCACCGGCCATCCGCCGCTCAAGCCCGGCGAGGTGATCCCGTGGATCCACAACATCCCCTGCCACCATGCGGCCGGACTCTTCATCGCCGGGCGCCACTTCGGCCGGCCGGACTGGCAGCGGCAGGCGCGCGAGTACATCCAGCTCGTCGCCGCGGCGCAGTCGCCGCACGGCTGGTGGACCGAGCACAGCGGCCCGGTCGTCCTCTACAACCGCGTCTACATCGAGGCGCTCGGCATCTACCACGCGCTGACCGGCGATCCCGCGATCCTGCCCGCGCTGGAGCGGGGCAACCGGTTTCACCTGAACTATCTTTACCCGGACGGCTCGGCGATCGAGACGGTGGACGAGCGCAATCCGTACAGCCCCGTGACGCTCACGCGCGGGCCGGACGGCAAGGCGCACTACCAGCCGCCGCTCGCGGGGATACACTCGGGCCTGTACGCCAGCGACGAGGGCCGCGCGCTGCTCGCGGAGCTGTTCCAACACGTGGCCAGGCACGACCCGGCGGAGCTGGACGCGGACTACCTCTATCTTTTCCTCCCGCCGACCGCGGCCGGGTTCGCCTTCACGAGCGCGCCCGAGCGGCGCTTCCGCATGGGCACGGACGCGCTCGTCGCGCGCGAGGACCCGTGGCTGGTGAGCCTGTCGGGCTACTGCTGCCCGCGCATCGGCAACCGCTTCATCCAGGACCGCCAGAACCTGCTGAGCATTTTTCACCGCGACGCCGGACTGATCCTCGGCGGGGGCAACACGAAGCTGCAGCCGCTCTGGAGCACGCTGACGGTGGGCGACGCGCACCTCCTGACGCCGCTGGGCGCGAAGCGTGAGACCAACCTCGCGCCTAACGTACCGCTGGCGTACACGCCGGACCACTGCGTCATCGCCGAGCCCGCGGCGAACCGCTGGACCCAGCGGATCTCCGCCGGCGGCGCCGTCGTGGAGCTGGCGTGCGAGATTGTCTCCGGTTCGGAAATGCGGCTCGCGGCGACGCTGCTCCAGGCCGCGCCGGCCGGACGCCCCGCGGCGGTCCACCTGACCTTCATCCCTTATCCCGAGTCGCCGGTCGCCTTCTCCGACGGAACGCAGGCGGAGATCGCGGGCGCGCTCTGGGAGAAGACGGGAGTCACGAGCGTGCGGCACCACGTCTGGCAGCTCACCGTGCCCACTGCGGCGCGGCTCGCTTGTCCCGTGGTGCCCCACAACCCATACACCAGCGATGGCCACGCGGAGGCGAAGGAGGGCCGGCTGGTCGTCTCCCTGCCGCTGGCCCAGGTCGGAGTCCCGACGGAGCTGAAGCTCACGGTGATCGCAGCCTAGCCCGGCTGCCGACGCTCGGTTCTTTAGCACTCGCCGCGCGACGGCGGTGATTTAGTTTCCCGCGAAACTCCGCACTCCCCATCCCCAAACCCCACCCCATGATCGACCCCACTCCCGTGCCCGGCTCCGCCGCGGCCACCGACGCCAACATCGACATTCCGCTCCGCGTGGAGGGATTCAAGGGCACGCCCGAGGAGATCGAGCGGCAATGGTACAAGGAGGTTTATCTCGGGCGCGGCGACACCATGGCGCAGCTCACCTGGCGCGCGCTGCTCATGGGCATGGTGCTCGGCGGCGTGCTCTCGCTGACCAACCTCTACATCGGCCTCAAGGCGGGGTGGGGCTTCGGCGTCGCGATCACCGCCTGCATCGTCTCCTACGCCGTGTGGACGCTCTTCCAGAGGATCGGCTGGGCGAAGACGCCCATGACGATCCTTGAGAACAACTGCATGCAGTCGACCGCGAGCTCCGCGGGCTACTCGACCGGCTCGACGCTCGTGTCGGCCTACTCGGCGTACTTCATGATCAACAACCAGTCGCTGCCCATCGGGCTGATGCTGGCGTGGGTTTTCTTCCTCGCGGTGCTGGGCGTGACGATGGCGATTCCGATGAAGCGGCAGATGATCAACGTGGAGCAACTGCGCTTCCCGACCGGCATCGCGGCGGCGGAGACGCTGCGGGCGCTTTATTCCAAGGGCCAGCGCGCCGCGCAGTCGGCTCGCGCGCTCACCATCGGCGCCATCGCCGCCGCGGTCAGCCAGTTCTGGTCCGACGGCCTCGGCCTCGTCAGCGCCAAGCTCGCCCCCTTCGCCCTGTCGAACCTCGTCCAGCGCTTCAACCTGGCCGTGCTGGGCAAGGCCTGGATCACCCGCACCGTCGCCTTCGTGTGGGACCCGGTCTTCATCGCGGCGGGCGTCCTGATGGGCCTCCGGCCCGCGGCCAGCATGCTGCTCGGCGGCACGCTCTGCTGGGCGGTCTTCGTGCCGATCATGCAGGCGCGCGGGGTGATCACGGGCACGACCTACCGCGACATCGTGCAGTGGACGCTCTGGGGCGGCGTGGCGTGCATGGTGGTGTCGGGACTCCTCTCGTTCTTCCTCCAGTGGCGCACCATCGTGCGCGCGTTCCGCGGGCTGGGGGCCTCGCTCTCCGGGGGCGCGGCCAAGGCCAAGCTCAGCGAGATGGACGCCATCGAGGCGCCGATCTCCTGGTTCCTCGTGGCGCAAATCCTCACGCTCGGCGTCCTCGCGTGGCTCGCCAAGGTCAGCTTCAACATGCCGGTCTGGCAGACGGTGGTGGCCGTCGTGCTCTCGTTCTTCCTCGCGCTGGTGGCGTGCCGCGTCAGCGGCGAGACCGACACGACGCCGACGGGCGCGATGGGCAAGGTGACCCAGCTGGTGTTCGGCGGGCTGAGCCCGGGCAACATGAACGTCAACCTGATGAGCGCGAACATCACCTCGAGCGCCGCGCTGGCGTCGGCGGACCTGCTGTTCGACCTGAAGAGCGGCTATCTCCTCGGCGCGAATCCGCGCAAGCAGTTCCTCGCCCAGTTCGCCGGCATCTTCGTCGGCACGGTCGCGACGGTGCTGGCCTTCAAGGTCATGGTGCCGACGGCCGCGGTGCTCGGCTCGGACAAGTTCCCGGCCCCGGCGGCGCAGAGCTGGCGCGCGGTCGCGATCGCGCTGAGCCACGGGTTCGAGTCGCTTGAGCCGATCAAGGTCTGGTCGCTCATCATCGGTGCCTTCCTCGGCTTCGTCCTCACGCTGCTGCCGCGCTGGCTGCCGCGCCATGCCAAGTGGATCCCGTCGCCCGCCGCCGTGGGCCTCTCCTGGACGTTCCACTGGTACTATGGCTTCCTGTTCTTCATCGGCGCCACCATCGGCTGGGTGGTCGAGCGCAAGCGCCCGGCTCTCGCCGAGCTCTACAACTACCCGGTGGCGTCGGGCATCATCGCCGGCGGCTCGCTGATGGGTGTCTTCCTGATTTTCTGGGAGAACATTCCGCCGCTGCTGCACCAGTTCTTCGCCGGGCATTGAGCCGCCCCGGCGCGTGGCCTTGCCCATGAGCGCACCGATGCAAGCCGCCTCCGCCGAGCGCGCCCGGCGCGCCATCGGCGCGATGTTCTTCTTCCCGTTTGGCGGCGCCTGGTTCGCACTCTGGGCGTACCGGGCCTCCGCGCGCCCGATCGTCCTGTATGTCGAGATCGCGGTGCTCACGGCCGCGCTGCTCGGCCTAGCCTACTGGCGCTACCGCGTCCATGCGCCCGCGCTGGCGGCGCAGCCCGAGACGCCGGAGCAGCGGCGGGCCTCGCGCATATTCCAGATCGTGAACGCCGCGCAGTGGGTCCTGATTCTCGTCGTGGGCAATGTGCTCGCGAACCTGGGACTCGGCGCCTGGGTGATCCCGGCCGTGATCATCATCGTGGGCCTCCACTTTCTCCCGCTGGCGCGCGTCTTCGCCAATCCGCCCCATTATGTCACCGGGCTCGCGCTGGTGGCGATCGGCGCCGGCTATCCGCTGCTCACCCCCGCCGGCCCGGCCAGCCCGATCGGCTGCCTGCTGACGGGCGTGGTGCTGTGGCTCAGTGCCGCCCGGGCCCTGGCGGCCAAGTCGGCCTGACGGTTGCCCGCCGAGCGGCTCAGTGGACCGGCTCGGGATTGCCGAACAACTCGGCTTCGCGCTGGGCCATCGATTTCTCGCTGTCGTTGGTGAACGTGAGGTCGAGCTTCCAGACACCATCGTCCAGGATCATGTGGGCCTCGCCGTGGAAGACGCGGGTCATACCGTTGGCCGTGATCTTGGCCGAGGTGGGAACCGTGGCGGTATTGCCGGTGATGACCGGCTCGCCGATCATGATGTCCGAAATGCTGTGGAAGATCGCGTCAAACTTTGCCAGCTCCTCCGGGGTCTTGAAGGACGACTGGTAGCCACGGCGCATGTCCGCGGCAAACTGCTCCGGCGGGGGCAGCTTGGCCTTGGCCGCCGGGGGCAGGGCGAGGAGGTAGTACATCGCCTTGTAGTCCTGGTCGCGTGTGGCCCGGTAGAATTTCGCGGCCTGGCCATCGGGGGTGGTGGCACTGGCCGCCGGAGCGGGCGACTGCGCCGACATCAAGACAGGGGTCCCGAGCAGGACCCCGCACACCAGCAACGCGGACAGGATTTTTTTCAGCATGGAGGGGTGGGTCCGCTCCGTAATGGCCGATCCGGCGGGAAAGTCACGCCCGTTGCGCCGGATCCGCCGCGAGGGTCGTCCGCGCGCAGCGGAGGAACCGCTCGGCGGCGGGATTCAGCCCGGCGTGGGTCCAGACGGCACCGACGATCACCGGCGGGGGCGCCGGCGTGAGCGGGATGAGCTTCAGCCGCGGTCCGATGGAGCAGGCCAGCGACTGGGGCGCGAGCGCGAGGCCGGCGCCGGCCTCGACCGACGCGATCATCCCGGCGCCGCCCTCGTGCTCCTCCACGATGCGCGGCCGGCTCCCGAAGGTGGCGAACAGGGCGGTGAGGTACGCGTGGTACTCGGGGTAGTCCTGGCGGCTGTAGGCCACGATCGGCTCGCGCGCCAGGCGCGCCACGGCCAGCGAGCGCAGGCGGGCGAAAGGATGCCCCGGCGGCACCGCCAGCCGCATCGGGTCGCGGGCGAGCTCCTCGAAATGCAGGCCGCGCAGCATCGCGCGGGTGGGGCGGACGAGGAACGCGATCTGCAGCGCGCCCCGGCGCAGCCCGGTGAGCATCTCCTCGGTGGACAGGTCGTGCAGCCGCACGCGCACCTCGGGCCGCTCGGCCTGGAACGCGCGCAGCGTCGGCGGCAGGATGCGCACCGTGGGCATGGGGGCGTAGCCGACATTGAGCTCGCCCCGCCGGCCGGTGGCGACGGCCCGCGCCGCCGTCACGGCCTCGGCCGCGCGCTGCAGCACCGCGCGGGCCTCGGCGAGAAAGGTGCGGCCGGCGTCGGTCAGGCGCACCGACTTCGCGCTGCGCAGCAGGAGCGGGAAGCCGAGTTCCTCCTCGAGGTCACGGACCTGCCGGCTCAGGGCCGGCTGCGACACGTGCAGCTTCAGCGCGGCGCGCGAGACGTTCTCCTGCTCGGCGACGGCGACGAAGTAGCGAAGGTGGCGCAGTTCCATGGGAGCCGCCAGTATGCCTTTTGGCTATGCTGAGGCAAGAATCATGGTCTTTCGCATTTCGCCCGGCCTGTGGCACACTGGCGGCATGATGAATCTCCGCAAAGCCAACGAGCGCGGCCACGCCAACCACGGGTGGCTCGACACCTACCACACCTTCAGCTTCGCCGACTACCACGACCCGCGCTGGATGGGGTTTGGCAGCCTCCGCGTCATCAACGACGACCTCGTGATGCCCGGCGAGGGCTTCGGGCTCCACCCGCACCGCGACATGGAGATCATCACCTACATCCTGAGCGGTTCACTGGAGCACAAGGACTCCATGAACAACGGCCGCATCATCCGCGCGGGCGACGTCCAGTACATGGCCGCCGGCACGGGGGTCCGCCACAGTGAATTCAACCCGTCCAAGGACGAGGCCGTGCACCTGCTGCAGATCTGGATCCAGCCCGACCGCCGGGGGGTGACGCCGCGCTACGCGGAGAAATCCCTCGCGGCGGCGCCCACGGGCCAGCTGCACCTGGTCACGAGCAAGGCGGGACGCGACGGCTCGATTGCGATCCACCAGGACGCCGACCTGTGGCTGGCGCGCCTGGAGCCGAGCCAGAAGGTCGAGCACCGCCTTGCCGCGGGCCGGCAGGCGTGGGTCCACGTCGCCGAGGGTGAGGTCACCCTCAACGGCCAGGTGCTGGGCGGCGGCGATGCCGCCTCGCTGACCGCCGGCGACCCGCTGGAACTCGTCGGCCGCAAGGCCGCGCAGGTCCTGCTCTTCGACCTCAACTGATTTCATCCGCACCCGCAATCCAACCCACCGATCCCTCCATGAAAGCACTCCAGTTCCTCTGCAAAACCAATGACAGCGCCGCGCCGCTCCTGGCGCGCCTCACCCTCGGCCTCGTGATGTTCCCGCATGGCGCCCAGAAGGCGCTCGGCTGGTTCGGCGGCTACGGCTACACCGGCACGATGGGCTTCTTCACGGGCACGCTGCACATTCCCGCGGTCTTCGCGTTCCTCGCGATCGCCGCCGAGTTCGCCGGTTCGCTCGGCCTGATCTTCGGGTTCCTCAGCCGCGTCGCGGCCTTCGGCATCGCCGTGGTCATGGCCGTCGCCGTCCTCACGATCCACTCGGCGAACGGGTTCTTCATGAACTGGGCCGGCAACCAGAAGGGCGAGGGCTTCGAGTACCATCTCCTCGTGCTCGGTCTCGCGGTGATCGTCCTCGTCTACGGCGCCGGCAAGGCCTCGCTGGATGGCGTGTTCACCCGGACGGCCAAGTCGTCCTGAGCGATTGCCAATGCGTCGTCCCCGCAAATCCTCCACCATGGCTTCAACTCTCCCGCCGGCTCTGCCGCTGCCCTCCGACTCCAAGGTCCGCATCGGCCACGTGCATCTGAAGGTGGCGGACCTCGAGCGCTCGCTGGGCTTTTACCGCGACGTGCTCGGGTTCACCCTGATGCAGCGCTTTGGGACGCAGGCGGCCTTTCTCTCCGCCGGCGGGTACCACCACCACCTGGGGCTCAACACCTGGGAAAGCGCCGGCGGACGTCCGCCGGCGCCCGGCACGACGGGACTGTACCACGTAGCGTTCCTGTACCCGGGCCGGGCCGAGCTGGCGGATGCCGTGCGGCGCGTGCTGCAGGCGGGGCTGACACTCGAGGGGGCGGCCGACCACGGGGTCAGCGAGGCGATCTACCTGCACGATCCCGACGGCAATGGCGTTGAGCTCTATCGCGACCGGCCCGAGTCGCAGTGGCCGCGCACGCCGGACGGCCGCCTCGCGATGGGCACCGAGCCGCTCGACCTTGGCGCGATGCTCCGCGACGCCCCGGCGCCAGCCGGCGCGAACTGAGCCGCGGCCCGGGTCCCGAAAAAATCCGGGCTCGCGGCGGCGGGGCTGAGGCGCAACGTGGTCGGCGACACCCCGTGCGACTCTCATCGCGACTACCCCGATCGCTTGTCCTTCTTCTGCTGGCCATGGGCGCCGGCATCCCGGCGCCCGCCCGGCCACCGGAGGTGGATCACCGGGCGGCCGAGCTCCTGACGGCCGCGATGACCTACGCCGACGGCCGGTGGGATGAGCGCGCGGGCCTGATGTGGGGATCCGCCGCAGGTCCCGAGCGACAGCACGACGTGCGCGGCACGGCGGCCTACGCCTACGGCCTGCTCCTGCGGGACCAGCCCGGCGACCGCGCCCGGGCGCTCCGCGCGGTGGACGTGATCCTCGGTCAGCAGATCCGCGATCCGGGCCAGCCGTGGGACGGGACCTTTTTCCGCACGCCGGAGGAACCGGCGCCGACCCAGTTCTCGCACCGCTGGGAGAATTACGATCCGAACTGGCGGCAGTTCATCGGCACGGCGCTGGCGCTCTGCCTGATCGATTTTGGCGATCGCCTGCCGCCTAGCCTGGAGGCGCGCATCGACGACGCCCTGCGCCGCGCGGTCGAGGGCGAGCTGCACGAGGCGCGGCTGACGCCCGCGTACACCAACATCGCGGTGATGCATGCGTTCCTGTGGACCTTTGCCGGCGAGCGGCTGCACCGGCCCGACTGGGTGGCGAAGGGCGAGGCGTGGGCGCAGGCGGTGCACGCCGGATTCCAGGAGCACGGCACCTTTGAGGAATACAATTCCCCGACCTATTACGGCGTCGACCTCTATGGCCTGGCGCTGTGGCGAAGGCACGGTCCGACGGACGTCATGCGCCGGCTTGGCGCGGACCTGGAGGGCGCGCTGTGGCGCGACATCGCGGCGTTTTACCATGCGGGCCTGCGGAACATGGCCGGACCCTACGACCGCGCGTATGGCATGGACATGTGCCGCTACGTGACGGGCACCGGGGTGCTGCTGCGGATGGTGCTCGACGCCGGCGTGGCGCCGCTGCCCGACCTGCGCCAGCCATCGGAGCACGACACCGACCTGATGTTTGCCCCGCTGGTAATCGGCCTCGGCGTGCAAATCCCGGCCGACGCAATGGCGCATTTTCAGCATTTCCAGGGCGAACGCACGGTCTCCCGCACCATCAGCAGCCAGCGGGTCGCGACCGCCTGGCTCGGGACGCAGGTCATGATCGGCGGCGAAGCCACGTCGCTCTCGCGCGGGGCCGGCCCGGCGTCGCGCACGATCTTCCATCCGGCAACGATCCACTGGCGGACGCCCGACGGCGGGATCGGCTGGATCGACCTGCACGACTGCCCGCGCGTCGACGCCCGCGCGGCGAAGGACAGCCTGACCGTGAAGGCCATTGGCGACTCGACGTTCCGACTGTCCGCGCCCGGCCTCACACCGGCGGCCATCACGCGCGACCGCTGGGACCTGGCCGGGCTGACGGTGCGCGTCGAGACGGACGCCGCCTCCATTGAGGTCACGCCCGTCGCCGGCGCCATTGACGTCTGCTACCGCGCCGCAACCAAATTCGTGCTCGGGACAAGCGTGCCGCAGGGCGAGCCCCGCCACTGACAGCGCCCATCCATCCGCCATGTGGCAACGTCCGACTTTCAGCCTCGTATTCCTGGTGGTGGCGACTTCCCTGGCGGCTCCAGCGCGTGCCTCGGAGATGCGCCAGCCCAAAGCCGCCGGTTGGCCGACGACCGACTACCGTAGCATCGAGCGGGACTTGGATCGCGCGACAGGAGTGGCCGTCAAATATCTCGATGGCTCCACGACGCTCGTCACGGACCCGGAGTGGATCAGTCTGCTCAAGGGAATGATGGCCTCCGTGGACGGCGTGCCGGACAAAGTCTGCCTCTGCGAAAACTACCCCCAGGTCACGTTCCTCAACAAGGACGGCCCGCTCGCTACCATGGAGGTCCCGCACGGCACAAAGCTCCGCTTCAGCGGCGCGCATTATTCGGGGGATTACGTGATCGATCCAAAAATCGCGAAACTGATCATTGAGCTGCTCATGACCCCGCAGGTCCAGGGATTCAAACTGCACCCTGGGCCGCGATCAGGACGGCCGTGACGAGGCGAAAGTCTACTGGTGGAAAATGTTTCCCCAGCCGGTCACGACCCCGTTCTTGAATCGGACCTGGAGGTTGCACGGCACGCCGCGCGCGTCCTTGCCGCGGCCGTCGTAGATCCACGCGTCCTCGAGGTGTGTGCTCGTGTATGAAGTCGCCCGCGAGGGCGTCCCGAAGATCATGTGGACCTGCTCCATGGTCATGCCGACGACGAGGTGATGCTGCTCGAGCCCCTCCTGGATCGCCGCGGCCTTGTGCACCGCTTCCGCCTGCCGCTCGGCCGCGCGCCGTTCGTGAACCTCCTCCGTGTGCGCCTCCTTGGCCAGGGTGCGGGTCTCCTTCTTGTCGGTCTCGCGCTGATGCTTCAGGGCGGCGGCCTGGTGCGCGATGATCACCGCGCGCTGCTCCGGGTCGATGTTGTCGAGGCGGACCGGCACGGTGCCGCCGACATACTTGACGAGGATCGTGTCCGTGTCCCACCGCACGATGGTGCAGTCCTTCATGACGAAGCCGTTGGACAGCGTGATCGCCGTCGGCAGATCCGCGGCGGCGCCAGTGACGGCGGTCGCCAGGGCGACGAGAAACAGCAGTCTTTTCATGGGACGAGTGGGGTTGAGGTAGAGACGCCCAATTGCCAGCGGGGTTTCAGGACGCGATCAGCGGTGTTCGAGCGCGAACATCGCAAGCGTGTGCAGCCGCGGCGCCTTGAACGTGAGCACACCGCGCTGGACGCGGTGCGGGATCACCTTATCGGTGGCCAGCTGGCGCACACGCCGCACGGCGCGGCCGAGGCGCACGCGGACCTCGATGCCGTCGACGGGCAGGTTCGGCAGGTCGTGCTGGAAGCTGAGCAGACCCAGCACGTGGCGGCGGCGGTCCGGCTGCACGAAGAGCGTCACTTCCACCGTCGCGGGTGCATCCGCCTCGAAGGCGCGGTTGGGCGCCAGGCTCCGGATCAGGCGGAGGAACACGTCCCTCAGGTTCTCCACGTCCTCGAGCATGCTCGCGGCGTAGATCGCCTGGCCGGCCCCGAACCGGTGGCGCACAATCTCCGGCTGGGCGGTGCGCACCCACGGCGGGTTGCTGTGGATCGAGGAGAAACTGGAGGGATCGGGCTTGGGCCAGGGCAGGGTCGTGGTCGCGAGCACCGCCGTGCCGCGCCGGGCCCGGACCTCGCAGACGCTGCTGCGGGAGAGCGGTGGGAGCTCGGTCGTCCAATCGGCGAACGCCGCGGCCCCGGCGACCGTGGGGGTGAGGTAGTGCTCGCAGGCGCTCCAATCGGCGCGGACCAGCGAGACGCCGAAGACGTCGGCGAGCTGGAAGTCGGCGAGGCGCCGGCCCTCGGTCGTGACCAGGGAGGTGGCGCCACTCGCATACAGGGCGCCGCCGCGGCGCACAAAGGCGCGGATGGCCGCGGCCTCGCGCGGCGAGAGATGGTGGACCTGGGGCAGGATCAGCACCTTGAAGCGCGACAGGTCCTGCAGCTGGCGCGCGGTGATGATGGTGAAGGGCAGGTGGGCGGTGATCAGCCGCGTGGCCACGTTCATGGCCGAGGCCGTGTGCGTGTCGGAAAGCCCCACGTCGTCCACCGAGCGGCCGTTGTCCCGCAGGTCGAACTTCGAATCGAGCGAGTAGTACAGCGCGATGTCGGCCACGCGCTCGCCGCCGAGCTCGCCGTAGTACGGGGCGAGCCGGTCGTGGATCCGGCCGATGGTGTCGTGCGGCCGCGGGTTCACCGTGCCGACCGGGTTGATCGCGTCGATGAAGAGGAAGGCGCTATGGTCGGCGATCGCGGCACAGGCCTTGGCCTCGAGCAGCGCGTCGGGCTTGTGGCCGGTGTGGTCGAAGAGGTCGGGCGAATAGCTCGTGGCGAACACGAAGGGTCGGGCGCCCGAGAGCTCGCCGAGGAGCTTGCGGGCGAAGGAGCCCTGCAGCGGCCCGCCGTAGAAGTCGCCCATGAGGAAGTCATTCTGCGGCGCCAGCGAGTGGGAGGCGCCCTTCTGCCAGGACGAGGGAAAGGTGGACGACTGGTGCTCGACCGAGGCGGAGGGCCGGTATTTTTTCACCGTGCCGGTGGCGAGCGCGGCGAACTCGCCGAGCCACTCCTCGCGCTTGCGCTGGAAGCGCACCCAGCGTGGGTCGGTCCAGTCCACCGTGCGCGGCAGCGGCCCGCCGCCGACCTCGGCCGCCCAGCGCCGTTCGCAGTGCGCGCAGTAGCAGACCCCCGGCCAGTAGGTCATGTCGAAGAACATGCCCTCGAACTCGTACCGCTCGCACAGTTCGCGGATCCACGCCCGCACGTACTCGCGGTAGGGCGAGTTCGGGCAGAGCAGGCCGTAGCGCGTGTGCGGCCCAAACTCGAAGCCGGTGCAGCCCCGGGAATCCTGGCCCCGCCACTCGGGATGCGCGTCGTAGGCCCAGCGGTCGAAGATCAGGCTCACGTAGACCTCGAACGCCATGCCGCGTTCGTGGCTGAGCCGGATCATCTCCGCCACGATGTCGCGGCCGCCGAGGTTGCGGTGCTGGACGCCGACTTGGGTCGGGTAGTTGAAGAGCCCGGTGTGGGACTGGGCCATGCAGAGGACGGACTGCGCCCGCGAGCGCGTGTAGACGTCCACGTACTGCTCCACGTCGAATTCCGAGAAGAACTTTGGGTCCCAGTCGGGAATGTGCATGTCGATCGTGGAGCGCCGCCATGCGCGCTCGTACCAGCGGGAGCCGAGGAGGCCGGAACGGGTGGCGGTGGGGCGGGCGGCGGGACGCCGGGAGGAGGTGGCCATGGGGCGGGGGACTGAACCGGGGCAGGCGGGGTGGAACAGACGGGGCGGCGCACCTTCACCATCCCAAGCCGGAGCTCCCCGCGGCGCAGCGCGCGAAGACCTTCCCAGTGCCCGAGCGGGCCGCGGGACACAAGCCGATGTTGTGCGCCGTGGTATTCCGCGTTGAACACCGTGACGTCACGGCCTAAAAACTATTCCCGGGTGTCGCTGTCGGCGGCGCCCGCCCCCCACATGAACTCCCGGGATCTCGTCCTCGCCGCCCTCGCGGGCCAGCCGCATCCGCGCGTGCCGGTCGCGCAGCACAATTTCACGTTCTGCGCCCGCCAGGCGGGTGTGACGCTCGAGCGCTTCCGCCGCGATCCGCACCTGGCGGCGAGGATCATGGCCGACGCCGCGGAGAAGTACGGCTACGACGCCATCATCCTCGACTTCGACACCAGCACGCTGGCCGAGGCGCTCGGGGCGAGGCTCGTGTTCCCGGAAGACGCGCCGGCCTCGGTCGCGGCCCCGGCGCTGGCGGAACTCGAGGACTTCCACAACCTCCGGCTGCCGGACCCCGAGCGCGACGGGCGCATGCCGCTCTGGCTCGAAACCACGCGGGAGCTGCGCCGGCTGGTGGGCGGCGAGAAGGCCATCATGGGCCGCGCCGACCAGGGGCCGTTCGGGCTGCTCTTCCAGCTGCGTGGCCATGAGAACCTCATGATGGACCTCGTGGACCGCACGGCCGACGAGCTCGGCGCGGCGCTGGAGTTCTGCGCCCAGGCCGGCGCGCGGTTCGCGCGGGCGCAGCTTGCGGCTGGCGCGGACCTCACCTCCATCGGCGACAGCGCGGCCGGGCAGTCGCTGATCTCGCCCCGGCACTACCGGCTGTACGGCCGGCCCTTCGAGCGCCGCTACCGCGAGCTGCTCGGACCGGGCTGCCTCAGCCTTCACATCTGCGGCGAGACCAACGCCATCATCGAGGACATGGTCGCCACCGGCTGCGAGGTGCTGGAACTCGACCACTGGAACGACCTGGAGCGCTCGCTGCAGGTCGTGAACCAGCGGGCCTGCGTGTGGGGCAACCTCGATCCCTCCAGCGTGCTCAGCCAGGGCACCAAGATCCGCGTGCTTGAGGAAAGCCGCCGGGTCCTGGAGCTGGCGAAGGCGAAGACCTGGAAGTTTGTCCTCTGCCCGGGCTGCCTGGCCAACGCCGACGTGCCTCCCGCCAACATCCAGGCGATGACCGACGCGGCGCGCACCTGGGGCCAGTACGAGCAGCCGCCGGCCTGAGCCGGCCGCGCGGGCCGGAGACCGGCGCAAGGAGACATCATCGTCACCGGCGCGCCGGCATTGAGGCCAATCGGCGCGCGAGGCACGCGGAGACCAGAAACGATTCAGCCACGGGAAACGTGGCCGATGGAGAGACTACGCCCAGCCGGCCGCCCCAGATGACCGGAGGCGTTCCCCCACATGGCCTGCATCCTCTTAGTCGACGAGAGCGAAGTGGCGCGGCGCGCCCTCAAAGGCATCCTCGCGCGCGGCCATCACCGCGTGGCGGTGGTGGGCACCGTGCTGGAGGCGTGGGACTTCCTCCGCACGCACGTGCGGGTGGACCTCGTCATCACCGAGCTGCGGCTCGGCCAGGAGTCCGGCCTGA
Organism: uncultured Opitutia bacterium; assembly: GCA_903825285.1. Classification (GTDB taxonomy): domain Bacteria; phylum Verrucomicrobiota; class Verrucomicrobiia; order Opitutales; family Opitutaceae; genus Opi-474. The sequence goes on along the minus strand of CAIJZY010000032.1, from coordinate 9,621 downwards.
CGTTGGTCGAGCGGCTGAAGGCCGACAGCTTCCTCAAGCTGCTGCCCGTGCTGGTTTACACCGACCACGGCGACCGCGAGACCGTGCGCAAGGCGCTCGAGCTGCGCGTGCAGAACTTCCTGATCAAGCCCTACCATGACGCGGCCGTCTACGCCGAGATCGCGAAGAGCGCGGCCAACCCCTGGCGGGCGCAGCACTTCGAGGAGGAGCGCTCCTTCTGCAGGCTCATGGGCTACGAGCCGGCGCAGCTCCACGCCATGCTGGAGGCGTTGGGTCGCGCCCTGCTGGAGGCCAAGCCCGGCTTGGAGCGTGCCGCGGAGGACCACGCCCTGGGGACGATCAGGGAAAAGGTGGCCGCACTGTCGGAGTCGGCGGAAACCGCCGGGGCCTGGGGCGTGGTAGACCTGCTCGGAGGACTCCGGCCGCTCGCCGAGGCAGATGACTGGGCCGGTTTCCAGGCTCGGCTGGAGGGGCTCGCCTTCGCGCCCCGGCTGATCGCGCTCCACCTCGATCCGCGGATCCTGCCGGCGCCGTTCCTCACCAACCAGGAGCAGCTCGCCGGCCAGGAGGAGCACGAGCGCCGGCTGTGGCTGCAGGCCTGGGCGGAGCGGCGCTGCCCGGTCGTGGATTTCAGCCGGCTGCAGCGCGAGCTCGACGCCCTGCCGGGCTGCCCGGTGATCGACTCGGCGGCCGCGGCCTTCGAGATGGCCGCCTCGGGGCACCCCTCGAGCCTCAACCCGATCATGGACCTCGGCGAGCGGGACCCCGGCCTCGCCGCGCAGCTGCTGATCGCCGCGGCGCAGCTCAAGCGCCGCGAGGAGCTGGACCCCACGCCGCTGGAGGACCCGCGCCTGGCGGTGGGCCGCCTGGGCGAGGTCCGGCTCGCCGCGCTCGCGGAGCACCTCGCCACGGTCGAGGAGCGGCATTTCGACCAGCCGCCGCACTTCGGCTGGACCCAGTTCTGGATGTTCCAGATGGGCGTCGCCCGCATGGCCCGCTTCACGGCGCACTACCTCGAGTTCTACAGCATGGAGCCGCAGGCCTACCTCGCCGGGCTGATGCACGACCTGGGCAAGCTGCTCCTCGCGCGGCTGCATCCCTACGGCCTGCAGGCCGCCCTGGCCCACGCCCGCGAGCAGGGCGTGCCGCTCGCCGTGGCCGAGCGGCGGTTCTTCGGCTGCACCGCCCGCGAGGCGGCGGCCTATTTCGCCGAGCGGAATCACCTGCCCGAGCCCTACGTCAGCGTGCTCCGCTGGGTGGAGCAGCCCGCGGACGCCACCGCCCACCGCAACCTCGTCGCCGTGGTCTCGCTGGCCCGCGACCTCTGCCGCCACAACCACCTCGGACAGAGCGGCGACATCCCCCTGGAGCAGCCCCGGCCGATCGAGGAGACGGCCGAGTGGGGCGTGCTCACGCCCAGCCTCTTTCCCAGCTTCAACCTGCGGAAATTCGAGCTGCAGGTCCATGCCGACTGCCGGGAGCTCAAGCTCGAGCTGCACGGCCGGCTGAAGGCGTGACCACGACCGGTTTTCGGGCTGATAACCACAGATTATCAGTTTATGAACTAGAAAGTCTTTCTGCCCCGCGGGTGCAGGAGGTATGCTATCCGAATGTGCCGGTCCCGGCCTGGTGCCGCGACCGGACGTTTTTCTTCATGCACTTTCTCTCCCGTATCCTGTTTTGCGCCCTGGCGGGCGGCGGCCCGGCCCTCGGGCGGGCCGCGGCCGCGCCGGAGCCGGGTTCGGCCGAGCTGCCGCGCCCGCTGACGCTGGACCAGGCGCTGGCCTATGCCGCCGCGCACAGCCCCGGGCTGCGGCGGGTTCGCGCGCAGCTGGCCCAGCAGGAGGGCGGACAGCTGGAGGCGGACGCCCGGCGATCGCCCCGGGTCAGCCTCACGGGCGGCTACGCCTACACGGATCCCAACCTGGAGGAGTCGCTGCCCGGGTTTCCCCAGGTGCCGCTGCCGCAGCAGGACGCGTGGATCGCCCAGCTGAGCGTGCGCCAGTCCGTGTACTCGGGCGGCAGCGTGCAGGCCGGCGTCGCCGGCGCGCGCGAGCAGACGCAGTCGGCGCGGCTCGCCCTGACGGCGGCGATGAACGACACCGCGCTGGCGGTGCGGCGGAGCTTTTACGGCGTGCTGCTCGCCCGGGAGCAGATCCGGGTCCACGACGAGTCGCTGAAGGTGCTGGACGGCGAGCTCGCGCAGGCGCGGGTGCGCCAGTCGGCCGGCACGGGCTCGGACTTTGACGTGCTGCGCGCAGAGGTCGCCGTGGCCAACGCGCGGCCGGCCCTGGTGCGGGCGCGCAACACCTATCACACGCGGCAGGACCAGCTCCGGGCGGTGCTCGGGGCGGAGTCGCCAGCCAACGAGGAGGCCACCGACCTGGAGGTCGCGGGCGAGCTGGCGGTGCCGCGGCTGGAGGCGCATGTCACGGACGCGCTCCGCACGGCGCGCACCAGCCGCCCGGAGCTGCTCGCGCAGGAGCACGCGATGGCGGCGGCGGCGACCGAGGTGACCGCGGCGAAGGCGGGGAGCCGCCCGCAGGTGAACCTCGTGGCCGGCTACGAGAGCCGGAAGGCCAGCTACTCCAGCAGCTTTGCGAGCACGCTCAACGGCTGGACGGCGGGGTTGCAGGCGGACTGGACGCTGTTCGACGGCCAGGCGACCGCTGGCAAGGTGCGCCGGGCGACGGCCCGCGTGAGTCAGGCCGCCGCGATCAAGGACGAGCTGCGGCAGCGCATCGACCTGGAGGTGCGCGCGGCCCACACCGCGGTCGGCGAGGCCAGCGAGCTGATGGGCTCGGCCGAGCAGGTCATCGGCCAGGCGGCGGAAAGCCTGCGACTCGCCCAGGCGCGATTCGCCGCCGGCACGGCCAACCAGCTCGATGTGCTCGCGGCGCAGACGGCGCTGACCGAGGCCCGGTCCAACCTGGCGCAGGCCCAGTATGACTACGCCGTCGCCGTGGCCGGACTCCGGCACGCGATGGGCACGACGGAATAGAACTCCTCGAACCCCGGAATCTTTATGGAAGCCAAGGCCACTCCCGCATCGCCCAATAAGCCGCCCGCCGCCCGCCGCTGGATCCGGCGCGTCCTGCTCCTGGCGGGTCCGATCGTCCTCCTGCTGGGCGGAGCCTATTTCTACCTGAAGGGCGGGCGCTATGTGACGAGCGACGACGCGTATGTCCGCGCGGACAAGCTGACGGTGACGAGCGAGGTGCCGGGCACCGTGGTGGCCGTGGCGGTCCACGACAACGACCACGTTGCCGCCGGCCAGCTGCTGTTTCGCCTCGACGACACGCCGTACCGGATCGCCGTGGACGCCGCGAAGGCGCGGATCGAGGGCGTGCGGGTGGAGCTTGCGATCATGCGCGCCAACTACCGCGAGCGGCTCGCGCAGATCGAGGAGGCGAGGGAGCAGGTCCGGTACGCCGGGCGCGAGCTGGCGCGGCAGCAGGCGCTCAACGCCGGCCATGTGGCCACCGAGGCGGACCTGGACCGCGCGCAGCACGCCGCCGACGCGGCGGGCCGGAAGGTCGCGGTCCTGGAGCAGGACGCGGCCAGTGTCCTGGCCTCGCTGGGCGGGAGCATCACGCAGCCGGACGAGCAGTATGCCCGCTTCGCCGAGGCAAAGGCGCGGCTCGACAGCGTCGAGCGCGACCTGAGCAAGACCACGATCCATGCGCCGATCGCCGGCACCGCCACCAACGTCACCAATCTTCCCGTGGGCAAGTACCTCGCCGCCGCGCAGCCGGCGTTCAGCCTGGTCGTCAACGACCACCGCTGGGTCGAGGCCAACCTCAAGGAGACGGAGGTCACCCACGTGCGGCCCGGCCAGCTGGTCGAGATCGAGGTCGACACCTACCCGAACCGCACCTGGCACGGCGTGGTGGGCGCGGTGGGCCCGGCCACGGGGGCCGAGTTCGCCCTCATCCCGCCGCAGAACGCCTCGGGCACCTGGATCAAGGTCGTGCAGCGGCTGCCGGTGCACATCGACCTCTCGGACCCGGACGCGGAGCAGCTGCTCCGCGCCGGCATGAGCGTGGAGGTCACCATCGACACCGGCCATGTGCGGACGCTCAACGAACTTTTCCCGGGCCGGGCGAACGCCGCGGGCGAGTAGGGCGGCACGCCGAGCCATGCCTCCGGTCATCAGCGCCCATCGGGGTCCCATCACGGTCTGCGTGATGCTGGCCACGATCATGCAGGCGCTGGACACGACGATTGCCAACGTCGCGCTGCCCTACATGCAGAGCAGCCTGTCGGCGTCGCAGGACCAGATCAACCTGGTGCTGACCTCCTACATCGTGTCGGCGGCGATCATGATGCCAGCGACCGGCTGGCTCTCGGCCCGATTTGGCCGCAAGCAGCTGTTCATCGTGACGGTCGTCGGCTTCACGCTCTCCTCGGTCCTGTGCGGCCTGGCGATGTCACTCGAGCAGATGGTGCTGTACCGGCTGCTCCAGGGCATCTTCGGCGCCCCGCTGGTGCCGCTGTCGCAGGCGGTGCTGCTGGACGAGTACCCGCGCGAGCAGCACGGGTCGGCGATGGCGCTGTGGGGCGTGGGCGTGATGGTCGGACCGATCCTCGGGCCCACGCTCGGCGGCTGGCTGACCGAGACGTACAACTGGCGCTGGGTCTTCTACATCAATCTGCCGGTCGGCGCGCTGACGGTGCTCGGGCTCATGGCCTATCTGCCGCGGTCGGAGCCGCGGCGCGGGATCGACTTCGACGTGTTCGGGTTCCTGACGCTCGCGCTGGCGATCGGGGCCATGCAGCTGATGCTCGACCGAGGCGAGCAGCTGGAGTGGTTCGACTCGCCCGAGATCGTCATCGAGACCGCCCTGGCCGTGCTCGGCCTCTACCTCTTTGTCGTCCACACGCTCACGACCGCCCGGCCCTTCCTGGACTTCCGCTTGTTCCGCGACCGCAACTTTGTCACCGGGACCATCTTCATCTTCGTCGTGGGCGTGATCCTGCTGGCCACGCTCGCGCTGCTCACTCCATTCCTGCAGACGCTGCTCGGCTATCCGGTCCTCACCGCCGGCATGCTGCTCGCGCCGCGCGGCATCGGCACGATGTGCGCCATGATGATCGTCGGGCGCCTGATCGCGAAGATCGACGCGCGGGTGATGATCACCCTGGGCCTCGGGCTGAACGCGCTTGCGATCTGGCAGATGAGCCGGTTCACGCTCGACGTGACGACCTCCATGCTCGTCGCGACCGGCGTGATCCAGGGCTTCGGCCTGGGCTTCATCTTCGTGCCGATGAGCACCATCACGTTCGCCACCCTCCCCGCGGACCTGCGCACCTCGGCCACGGCGCTGTTCAGCCTCTCCCGCAACCTCGGCTCCAGCGTGGGCATCTCGGTGATGATCTACCTGCTCGGCCAGAAGATGCGCGGCTACCACGCCACGCTGGCGGAGTTCATCCAACCCTTCCGCGAGCCGATGCAGCATCTCCCGGCGCTGCTCTCGCCCGACACGGCCGGCGGGCGGGCGCTGCTCGACGCGCTCGTCTCGAAGCAGGCCGCGCTCCTGGCGTACCTGGCTGACTTCCAGATCATGCTCTGGGTCACGCTGGTGGCGCTGCTGCTCGTGCCGCTGATGCGCTCCGCCCACCACCCGGCAGCCGACGAGGAGATCGCCGCCGCGATCGAGTGAGCCCGCCGCGCATTTTCGGATTGGCAGCCTGATAACCAACGCTTCTCAGTGTGAGGGTGGAACTGAGGCATCTCCGCTATTTTGTCATGGTCGCCGAGGAGCTCAACTTCCGGCGGGCGGCCGACCGCAGCCACGTCTCGCAGCCGGCCCTGAGCAAGCAGGTGCGTGACCTGGAGGCGGAGCTCGGGCTCACGCTGCTGGACCGCAACACCGCGCGGGTGCGGCTGACGGACGCAGGGCGGGTGCTCCTGGTGGAGGCGCGGGCGATCCTGGCGCGGGTGAACGAGGCGGTGGCGCTCACCCGGGACGCCGCGGGCGGCCGGCGCGGCCAGCTCTGCGTCGGCAACATCGCCGCGATCTCGGCCAACTTCATGCCCGCGACCCTCACGGCGTTCCGCCGGCAGTATCCCGAGGTGGACGTGACCCTCCGCGAGGTCAGCTCGGCGGAGCAGGTCGCGGCGCTCGCCTCCGGCGCCATCCAGATCGGCTTCACCCTCAGCGTTCAGCCGCCGCTGCCGGAGACCGTCGAGCGGTTTCTCATCCTGCGCTCGCCGCTGCGCGCCGTGCTGGGCCGCGCCCATCGGCTGGCACGCCAGCCCCGGGTCGCGCTGGCCGACCTGGCGGCCGAGCCGATGCTGGGACTCTCGAACGCCCGTGGTTCGCTGCGGCACAAGGACATCCTGGTGGACCTCTTCGCCGCCCGCGGCCTCAGCCTGGCGACCCCGCGGCTGGTGGAGGGCTTCGATTCCCTGATCGCCTCCATCGCGAGCGGGGCGGGGATCACGCTCCTGCCGGAAATCGCCGACACCTCCCGGGCGGAGGGCATCGTCTTCCGGCCGCTCCGGGACCAGGGTGACGACCTGCAGCTTGATCTCTGGGCGATCTGGCGGAAGGGCGAGACCTCGCGCCTGGCGCACAACTTCGTGACGGTCCTGCGGGAGATGCGGCAGCAGCGCTCCCGGCGCGTCCCAGCTCAGTCCGCCGCCGGGGGCGCGTCCCGCAGCAGCGATTCCTCGTAGTCGAGCAGCTGCTGCAGCGGACGGTAGACCTCGTCGATGATGGCGCCGCTGCGCCAGAGGTCGTCGAGGGCCTGGCGTTCGGCATGCAGCGCGATGGAGCGGTAGTGGTGACCGGCCTGGCGGCGGTGGCGCGCCTTGGCGCGGGTCTCGCCCTGGGCGATGAGGGCCGCGAGCCGGCGGTCGTATTCGTCGATCACCGCGTCCAGCGAGGCGCGCATCTCCAGCGTGGTCGCGGAGTCGTTCATCGCGCGCAGCGTCCGCAGGCCGGCCTCGACCGCGGTGCGGCGGGCGAGCAGCTCCTCCTTCGGCCGGTCGGCGTCGCCCGGGATGTGCAGGCGGCGGATCAGCCACGCCAGCGTCGAGCCCTGCACCAGCAGCGTCACCACGATGACCCCGAAGGCGAGGAAGATGACCAGGTCGCGCCCGGGAAACGGCGTGCCGTCGGACAGGGTCAACGGAATTGAAAGCGCCGCGGCCAGGGTCACCGTTCCCCGCATGCCGGCCCAGCCGATCACGAAGACCGCGGCGGGCGTGGCGGGTGTCTCGGTCCGGCGCACGCCGCGGAAGAGGAACGGCAGGTAGGTGCCGGGATAGACCCAGGCGAGGCGGGCGAGGATCGCGGCGCCGGAGACCGCGGCGGTGAAGCCCAGCAGCTGCGGCCAGGTGTAGCCGCCGCTCACGCCGCGCAGGATGGACGGGAACTGCAGGCCGAGGAGGACGAAGGCGATGCCGTTGAGCCAGTAGAGCAGCTGCGCCCACACGGCGAACGCGCTCTGGCGGCTCTCGGCATCCATGCGCACCGGGTCGCGCCAGCCGGAGTAGAGCCCGGCCGCCACGACGGCGAGGATGCCGGAGGTGGCGAGGTGGTCGGCCACGAGGTACGCGGCGTAGGGCGTCATGAGCGACAGCGTCGTCTCAATGAGCGGGTCGCTGGCCTGCACGTGGCGGAGCAGGTCGCGGAGGCGTCCGACCGCGTAGCCCAGGACCAGGCCGATGGCCAGGCCGCCGGCCGAGAGGAAGGCGAACTCGCCGGCGAGGGCGCGCAGGGAGAAGGCGCCGGCGATTGCGGCGCCGAGGGCGAACTTGAACGCGACCAGGCCGGTCGCGTCGTTCATCAGGCTTTCGCCGTTGAGGATGGTCGTCAGGCGGGCCGGCACGCGCAGCCGCTCGGTGATGGCGTTGACTGCGACGGCGTCGGTGGGAGAGACGACGGCGCCGAGGGCGAAGGCCAGGGCGAGCGGCAGGCCGGGCACGAGCCAGTGCGCGACGAAGCCGACGGCGAGGGTGGTGAAGGCGACGAGGCCGATGGCGAGGATCAGGATGGCGCGGCGCGCGCGGACAAACTCGCGCAGCGGCATCATCCAGCCGTCGGAGAACAGGAGCGGGGGCAGGAAGCAGAGAAAAAAGAACCCCGGATCGAGCACGAGCCGCGGGAACCAGGGCAGCAGCGCCGCGCCGCCGCCGCCGATCAGATAGGTGATCGGCTGCGGCCAGGGCAGCCAGCGCGCGACGACGCTCAGGCCGGCGATCAGCAGCAGCAGCGTCAGGGCGTGTTCGAATTCAAGCATGCAAGGTGGAGGTGGTCTGGAGTGCGCTATTGCGCCCGTGCGGCTGTCCCACCGTCAAGCTTGTGTGCGAGATTCCACTTCGGTTTCGGTCATCTGCCAGCGAGTGAAAACCGTGCTGGAGTGTAACCCGTTTCCCGCGATGTGAATACGCGAAGTTGATTTGGGTTCTAACATTTTTTGCCCCGGGCCGGTGCTGATGGATCTTTACGAAACTTTCGATCTGCGGTCGCGTCTCAAAGTCATCCCTGAACCTGCCGGCCGGAAATGGCCGGGTTTTGATTACCCTACCATGCAACTCCCCAGCTTGTTTCGTTTGGTCGGCGCCGTCGGTGTGGGCGCCCTGATCCTCGCGGGTGCACCCACGTTGTCCGCCCAAACGGCCACCAGCCTCAAGGCCAGTGGCCTGGCCAAGTTAAAGGGCGGCAGCCTGGATGATGCGATCGCGGATTTCACTTCCGCCATCGCGCTCAACCCAACCGACCCCACGCTGTATGCCAATCGCGGGATGGCCAAGACCGGCGAGACGAACTACGTCGGGGCGGTCGAGGATTACACCGAGGTGATCACGTTGCGTCCGAACCAGGCGAACGGCTACCTGCTGCGCGGCCTGGCCAACTTGTACATGGGCAATATTGCAGGCGCCGGCCAGGACTGCTCCAAGGCCATCGAGCTCGAGCCCAAAGATGCGACCTATTACCTGTACCGCGGATTGGTCCGCGACTGCAACAATGACCAGGCCGAGGCCATCGACGATTTTGCCAAGGCGATGGAGCTGGGAGCGAAGTTGTCACCGCTGATGGCCAATTACGCCCAGATCTATCGCGGGCTCGACCTGCGCAAGACCGGCACGGACGCCTCCGGCGACCTGGGAGATTACGCCGCGTGGCAGAATCCCTGGACGAAGGCCATCGCGGGCTACCTCAGTGGCAAGCTCTCGGACGCGCAGTTCCTGGCAAACGCCGGGGCGGCGGCCAAGGATGACAAGACGCGGCAGCGGGAGAAGGCCGAGGCCTACTATTTCACGGGACGCGTCCATGCCCAGAACGGAGATGCCGCGGGAGCGAAGGCGGCTTTCCGCGCCTCGTATGACCTGCAGTTTCCGGGCGACGTCCAGCGCCGGCTCGCGCAGGTCGAGCTCGAGCGCCTGAACGCCGCGCACTGAGGCGCTTCACTCGCGGAGCCGGGAGTCGACGAGCAGCGTCACCGGCCCGTCGTTCACCAGGCTGACCGCCATCAGGGCGCCGAAGCGTCCGGTGGCGACCGGCGCGGCCGTGGCCTGCGCCAGGTGTCGGACGAACGACTCGTAGAGCGGCACCGCGGCCTCGGGCTTGGCGGCGTCGTTGAATGACGGGCGGGCGCCCTTGCGCGTGC
>CAIJZY010000031.1 GCA_903825285.1 uncultured Opitutia bacterium | reverse complement strand
CATGACCGGGTCATCCAGCTTTTGGTTGGAGCGCTCGCCGCGGAACACGGAGAACGTGCCCACGATCTTGTTGTCCGCCGTCGAGATCTTGGCGCCGAACTCGATGTTCTTGCCGGTCTCGTTCTTCAGGTTGGCGTACGCGCCACGGGCGACCTGGACGGCCTTGGCCTGAGCGACCGAGGTGATCAGCGTGCCGAGGTAGGTGTAGGAACCCGGATGGGTGCCCTCACCGTAGGTCAGCGCGCTCTGGTAGACGCTCAGTTCGTCACCGGCGCCGGGGCCAGGGAAGAAGCCACCGACATTGCCCGTGTTGAACTTGAAGGTCTTCGACCACGAGGTGTAGACGTTGATCTCCTTGGTGACCGAGAACGACGCACCCGCCATGGCGGAGCGGCCCTTCTGGTCGTACGGAACCGTGCCCTGGTAGGCCTTCGAGTTGCCCCAGACGTCCTCAGGATAGTTGGCCTGATTCTGCGGCATATCGTTCGGGTAGATGTACCACGGGAAGTTGTTCGACTGGTCCTGCCAGCGCTCATACTTCTTTTCCTCGCGGTAACCGGCGAGCACCGTCAGGCGGTCATCGAGGGCCGTGCCCTGATAGTTGCCGTAGAAGCTCGACAGCACGGGACGGTAGCCGTCCAGCGCGTTGCGGTTCGGATCATGCCAGTACTGCTCGATGTCGGGGTTGACTTCAAATCCCGGGTCCCAGTTCGAGTAGATCTGACGGACGGGCTTGATGTTGCCGTTGCGGTCCTTGATGACCTGGTTGACCGGCACGCCGGCGAACGCGTACTTCGCGGCATTCGTGCCCGCGTAGTCAGGATTCGAGATCGTGTTCGTCGCACCGGGCAGGAAGGCCAGGTTGACGTCCGCGGCCGTCGGGTTGCCCATGTAGAGCTGGCGCCAGTCAGACTTCTGACCGCCGACCAGCACCTTGTTCTTGATGCCGAAGAAGTCGGCCTTGAAGACCAAGTCGATGAGGGCCGTCTTCGTCTCGCGATAGTAGCCAGACGTGCTGCCGGTACCAACGTTGTAGTGCATACCGTCGGCGTAGGGCGTGGTGACCGCACCGTTACCCATGCTGTTGTAGTAGGCGACGTCGCGCACCCAGGCGCCACGGCCGCTCAGCCATTCAAACGGCGTGAAGTCCATCGAGACCGTCGCGGTCTTGACCTCGTTGTCGTCCCACTCACCGCGAGCCGCCGCGTTGAAGTGTTCGTCATAGACGAAGTTGCCGCTCTTGTCGGTGTAATAGGCACCGCGCTTCATGGACGTGTAGGCCGGCAGGTTCAGGTTGCCGGTCGCAACGCGCTTGTTGTTGATGTACGTGGCGTACGCAACCGTCGGGGTCGTCGTGGCCTGCACGATGTTGCCACCGAGCGGGTTGTTCGCGTTCACGAGGTTGTTGTTGCCGACGTTGGCCGCAACCGTGTTGGACAGCGTGGCGGTCGAGGTACCGTAGGTGCCGTTGATCGCCGCGTCTTTCCAGCCCGCGAAGTCGCTGTAGAGCCACCCATAGTCGTTATAGGTGAAGTGCTCGTGCAGGTACTCGAAGTCGAAGTTCACCTTCACCTTGCCGCTCTCAAACGGGATGATCGTCAGAGACGGGGTGACGTTGAAGTTCTTCTTGTACTCGTAGGCATACTGGCCCGTGGTGTCTTCCCAGGCGCCGACCACGCGGAAGGCGACCTTCTTGGAGAGGACCACGTTGTGGTCGAACTTCACCTTGTCGCCGCCGTTGTCGTCGATCTGATACGTGAACGTCGTCGGGATCTTGGCGAAGGACGCGCGCTTGGTGATGTAGTTGATAACGCCACCGGGATAGCCCTGGCCGAAGAAGACCGAGGCGGGACCCTTGACGATTTCAACGCGGTCAATGTTGTCCAGGTTGTACGCGATGTACCGGAAGATACCGTCGCGCATCAGGTTGTTCACCTGGAAACCACGCATCGTGAAGCTGCCCTGCGGGGTCGCTTCGTTGGCCGGCACGCGCATCGCAAACCGGTTGTCACTCGCGGAGGCCGCGGAATAACGGAACAGGTCGGTGACCGAGCGGGCGTTGGTGTCGTCGAGGAACTCGCGCGAAAGCACCGACATGTTGAGCGGCACCTTCTGGATTTCCATGCCGATCTTCGTCGCGGTCGCGGCGTTGGTCTTCAGGTAACCGTAGTCCTTGTCTTCCTTCACCTGGAAGGGCGAGAGGGTCTGCACGCCTTCGTCGGTTCCGAGGGAACCGGCGGTCGGGGCGGCCGTGGCTTGGCCCGCGGTGGTAGCCGGGGCAGCAGCATTCGTCGCTTCGGCGTTGCCCTCTAGCTGGGCCAAACGCTTACGCAGCGCTGCGTTCTCATCCTGCAGCTTTTGGAGGTCGTCACTGGCAGCGGCTCGCAAAGTTGGAGCCGAGGCAGCAATCAACGCAGCCAAACAGGCGACCAGATACTTACTGGACCTGTGTTTTGGATAGCTGATTTCTGATTTCATTCGTTATGGGGGTGGTTTGTAGTTTCCGGTTTGAACCCGCGTGAGCAGGCCCAAAGTCGGGAAAGGGAAAAAATGGTAAAAGAACGCTCAGCAGCCAATGGCTGCCTAAACCGGGGGGGTGAGGGGGAGCCCGAAAAGAAAAGAGACCGGGAGAAATTTTAGCAAGAGAGTCTTTTGCGGATTTCCTGAATGTTCAGGCAATCAACTGCTTCGACTGCGCCATGCTAATGAGGGTCGGTGCCACGCCAATTCCGATACGCCCAACCGCCAAAGGATTCTCGATACGCCAGATGAGATGATCCACGACTTTTCTCACCAAAGTAGGCAGGTTGATGTCAAGTGCCGCCGGGTGATGGTCCAGGTTATGGTAAATGACCGGATTGTAGTTCCCGAGCACCGCCTCAAAGTCTCTTTCCGACTTCAGACCCGCCTGGCGCAAAGACCGGAACAGCGAACCGCAGAAATGATCCACCGGCATATAAAGGCCAGTCGGCCGCGGGGCCGCCTGCAGCATGCGACGGACTAGCGTGTCGCTTTCCTCATGCAAAGGTGCGATTTCCAGGAAACTGGTGCCCGGACGGGCCTTGCCAAGGATCGTGTGCACGGTCAGACCAAGTTCCTTTGCTCTCTCAGTGAATGACTTAACTCGCCAGGCCACCGCACTGTAGGCAGGATCGGTCGAGACCACCGCCAGCGTCTTGTGACCGCGGTTATGCAGGAAATCGACGGCTAGCCGGCCGTTCAGGTCGTTGTCCGGCTCGACATAATCGCCCGAAAACGTCGCCGTGCGGCGGGTCATGAACCACACATGGGGCAGCGCTCCCAGCTTCTGCATGCAGGCAGCCGAGGGCTCCATGCCCTGGATGATCACACCGTCAACCTGGCGTTCCGCGAGGGCGCGCGGCAGATCGTCGGGGGTATCTGAAAACAGGACGCTCAGCTCGACGCGCTGCCGCTCGGTCGAGGGCTGAATCTGTAGCAGTTGATCCTGAAACCAGTTGTGGCTGGACGTCTTCTTCGCTCCGACGAACCACACTCCGATCTTCTTGGGGGCGGCGAGTCGCGACTTGGGGCCGCGGCGCCGATGCAGGGGCGTCGGCACGTAATTGACCGCGTTCATCACGGCCTGCACCCGCGCCAGGCGATCCGGCGCGACGAGATGAGGCTGATTGATGACTCGGGAGACGGTGGCTGGGGAAACCTTGGCCCTTTGGGCAATTTCGGCGATGAGCATGACGTGGGGTCGGCCGTGAAATATTCAGAAAACAATTCTGAAAATCATTGTGGCGCGTCAAGCTGTTTCCCCGGCAAACCGCCGTGAGAAGCCCCTCCACGATGGTTAATCGCGGTGCTTATCGGGCGGCGCGGCGGCGGGCCCGGCGCCAGGCGCCGGCGTACTCCTCGCGGGCCCGGATGGCATCGGGCCAGGGCAGGGGATTGGTGCTGACGTGGTAGCCGTGGCTCATGCCCAGCTCGGGGCAGGTCCAGAGCTCGCCGCGGGGCTTGGGTCCCTGCAGCCAGAGGGTGAAAAGGTCCTCGACGAAGGCCAGGTAGTCCACGAACTCCGGGGTCAGCTGGCCGCGGCCGTTGGTGACCGGGATCTGGCAGTGCTGGCTGTTGAACGGGCGCAGGTGAAAGAGGGAGGAACGCTGGATGAGCTTGGGCCAGGCCAGCAGCCGCGCGGAGTAATGCTGCGGCAGGATGTGCTTCGAGACCGCGAAGTGCGAATGGTCCCACGTCACGGGCATCAGGCGGCCCGTCGCCCGCTGGAAGAGGCGGGCGATCTCCTCGAATTTCTCGGGCGTCTCCGTGGCCGTGTCCCGGTGCGTCTCGATGTGCACGCCCACGCCCAGTTCGTCCGACATGGCGATGAGCTTCACCGCCAGCTTGGCCGCCACGGCCGGCGGGGTGTCATGGTCCAGCAGCTGGACGTTCATGTAGTGAACCCCGAGGTCGCGCTGCACGATGATCTGTCGGCGCGCCGCTGCCACCTTGGAGCCGTCAAACCCACCCATCATCACCAGCCCCACCTTCTTCGCGATCGCCTGGATCTCCGGGTTGACCACCGCCGCGATGCCGTCGAAACCCGCCGCCTTGATTTCCCTCATTTTCCGCTCCAGCGACCACTCCCGGCGCTTGCTGGGATAGTACATCATGGACCAGGGGGTGGCGCACTGAATCAGGCGGGGTTCGGATTTTTTGGTGGAAGTGTTCATGGGGTTGAAATTTCAGGGAAAATGCTGGTTGAAATGCTGAATAAAGCGGCCTCATGCTGGTACCTCTTCCCCCCCCGAGACAACCCCATTCCTATGATTCTGATTTCGGCAAAGAGTCGCGCCATCATGGCCTTGTTCATGGTGTTTGTCGCGGGTTCTGCCGGGGTTTGGGGTGGGGAAACGAGGCCGGCAGGGTCGGATGCCGAGATTTCCCGGGGATTTCAGGCGCGACAGGCAGCGGTGATCGCTGCCTCGGTTGCGGCCATTGATCCGACCAACCCGACGAAAGGTGGCTATTACGACGTCGCTGCCTGCCTGCAGCGGGGAGAAAAGCGGGAGGCGGCCTTGGCCCGGCTCGCAAAGATCACGGCGCCGACGCCGACCGATAACATGTTTTGGATGTTTCCGATGGTCACGGTGATGATGGCCGGCGAGCAAGGACTCGACCAACCGGCCCGGGACCGCATCGCGGAACTGTGGCGCACGTACTGGCCAAGTCGGGGCGACACGGAAAACCACTGGGTGCTCTATTACTCCAGCCTCTATCTGGCGGCCCAGAGTCGACCGGACGCCGGTCCCGGCGAATGGTTCAACGGCCGGTCCTCCGCCGAGAATATGGCCGAGGCCCGCGGCTACCTTGAGCACTGGATCGATGTCACGACGTCCTACGGCCAGGGCGAGTACGACTCGCCGAACTATATTGAAGAGTACGCGATCGGCCTGTCCCTGCTTTCGGGCTGGGCCAAGGACGAGGGCTTTCGCCACAAGGCGCACATGCTGCTCGACTACATCCTCTATGATTATGCGGTCGAGACGCTCGACGGCTATTATGGCGGGGCGCACAGCCGGGTGTACCCGCGGCAGATCGTGGTGCCGGGACAAACCCCGGCGAAGGCGATGGGCTGGCTGTTTTTCGGCCTGGGCGAGCCGGTGCTGACCGGCACCGTGCAACTGCTCGCGCTGAGCGGCTACACCCCGCCCCCGATCCTCGAGCGCGTGGCCCGCGACCGCACCCAGCCCTATGTCGAGCGCGAGCTGAAGCGCACGCGCTGGCGCCTCCGCCATGCCGGCCCGCAGTCCTTCGTCATCGGCGACCGTCGCACGATCCCGGTCTACAAGTACAGCTACGTCGACCCCGACTTCATCCTCGGCTCCACGCAGGGCGGGCTCCTGCAGCCGATCCAGCAGCAGACCTGGAGCCTGATCTGGCGGACGGACCTGCCCGTGTCGCGGGCCGCCAACACCTTCTTCGGGGTCCAGCCCTACTCGTCGCCCCTCGAGGGCACCATGTACTTCGGCGGCGACTGGGACACGGTCACCAACCTGATCGCGCGCTCCAAGGCCGACTACGACACCCCCGACAAGCTCCCGAGCGGCTCGCCGTTCGAGCAGGTCTGCCAGCACGGTTCCGCGCTCATCGCGCTCTACGACATCCCCGCCGGCACGCGCTTCCCGCTCGTGACGGTGTTCTTCTCGCGCGACCTCGCGCACGTGGACGAGGACGCGTCCGGCTGGATCTTCGCGCAGGGCGGCCCGGCCTACATCGCCTATCGGCCGTTCGCCGCCGGCGAATGGAAGCCGAACGACTGGACCGGCCTGCTGCGCCGCGGCGCCGGCGGCTTCATCAGCACGGGCTTCGACCAGTGGGGCGAGGGTCACCGCTGCTACGTCAGCCCGGCGCTGCGCAACGGCTACGTCGTGCAGGTTGCCCCCGCCCGCAAGTACGCCTCCTACGACGCCTTCAAGGCCGCCGTGCGCGCCCTGCCGCTGAAGTTCTCCACCGCCGCCGCACCGGAGGCGACCTTCACCGCGCTCGACGGCCACGTGCTGCGCGCCCGCTACGGCGCGACGCCGACCGTGGACGGCACGCCGGTGGACTTCACGCACTGGCCCCTCTTCGAGAGCCCGTTTGGCCACGCGACGCGCGGCAGCCGGCAGCTTGAGATCACGCATGGCCCGGCCCGCCTGCTCCTCGACTTCGCGCGCAACACCCGCACCGAGTCCGTCTACAACGTCCAGCCATGAGCCGCCGAATTCTCCTGCTCCTCGCCCTCGCGCTGGCCGGCCGCGGACCGGCCGCCGAGCCCGTGGCCGCCCGGACCCTTTACGCCGCCGTGTCCATGACCAAGGCGCAGAAAAATTCCCCCACGCCGCTCGACTCCGGCCTCTATGCCCGCGGCGCGACCGGCCAGTGGACCCTCTTCGGCCCGCGCATCCTCGGCGTCGCCAGCCTGGCGCAGAGCCCGGCGGACCCGGGCGTGCTGCTCCTCGCGAGCGCCGACGGCGTCGTGCGCTCCACCGACCGCGGCCGCCACTGGCGCAAGGCCACCGGCTGGGAGGTGGGCGATGTCCGCGCCCTCGCGTTCGACCGCGGCCGGCCCGCGCGGGTCTATGCCGCGACGGCCTGGGGCCCGATCCGCTCGACGGACGGCGGCGCCACGTGGCAGCTCGCCCAGCAGGGACTCTCCCGCCTCTATTGCCAGACCCTCGTCGCCGACGCCGCGCACTCCGGGCGCGTGCTGCTGGGCACCGAGGACGGCCTCGCGGTCTCGACCGACGGCGCCGGCTCCTGGCGGCGCGTGGAATTTCCCGCGGTCACCGTGCTCCGCCTCGTGCAGAGCGCGGCCGATCCGCGGCTGATGCTGGCCGGCACCGAGGGTCGCGGGGCCTGGCTCTCGCGCGACGCCGGCGCCACCTGGAGCGCAACGGATCCCGCGTGCGCGACGGCCAATCTTTATTCGGTGACGCTCTCGCCCCACGACGCGGCGCAGCTCGCCGTGGGCGGCTGGGAAGTTGGGGTCCACGTGTCGGCCGACGGCGGCCGGACCTGGACGGACCGCTCGGCGGGCCTGCCGGTGCCCCGCGTGTTCGTGGTGGCCTTCGATCCCGACGTGCGCGGACGGCTCTGGGCCTCGACGTTCGAGGAGGGCACGTTCTACTCCGACGACCTCGGCCGGACGTGGCACGACGGCGGGCTGTATGGCGCGTACGCCTCGGACTTCGTCTTCCTCACGTCTCTTCGCTAAGTTTTTCCCGTGGCCGATCTCCCCTTCGTCAACTCCGCCGCCTGGATCTGGTCCGCCGAGGGCTCGCACTCGGCCCCGCCACCCGAGGCGGCCAGCCCGTCGCACTACCAAGTGCGCTATTTCCGCCGGACCTTCGAGGTGGCCGACCCGGCCGCCGCGGCGCTCACCGTCCACGTCTCGGGCGACAGCCGCTACCTTTTTTTCTGCAACGGCGTGCTCCTCGGCCGCGGCCCGGCCAAGGGCGACGTGAATCACCACTTCTACGAGACGTTCGACCTCTCGCCTCACCTCCGTCGCGGCCGCAACGTGCTCGCGACGATCGTGCTCGACATGTCGCGCGTCGCGCACCGGCCGGCGCTGCTCGGGCCGCCGTGCTCGGTCATGACGTACACGGGCGGCTTTGTCCTCGAGGGCGCGCTGCACGAGGGCGCCGCCACCACCGAGCTGCGCACGGACGCGACGTGGAAGGTCGCCGTCGACACCGCGCACCGCTTCCAGAACGAGCACACCACCTTCGAGGGCTACCTGGGCTACTTCGAGCACCGCGTTTCCCGCCTCGTGCCCGTCGGCTGGAACACGCCGGAGTTTGACGACGCGGCCTGGCCCGCCGCGCACGTGCTCTTCAAGGCCGAGCGGATTGAGAACCGCCGCGATCCTGCCAGCCCATACGGACTGATGGCGCGCCTCGTGCCGATGCTGGAGGAGGGCGCGCCGGAGCCGTTCGCGGATGCGTTTCTCGCCGGCGGCGCGCCGGTCGCCGCGCCGTGGCGCGCGCTGCTCGCGGAGGGCCGGGCGCTGACGCTGCCGGCCGGCACGACCGTGAGCCTCGTCCTCGATGCCTCCGCCCTGACCACCGCGTTCCCGCACCTCGCGGTGACGGGCGGCGCGGGCAGCGTGGTGCGTCTGCGGTACGCGGAGGCGCTGCGCCTGCCGTGGGCCACGCCCGGCGCAAAGCTGCTCGGGCGGCAGCAGCCGCTGGCGAACCTCGCCTCGCACTTTGCCGACGAGAGCCGCGGCTGGACCTTTGACCGCCGCGGGGAGGTCACGGGCTGGGGCGACATCTGGGAACCGTCGGGCCGCGACGAGGAGTTCGAGCCGCTGCACTGGCGGGCGTTCCGCTACGTCGGCCTGCAGATCACCGTCGGCGCCGAGCCGCTCACGCTGCGCCGCGTGCAGTACCGCTTCACCGCCTACCCGTACCGCATCGCCGCGACCTTCCGCTCGTCCGATCCCGCGCTGGACAAGATCTGGCAGGTTGGCCTGCACACGATGCGGATGTGCTCGCACGAGACGTTCGAGGACTGCCCGCACTACGAGCAGATGCAGTACGCCGGGGACACGATGATCACCTCGAAGCTCGGCATGCTGACGACCGGGGACTACCGGCTGAGCCGGCAGGCGCTCTACCATTTCGACTGGTCGCGGCTGTCCGACGGCCTGACCCAGGCGCGGTTTCCCTCGCGGCTGCTGCAGGTCATCCCGGCCTGGAGCATCCACTGGATCACCAACATCAAGGACTACCTCTACTGCACTGGCGACGTCGCCACGGTGCGCGACCTGCTCCCGGGCGTGCGCGCGGTGCTCGACTGGTACCGGCGGCACACCGACGCCGACGGCCTGCCGGCGCGGATGCCCTACTGGAACATCACCGACTGGTGCGCATGGTGGCCGCGCGGCGTCGTGCCCGGGGCCGACACCGGCCCGACCTGCATCCATGCGGCGCAGTACATCAACGCCCTCGACGAGGGCGCGCTGCTCTGCCGGCACGCCGGCACCGCGCGCGAGGCGGACGCGCTCGCGCGCGAGGCCGCGGCGCTGCGGCCCGCGGCGCATGCGCGGTTCTGGTCCGAGGCCGAGGGACTCTACTTTGACCGGCCCGGCGGGCCCGAGCTCAGCCAGTACGGCAACGCCTGGGCCGTCGTCGCGGGCCTCGCGGGCGAGCGCGAGCGCACAATCATGCTGCGGCGCTTCCCGGAGGACCCGAAGCTCGCGCCGGGCTCGTTTTTCTGGTGGCACACGGGCTTCGCTGCGCTGGCGCGGTGCGGCCGCGCCGACGACGTGCCCCGCCACCTCGGCCCGTGGCACGAGTCCGTGGGCTACGGGCTCTCCACCTTCGTCGAGGAGAACAGCTACTGGCGCTCGCTCTGCCACGCGTGGAGCGCGCACCCCGTGCTCGAGTTCCAGCAGCGCATCCTCGGCGTCACCGCCACCGAACCCGGCTTCGCCCGCGTCCGGGTCGAGCCGCACTGCTGGGGCCTGGCGCACGCCGCCGGCAGCGTCTGCACGCCGCACGGCCTGATCGAGGTCGCCTGGCGCGTGGCGGACGGGAAGTTCCACCTGAAGGTCTCGGCCCCGGCGGGCCGCGAGGTCGTGGTCGCCGCGCCGGGCGGCGCGACCCGTACATTCCCCGGCGGCACATTCGAGGAGGCGTTTCCCCACCCATGAGCACCCTACGCCTGCAGCACGAGGACGGCCGCGCCGTCAGCGTCTATTCCGCGGAGCACCTGCTCTGCCGCTACGTGTATGTGCCGGGGACCGCGCACAACGAGTCCGCGCGCCCCTATTTTCATCCCGTCAACTCACTCGCGGGCGACACGCTCACCAACTTCCGGCCCAACGACCACCCGTGGCACCACGGGCTGTCGTTCACGCTGACCAACGTCTCCGGCTGGAACTTCTGGGGCGGGCCGACCTGCCGGCGCGAGGACGGCTACAAGTGGCGCGAGGACCACGGCGAGCAACAGCACGTCGCGTGGACCCGCTGCGAGGCGGCGGGCGCGGCGGCGACGCTGGCCCACACCCTCGAGTGGCGCACGCCGACGGAGCTGTTTTTCCGCGAGGAGCGAACGGTGACGCTCACGGTGAATTCCGCGGCGGCGTGGACGCTCCGCTGGCGCGCCCGCGTCGTGAACGTCAGCGGCCGGGAGCTCTCGCTCGGCAACCCGTGCTCCTTTGGCGGCCTCGCCGGCTCGCACTACACGGGCCTGCAGTTCCGCGGCGCCCGCGCTTTGCTCGATGACCACGGCGATGCGGCCATCCGCCTCACCGCCGAGGGTGGGGAGGAGGGCGAGAAGGCCGTGCACGGCGCGGCGGGCCGCTGGATGGAATGGCACGGACAGCTTGACGGCTCCCTGCGCCGCGTCACGTTGCGGTTCGAGAACCCCGCCTCGCCCCTGCGCTGGTTTGTCCGCCGCGGTTACCCGCTCGCGGCCTTCCCGGTGCAGGTGGACCAGAACCTGGCCCTCGCCCCCGGCGCGGCGCTGGACGTGGACCACCTCCTGACCATCACCGCCCGATGAACGTCGACCGCAAGACCTTCCTCCGCGGCCTCGGGGCGGGCGCCCTCGGGCTGATCGCCGCCCGCAGCCTCGGCTCGATGGAGGCGGACGGCTACCAGTCGGCGGTGACGCCGGCCTGGACCGGGGACAATCCGGAGGAGTTCTGGCGGCAGGTGCGGGCGCAGTTCCCGATGACGCCCGAGCGGACCTACTTCAACACCGGCGGCCTCGGCCCGGCGCCGCTGCGCGTGCTCGACATGCTCACGGTCGCGAGCCGCCAGCTGCAGGAGCGGGTCGAGACCGGCCACGACTTCTTCGCGCAGGCGCGGGTCATCGCGGCCGACTACCTCGGCGCCAAGCCGGCGGAGGTCTGCTTCACGCGCAACACCACCGAGGGCACCTGCATCGTCGCCGGCGGCCTTGAGCTGCAGGCGGCGGACGAGGTTATCTTCGAGTCCCATGCGCACCCCGGCGGCTCGTTTCCCTGGCTCAACCGCGAGCGCGCCGACGGCATCGTGGTCAAGACGTTCGAGCCCGACCCGGTGAACCCGCAGCGCAACCTCGAGCGCATCGCCGCGCTCATCACGCCCCGGACCCGCGTCGTCCAGGTCTCCCACATCACCTCGCCGACCGGCCTGATCATGCCCGTCCCCGCGATCGCGCAGCTCGCGCGCGCCCACAACCTGTGGTTCCACGTCGACGGCGCCCAGTCCGCGGGGATGATCCCGGTCAACGTGGCCGCGCTCGGCTGCGACTCGTTCGCCACCAGCGGCCACAAGTGGATCGGCGGCCCGCACGAGACCGGCGTCCTCTGGATCCGGCTGGACCGCATGGCGCAGGTGACGCCCCGGCACGTCGGCGCGTACTCCAGCGACGACATCAACCTGAAGAATCCCGGCCTCTTCATCTACAGCCCCGGCGCCCACCGCTACGAGTACGGCACGCGCAACGCCGCATCGGTGCTGGCGCTGGCCGAGGCGATGCGCTTCCAGACCGAGATCGGCCGCGACCGCATCGCCGCCCGCGGCCGCGCGCTGGCCCAGCGCGTCCGCGCCGGCCTCGAGAAGATCGACGGCGTCGAGCTCCTCACGCCGGCCGACCCCGCGTACAGCGCGTCGATCCTCACCTTCCGCTCCATCAAGCTCGCCTACGGCAAGATCTTCGAGCGCCTGCTCGGCGACCACCACCTGCGCACCCGCCCGGTGTCGGAGGTCGACCTCGACGCCATCCGCATCTCAGCCCACCTCTTCAACTCGCCCGAGGAGTGCGACCACCTGGTCGCCGCGGTCGGCGAAGTGCTTCGCAAGGCCTGAGCCGCGGCGCGCGGCCCAACTCCTTCCCGCATGCAACTCGACCGCCGCACCTTCGTCCAGAGCGTGGGGCTCGGCGCCCTCGGCGCCCTGGCGGGGACCGCGCCGCTGGCCGCCGCCCCGACCGCCGCGCCGCCGCTGCTCCCGGCCTACGATGCGCAGCACCCCGACGCCTTCTGGCGCGCCGTCCGCGCCCACTACCCGCTCCAGGACGAGCCCGTCTACCTCAACGCCGGCGGGCTGGGCCCGACGCCGCAGCGCGTGCTCGACCGCGTGTTCGGGACCATGACGGAAATGCAGGCGCACTCCGAGCCGGAGCACGAGCGCCGCATCGAGCCGGCCCGCCGCACGCTGGCGGCGTTCCTCGGCGCCGGGCCCGAGGAGATCTGCTTCACGCGCAACGCCACCGAGGCCAACTCCATCATCGCCGCCGGCCTCGCGCTCGGGCCGGGCGACGAGGTCATCTTCGAGTCCCACGCGCACCCCGGCGGCTCGTACCCCTGGTTCAACCAGGTGCAGCGCCGCGGCGTGGTGGTGCGCCTGTTCGAGCCCGACCCCACGAGCGCCGAGGGCAACGTCGCGCGCGTCCGCGCTCTCCTCTCGCCGCGCACCAAGATCGTCCAGGTGAGCCACATCACCTGCACCACCGGGCAGGTGATGCCGGTGGCCGCCCTCGCGGAGCTCGCGCATGCGCACGGGGCCTGGTTTCACGTCGACGGCGCGCAGGCCGTGGGCCTGGTCCCCGTCAACCTTGCCGCGCTCGGGTGTGACTCCTACGCCTGCAGCGGCCACAAGTGGCTCGGCGGCCCGCACGAGACGGGCGCCCTCTTCGTCCGCCACGCGCGGCTGGACGAGATTGCGCCGACCGGCATCGGCTCCCACACGGGCGAGCTGCCGTTCCTCCCGGGCGTGCTGGTGCTGAAGCCCAGCGCGGTCCGCTACGAGTACGGCACGCGCAACCTCGGCCTGGTCGCCGGCCTGGCGGAGGCCGTGCGGTTCCAGGAGGAAATCGGCCGCGACCGGATCGCCGCCTGGGGCCGCGAGCTTGCCGCGCAGCTCCGCGCGGGGCTGGCGGGCATCCCGGGCATCGAGCTCCTGTCGCCGCGCGCCGACGGGCTCTGGACCGCGATGACGACGCTGCGCCACCCGCGCGCCAACGCCGCGAAGTTCTCCGACTACCTCAAGCGCCACCACCGCCTGCGCTGCCGGCCGGTCAGCGAGCAGCACCTCGAGGCCGTGCGCGTCTCGCTGCACGTCTTCAACTCCCGGGCCGAGTGCGACCGGGTCATCGCCGCGGTGCGCGCGGCTGCACAGGAGCTCTGAGCGATGCCGGCGAAACTACTCCGCGATCTCCGCGACCAGCTCGACTTCGACCGGCGCGCCGGCGGGCAGGGCGGCGACCCCGACGGCGGCGCGCGCATGGCGGCCCCGCTCGCCGAAGACCGCCACGAGCAGGTCGGAGGCGCCGTTGATGACCTTGGGCTGGGCCGTGAAGTCGGGCGTGCAGTTCACGAAGCCGCCGACGCGCACGATGCGCCGGACCCGGCCGAGGTCGCCGACCTCGGCCTTCAGCGCCGCCAGCAGCTGCAGCGCGCAGGTGCGCGCCGCGTCCGCGGCCTGCGCCTCGGTGCAGTCACGGCCGACCTTGCCGACCAGGACCTGGCCGTCCGCCCGCCGCGGGATCTGGCCGGCGAGGAACACCAGCGAGCCGCTGCGCACCGCGGGCACGTAGTTTGCCACGGACGCGGGCACCGCCGGCAGCGTCAGACCCAGCGCCGCGAGCCGCTGCTCGGGCGTCGGCGCCGCCGCGCCCGCGCCGGCCAACGTTTCCGTCCACAGCAACGCCAACACCAATCCGAGGGGTAACTTCATAGGGGTGCCGCCGTATTGCCCGGCTCCCCGGCCCATCGCAATTCCAGAACTTCCTTCCTCCGCCATGACCTCGCTCCGATTCCCGCTCCTCCTCCTCGGCCTGCTGGCCGGCGCCGCCAGCGCCGCGCCCAGCCACGACCTGTATATTTGCGCCGCGGTCAACAAAGGGTACGTCATCGGCTCGAAGATCGTCACGGTCAACGGCCTCTTCCGGCGCGGGGCGGCGGGCGAGTGGCAGCACCTCGGCTACAACGACACGAGCGTCCGCGCCGTGGACTTCGATCCGCGCAACCGCGCCGTGATCTTCACGGCGGCCAACAACGGCTGCTGGCGCAGCCTGGATGGCGGCCAACACTGGCGGATCACCACCAGCTGGGACATGACCGAGCCGCTCGATGTCACGATTGACCCCCATGCTCCGGACACGGTGTACCTGGCGCTGCCCGACGGCATCGCCGTGTCGCCGGACCGCGGCCAGACGTGGCCCCGCCGGGAAAACGGCCTGCCGGAGCGGGGCAAGTACACCCAGGTGGTCGAGGTCGACCGCACCCAGGCGGGCCGCGTGCTGGCCGGCTGCGAGTCGGGCATTTACCTCACGACGAACGGCGCCGAGTCCTGGACGCGGGTCTTGCCGACCGACACGACGGTCGACGACATCAAGCAGTCGCCCCACGACCCGCGGCTTTGGCTCGCGGTCACGCAGAGCAACGGCGCGTGGATTTCACGGGACGGCGGGCTCAGTTGGAAGCAGCTCGCCGGCGTGCCCTCCGCCCACGCGCTCTACAATGTGGCGTTCGATCCCCTCCACCCGTCGCGCCTGGCCATCGGGAGCTGGACGCTGGGGGTGCTGACCTCGGAGGACGGCGGTGAGACCTGGACGGCCCGCAATGCCGGGATTCCCGATCCCCACAAGGTCTGGCGAATCGCGGTCGATCCGGACTCGGGGTCGCTCTATGCGAGCGTGGTGGGCGAGGCGCTCTATTCCTCCGAAGACTTTGGCCGCACGTGGAAGCGCGGGGGCCTGGAAGCCTCCACCGTCAATGCTTTCCTGTTCCTGCCCGTGTCCACCCCGTGAGCCCGCGAACCTCCGTCATGAAAAAAACCTTTCTCTCCCTCTGTCTCGCCATCCTGTCCGGGGCCGCCCTGCCGGCCCAGCCGTCCTTCACGGCTCCGCCGCCGTCGAAGGCCGTGGTGCCGGGCGCCGATACCCGCCGCGAAGCCTATGACCAGCGCATCGATGAGGCGCTGGCCTGGCGCAGCGGCCTGGTGAACCTGGCGAAGCCGACCACCCTGGATCCGGCCGCGATCGCGGCCAAGCTCGTGCGGCACGAGGACGTCGCGGCGTGTTCGGCGCGGGTCATCGAGCTGATGAAGGAGGGCGGATCGGGTCCCTTCTGGATGTTTCCGTCCGTCTGCCTGGCCTACACCGGCCGCGACTCGCTGTCGGCCGAGGCGAGGGCGGCGATCCGCGAGGCGTGGCGGACCAACATGCAGCTCCGCGGTGACACCGAGAACCACTGGGCGATGTACTACACGTCGCTCTACCTCATGTCGGAGCTTTACCCGAACGATCCGGCGGAGTCCTGGTACACGGGCAAGAGCTCGGCGGAGAGCCTCGCCGAATCGCGCGAGTACCTGATCCACTGGATGGATCTCATGACGACGGTCGGGCAGGGCGAGTTCAACCCGACGGGTTACATCACCGAGTACGCGATCCCGATGCTGTACCTGGCCACCTGGGCGCACGACCCCGAGATGCGGATGCGCGGCCGGATGACGCTCGACTGGCTCTTCGCCGACCTGGCCGCGAACACCCTCAACGGCGTGCTGCGCGGCCCGCACGCGCGCACGACGGAAAACCCCGTGATGGAACGGTGGAACGACCAAGCCTCCTTCTACAGCTGGCTGCTCTTCGGCAACACGCCGCCGCCGGCCTCCTACGCCGGGTTTGGGCTGTATTTTGCCGTGGCGGCCAAGAACTATCAGCTGCCCGAGGTGATCTACCGCATCGCGGTGGATCGCGGGCCCGACTACGTGCAGCGGGACCTCAAGCGCTCCCGCCGGCGCTGGCGCTACAGCGACGTGCTGATGGCGCCCATCTACAAGACGAGCTACATGCGCCGGGACTACGCGGTGGGCTCCTTCCAGGGCGGTCGGGCCGATCCCATCCAGACGCACGTGTGGGACGTGTCCTGGACGGTGGCCGATCCCCGCGGGGCGCACAGCACGCTTTTCTCGGTCCATCCCTATTCGTCGCCGGAGGACATGCAGACATCGTTCACCGCGTACCCCGAGCCGATGATCCCCAACCTGGCCAGCGAGGGGAAGCCCTCGTACGATGCGCCGGACAAGATTCTCGGGGCCTCGCCGTATGAGCAGGTGTTTCAGGACCTCGACACGATCGTGGCGCTGTACGACATCCCGCCCGGCACGCGCCATCCCCACGTGAACGCCTTCCTGTCCCGCGACCTGGTGGACCGGACCGAGGATCCGTCCGGCTGGATCTTCGCGCGCGGCGGCAACGCCTACCTGGCCTACCGGCCGCTCGCCGGCTACACGCTGGCGCCGTTTCAAGGCTACAAGCAGCAGCCGTCGAAGGCCGGTTACAAGTGGGAGCGAATCGCCACCGGGGACACCCTGCTCCAGAGCCCCCACCTCAAGAACGGCTCGATCGTGCAGGCGGCCAGCGTGAGCGAGTTCCCGAGCTTCGCGGCGTTCAAGGCGGCCATCCTCGCGCTGCCGCTGGAGTTCCGACTTGAGCCGGTCCCGACCGTGAAGCTGAAGACCCTGCGCGGGAAGAATGTGGTCGTGACCTACGGCCAGACCCCGGTGGTGGACGGCTATCCGGTGGACTACACCAAGTGGAAGCTGTTCGAGGGACCCTACCTCAACGCCGAAAAGGGTTCTCGGTGCCTGACTATCACGCACGGCCACCTTAAACGCGTCCTCGACTTCAACCACCTTTCGATCACCGACAGCGTCACCCCTTAGTTTTCATCCCTGCCCGCCATGCCCAAGCTGACGATCCATGCCGGCGAGCCCGGACCAGTCATTGACCGGCACATTTTTGGTCACTTTGCCGAGCACCTTGGCCGCTGCATCTACGACGGCCTCTGGGTCGGGGAGAATTCCCCGGTGCCGAACGTCCGCGGCTGGCGCAGCGACCTGGTCGCGGCCCTCCGCCAGATCCGCATTCCCAACCTGCGCTGGCCGGGCGGCTGCTTCGCGGACGACTACCACTGGCGCGAGGGCATCGGTCCGCGCGACCGGCGCCCGCGGCGGATCAACGCCCACTGGGGCGGCGTGATCGAGTCCAACGCCGTCGGCACGCACGAGTTCCTCGATCTCTGCGAGCAGCTCGGCTGCGAGCCGTACCTCGCCGGCAACGTGGGCAGCGGCTCCCCGCGCGAGCTGCGCGAGTGGGTCGAGTACTGCAACGCCGCCGCCGGCACGCTGGCCGACGAGCGCGCCGCGAACGGCCGGCGCGAGCCGTGGAAGGTTCGCCTCTGGGGCGTCGGCAACGAGACCTGGGGCTGCGGCGGCAACATGACGGTGGAGTACTACGCCCACGAGTACCGCCGCTTCGCCACGTACACCCGCGACTTCCCGTCGGCGCCGCTCTACCGCATCGCCAGCGGCGCGCGCAACGACGACTACCACTGGACCGACGTCATGATGCGCGAGGCCTTCAAGGGCCCGCTTGGCGGCCCGCTCCTACAGGGACTCTCGCTTCATTACTACACCGTGCCAGGCGACTGGCCGCCGCGGCATCCCGCGACGGGCTTCGACCACGCCGGCTGGAAATGGGTCATGGCCCTCGGCTGGAAGATGGACGACTACGTCCGCGGCCACCGCGCCGTGATGGACCGCTACGACCCCGCCGCGAAGACCTCGCTGGTGGTGGACGAGTGGGGCTCGTGGTACGCGCCGGAGCCCGGCACGAATCCCGGCTTCCTCCACCAGCAGCAGACCGTCCGCGACGGCGTGCTCGCCGCGCTCACGCTCAACATCTTCATCGACCACTGCGAGCGCGTGCGCATCGCGAACCTCGCGCAGACGGTCAACGTCCTCCAGGCCGTGGCCCTCACCGAGGAGGGCGGCGGCCGGCTCGTGCTCACGCCGACCTGGGACGTGCTCGCGATGTACGCCGCGCACCACGACGCGCGGCGCCTGCCCGTGCACAGCGACGCCGGCCGGTCGCGGCACGAGGGCATGGAGTATCCGAACGTCTCCGCCACCGCGTCGCTCGCCGCCGACGGCACCGTGAATGTCACGGTCTGCAACACCGACCCCGCCGCACCCGCCGAGCTCACCCTGGCGTTCACCGGCCGCACGCCCGCGCCGGCCGATGCCCGCGTGCTCGCCGCGCCGGTGCTCACGACGTGCAACACCTACGACCAGCCGCGCGCCGTCACGACCCGGCCCTTTGCCGGCGTGCGCGTGAACGGGCAGAACGTGCAGCTCACGCTGCCGCCCGGGTCCGTCGCCGCGCTTCGGTTCGCATGAGCCCCCACGAAGCCGGCGGGACAGGCGAACGCCGAACGCCCGATGTTCGGCCTTCGAATCTTTCCCGCCTCCTCCGTCCATGAACTATCCCTCCGCCCTGCCTCTTGGCCAGGTCCGCTTCACGCGCGGCTTCCTCGCGGAGCGCGCGCGCCTCGTGCGCGAGGTCGTCATCCCCTACCAGTGGGAGGCGCTGAACGACCGCGTGGCGGGCGCCGAGCCGAGCGGTTGCGTGCACAACTTCCAGGTCGCGGCGGGGGAGAAGCCCGGGAAGTTCTACGGGCTGTTCTGGCAGGACTCGGACCTGGCCAAGTGGATCGAGGCGGCGTCCTACCGGCTCGCCACGCATCCCGACGCGGCGCTCGACGCCGAGCTGGACCGGCTGATCGCGACCCTGGCGAAGGCGCAGGGGGCGGACGGCTACCTCAACACCTACTTCCAGCTCGTCGAGCCGCAGAACCGCTGGGCCAACCTGCGCGACTGCCATGAGCTCTACGTCGCCGGCCACATGATCGAGGCGGGCGTGGCCCATTTCCAGGCGACGGGGAAGCGCACGCTGCTGACGGTGGTGGCCAAGCTCGCCGACCTGATCGAGCGCACCTTCGGCCTGGGCCCCGGCCAGATCCCGGGCTACTGCGGGCACGAGGAGATCGAGCTCGCGCTCGTGAAACTGGCCCGTGCCACCGGTGAGATCCGGTATGCGCGGCTGGCGGCGTACTTCGTCAACCAGCGCGGGCAGGAGCCGAACTACCTGCAGGCCGAGACTAAGCGCCGCGGCGACCCGCTGCCGTGGCACATGTACTTCGACGGCCTCGCGACGCTGCAGGCGGCGCGCCCGGTGCGGGAGCTGACGGAGCCCGTCGGCCATGCCGTGCGCCAGATGTACCTGCTCGCGGCGATGGCCGACCTCGCCCGCGAACTCGGCGACGCCACGCTCCGGCGCGCATGCGACACGCTCTGGGCCAGCCTCGTGCGGCGGCACCTCTACCTCACCGGCGGCGTGGGCGCGGAGCCGTACGGCGAGAAGTTCACCGAGCCCTTCGACCTGCCGCCGGACCGCGCCTATGCCGAGACCTGCGCGGCGATCGGCGTGATCTTCTTCGCGCGCCGCATGCTGGAGTTCGAGCTGCGCGGCGAGTACGCCGACGTGATGGAGCGCGCACTCTATAACAACGTTCTCAGCGGCATGTCGCTCGACGGCACGAAGTTTTTCTACGTCAACCCGCTCGAGCTCATCCCTGCCGTCGCCAAGCGCCGCTACGAGTGTCACCTCGTCAAGACCCAGCGCGTCGGCTGGTTCGGCTGCGCCTGCTGCCCGCCGAACGTCGCGCGCCTCTTCGCCTCGCTCGGCGAGTACGTGGCCTCGCAGCGGCCCGACGGGCTCGCGCTGCACCTCTACGCCGAGGGCGAGCTGCGCGCCGCCATCGGGGGCGCCGACGTGCGGCTGGCGGTGCGCACCGACTATCCCTGGACCGAGGAGGTCGCGATCGAGGTGCGGCCGGCGGCGCCCGTGGAGTTCACCTTGTCCCTGCGCATCCCGGGCTGGTGCCGCGGCGCGAAGCTGGCGGTGAACGGCCGGGCGCAGGAGCTGGCGGTGACCCACGGCTACGCCGCGGTGCGCCGCACCTGGGCGCCGGGCGACCTGGTCACGCTGACACTGCCCATGCCGGTCGAACGCGTGCGGGCCGACCCGCGCGTTTCCACCGTGGCGGGGCGCGTCGCCCTGCAGCGCGGGCCGGTGGTCTACTGCCTTGAGGAACCGGACCACGGCGCGAACCTCGCCGGGATTGTCCTGCCCCGCGCCGCGCCGCTCGCGCCGCGCCACGACCCCGCGCTGCTCGGTGGCTGTGTCGTGATCGAGGGGACCGGTTACCGCGTGCAGCCGGGGGCGTCACTGTACCAGACCACCCCGCCGGCCACCGCGCCGCAGCCCCTCCGCGCGATCCCCTACGGCCTCTGGGCCAACCGCGGCGAGGGGGAGATGACCGTCTGGATCCACGAATCATGAAAACACCCCTCCTTTTCCTGCTGCTGGCCCTGTCGCTGTCCGCCCAGCCCGACCAGGCGGTGCAGGACCGGCTGTATGCGGCGGCCAAGGCCGACCCGGCGGGCTACACCTATCTCAGCCACCTCTGCGACGACTTCGGCGGCCGGCTGACCGGCTCCCCCAACAACCGCGCGGCGCTGCAACGCACGCTCGAGCAGCTGAAGGCGCTCGGCATCGAGGCGCGGCTGGAGCCGTTCACCATGCCGGGCTGGGTGCGGGGGCAGGACGAGGCCGAGATGCTGGCGCCGGTGCACCGGCGGTTGCGCATGGCTTCGCTCAGCTACACCCAGCCGCATCCGCGCTTCGAGGCCGAGGTGGTCAACATCGGCGACGGCCGCGAGGAGGACATCGCGCCGCTGGACGCGGCGGGCAAGGTCGGGCTGCTGGCGCCGAACACCACGGTGCCCCGCGGCCAGTACGAGGCGGCGGCGGTGCGGCACGGGCTGCGCGGCATCCTCTTCATTGACCGCGTGGGTGGCGGCCAGCTGCTGGCGCGCACCGGGTCGTTCACCGGCGAGCCGCTGCGCATCCCGATCTTCGGCATCACGCAGGAGGAGGGCTACTGGATGTTCCGCCTGCTCAAGCGCGGCGTGCCCGTGCGGGTCAGCCTGGAGACGCGCTCGCACTGCGAGCTGGCCGAGACCGCGAACCTGGTGGCGACGTTCCCCGGCCGCACCGCCGACCTGGTCGTGGTCGGCGCGCACTTCGACTCCTGGGACCTCGGCCAGGGCGCGATGGACAACGGCATCGGCGCGGGCGAGCTCTTCGCGATCGCCAAGGCGCTCCACGACCACGCGCCGCAGAACCTCCGCACCATCCAGCTCGTGTGGTTCAACGGCGAGGAGCAGGGCCTCTGGGGCTCGCGCTTCCACGCGCCCGCGCTGCGCGGCCAGCCGGTGGCCGCGATGATCAACCTCGACATGGTGGGCTTCCCGCTCTCCGTGAACGCGCTCGGCTACGACGACCTCGTGCCGGTGCTCGAGCGCTACAACGCCTCGCTCGGCGCGCAGAAGCTCAAGCAGGGCGTGGGCAACATCAGCTGGTTCGGCAGCGACCACACCTCCTTCCAGCTCGAGGGCATCCGCGCCATCACCTTCGGCGGGCTGATCGAGCCGGACGTGGTGCGCTACTACCACGACTTCGCCGACACCATCGACAAGGTCGACACCCGGATGATTCCCGAGGCCGCCGCCGCGGTCGGCGCGCTGGTTTACCGCCTGGCCAACGAGCCGGGGCTCCCGACCGACCGCCTGCCGCCGGCCGCCACCGCGGCGCTGTTCCGCAAGTTCGGCCTCGAGCCGCGCATGCAGGGTGTCGGGCTTTGGCCGTTCCCAGAGGTTCATCAGGACAACCCCAATCCCCAGGGCCCAAACGCCAAATAAATTCCAATTCTCAGGTCCCCGCACTACGATCTCCGAGCTTCGAACTCCGATTCAAGTCACATGATTTCCCGCCGTGAATTCCTGAAAACCGCCATCCTCGCCGGCGCCGCCGCCACACTGCCGGGCTGCCTCCACGAGGGCCACGTGCCCAA
The DNA here is from genome assembly GCA_903825285.1 of uncultured Opitutia bacterium. GTDB lineage: Bacteria > Verrucomicrobiota > Verrucomicrobiia > Opitutales > Opitutaceae > Opi-474. Next base: position 127,813 of record CAIJZY010000031.1, on the reverse strand, counting down.
GGACGGGCTGTTTCCCGCCGCCCCGAATTTTCACACCAGCCCGCCGGCCTCGGTGATGATCAGCGGCGGCACCATCACCCGGAACGGCAAATTCACCGACGCCGTGCGCGCGGCGCACCGGCTCCACTACGGCGAGCGGAAGAAGATCCTGCTCGTGCTGCATGCGACGGAGCCGGACCGGCGCGACCTGGACGAGCGGAAGCTGCAGGAGCTGTTCGCGGACGACGGCTTCTCGTCGGTGTCGCTGCACCACTGGGAGGGGGACGAGGCGCTGGAGCAGATCCGGCGGGCCGAGGCGTTCTTCGTGGGCGGGGGCGAGACCTTCCTGCTGCTGCGCACGCTGATCGAGACGGGCCAGCTCGGCCTGATCCGCGAGCGCGTGCTCGCCGGCGTGCCGTACAACGGCTCCAGCGCGGGCTCGAACGTGGCCGGGCCGGTGATCGGCACGACCAACGATTTCCCGGTGGTGGACGTGCCGACGCGCACGTCCCTCGGCATCTTCCCCGCGGTGGTCAACCCGCACCACCCGACCGTCACCGACGGCGATTACTCCGGACGCGTGAACAAGGTGCGGATCTACACGCGGCTCAATCCCGCGGAGACCGTGATGGGCATTGGCAACGGCGCGGTCGCCCGCCTGCACCAGGGCCGGGTCACGATCGAGGTCGGACCGGCGTTCTACTACCACCACGGCGAGCACCACCCGCTGCCCGAGGGCTTCTCCCCCGAGCTGACCGCGCTCGTGAAGGCGTAGGGCGGGTCACGCCGCCCGGGGCGGGCCGAACTCGTACTGCAGCGTCCAGGCGCGCCGCGAGCCGGGGGCAAGCTCGGTCGCGAGGTAGGGCTCGATCGACCAGGTGTTGCTGTTGCCCCAGACCGGGCAGGAGTCGGGCGTGAAGTCCGTGTGGAAGGTGAGCTGGGACAGCGTCGGGTGCGACAGCACGGCGTGCAGTGGCGTGGCGGCGCCGACCCGGAGCTGCTCGAAATGTCCGTCGTACATGTCCGTGAAGCGGCGCCGCAGGGTGAGCCGGTGCGCGGCGTCGAGCGCGAAGCCGGGATTCTCGGCCATGCCCCAGCTGGCGGGCAGCGTGCAGGTGATCAGCCGGTCCGTGAGCGCGAAGAACGGGTGGGCAAACCAGTGCAGCGGCAGCGGCCGCGCACCGGTGTTGGCGAGCGCCGTGGCCGAGGTGAGGGCGCGGCCGGCGAGCGCGATCCGGCGCGTGAGCTGGCACGCGTAGCCGCCGCCGGACTGGCTCGTGCAGAATTCCAGGGCATCGGGGCTGCGCGTGACCGTCCAGGCGCACGGCTGCACCACCGCCAGCTCGCCGTCGTCGCCGGGCGCCACCGTGCCCGCGCCGATGATAAAGCCGCGGCCGTCCTCCAGGATCAGCGGCCGCCCCGTGCCGAACTCGGCGTGGCGAAACGACTCGGGCAGGCCCTGGCCGTTGAACGGCGTGGGCCGGGGCTCGGGCCACTCGGGTCCGGCCAGCAGCGGCGTGCCCGCCGGCTCGCTCACCTGCCACACATAGCCGCCCCAGCAGTAGCGCGTGCCCTGGCGGGGACGGTCCGCCGGGTCGGCGGGATCAAGCAGGTCGACGCGGAGGTCGCGGTTGGCGAGGGTCAGCATGGGGGCGCAGTTCGCAGATCGGAGTTCGTACGATCGAAGGATGGAGCGAAGAGAAAGGGAATACCGTGGAAACGGGCGAGGCCCGTGCCGGCTCAGGCCGCCGAACTGCAAACTGCGAACACCGAGCGCCGAAAATGAGACCGGGCCGCCAGTTTCATTTTATCCGGTGCACACGGATCGTCGTGTTCCCGCCGTCGACGTACAGGCAGTACTGTTCGCCGGGGCGGGCCTGGATCTCGATGTCGCGGCCCGCCAGCTCGACGGTGATGGCCTCGAGGCCTTCCCACTCCTGGCCGTTGTCGAGCTTGAAGCTGTTGCCGCCGGTCCAGCCGACGCACTTGCCCTTGAGCGGGGCGATGTCGCGCCATTCCTGGCTGAAGCTCGGCAGGCCGAAGTGCTCGAAGATCGAGCGCTTCCGCTCCGACTCCTGCGCGGCGTTCTTCTGGGCGGTCTGCTGCACGATCTGCGCGGCCTGCTGATTGGCGGCGGTCACCACGGTGCGGGTGTAGTGGCGGATGACGGCGGCGTCGATCAGGCCGAGCTGGTCCTCGGTGAGGCCGGCCAGGCCGGCGCGGGCGAAATCCTCGGGGGACATCACGGCCTTGACGCCCGGAAACGTGGCCGGCGGGGTGTCCGCCAGGGCGACGGCGGCCGTGAGGAGGAACAGGGTGATCAGCGTTTTCATGGGGAGATCAGGAGGCGGGGGGAGGGAAACTGCGGGCAGCGTGCCGGATGACGGCCGCGGCGTCAAAATCAGGTTTCGAGGAATTCGGCGTCGCCGGACTGGGCGGCGATGAGCTCGGCGAACACGCCGCCCTGGTGGACGAGCTCGCGGTAGCTGCCCTGCTCGACGATGACGCCCTCGCGGAGGACGATGATGCGGTCCGCGTTGCGGATCGTGCTGAGGCGGTGGGCGATGGTGATGACGGTGCGGCCCTGGGCGAGGCAGTCGAGCGCCTCCTGGATCAGCCGCTCGCTCTCGTAGTCCAGCGCGGACGTCGCCTCGTCGAGGATGAGCACCGGCGGGTTGCGGAGGATGGAGCGGGCGATGGCGATGCGCTGGCGCTGGCCGCCGGAGAGGGCGACGCCGCGTTCGCCGACCGGCGTCTTGTAGCCCTCGGCCATGCGGGCGATGAACTCCTCGGCGTTGGCCAGCCGGGCGGCCTCGCGGATCTGGGCCTCGGTGGCCTCGGGCTTGGCGAAGCGGATGTTGTCGCTGACGGAACCGGAGAGCAGGATGCTGTCCTGCATGACGACGGCGAGCTGCCGGCGGATCCAGCGCATGTCCCACTCGGACTGCGGCACGCCGTCGATGAGGATCTGGCCGGACGTCGGGGCGTAGAGCCCGAGCAGCAGGTTGGCGAGGGTGCTCTTGCCCGAGCCCGACGGCCCGACGAATGCGATGTGCTCGCCGGGGCGGATGGTCAGGCTGAGGTTCCGGATGACAACCTTGTCGGGCGCGGACGGGTAGAAGTAGGAGACGTTGTCGTAGACGATGTCGCCGCGGATGCGCTCCTCGCGGCGCGTGCCGTGCCAGGTCTCGACGTAGCGGGAGTCGATCAGCTCCTTGATGCTCATGTAGCCCTCCTGCGCGGTGAAGTAGGGCTCGCTCAGGCCGATGAACATGTGCACCGGGGTGAGGATGTAGCCGAAGCCCGCCATGAAGGCGAAGAGCGTGCCGATGGTGATGTGGCCCTTGATGGCGAGGATGGAGCCGCCGGCGATGACGATGAGCGAGAGGAGCTGCATGCCGACGTACACATAGGTGCCGAAGAGGGCGTTCACATAGGACTGGGTGACGCGGCTGCGGGCGAAGGACTCGCTGCTGCGGTCCAGCTCCCGCTCAACCTGGGCCTCCTCACCGAAGCTGCGGACGAGGCGAAGCGCGGAGATGAACTCGGAGGCGGCGCCGGTGAGCTTTTCCTGGGCCAGGCGGTTCTCGGTATTGGCTCGCTGGATGTGGCTGAAGAAAAAAAACTTCGCCGTGGCGTAGATCGGGATGGCGAGGAGCAGCACGAGGAGCAGCATCCAGTTCATCCAGGCGAGGATGCCGAGGATGCAGAGGCCCATGAGCAGGTTGGGCAGGAGCTGGTTGAGGACGGTGGTGAGCAGGCCCTCGATCTTCTGGGTGTCGAAGGCGTACTTCGACAGGAGCCGCCCGGTCTTCTGGCCGTCGAGGTAGCTGAAGCTGAGGAACTGGAGCCGGTAGAAGATGCGGCTGCGCATCTCCACCAGCAGGCTGGCCATGGTCTTGGCGATGGAGTTGGCGCCCCAGACGGAGAAGCCGTAATGGCAGAGCAGGCAGAGCACGAACCAGCCGCTGTACTTGAGGACGCCGGAGATGTCCCCGTTCTTCAGGGGCTTGTCCACGATCCACTGGATGAGGAGCGTGCAGGGCGCGGCCGCGAGGCTGCGGAACATGGCCAGCATGACGCCGCCCTTGAAGCGTCCGCGGGCGGCCCACAGGTAGCTGGCGAGGCTCGGCTGCTCGAGGGGGTTGGGCGTGGACGAGGACATGGCGGCCGCGGGAAGGTTGATGGCTACAGGTTGGAAGGAAGGGACGCGAGCGCAAGAGCCGTGCGCGGCATGGCCCGCGCGGGCTGGCCGCCACCCCCTGCGCCCACTGGTCCGGTGGTCAGCCCTTCTGGCGCTTGGGCGCCAGGCCGCCGTTCAGCTGGGTGTAAAACGGGTCGCCCGGCCGGATCGAGCCTCGGGTGACGGCCTGGCCGGTGTAGGCGGACTTGTACAGGGCGGTGAGGAACTCGAGCGTGCGGCGCGCCTCGGCCCCGCTGGTCAGCGGCACGGTGTTCGCCTCCCGGTCCGCGATCAGCGCGTTGAGCTGGGCGCCGTGGGTGGAGCCCACGTCGGGCGGGAAGGCGTTCCAGGCCGCCACCAGGTCGGCACTCTTTGTGGGTTCGGCCGGCGTGAACCGCCAGTTCTCGCCCTTGTAGGCATAGAGGTGCGTGAGCTCCACGGTGGCGTGCTCGCAGTCGAGCCGGATGTAGGTTTCCTGGCGCGGCGACAGCACGCTGTTGACGAGGGAGGCGCGGGCGCCGTTGGCGAAGGTGACGAGCGCCATGGAGACGTCCTCGACCTCGATCCGGTGGAACAGCGTGTCGGCGATGGCACGCACCTCGGTCCAGTCGCCGAGGAGGCTGAGCAGGTGGTCCATCGCGTGGATGCCCTGGCTCATGGTGGGCCCGCCGAGCTCGGTGGCCCAGCGGCCGCGCCACGGCACGGCGTAGTACGCGGTGTCGCGGTACCAGAGGGTGTGGCAGATCGCGACCAGCGGGCGCCCAAGGCGGCCGGAGGCGAGCAACCCCCGCACGTGGGTGTTGGAGGAGGCGTAGCGCATCTGGAACACGCACGCGGTGCGCTGGCCGGTGCGCTGCTCCGCGGCGGTGATGCGGTCGAACTCCGCCAGCGAGGCGCAGAGGGGCTTCTCGCACAGCACCCACGCGCCGGCCTCCATGGCGGCGATGCTCATGTCGGCGTGCAGCCCCGGCGGCGCGGCGATCAGCACGAAGTCGGGCCGCTCCGCGCGCAGCATCGCGGCATAGTCGGTGTGCGCCGCCGGGATGTGGTGGCGGTCGCAGAAGGCCTTGGCGCGGGCGGCGTCGATGTCGCAGGCGGCGACGAGACTGACGCGGCCGGCGGTGGCGGCGACGGCGTTGACGTGCGCGTCGCTGATGCCGCCGGTGCCAACAAGGACGGCGCGGTAGGTTTTCATGCGGTTCATGGGGGGTCGGGGACGGGGCCGGCGGCCGCGGACGCGGGGGCGTCCGTCGGCAAAGCGGCGGAGAGCTGGTCGAAGATGGTCAGGCCCCGCAGCGAGTGGGCCGGCGGGGCGAATGCCAAGCTGCCGAGGTAGCCGAAGATGATGCAGGCGCCGATCGACACCACGCCGTAGGCCAGCACGTGGACGGGCGTGCAGAGCTTGACCAGCGTGGTGCACACGATGCTCGCGACGATGCCGATCGCACAGCCCTGCCAGTTGGCGCGCCGCGTGAACATGCCCAGCGCGTAGATGCCCGCGAAGCCGCCGCCGAGCAGGGCCATGAGCTCGATGAACTTGTCCCAGAGCGACTGGATATCGAGGGTGGACAGGTAGAGGGCGAGGCCGGTGCCGGCCGCGCCGGTGATCAGGGTGACCCACTCAGCGAGACGCATGCTGGCCGCCGCCGTGGGCCGCCGGGCGTAGCGCTCGTAGAAGTCCACCGAGACGAGCGTGGCGATCGAGTTGATGTTGGAGCTCAGGGTGGCCATCGACGCGGCGAAGATGCCCGCGATGATCAGGCCGGTCACGCCGGCGGGCAGGTCGCTGGCGATGAACTGCGGGAAGATCTGGTCGGTCGCCAGCAGCGGGTTGAGCCGCGTGGGATGCACCTTGTAGTAGGTGTAGAGCAGCGTCCCGAGGCTGAAGAACATCAGGCTGCCCGGCAGCACGATCGCCGTGAGCATCAGCACCGAGTTGCGCGCCGCCTTGTCGTCCTTGGTCGAGAGCACGCGCTGCGTCAGGGTCTGGTCCTGCGGCCAGGTCAGGATCGTGACCAGCAGCATCAGCACGAAGATCCAGGCGCTGGGGATCGTGAAGTCGAAGCGCCAGTCGAAGAGGTGGGTCTTGCCGTCGGCCAGCGCGAGCCGCGCCACCGCGCCGACCCCGCCCGTGCCGATCACCATCCACGTGATCGCGAACAGCGCGCCGCCGACCATCACGAACACCTGCAGCACGTCGGTCCAGATCACGGCCTTCATCCCGCCGAGGAAGGTGTAGATCGTGGTGATGACCCCCATGAGGAGGATGCTGGTGGTGACCGTGATGCCGGTGACGGCGGAAAGGGCGAGCGCGGGCAGGAGCAGGACGATGGCCATCCGGCCGGCCAGGTGCTGCACGATGCAGATGAACGAGGCCATCAGCCGCACCACCGGGTGGAAGCGCAGCTCGAGGTACTGGTAGACCGACGTCAGGTTGAGCCGGCGCACCAGCGGCACGATGACGAACGCCACGTAGATCGAGCCGACGAACGTGAGGACGTTCTGCCCGAGGTAGAGCCAGTTGGTCGCGTACGACTTGGCGGGGATGGCGAGATAGCTGATGGCACTCGTGCCGGTGGCGTAGAGCGAGAGCCCGGCCGCCCACCACGGGATCCGGCGGCCGGCGAGGAAGAACGTGGCCGTGTCCTGCTTGCCCGTGAGGTAGCAATAGAGGCCGATGCCGGCCACCACGCAGAGGTAGGCCGCGATGACGGCGTAATCGATTACCTTCAGTCCGCGCTTGGACGAGACGAGCTCGGCGCGCGTGAAGTGAAGGCCGCCGGCGGCGTCGCGGGTCGTGACGACGAATCCATGGCCCGCGGGGACCACCGCCGTGAAGGTCCCGGCGCCGTCCCAGTCGCCAAAGGCGGCCCAGGTGTCAGTGATGGTGTGGTAGGCGACGAGCTGGAGCCGGCCGGCGCCCGGCCCGGGGGCCACGAACAGGAGATGGGACGGGCCGGCCGGCTGCGCGGTGGGCAGGAGTGCATCGGTCGGCGCGGCGCGGCGCTGCCAGCCGGCGGCCCCGGCGTGACGGAGCAGCACGAGCGCCCCGGTGGCGTCGCGCGCCAGCACATGGAGCATGCCCTCCTGCACGGCCGCGGTGACCGGGCGCAGGGCGGGGTCGAGGCCCGGCAGCACCTGCCCGTGCAGGTCGACGCCGAGGGGCACCCGCGTGCCCCGCAGCAGGAAGGTCCCCGGCTTGACCTCAGCCACGACCGCGGTCGCCGCCGCCGCGGTGAGCGGGCTGACGGTGAGCGAGACGAGGCTGTTGGCGCGGGCGGCGGCGGTCACACAGCAGACCAGCGCGAGCGGACGCAGAAAGGGGGCAAACATCCGCTTGCAGGAAAGGGCACCCCCCCGGCGCTTTCAAGCGGTGACCAACCGAACATTCAGGCCTGCCGGGCGGTCGCCCGGGCCGCTGCTGGGCGGAATTCGCCTTTCGCGCGGCGTGCGCGGATCAGATCCCGGCGATCCGGCGGAGCTTGTCGCCCGTGAGGCGCTGCTCGCGGGGCAGGGAGTGCGGCGTGCGGCCGCCGTACAGGCCGGCGAGGCGGTTGAACTTCTCGCGCGTGGCGGCGACGAACTCCTCGGTCGGACGCTCCTCGCCGAACATCGCCATCATCTCCGGCAGCCAGCGGTGGCCGTAGCGGACGTGGTTCTGCTCGTCGTTGCGGTCGAACGCCAGGAGCGTGTCGGCCTCGAAGTCGTTCAGCTCGCGCACGCGGTCCATCACGGTGGCCTTCGTGGGGAAGCTGTTGGCCTCAAATTCCATCGTCATCATCGCGTACCGCTCGTGCGGCGGCATCTGGACGAGGATGTGGTAGAGGTCCAGCGAGTGCTCGACCGTCTTGAGGTCCACGCCGAGCTTGGGCAGCTGGCGGAAGCCGAACTGGCTGTGGCGCGACTCGTCCCAGAGGTGGCGCGCCAGGTCGTGGTGCAGGTCGAACGGCGCCGCGGGCGTGTCGTAGAACACCGTCGCGAGGTAGTCGATCGCGTCCATCTCCATCATGAGCCACACATAGACCATGAGCCGGATCACGCGGGCGTCGGTCTGGGGGTCGGTGAGCCACGGGCGGACAATGGGATCCTCGCGCGGGTCGAGGCCGAACACGCTCGAGCAGACGGGGTACGGGGCGCGGTTGCAGGTGGCGGGATGCGTGTACGGGGTCAGGTCCTGCTGCCAGACGTAGCCGGCGGCGAGCGGCAGGCGGGTTTCCTGGCCGAGCCAGCCGCCGAGATCGTCGAGGGCCTGGGTGAGGTGGAGCTTCCACTCGCGGGCGTCCACGCCCGCGAGGTGCGGGGCGATCTCGCGCAGGTGGCGCTCCTCGTCGGCGACGAAATCCTCAACGAGCTTTTTCGAGGGCCAGTCGGCGAGCGGGTCGGTGACCTCGAGGTAGTGGCGGTAGGCGGCGAGCAGCGCGGGCTTGAGCACCTCGTAGAAGCCGGCGGCGATCACGAGCGGGTCGGCCGTGGCGGCGCCGACGGCCTCGGTGAACAGCCGGCGGATCGGCTCGCGCACCGCGTCGGTGGTGCCGAAAGTGGTGAGTTCGCGACCCCGCTCGCGCAGGAAGCGCGCGTGGCCGGCGGATTCCCAGACGTGCTGGCACAGGAGGTACTTCAGCTCCGGCTCACCCACGCGGTAGACGAGCGTGGGCAGCGTGCGGACCAGGTCGCGCTCCACCTCGAAGAGGAGGCGCAGCAGGCGCGTCATCTCGTTGACCGCCGCCATGCGGCTGGAGGCGCTCGGGGCGGGGCGGGAAGGGGCGGTGGGCATGGCGGATCGGAATTCGCGGTTCGCAGATCGGAGTGCGGAAAGGGAAAAGCTCAGGTCGCGGCTCGCGGGGAAGGGAAATACGCGGTCTTCGAACGGCGAGCTGCGAGCTCCGAAGCCGGTCAGCAGATCAGGTTCCGCTTCCCGTTCGGGCCGTGGGCCGGCGGGTTGACGCCGATCCAGCGCTCGTCGATCGGCTCGGAGGCGCGCTGGTAGCGCGTGTCGCTCGAGATGCGCAGCCGGTTGGGCGTGCGGTTGTCGAGGGAGGCGTGGACCATGAACATGCCGAACGTCAGGAAGTCGCCCGCCTCGTACTCGGTGGTGAGCCAGCGGCCGCCGAACTTGTTGCGGACCGCGGGCGGGTTGTGCGAGAGCGTGCCGGTGAAGGTCCAGCGGCCGTCCTTCACCTTGGCGACTTCGGTCGGCTTGTTCTCACAAAAGGCGTCGACGTCGCGATAGACGTAGTTTTTCAGGAGATCCATCCGGCGGAAGGAGTCCTCGAGGAGCATGAGCCCGCCGAGCTCGTAGGACACGTCGCCGTACGGCAGCCAGCACGTCATGTGGTTGTGCGTGCCGCGGCCCATGTAGGGCAGGTCGCAGTGCGGGTTGGTGCCCTTGCCGGGACCGATGGCGCGCAGCCACGTGAAGTCGTAGTGGCGGATGTCCTCGTCGTAGAACCGGCGGTAGAAGTCGGTCAGGCGGCCGGAGTAGAGCAGCCGCTGCACCGGCTCGTTGCCGGCGGTCAGGTCGGGCTTGAAGATGTAGCCGGAGTCCTGGCGCGCGATGCCCTCGATGGCGGGATGGGCCGGATCGAGCGCGCCGCCGGCCGCGAGGCGGTCCGTCAGCGCGGCGCGCGCCTCGAGCACCTGCCCGCGGTCGAGGTAGCCCTTCATGTACAGGTAGCCATCCGCGGCGAAGCGCCGGCGCAGCTCGACGAAATCCTCCGCGGCGTCGGACGAGTCGCGCAGGAGGCCGAACTTGTCCTCGCCCATGTCGAGGGCGTGGCCAAAGGAATAGATCTGGGGCAGGGTAGCGGTGCTCACCGGGCGAACATACACGCGCGGGCTTTGGCACAAAATGGTTGAAGTGGGAAAAGGCATGTACTTTATGGGAGGAGCATGGCGTACCTCGAAACTTTTCGCGCGCAACCGTGGCTGGAAAGCCCACTTCCGACACCTGCGGGCGGCATGCAGCTGGCTGGCGCGTTGCATGACAATGCGGGCATCGATCCCGTTGGCATGCGTGTTTTGGGAAGTTATGCGCTCATCTACATGGTGTCGGCGCAGGGCTATTACGCGGATGCGCGCGGCGTGCGCCGGGACCTGGTGACCGGGGATGTCGCGCTGATCTTCCCCGAGCTGGCGCACGCGTACGGACCGAACCCGGGCACGTCGTGGCGGCATCTCTACTTCGTGTTCACGGGCCCGCAGTTCGACCTGTGGCGCAAGTGCGGGCTGCTCGACCCGGTGCGGCCGGTGTGGCGCGCGGAGCCGGTGGACTTCTGGGCGCGGCAGCTGGAGGAATCGGTGCGGCCGGAGAAGGGTCACGGCCGCGCGGCGGCGCTGCGCACGCTCGGGCGGTTCCTCAACGTGCTGGGCGCGCTGCTGGCGCTGCGCGACACGGATGTCCGCGACCCCAATGATCGCGTCTGGCTGGAGGACAGCCAGCGGCTGCTGGGCGGGCTGGACGCGAAGGGCTGGCAGACGCCGCAGCAGGTGGCGCGGATGGTCGGGCTGAGTTACGAGAATTTCCGGAAGCAGTTCACGGCGCGCACCGGGATGTCACCGGGGCAGTTTCAGAAGCGGAAGCGCGTCGAGCGGGCGCAGTCGGCGATCTACCACGGCGACCACACGCTCAAGCAGCTCGCGGAGGAGCTGCAGTTCTGCGACGTGTTCCACTTTTCAAAGGTGTTCAAGCAGATCACCGGCTCCACGCCGTCGGAGTTCCGCCGCAAGGTCCGGGGCGGGTAGCGCGCGGGGCGCGCTCAGAAGCCAGATGTCAGAGGTCAGAGATCAGGCGCACGCGTTCGGCCGTGAGCGGGGCACAGGCTCACCACTCTGACCTCTGATCTCTGACTCCTGACCTCTCCGAAATTCGACTGACGCCAAGCGTCAGTCGAATTTCGGCCACTGCGCCCCCGGGATTGGCCGCCAGAGGATGTCGCGGTCGATGCGGGGCTTCCGGTGGCGGTACTTTTTCATCAGCCGGATCTTCTCGCGGAGGAGGTCGGGCAGGTTCTCGCCGTAGAAGAACGTGTTGTTGCCCGTGGCGGACAGCACCATGACCTCGGTCTTGGCGACCTCGAGGAGGGCGATCAGGTCCGCGGTGTTCGCCAGCTCGAGGTCGATCGCCTCCTGGAGGAGACGCTCGTGCTGCCGCCGGGCCGCGGCGGTCTTGCTGCCGAGGTAGCCGTGCACGTGGGCGCACCAGGCGCAGACCGTCCGGAGCGAGGTGCACCAGACGCGGTAGGCGCGGGTGCGGTCGAGGAGGTCGGTGAACACGGCCTGCGCGGCGGCGTCGCGGGCGGTGCGGGCCTGGAGCCGCGTGAGCCGCGCGATCAGCCGGGTCAGGCGGGGCAGCACGTTGCGGTCGAACGCGGCCGCGGCCTTGGCGCCGTAGGCCTGGGGCACGAGGTCGAAGAGCACGTCCTTCCCGAGATCATTGATGCCGGGATTATTGTGCTGGAAGCAGCCGTGGCGCTCGTAATAGGCGCGCTCCTTTTCCGGGATCGCCTCGATGTCGGGCACGTAGGGCCGGTCGAACGTGCGCTGCCAGCAGAAGCCGAAGCCGGTGAAGAGCGGCACGGGCGGCTGCCAGCTGAGCGCCTCCTCGAACCCGTCCCACGCGGCGACCAGCGCCGGGGCGTGGGCCGCGCCGACGAACCGCTCCGCGGTCTCGCGCAGGACCACGTCCACGGAGCGCTGCGGCGTGAACTGCGCGGCGCGGAGGATGGCGGGGTTGGGCCAGTAGGGCGTGACGGCGGTGTTGGCGAGGCCGCCGAGGGCGCTGATGCGGTTGAGCCCGAGCCGGCGCATGGAGGTGAGCTTGCGGTGCAGCAGGCGCGGGAAGGGCAGGCCGAGCAGCGGCTCGTGGTTCATCACCGGGCCGGCGGAGTACTGCATGACCGGGTCGGCGCCGCGGGTGCGGGACTCGCGCAGCACGGCGCGCTCGCTCGGGTCCACCTCGGGCTGGTGCGCGCTGCCGGCGACGCCGCCCATCTCGGGGTAGCGCGGGTGCGTGTACGGCAGGTGATAGCCGCGCACGAGCAGCGTCGGGGCCTCCCAGCTGACATGGTTGCCCATGGCGGCCTTGATGTAGTCCTGCTCGAGCTTGAACGGCTCGAGGCGGAGGATGACGTCGAAGTCGGGGTTGATCTCCGCGGCGGCGGTCTGGAGGTTGCGCAGGTAGCGGCCGATGCTTTCGCCGGCGGCCTGGGCGACCTTCTCGTGGCTGCGCCACTCGCGGATCATGTACGGCCCGCCGTTGCGGCCGACGTAGAGCGAGCCGGTGTGCTCGAAGCCCGCGCCGCTGTCGTTGGTCCAGACGGAGAGGTAGCTGAGGTCCGGCACCGACTGCTGCAGCGCCTGGATGGCTGCGCGATAGTGCTGCAGGGTGACGGGATGGTCCTGGGCCAGCGTGTAGCGCGGCAGGCGCGAGCGGAACGGGTGGTCGACCCGCGCGCCGCGGAGCGTCGGGTAGCGCTGGAAGAAGCGCTCGGGGAGCGTGCGCGGCTCGAACATGCACACGCCGGGGCGCAGGCCGTAGCGGCGGCCGAGCGCGGCGAGCTTCTTCAGGTGGGTGAGGTTCGCCTCGAGGTAGTGCGCGGGCCAGATCCCGCGGGTCAGCGGCGTGTCGATGAAATGGTTGAAGCCGGGGCAGTAGGTGTAGAACTGCGGGTAGTACTCCGACTGCACGCTGTCCTCGTACGGCATGTGGGCCTCGAGGCCGTTGACCTCGACGTGGGTGAAGCCGTTCTCCGCGAGCGTGGCGACGTAGTGCTCGGGGTCGAACTTGCGCGCGGTGCGCCAGTACTGGGTATAGCAGCTGTCCCAGTGCGGCCGGTGCCAGCCGAAGCTGGCGTTGATCAGCACGCCGCGGTCGAGCCGGGCGCGCGTCGCGTCGCTCAGGCCGTTCGCCAGCAGGCGCACGGCGGCGAAGAGCAGCGCGGGCTCGTTGGCGACGATCTCGCCCGTGCCGGCGTCGGTCAGGCGCAGCCACATCCACGCGCCCGTGGCGGGCGCGCCGGGGACGCGGGCCCACTTATTCGCGGCGAGCGCGACGTTGACACCGCGGCCCGGGCGGCCGGCGGCAATGGCGACGAGGCCGGCGCGGCGCGCGAGCTCGGACGCGGCGGTCGACTCGACCGGATGGCCCTGGGCGGGATAGGTGACGCTGCGCAGGGGCAGCACGGCGGCGGGAAGCGGGTCGGAGGACATGAGATGGAGGCCTCACGCGAAAGATGTTTTCGCCCGAAAACACAAGCGCGACCCGCGGGCGGCGGCATGAATAATTACTCCGCCGGGGCGCCGCGGGCCCCGGCTGCGAAAAAAGCTGACGCCGCGCGCGATCCGGTCCAGCCTCCGGGCTTCCCCCCGCATGACCCCGTCCCGCCGCGCTGAACTGACCGGTATCTACCGCGACGGCCTGCTGCGCGACGTGCTGCCGTTCTGGCTGCGGCATGGCTGGGACCGCGAGCACGGCGGGATCATCACCGGCGTGGACCGCGACGGCACGGTGATCGAGACGGACAAGGCGATCTGGTTCCAGGGCCGCGCCGCGTGGACCTACCTGACGGCCTACCTCACGGTCGAGCGCCGGCTCGAGTGGCTCGAGCTGGCGGAGTCGTGCCTCGAGTTCATCCGCCGCCACGGCTACGGCCCGGGCGGCAAGCTGTACTTCACGGTCACGCGCGAGGGCCGGCCGCTGCGGATGCGGCGGTACGCCTACAGCGAGTGCTTCGCGGCGATCGCGTTCGCGGCCCACGCGCGGGCGACGGGCGACGCGCGCTCGGCGGCGGACGCGCAGCGGGCCTGGGCCACGTACCTGCACCACGCGTACATGCCGGGCGCGATCGCGCCGAAGACGGACCCGGCGACGCGCCCGATGCAGGGCCTCGCGCCGCGGATGATCACGATTGTCACGGCGCAGGAGCTGCGCGCGCACCTCGGCGAGGTCCGCGAGGGCGGCGCGAGCTGTACGGAGTGGATCGACCGCGCCATCGGCGAGATCGAGGGCACCTTTCTCAAGCCCGACCTGCAGGCGCTGCTGGAGATCGCCGGGCCGCACGGCGAGCTGCTGGACCATTTCGACGGCCGCCAGCTCAACCCCGGCCACGCGATCGAGGCGGCGTGGTTCATCCTGCACGAGGCGAAGCACCGCGGCCGCGACCCGCGGCTGATCCGGCTCGGCTGCACCATCCTCGACTGGATGTGGGCGCGCGGCTGGGACCAGGAGCACGGCGGCATCCTCTACCACGTGGACGTCCTCGGCCGCCCGCTGCAGGAATACTGGCACGACATGAAGTTCTGGTGGCCGCACAACGAGACGATCATCGCCACGCTGCTCGCCGGGGAGCTGACGGGCGACGCCAAGTACGAGGCCTGGCACCGGCAGGTGCACGACTGGTCCTACGCGCATTTTCCCGACCCGGAGCACGGCGAGTGGTACGGCTACCTGCACCGGGACGGCAGCGTGTCGTCGCGGCTGAAGGGCGGCACCTGGAAGGGCCCGTTCCACCTCCCGCGCATGCAGTGGTACTGCTGGCAGCTGCTGGCGGCGGCGGGCTGAGGGCGCGGGCGAATTTTCACGCCACTTCGCCTTGCCATTGCGCGGGCTGGGGGCCAACCCAGCTTCGGCCATGCGCGTGCTGCACTACCCCGAATTTGACCGGCTGGAAATCCGCGACCTCGACGTGACGCCGCCGCAGCCCGACGAGGTCCGCATCCAGGTCGCGGCCTGCGGCCTGTGCGGCAGCGAGCTCGAGACGTTCAAGAACCGCAGCCCGCGCCGCGCGCCGCCGCTGGTCATGGGCCACGAGTTCTGCGGCACGATCGCCGTGGTCGGGTCCGCGGTGTCCGGCTGGAAGGTCGGCGCCCGCGTCGTCAGCAACTCCCTCGTGCCCTGCGGCCGCTGCGTCCGGTGCGAGCGCGGCGACACGCACCTGTGCGCGCACCGCCAGATCTTCGGCATGCACCGGCCGGGGGCGTTTGCGGAGTTTGTGAACGTGCCCGCGCGCTGCCTGCTGGACTGGCCCGAGAATCTGCCCGCCGAGGCCGCCGCGCTCGCCGAGCCGCTGGCGAACGGCATCCATGTCGTGAATCTCACGCGCCACCTCCCCGCCGCGACGGCACTGGTGATTGGCGCGGGTCCGATCGGCCTGTTCTGCCAGCAGGCGCTGCAGGTGCTGCGCGGCTCGAAGGTGTGGGTCGCCGACCTGAGCGCGGAGCGCCTCGCGGTGGCGCGGCGGCTCGGCGCGGTGGACGTGATCAACCCCCGCACCCAGGATGCCGCCCAGATCCTGCAGGCCGCCACCGGCGGCGAGGGCGCCGACCTCGTGGTGGACGCGGTGGGCGCGGGCGTCACGAAGCGCACCTCGCTCGCGGCGCTGCGCCCGGGCGGCGCCACGGTGTGGATCGGCCTCCACGAGAACGCGCTCACCTTCGACTCCTACGGCCTCACGCTCCCGGAAAAACAGGTGCTCGGCACCTACGCCGCGAAGATCGAGGAGCTGCAGCACGCGCTCGGGCTCATGGCCTCGGGCCAGGTGGACGCGCGCTCCTGGGTCCAGCGCTTCCCGCTCGCCGACGGCGTCACCGCCTTCAAGCGGATGCTCGCGGCCGAGGGAGCGGACATCAAAGCTGTCATTTGTCCCTAGGCGCCGAGGAGAAAACCCGAAGGCGGAAATTCGAAAATAGTTTCAGCGAGCCTACTCACCACCCCATGAGCACCTCACCCACCCGCACCCCCATCCCGCAGCGCTTCAAGGGCAAGGTCGCCCTCGTGACCGGCGGCACCAACGGCATCGGCCACGCGATCGCGCTCGAGCTGCTGCGCGAGGGCGCGACGGTGGCCGTGAGCGGCCTGCCGGCCGACGCCGAGGAGGGCCGCCGGAATTTTGCCGCCGCGGGCTTCACGCCGCTAATCGTCGCGGGCGACCTGGAGAACGAGGCCTTCTGCCGGACGCTCGTGACCGAGGTGGGCACCAAGCTCGGCCGGATCGATTACCTGGTGAACAACGCCTTTTCCTTCCTGGCCAAGGGGCTCGACGCGACGCGCGCGGATTTCGAGCGGTCGTTCAACGTCGGGCCGTTCGCCTTCGCGCAGCTGACCCAGCTGGTGGCGGAGTGGATGAAGCGGCAGGGCGGCGGCGCGATCGTGAACGTCTCGAGCATCTCGGCCTGGGTCGCGCAGCCGAACCGGTGGACCTACAACACCGCGAAGGGCGCCGTGACCCAGCTCACGCGCTGCGCCGCGCTCGACCTCGCGCCCCACCGCATCCGCGTCAACAGCGTCAGCCCCGGCTGGATCTGGACCCGCGAGGTGGACAAGGCCGCCGGCGGCGACCGCGCGAAGTACGACCCGATCTGGGGCCAGTACCACATGCTCGCGCGGATGGGCCACCCGGTGGAGATCGCCGGGCCGGTGCTGTTCCTCCTGAGCGACGACGCGTCGTTCATCACCGGCACGGACCTGCCCGTGGACGGCGGCTACAACGGCCTCGGGCCCGAGGGCCTCGGCCAGACCACGAAGATCGCCGGCACCAAGTGACCCGGACTCACGTCTAATTTCCCATGTCCACATACCGCGTAGTTGTCACCGATCATGGTTTCCCGAATCTTCGCCACGAAGAGACGGTCCTGGCCGCCGCCGGCGCGGAGCTGGTGGTCGCGCAGTGCAAGACGCCGGAGGCGGTGATCGCCGCTACTCGTGACGCGGACGCGCTGCTGGTCCAGTGGGCGCCGGTGAACGCCGCGGTGATCGCCGCGCTGACGCGCTGCAAGGTCATCATCCGCTACGGCATCGGCGTGGACAACGTCGACCTCGCGGCGGCCAAGGCCCGGGGCATCCCGGTGTGCAACGTGCCGGACTACGGTGTGGACGAGGTGGCCTCGCACGCGGTGGCGCTGGCCCTCGCGCTGCGGCGCCAGCTGCCGCAGATCGACCGCCGGCTGCGCGGGGGCACCTGGAAGATCACGCCCGACCAGCCGATGCCCGCGCTGCGGGACTCCACCTTTGCCACTGCGGGTTTCGGCCGCATCGCCCGCGCGGCGCACGAGATGATGCGCGGCTTCGGCGGGCAGCGGATCACCTACGACCCGTTTGTCGGCGCCGAGGCGATGGCGGCGGTCGGGGTGGAGAAGGTGGACCTCGAGCAGCTGTTCACCCGGGCGGACATCCTTTCCCTGCACCTGCCGCTGTCGGCGGAGACGCGTCACTTTGTGAGTGCCGCGCGCATGGCGCAGATGAAGAAGCATGCCATTATTGTGAACACGGCCCGCGGCCCGCTGGTGGACACCGTGGCGCTGGCCGCGGCGCTGCAGGCCGGCACGATCGCCGGCGCCGGCCTCGACGTCTACGAGAAGGAGCCCATCGAGAAGGAGCACCCGCTGTTCGCCTGCCCGTCGGCGCTGCTCACGTCGCACGTCGCGTGGTACAGCGAGAGCAGCATTCCCCGCCTGCAGCAGCTCGCCGCCGAGGAGACCGTCCGCGGCCTGCGCGGCGAACCGCTCAAGAACCAGGTGAACCGCTAGTAGAATTCGAAGAGCAAAAATCCGAAATTCGAGGACTAATTCCCGCCTTCGTGCTCTAGCCCCAACCCCCGTCCCCATGCCCTCATTCCCCATCGTCGACACCCACCTCCACCTCTGGGACCTCAAGCGGCTGCGCTACCCGTGGCTCGTGAACGTCCCGATGCTCAACCGCGACCACCTGATTGAAGAATACCGCCAGGCCTGCGGACCCGTGCAGGTGGCGAAGATGGTGTTCCTGCAGTGCGAGGCGGACTTCGCGCTGTTCCAGGAGGAGGCGGACTGGGTGACGGAGGTGGCGCGCGTCGACCCGCGCATCCGCGGCATCGTGCCGTGGGCGCCGCTGGAGAAGGGCGACGCCGCCGAGGCGGACCTCGCGCGGCTGGCGGCGAACCCGCTGATCAAGGGCATCCGCCGCATCATCCAGTTCGAGGCGGACCAGGAGTTCTGCCTGCAGCCCGGCTTTGTGCGGGGCGTGCAGCTGCTGCCGCGCCACGGGCTGAGCTTTGACCTCTGCATCAACCACAAGCAGCTCGCGAACACGCTGAAGCTCGTGAAGCAGTGCCCGAACGTGAAGTTCATCATGGACCACATCGCCAAGCCCGACATCAAGGCCTTGCTGCTCGACCCGTGGCGCGCGGAGCTGCGGGAGCTGGCGAAGTTCCCGAACGTCTGGTGCAAGCTGTCGGGCCTTGTCACCGAGGCCGACTGCGCGAATTGGACGCCCGCCGACCTGCAGCCGTATATCGACCACGTGGTCGACTGCTTCGGCTTCGGTCGCGTGATCTTCGGCGGCGACTGGCCCGTGTCCACGCAGGCGACCGACTACCCGCGCTGGGTGAACACGCTCGACGCCGCGCTGAAGGGCGCGTCGCCCGACGAGCTGCACCAGCTCTACGTGCGCAACGCCGAGTCGTTCTACCGGGTCTGAAACACAGGCGGCTCACCCGAGTTCCGTTTCCGCGGATTTCGCGGGGGAACGCGGATGCGTCAGTACTTCAGCGTGATCGTGGCGGCGCCGCGGAACGGGGCGATCCGGACTGTTTCGGTCGTGGAATCGTAGACGCCGCCTTCGACGGATTTTGCGTGGAGTCCGTCAGGGTGGGGCACGCGGAACTCGACGACGTCGGGGTGGCGGTCGCCGGCACAGGTGACGGTTGCGCGGATCAGGCCCTGGGTGGCGTGCGACTCGACGCGGAATGACAGCGGGCCGAAGTAGCTGGCGGCGTTTTCCACCGCCACGGTTTTTCCGTCCGCGAGATAGGCGCGCGGCGCGCCCGCAAGCAGGCGGAGCGTGTGGCCCTCCTCGAGATAAAGCATCCAGCGCGTCTCCATCAGGAACCACGCCTCCTCGTGCGTCTTGTGCGGGCTCGCGCCGAAGAAGTGCTCGGTGAACGTGTATGTCTCCCGGTCGGCCATGGACGCGACGGTGTCGTACCAGGCCTGGAGGAAAGGCTTCACCTCGCCGCGGCGCAGGTGCAGCCAGGGGTGGCGGCTGTAATAGGGCTGGCTGAAGGCGACGTTCTGCCGCGTCATCAGCTCGCTGTGCGTGGCGAGCAGCGTGCCGGCGAGCGGCTCCTGTGGATCAATCACCTCCTGAAAGACGAGGTAGAGTGGACCGAGCAGCGAGTCGCGGCCGGTCATGGTGCCGTGCGTGAACCACGCGCCGCCGTCGGCGTGGAGCATCACGGGCCCGCGGTAGCCGGTCCACGGCGCGGCGGCGGGCGCCCAGGTGCCGTCGCCGAGGGGCACGACCGGGGACTGCTCCAGGCCGTGCATCAGCGCCGCGCGGAGGTCGTGCTTGAGGCCCTCGGCCTCGGCGCGCCAGACCTGCGCCTCGGCCGGGTCGCTGGCGGCAAGCATCTCCGCCGCGCGGGCGAGCCCGAGGTAGGCGTAGCCGTTCAGCATGAACGAGCGGTAGGGATCATCGGGGTCCGCCGTCTTGCCGTCGAGCAGGCCGAAGCCGTCGTCGGCCGGCCCGCGCCGGTTGCGCGCGCGCCACGCCTGAAGGAAACGGCAGGCCTTGAGCAGCGCGGGCTTCACCTCGCGCAGCCAGGCCTCGTCGCGCGTGTAGCGGTAGTGCTCGCCCATGGTCCACAGCACGGCGCCGGTCTCGAGCATGTAGCCGTTGAAGTTCTGCATGAACCCGTCGTCATGCTGCTTCGCGAGGAAGAACCCGATCGCGCGCCGCGTCTCGTCATGCCAGCCCATCGAGTCCATGAACTGGATGATCGGCGCGCTCTCGGAGCCGATCGCGGTGTAGTCGCCGATGGTGGGGATGAGCGTGCCGTCGGGCTCAAGGCCGTAGGTGATCAGGTCGAGGTGCAGCAGGCCGGCCCGCGCCATCTCGTCGATCCGCGGCTCGGGCAGGCGCCAGTGGGCGGCCCGGTCGAGCTTCCGCTGCCAGAACGAACGCACCTCCGCCAGCCGCGCGTCGAACGACTGCGCGGCCAGCGCCGCGGCGCGCCCGGCGGCGACCGGGCTGTGCGGCACAAACATCTCGAAGGCCGCGCTCTGCCCCGGCTGGAGCAGCACGGAGCACTCCTCGCCGGCGGGCTGGCCGTTGAGCTTGGTGACGACAAACACGCGGCCCGACTGGAAGACCCCGAAGCCGTGCGCGCCGTCGACATGCCAACCGTCGCGCTTCACGAGCTGGGGCGTCATGGTCTTGAACAGCGCAAAGCGCGGCACCGATCCGTGGTTCGTGGCCACGCCGCGGACGTAGAGTACGGTTTCCTCGTCGCGGTTGGCCTCGGCCTCGCGCTGCTTGCCGACCTCGACCTGCTGGGCCGCCGTGAACATGTGGCCGGCGCCGTACGCGTCGGCGACCAGGTACGGCGTGCCGCGCAGCGTGGCGGCGGTGAGCGGGGTGCGCTCGAGGCTGGTGAAGGCTGTGACCTCGTACTGCACGTCCTCGTCGCCGATATGGCCGTGGAGGATCGGCAGCACGCCGTCCTCGAGCCGGCGTGTGACGTCGTCGCGCACGCCCCAGCCGCGGCCGAACTGGAACTCATAGACGATCGGCTTGCCGTTGGTTTCCGGCAGCTTCGACTCGCTCCAGTGGAAGCGGGGCTTGATCCACTGCAGGCGGTCGTCCGCGCGGAAGATCCGGGCGTCGCGGCTCAGGCCGAGCCACGTCTCGAGCCGCATGGCGCGCGTGGTCGCGGCGGCCGCGGCGAAGTTCTCCTCGGGCGCGGCGTCGATGGCCTGGAGCTTCGTGCGCGTGCCGCGCTGGCGGATGTCCGCCGCGATCGCGGCGTAGGCGCGGGCGTCGCTGGCGGCGGTGACCGCGACGCCGAGCGCGGGCACGTAGATGGGATAGGTGGCGGTCACGTCGCCGGGCCGGAAAGTGAAGGTTGCCCCCGGGGCCGCGAACGTGACGAGCGTGCCGGTCTCATTTCCAGCGGCGCTGGCCTCAAGCGTGAGTTCGAGCCGGCCCGGCGTCTGCGGCGCAAACTTGAAAGTGTGGCCGGTCGCCTCGCCTCCGGGGCCGGCACGCAGTTCGACCAGTCGGCCGCGGTCCACGCGGACTTCGCCCGACGGCGCGGCGGCCCAGACCACGGCGACGGTGGTGGTCGCGGCCCGGAGCGGGCCGGCGAATCCGACAAGCGTGAAACCGATCCAGCACAGCAGCGCGCGGGGAGACAGGGCCATGCTGCTAGCGGGACGAAGAGGACGCGGCGCGTCAATCCGATGACGAGGGCGGGTCGGATTTGGGCTATGGGGATGTGCCCAGGGACGTCATAACGTCCAGGGCCCGCTCGTAGTCCTCGTCGGCCACGTCCACCTTCACGCCCCCGAGCGCGTTGGAATAGAGCCAGTCGAGCGCGATCATGTTCTCGTCGCGCAGGTAGGCGGTGATGCCCTCCACCTCGAGCCGCGAGCGCAGCATGTGCGCTTCCACGGGCTGGCTGAAGCTGGCGATGGTTTTCATGGCGGGGTGGCCGACGCCCGGATCGTACCCCGAAAGAACCGCACCGCAACTGTCCCGACCCGATGTCATGCGACGCGCTCGGCGGGGTCGGCGACCCCGCCCTACACCGGGCTGTAGGATTAGGGCTGAAGGTCCGGGTTGATCCAGCTCTGGATGGCGGGCAGGCGGACGGTTTCCCCGACGGCGGCGTCCACGAGCCAGACGTCCTCGCCGGCGGCAATCTTGCCGGTGGGAGGGGCTGCGAGCGTGAGCTGGCCGGCCTTGGCCTCAATGACGGTGGCCAGCGGCTGATCGGCGCGTGTGCAGAGCGTGACGCCGCGGTAAAGCGGCGCAAGGTGCAGCGCGGTCTTGGTCGTGAGCGTGGCGCCCTCCACGGCGGAGACGTGGACCAGGCCGACCCGCAGGTCGTCCTTCACGGTGAGCACCAGCTCGTCGCCGGCTTGCTCGGCGCGCGTGATCGTCTGGACCGTGTCGCGCAGGGGATTCGAGAGCTGCAGCACGCGGCCGGGGAGCTGCGCGAGATTGGGCGCGGGCGTGCCCGGGGCGAGGCGCACATGGAGTTTGCCCGCGGCGACGTCCACGGCGGTCACGGAGCCGGCCAGCCCGGAGGCGGTGAGCCGGCGGGCGCCGATTTGGAGGAAACTGCCACCGGCGAAGAACGCGCGGACGGGCCGGTGCTGGGCATCGAGGGAGATCACGGCCACCTCGGCGTCGGTGACGACCGGGGGCGTGTCATCGCCGGCGAACAGCGCGGCGTCGTTGCCCTGGTGGTGGAACACGAGGTCGCGCTCCCCGCCGGCGCGGGCGACGACGACCACGGAGCCGTTGGCGAGGGCGAGGCGGTGGGCCGAGGTGATGAAAGGCTCGGTCGCAAACGGCTCCAGCACGGCGGCAAACGCGCTGGCCAGCTCGGGGGCGCCCGGCGCGGCGACCCGGCGTGCGATGAGGAAGTGCACCAGCTCCGGGTACTTCATCGGCGAGACGCGGGCCTCGGTGGAGATCAGCTCCTGGCCAGCCTGCGGCAGCACGCGCAGCCGGATGCGGGCGTTGGGATCCTTGTCGTGGACGTACTCGGCGACGACGTCATCCGCGCCGGACTGCAGGCGGCGGACGTTCACCAGGTGCTGGAAGCCGGAGCCGGCGTAGTTGAGGTAGCTCCCTTTGAAATCCTTCGCGCCCCGCTCGGGGTCGTCGTAGAGCGCGCCGACGGCGACATCGGGCCCGGCCAGCGTGCCGGGTGCGGGCGGCGACCACGCGCCGCCGAGCAGGGTGAACTTTCCGGTCGGGCCGTGCAGGCTGTAGTCGTGCTGGCGGCCGCCCACGACGTCGAAGAAGTCCACCACGTAGCCGCGGTCGGCGGCGCCGGGCACGTCCACCATCACGAGCGTGCGGCGATAGGTGGTGGCCTGCGGGTAGGTGCCGGCGCCGTCGGCGGTGAGGGCGCGGGCGAACGGCCCGTCGGCAAAGAGCCGGAGGTGGCCGGCGGGATTGGCGGGCTGGCGGTGGGCGTCGACCGTGACGGTGTTGTGCGAGATGGTGGTCTTGGACCAGGTGAAGATGCCGGCGTTGAACTCATTGGCGCCGTCGGGATAGCCCAGGTCGGGCGTCAGGTCCTGGCCGTGGGCGAAGAGGTCGAACTGCAGGCGGTCGTGGTGGTAGTGGGCGACATGCAGCCCGTAGAAGAGCCCGAGCGAGCGCGTGTCGGCGGGATTGTTGAGCAGGGCGTAGCCGTAGCCGCTGAGGATGCGGGACGGTTGCGGCGGCACGACGCGGCCGGCGCCGGGCGGGGTCTGGGCCGGGAGGGCCGGCGCAAACAGCGCCTCGAAGCTGCCGAAGGTCTGGTCGCCGGTGGCGCCGATGCCGGCCAGGAACCCGGCGTAGCGCGGGTCGCCGTAGAGCTGCAGGCCGCGCTGGTAGGTGAGGGAGTCGCGCCCGATGAGCGGGGCGTAGCGCGTGCTGCTGTCGCCGAGCGGCGGGGAGAGCTGGCCGACCGTGATGAAGTCGAGCGGCGTGTCGAACATCCGCCGCAGCCGCGGCATGGTCGCGAGGTCGTAGCCGAGCTTCTTCAGCAGCTCGGCGGACGCCGCAAGGATACGGGTCCAGACGAAGTTGTAGTCGGGCGACTCGTGCGGGGCGCCATCGCGGTAGACGAGGTTGTAGAGCGCGTAGTCGAAGCCGATGCGCAGCAGGTGGCCCTCGGGACGGTGGAGCACCTCGTCGACATAGCGCGCGTTGTCGCCGTGCTGGCGGACGACGGCGAGCTGGAGCAGGGCGCGCTGGTGCGTGCCGTAGTTGCCGCGCATCTTGTCGTCGAAGTAGGCGTCGATGGCGTCCTCGAGGTAGTTGGCCTCGATGCACGCGCGGACCTGTGCGCCGGTCTGGTGGTAGAACTGCTGCAGCACGGTGTCGGCATCGAGGGTCTCCCAGATGTTGTCGTAGGCCTCGGACAGGCAGGGCGCGACCTGGTAGGACTCCCAGATGAGGTTGACGATCTTGCCCGGGTAACGGGTGCCCTGGGCGGCCATGAGCTGGCCGAAGCGCGACTGCTGCTCGTGGTTCATCGTCGGGTAGACCTCGGCGATGCGGTGGAGGAGGATGGCGGCCTTGTGGGCGTAGAGGGGATCGCCGGTGAGCAGGTAGGCGCGGCTCAGGACCTGCGTGCCGGTGATGAGGCAGCGGCTGTCGAGGCCCGGGCCCTGCCAGACCATGTGGTTGGCATGCGCGACGAACCAGTAGCGCTGGCCGTCGGGGCCGACCCAGCCCCAGCCATCGTCCACGATCTTCCCCTTCAGGAGGCTCTTGTCCTTGAATCCGCTGCGGTAATACGCGCCGTAGTCGTTGTCGGGGTAGACCTCGCCGCCGATCGGGCACTTGACCTTGAAAGGCTGGCGGGGATCGACGATCCACGGGTAGGAGGAGCCGTTGATGCCCTCGTAGATTTTCCGCCCGTGGATGGGGCAGCCGGCGTTGCAGAGCTCGACGGCCCGCGGGACCTCGGCGGTGGTCACAAGGTCGTGCAGGTCCTGGTCGCTCCACGCCGTCCAGTACTTAGCCTCCTTGAGGATCTGGTCGGCAAGGGCGCGGGCGGCGGGGTAGCGCGCGACATTGGCGCGGGCCTGGGCGATCTCGGCGTCGGTGTGGAGCGTGCGGGCGGTCTTGAGCGGGAACTGCGGCGTGCGCACCTTCTGCGGCAGGAGGACGTCGTGCGGGATCTGCGGCTGGATGGGGCCGTCGGGAAACCACGGGTCGCGGGCGGCGGCGGTCGTCAGGCTGGCGCCCAGCGCGAGCGCGGCGGCGAGCAGGCGGGGCAGGGTGGAGCGCATGGGCGGCACGGTGGTTGCCGGGGGCGCGGGCGGCAAAGCTTTTGACGCGCCGGGCACCTGGTGCCACGGTGCGCCGCGACATGAAATTTCTCCCGCGATTCCTGGGGGCGGTGCTACGGCCGCTCGGGCTGCTGGCCCTGCTGGCGGCGCCGCTGGCGGCGGCCGACAACGGTGTTCCCGCGCCGGAGGTGGAGAACGGCTACCTGCGGCTCGGCTTCGACCGGCTGGCGTCGTACAAGTTCGCGGCGCCCGCGTACGATCCCGCGGCCGACCCGAAGGCTCCGCCGGCGACCGGCGAGGAGCAGATCCCCGACCGCGTGAAGGCCTGGAGCGGCCAGAAGGCCATCGTGACCGGGTTCATGCTGCCGGTGAAGATGGATGGCGGGCTCGTGACCGAGTTTCTCTTGGTGAAGGACCCGATGATGTGCTGCTACGGCGTGATCCCGAACATGAACGAGTGGGTCGTCGTCCACATGACGCAGGGCGGGGTGCACCCCCTGATGGACGTGCCTATTTCCTTCTACGGCCGGCTGAAGGTCGGCGCCATGTTCGAGAACGGCTACATGACCGGCATCTACCTGCTCGAAGGCGAGCGGATGGGTGAGGTAAAATAGGCCCGCGCGTCAGCGGGAAATGTCCCGCTGCGTGAGCACCTTGAAGCCGCGGGCGTTCAGCGCCTGGGCGGCGACGTCGGCGTCCTCCACGTTGAGCGCGAGCGCGGACTTGCCCTCGGGGCGCTTGATGAAGCTGTAGACGTAGTGGACGTTGATCTCCGCCTCGAGCAGCGCGGCCAGCACATCGCGCAGCGGGCGCTCGTCCAGCATCTCCACGGCCAGCACGTCGCACTCGGTGAAGGGAAAATCGTTTTTCACCATGAGCTCGCGGGCCTTCTCGCGGTCGTCGACGATCAGGCGGATGACGGCGCTGTCGGTCGTGTCGAGCACCGTGATGGCCATGATGTGGACCTGGTGGTCCTTGAACAGGGTCGTGAGGTCGTAGAGCCGGCCGACCCGGTTTTCCGCGAACACGGAGAACTGGCGCACGGGGTCGGTGGCGAGGGTGGTTTTGGACGAAGCCATGGCTTGCGGTGGCAGCATGGCGGGCGGGCGGGGGGCGGTCAATTGCAGGCTGGCCGCCCGGCGCCGCGTCCGTAGCGTTGTCCCCCATGCCCACGGAGCTCGCCCGCCAACATGCCGCCACGCAGCGGCGCGCGAACGACAGCGCCCAGCTGGTGCTGCGCGGCATCGGGCTGAACACGCTGCTGGCGGTGGTGAAGCTGGCCGGCGGGATCTTCGGCCACACCTACGCCCTGATCGCGGACGCGGCCGAGTCGATCCTCGACATCCTGTCCTCCGCGCTGGTGTGGGCGGGCTTCCGGGTGGCGGCGCGGCCGCCCGACGCCGATCACCCCTACGGACACGGCAAGGCCGAGCCGCTCGCGGGCCTGTCGGTGGCGGTCTTTGTCTTCCTCATGGCCGGCTGGCTGGCGGTGCACGCCGTGCGCGAGATCATGACCCCGCACCAGAGCCCGGAGTGGTGGACGCTCGTGCTGCTCGCCGCCGTCATCGTCGTAAAGGTCGCCTTTTCCCGCCGGATGGGCCGGGCCGGCGCCGAGGTCGGGAGCACGGCGCTGAACATCGAGGCGCTGCACCACTGGTCGGATGCGCTGACCTCCGGCGCGGCGTTTGTCGGGATCAGCATCGCGCTCTGGGGCGGGCCCGGCTGGGAAACCGCCGACGACTGGGCGGCGCTCTTCGCGTGCGTGATCATCGCGGTCAACGGCTTCAGCATGTTCCGCCGCGCGATCGGCGACGTGATGGATGCGGCGGCGCCCGCCAACTTCGAGCACGAGGTCCGCATCCTGGCGCTGGCGGTGCCGGGCGTGCAGGCCCTGGACAAGGTCCGGGTGCGCAAAAGCGGGCTCAGCTACCTCGTGGACATCCAGGTGCGGGTGGACGGCAACCTGTCCGTGCGGGCGGGACACGACATCGCCCACGCGGTGAAGGACGCGCTGCTCGGCTCCACGGTGCATGCGATCAGCGACGTCACCGTGCACATCGAGCCGATGAAATAGCATGTGACAGGGATTTGGCTGGCGCGGCCTCCGGCCCCCCGCCATCGCCAATGCTGCCATGAAAAGCCCCGTCCGCCGTTTTGCCGTGTTTGCCGCGCTGCTGACCGCGGCCCGCGCGCAGACGCCGCCGGCCGACCCGGTGGTCCGGCTCGAGGCGGTCACGGTCACGGGCACCAACCTCCGGCGCACGGATCAGGAAAAGGTGCTGCCGGTCACGATCCTTGGTCGCGACCAGCTGGACCTCCGCGACGCGGGCCAGCCCTCCGACCTGCTGACGGCGCTGCCGATGGTGACGGGCCTGCCGCTCAACGAGACGGCGACGCTGGGGGCGCAGGCGCGCGGCGACGACGCGGCGATCTCGCTCCGCGGACTGCCGTCCGGCGACACCCTGATCCTGCTCAACGGCCGCCGCCTCGCGCCGCACCCGATCAGCACGGTCGAGGGCAGCGTGCCGTCGCTCTCCGTCAACGTGAACCAGCTGCCCAACCGCGGCCTCGACCGCGTCGAGGTGCTGCGCGACGGGGCCTCTCCGGTCTATGGCGCCGACGCCGTGGCGGGCGTGGTGAACTACGTGACGCGGCCGGATTTCCGGGGCACCGAGCTCGCGCTCCGCTACGGCCGCACGCAGGCGGGCGACGGCGGGGAGTCGCGGGTGACGCTGACCCACGGCCAGGCGCTGGCCGGCGGCCGCGGCCGGTTTCTCACGACGCTCGACCTCTACAGTCGCGAGGCGATCTACGCCCGCGACCGGGCCTTTTCCGCGGACAGCGACCTCACCAGCCGGGCGCCGGCGCCGTGGAGCGACGTGACGAAGAGCACGACGTTCTTCACGCGCTCCTCCACCAGCGCGTACGGCAGCTACACGCTCGGCGTGGTGAACCCCGACGGCACATTCACCGCGGCGCGGTCCGCCGGCGTGCCGGCGACGCTGGTGGCGTCGTCCGGGCTGTTCTATCTGGTGCCGACCACGGCCGGCCCCGTGGGCTTCAAGACCACGACCCCGAGCCGCACCGGCGTCGAGCGCGACTACTACTGGAACAACAACGCCTACCGCGTCCTCCAGCCCGAGTCGAAGCGCGTGAACTGGTACAGCAGCCTCGAGTACGACCTCAACAACCGGCTCACCTTCTTTACCGACCTCGCCCTGTACCGTTCGCACTCGATCACGACGCGCGAGCCCGACGGCATCACGGCCTCGACCGACGGCAACCTCATCGTGCCGGTGGACAATCCCTACAACCCGTTCGGCTCGCGCTACTGGAGCCCGACCGGCACAGCGAACGCCGACGGCACGCCGCGGCTCACCGGCACGCCCTCGGCGATCGTCATCACCAACAAGCGCCTCGCCGATCTGCCCGCGCGCACTGCCACCATCACCGACAACGTCTACCGCGGCGTGGCGGGACTGCGCGGCCGGCTCGAGGGCTCGTGGAACTGGGAGGCGGCGCTGCTCTACTCGAAGGCGCGGGTGGTCGACGCGGAGGCCGGCACCGACCGGAAGAGCCTGCTGCAGCAGGCGCTCAACCAGACGGACCCGGCCAAGGCCTACAACCCGTTTGGCTACGCCTTCGCGGTGCAGGGCGGGACGCTGGCGGTCACCGGCCCCGCGACGAGTCCGAACAGCGTGACGTCCGGATTCCGACAGACCTTTGTGCGCAACGGCATCACCCAGCTCGGCAGCGGTGATTTTCATCTCACGGGTGACGTGGCCCCGCTCTGGGCCGGCAATCAGGTCACGGGCGCGGTGGGCGGCGAGTACCGCTACGAGGGCTACGACGACTACCGGCCGCCGTACGCCGGGTTGAATCCCGCCGGCTCCGGGCTCGACCCGACCACCAACGACTTTCTCGGGTTCTCGCCCAACTCCGACACGCACGCCAACCGCTTCGTCTCGGCGGTCTATGCCGAGACCGTGCTGCCGCTGGTGGGTCCCGGCAATCGCGGGCCGCTGCGGGAGTCGCTCGAGTTCACGGCCGCGGTGCGGCACGAGCATTACAGCGACTTCGGCGGCACGACGAAGCCGAAGTACGGCCTCAACTGGCGGCCGGCGCCGGGCGTGATGGTGCGGACCTCGTACAACCAGGGCTATCACGCCCCGAACCTGGCCGAGCTTTTCACCGGCTCGCTCGTCCGCACGGCGACCAACACCACGGATGCGTACCGCAGCATCGTGACCGGCCTGCCCACGGACGGCTCGACGAACCGTCGCAGCCTCAGCTCCGGCAATCTCACCCTGAAGCCCGAGTCCTCGGCTGGATTCACCGCCGGCGTGGTGGTGGACGTGCCGAAGGTTCACGGCCTGTCGCTGTCGGTGGATTACTGGGAAATCCGCCAGAAGAACGTCATCAGCGGGCCGACCGCTTCGGACGCGTCGAACAGCGACCGCGATGCGCTGGTGGCCGCGACGCAGGCGCAGCTGGCGGCCGGCGTGCCGGTCGCGCAGGTGGACCTCGGCTCGGGCACGGCGGGCTACCACGGCGACCCGGCGGTCGTGCGGCTGCCGGTGACCCAGGCGGACCGCGATTATTTTGCCGCCTACAACGCCGGCAAGCCGCTGGACCAGCAGCGCGCGGTGGTGGGCGCGATCGACTACATCCGGCTCACGTACTTCAACAAGGCGCAGCAGTTCGTGAACGGCGTGGACCTCGACCTGAACTGGCGCTTCGCGCCCGGGACGCTGGGCCGGTTCTCGTTCGATTCCGCGTGGACCTACCTCATCGACTTCTACTCGTACGACGCGCCCGGCAAGCCGAAGACCGTGCTCCGGAACCAGAACAGCTTCACGGCGGGCGGCGCCGCGATCTGGCGCGGCACCACCACGCTCAGCTGGCAGCGCGAGCGCTGGTGCGCCGGTCTGGCGGCGTACTACATCGGCAGCTACCAGGATGGGAACACGAGCACCACGCAGAGCATTTATCAGTCGCTCGGTTCGCCCCGCTACATTTCCGCGGTCTACACCGGCGGGGCGTGGACCTACCGCTACGTGGTGCACGACACCCTGACGTACAACACCTACCTCACGTACCGGCTCGCGTCGGCCAACCGCTACCTCCGCGACACGTCGATCCGGCTGGGCGTGGTCAACGTGTTCAACCTGCAGCCGCCGCTGTCGAGCGACGCGCGCGGCTACGATCCCGGCGTCTACAATGTCCTGGCGCGCGGCCGGTCGTGGTCGGTGGAGCTGACCCGCAAGTACTGAGACCCGGCGCCCCGCTTACTCGGCGAGCTTGCGCGCGAGCTTCCAGCCGGCCCAGACGCCGACGATGCTGCCGACGCTGCTGATGGCGAAGCACCAGCCGAAGCCCAGCCCGCAGAGTTCGGGCAGCGCCCAGCCGGCGTAGCCGCCCAGCGTGGTGCCGACGAGGATGCAGAGCTTTTCCATGGGACGGGTTATTTCGCCGGCGTGAAGTCCGGGTCGTGAATCGAGCCCTTGGTGGTCATCCAAGGGTGAAGCTCGACCCGCAGCCGTCCGGTCTGCACCTCCGGGTCGCTGGCGGCGAGCGCCTGCGCCTCGGCGAGCGAGCCGCACTTGAAGATGAAGAGGCCGCGCCACTCGCCATTGTCCTCGAACGGACCCGCGACGAGCAGCTTGCCCAGCTTTGCGAGGCGCTCGATGTTTGCGAGGTGCAGCGCCTGGAGCTTGGCGCGGTCCTCCTTGCCGTAGGCGGCGTAGTTGGGTCCCTTCACGATGAGGCCGAAATAGTAGGTCGTGAGATCCGAGGACGGGGCGGCGGCCGGGGTGGCGGGAGCCTTGGGTTCCGCGGCGAGCGCCGCCGGGGCGCCGAGGCCGAGGGCCAGCAGGAGGGTAAGCAGCGGGCGGGGCATCATGCGGGCACACTGGCGCGCGGCGGGCGGGCGGGCGAGTCGCATCTTATGAGGGGGACAGACCGGCTTCATTGGCAGGTCGCTGACCTTGATTCCCGTTTACTCACCGCACGGTCGCGGGCAGCTTCCGCGCATGGAAAAACACGCTTCCACCAAGCCCCTGAGCCGGAATCCCCACCTCCTGCGCTGGGTCGAGAAGATGGTCGCCCTCTGCCAGCCGGCCGCCCTGCACTGGGTGGACGGCTCGCAGGAGGAGTATGACCACCTCTGCGGGCAGTTGGTCGCCAGCGGCACCTTCGTCAAACTCAACCAGCACAAGTGGCCCGGCTGCTATTATGCGCGCTCGGACGCCAGCGACGTGGCCCGGGTCGAGGACCGCACCTTCATCTGCAGCCAGTCCAAGGACTCCGCCGGTCCGACCAACAACTGGGTCAATCCCTACGAGATGAAGAAGACCCTCCGCGGGCTCTTCAGCGGCTGCATGCAGGGGCGGACGATGTACGTGCTCGCGTTCAGCATGGGGCCGATCGGATCCCCCATGTCCCAGATCGGCGTCGAGCTGACCGACTCGCCCTACGTGGTCGTCAACATGCGCATCATGGCCCGCATCGGCCAGAAGGTCTTCGACCTGATTGACGAGGATTTCCGCCGGGTGGTGCCCTGCATGCATTCCGTGGGCCTGCCCCTGGCGCCCGGGCAGAAGGACGTGTCCTGGCCGTGCAACAAGGAGAAGTACATCGTGCACTTCCCGGAGACGCGCGAGATCTGGAGCTTTGGCTCCGGCTACGGCGGCAACGCGCTGCTGGGCAAGAAGTGCTTCGCGCTGCGCATCGCGAGCGCGATGGCGCGCGACGAGGGCTGGATGGCCGAGCACATGCTCATCCTCGGCGTCGAGAACCCCCACGGCGAGAAGACCTACGTGGCCGCGGCCTTCCCGAGCGCCTGCGGCAAGACCAACTTCGCCATGCTCATCCCGCCGAAGGCCTTCGCGCGGAAGGGCTGGAAGGTCTGGACGGTCGGCGACGACATCGCGTGGATCAAGCCCGGCCCCGACGGCCGGCTGCGCGCGATCAACCCCGAGGCGGGTTTCTTCGGCGTCGCGCCCGGCACCAGCCACTCCACGAACCCGAACGCCATGGCGGCGCTGTCGCGGAACACGATCTTCACCAACGTGGCGCTCACGCCCGACGGCGGCGTGTGGTGGGAGGGCATGACCGGCGACGCGCCGGCCGAGTGCCTCGACTGGCAGGGCAAGCGCTGGACGCCCGAGATGGCGCTGCAGACCGGCGCCAAGGCCGCGCACCCGAACTCGCGCTTCACCGCGCCGGCGTCGCAGTGCCCGACCATCGACCCCGACTGGGAGAATCCCGAGGGCGTGCCGATCAGCGCCTTCATCTTCGGCGGGCGGCGCGCCACGACCATGCCCCTGATCTACCAGGCGTTCAACTGGTCGAGCGGCGTCTACGTCGGCGCCACGATGGGCTCCGAGATGACCGCGGCCGCCGCGGGCGCGGTCGGCAAGGTCCGCCGCGACCCGTTCGCCATGCTGCCGTTCTGCGGCTACCACATGGGCGACTATTTCCGCCACTGGATCAACATGCAGCGCAGCCTTTCGGAAACCCCGCGCATCTTCCACGTGAACTGGTTCCGGAAGGACAAGGACGGGAAGTTCATGTGGCCCGGCTTCTCGGACAACATGCGCGTGCTCAAGTGGGTCGTCGACCGCGCCCGCGGCGGCGGCCGCGCGAAGGAGACGCCGATCGGCTGGATGCCGCGCTACGAGGACCTCGAGTGGGAGGGCATGGACTTCCCCCGCGAGAAATTCGACGAGCTGCAGGCGTTCGACCGCGCCGCCTGGCGCGCCGAGGTGCTCGGGCACGAGGAGCTGTTCATCGACCTGCACGCCCACCTGCCGAAGGAGCTGCTGTTCGAGCGCGAGCTGCTGATCTGCCGGATGTAGCTGGGAAAACTCGAAGGCGAAAATTCGAAATTCGAGGGAAAGCCCAGGGACAAGCGTCCGGGAAAAATTCTTGTGGAACGAGGCGGGCGGTGCTCGGTTCAAACGGCTAATGCGCCGCCCCCCATTCGTTCTGCTGCTGCTTGCCTTGCTCTCCCTCCTGCCGGCCCGCGCCGAGGAGACGGAGGGCGTGCCGCCGCTGCTCCTCGACGCGCTGACGAAATATGCGGCCGACTTTGACCACTGGGCCTACACCGAGACCCGGACCACGACCGATGAGCACGGGGTGCCGCAGTCCGTCACGCAGGTGCGGTTCGACCCCTCCAGGCCCTATGGCGAGCAGTACCAGCCGATGCTGATCGACGGGAAACCGCCGACGAAGCGCCAGCTGGAGAGCTACCGCCGCCGGGGCGAGAAGCGCGGGGACAGGCTGATGAAGGACGAGGAGGAGGGACGGACCGCCAGCTCGCGGCTGCAGCACTTCAGCATCGACGGCGGCAAGGCCTCGGTCGACCTCGCGCATGCCATGGTCGTGGCGGAGGACGCCGCCAGCGTCACGTACGAGGTGCCGATGCGCAACGACGGCCGCGCGACGTTTCCGATCGAGAAGGTGCAGCTCCTGGTCCGCGTGAACCGGCAAGGCCGCACGTTCGAGCGCGTGGACCTGCGCCAGCGCGAGTCCATCCGGCTGAAGCTGGTGTTCAAGATCACCGGTGCGTCCGGCGGCGTGGACTTCGCCGCGGTGGACGCGACCCACGCCACGGCGGTCGTCCGCATGAGCGGCGATTTCAGCGCGACCCTGCTCTTCATGAAGCTGGAGGCCAGCTTCGACGCGAAGCGCTCCGACTTCAAGCGGGTGAAGCCGTACAGCGAGCGCTTCGGCGTGAAGATCGGGCCGATGAAGGCGCTGAATTTCTAGGGTCGGACGCGGGCCGGGCTCACGCCTCCTCCGGCGGGGTGAAGCCGCGGCGGATGACGTTCTCGGCGACCAGCCGCGGGAACAGGAAGTTCTCGAGGTATTCCCGGCCGCCGGCCTTGGTGCCGCCGCCGGACATCTTGAAGCCGCCGAACGGATGGCGCTCGACGACCGCGCCGGTGCAGCCGCGGTTGAGGTAGAGGTTGCCGACGATCATCTCCTGCTGCGCGCGCTCGAGGGCGCGGGGACTGCGCGAGAAGAAGCCCGCGGTGAGGGCGTAGTCGCTCGCGTTCACCATGGCGAACGCCTCGTCGAGGTCCTTGGCCTTGAGGATGGCAAGCACGGGCCCGAAGATCTCCTCGCGCACGATGGTGTGCTCGACCTTGCAGCCCGTGAAGACGGTCGGCGGCACGTAGTATCCGCCAGACGCGGCGACCTCCGGGGCGAGCTTGGCCTGCCAGGCCAGCGTGCACTCGCGCTTGCCGGCCTCGATGTAGCCGAGGATGGATTTCTGCGCGGCCTCGTCGATGACCGGGTTGACGATCGTGCCGGGGTGGGCGGGATCGCCCACCGGGAAGCTGGGGCACGCGGCGAGGAAGCGGTCGACGAACTTGTCGTACACGCCCTCGAGGACGATCAGGCGGGAGAGCGCCGAGCATTTCTGCCCGGCGTAGCCGAACGCGCTGTAGAGCGCGGCGGGGATGGCCTCGTCGAGGTCGGCGTCGTTGTCGATGACCATGGCGTTCTTGCCGCCCATCTCGCAGACGACCTTCTTGAGGTTGAGCTGGCCCGGCCGCGTCTGGCCGGCCTCCTCCCAGATCCCGCAGCCCACCGCGCGCGAGCCGGTGAAGGCGATGAAGTCGACCTGGGGGTGGGCGACGAGGTGCGCGCCGGCGTCGGCGCCGGAGCAGGGCAGGTAGTGCAGCGCGCCCGCGGGCACGCCGGCCGCCTGCATGACCTCCATCAGGAGCGCGCCGATGACCGAGGTCTGGCGGGCGGGCTTGATGATGACGCAGTTGCCCGCGACGAGCGGGGCGACGGTCAGGCCGGTGAGGATGGCGAGCGGGAAGTTCCACGGGGCGACGGCGACGCCGACGCCGCGGGGCGTCCAGGTCTGGACGCAGCGCTCGCCGGGCACGGCCTGCGTGACGACCGGCCGGGCCATCCGCTGCATCTCGATGGCGTAGAACCGCAGGAAGTCGATCGCCTCGGAGACGTCGCCGTCGGCCTCGACCCACGGCTTGCCGGCCTCGAGGATGAGGAGCGCGTTGATCTCCAGGCGGCGCGACTCCATGAGGTCGGCCGCGCGCAGGAGGATGGCGGCGCGCTCGGCGACGGGCGTGCTGCGCCATTTCGGAAAGTAGGCGACGGCGGCGGCGACGGCGTCATCGGCGTCCTGCACCGTGCCCTTGGCCCAGTAGCCCACGACCTGGGACGGCCGCGCCGGATTGACGGACGGCAGGAAGGGCCGGTCGGAGATCTTGCGGCCGTTGATGACGAGCGGCCACTTCTTGCCCAGCTGGGCGGACTCGTAGTGCTGCAGCGCGACGCGCTGCTTCTCGCGGTTGGCGGCGAGGGAGAAGTCGGTGTTGGCGGCGTTGACGAAGGCGCCGGCCGGGAGGGGGCGGCGGGCGAGCGGCTCGGGGGCGGCGGCGATCGCGGCGGCGGGGTTGCCGAGGAGCTGCTCCTTGGTCGCCTCGCCCATGTTCTTGATGCGGAGGAAGCCCTCGTTGGAGGTGTTCTCCAGCAGGCGCCGGACGAGGTAGGCCATGCCGGGCAGGAGCTCGCCGATGGCGCAGTACTCACGGACGCGATGGCCCATCTTCAGCAGCGAGACCTTCAGCTCGTCGGCCATGCCGAAGAGGGCCTGGAACTCGTAGGCCCGCGGGTCGACGCCGAGGCGCTCGGCCTGGGCGATGGCGTGGGCGACGGAGCGGACGTTGTGGGAGGCGAAGTTGGGCGTGATGAGGTCGATGTTCTCGAGCAGGAACACCGTGAGCTTCTCATAGTTCGCGTCGGACTCGGGCTTCCGCTGCCAGACCGGGATGGGCCAGCCGCGCTGCTGGGCGATGATGGTCTCGTAGTCCCAGTACGCGCCCTTCACGAGGCGGACGTTCAGCGGGCGCTGGTGCCGCCGGGCCCAGGCGACGAGGTCGCGGAGGTCGGCCTCGCAGTCGCGCAGGTAGGCCTGCAGGGCGATGCCGATGGCGGGCTGCTGGCGGAACTCCGGCTCCTCGAAGATGGACTTGAAGAGGGCGAGCGTGAGGTCCTTCAGCTTGTAGCTCTCCATGTCGAAGTTGATCAGCGCCCCGACCTCCGTGGCTCGGCGCAGGATCGGGCGGAGCCGCTCCTTCAGCGCGGCGATGGAGTTCTCCGGGTCGGCGGGATGGACGTCGGGGGTGAGGGCCGAGATCTTGACGGAGAGGTTCAGGCGCGGGATCGGACCCTTCGGCCCGACATCGCTGAACGCCGGCGAGGGCTCCGCGGCGAAGAACTTCGAGACCGAGTCGAGCACCTCGAGGTTGCGCCGCAGGAAGACGTCGGCCTCGGCGTCGTTGACCACGGTCTCGCCGAGCAGGTCGATCGTGGTGGCGAGGCCGAGCTTGGCGTTCCGGCGGATCTGCTTGATCAGGTCGTCACCAGTCTGGCCCGCCACGAACTGGCCGGCCATGTCCACGATCTGCGCCTTCACCGGCGCGGCGACCAGGGCGGGGGCGAACGAGGACGCGGCGAGGCCGGCCTTGAGGGCCGGGTTGAGCGCGACGGCCTTGTCGCCGAGGTACTCCTGGAGGTGGCGGACGATCTCGGCGGAGGTGTTGAGGGAGGGGAGGACGTCGACGAACCGGAAGAGCTGGGTCTTGAATACCGGGTCCTTCATCGACCACTCCATCAGCCGGGCATAGGCGCCCTTTTTGGAGAACAGCGCCGGGGGCGGCTGCTGGTCCATGAGCGCGAAGAGCTGTTCGCCCTTGGCGCGAACGGCGGATTCAATCTTGGGGTCCGGGGTGAGGAAGGTAGCCATGGGGGAACGTTTTCGGCAGTTTCCCCCGGGGGTCGGAATTGGCAAGGGCGGCAGGTTACTCCAAATGGAGCAATACGGCGGCTAATTGCCGCCGTTAGCCTGCCCGCCAACCGGGGTGGGCGGGGCCGGGCGGGATAGTCCGGAGGGCTTATGCGCTCGCCCTGTGGGATTTGGGGAGTAGGAAGAATGTGCGACTTTCCGGCCGGGGCCGTGTTCTGGGCATGAACGATGAACCTCCAGTGCAAACACCACCCTCGGGGCTGATCCCTCCGGCCGACTTTACCACGTTCATGCGAGCCTACCAGGACATGGTCTACTCCACTGCGGTGCGGCTCGTGAAAAACGAGGCGCAGGCGGAAGACATCTCCCAGGAAGTCTTCCTGAAGGCGCATGAGCATTTCGACAACCTGGCCTCGAGCCCGACGGCCGGCGGCTGGCTGAAGACGGTCGCGACCAACCTCTCGCTCAACCACCTTTCCCGCTACCGCAACCGGTGGCGGTTCTTCTCGGAGTTCCGGCGCGAGGATGGCGGGAGCGAGACGGACCAACCGGAGGTCGAGTTTGCGGCGCCGGACACGTTCTTTGCGGACGTGGACGCCGAGGACCGCCGGCAGCTGGTGGAGGAGGCGCTGGCGAAGCTGCCCGAACACCAGCGGGTGCCGCTGGTGCTGTTCCATTTCGAGGACATGCCTTATGAGGAGATCGCGCGGAAGCTGCGCGTGTCCCTCGCCAAAGTGAAGACCGACATTCTCCGCGCCCGCGCGGCCCTGGCCCAGATCCTGGCGCGCAGCGGCGCCCGGGCCGAACATTTCAACTCGTGAGCGCCATGAAACCTTCTCCTGAGGAACTCGCCCAGACCATCCATCGGACCCTGCGTTCGGTCCCGCTCCACCGCGCCCCGCGCACGCTCGAGGGCCGGGTGCTCGCCGCCATCGAGGCGCGCGCCGCCCGCCCCTGGTGGCGGCAGTCGTTCGCCCAGTGGCCGATGCCGGCCCGCGTGGCCTTCCTGATCAGCTCCGCGGCCGTGGCCAAGCTGGTACTCATGGCCACGGTCTGGGTGATGGCGGGCTTCGACTCCGCCCAATTCGCCAGCGCCTTCAGCGCCCCGCAGGCCTGGATCGGAACCGGCGCCTCCATCGTGCAGGGCATCAGCGCCTGCGCCGGCACCCTTTACCGCAGCATCCCCCCGCTCTGGCTCTACGGCGGCCTGGCCTTTGTCGGCGCGATGTACGCCGCCCTGTTCGGATTGGGCGCCACCGCCTACCGGACCCTCTACGCCAACCGTTAACCCCCCGCATTTCCCATGAACACGTCTCCCCGCCAACTTTTCCTTAGCGCCGCCCTGACCCTGGGCATCAGCCTGGCGCTGGTCTCCTTCGCCCAGCAGTCGCCGATGCCCGCCACGCCGGCCACCACACCCGCCTCCGGGTCGGAGAAGGTGGCCCCGGCCGCTGTGGCCGCTCCCGCCGCTCCCGCCGTTCCCGCTCCGACGCCCGCGACCACTGTCACACCGGCGGCGACGGCCCCCGCCGAGCCAGCCCCCGCTCCGGCCGCGGCGCCGGTCACTGTGGCCGCGCCTGCTTCCGCCCCGGTTTCCGCGGCGACCGCCGCGCCGTCGACGGAGGAGCCCAAGCTCCGCCGTCTCGACGAGCCCACCTCGGGCGAGGCGCCGTCGCATCATCAACGGCGGATCCGGCTCAAGAGCGATGCCGACCGGGACAATGAGATCGTCAACGTCGGGCACGACTCCTACCTCGGCAAGGGCCAGAAGGCCGAGGTCGTGGTGTCCGTCATGGGGAATGCCACGAGCGAGGGCGAGGTCGCCGACTCCGTGGTCTCGGTTTTCGGCAACACCCGCGCGACCGGCCCGGTGGGCAACGCCACCGTCTCGGTCCTGGGCAACACCTACGTCAACGGCAAGGTCGGTGACTCCGTCGTGGTCGTGCTCGGCAGCGCGGACCTCGGGCCCGAGGCCGAGGTGAAGGGCGATGTGGTCACGATCGGCGGCAGCGTGACGCGCGACCCGAAGGCCGTGGTGCACGGCCATGTCACGAACGTCGCGCTCGGCGGCGTGTTCGCCAACCTGGAATGGCTGCACAGCTGGTTTGTGAACTGCGTCCTGTACGCCCGGCCGCTCGCCTTCGCCCCGCACCTGATGTGGGCCTGGTGGATCGCCCTCGGCTTCCTGGCCTTCTACGTGATCCTCGCGCTGCTGTTCGGCCGGGGCATGGACAAGTGCGTCGAGACCCTCGAGCAGCGCCCGGGGTATTCCATCCTGGCGGCGCTGCTGACCGTGCTGCTGGCCCCGATCGCGTGCCTCCTGCTCATCCTGACCGGCATCGGCATCGCGGTTTTGCCCTTCCTGCTGGCGGGGCTGTTCTTCACCGGGCTGTTCGGCAAGGCCGTCATGCTGTCCTGGCTGGGCCGCCGGATCACCGGGTTGTTCGGAGTAAAGCATCCGGCGCTCACGGTGCTCGTGGGCGGCGTGATCGTGCTGTTCCTCTACACGGTGCCGTTCCTCGGTGTCATCCTCTACAAGCTCTTCAGCTGGATCGGCCTTGGCGTGGTGGTCTACACGCTCCTCCTCGGCATGAAGCGCGACAAGCCCGCGGCCCCGGTGGTGGTGCCGCCCGTGCCGGGTGCGCCGGCTGATGGCTCGGCTCCGACACTGGCCGGGATGGTCCCCGCGACGGTGTCGACGCCGCCGGTCCTGTCGGCCTCAACCCTGCCGCGCGCGGGCTTCTGGATCCGGATCGCAGCCCTGCTGATCGACCTGATCCTGGTTGGCCTCGTCCTCACCGTGGTGCCGTCACCGGGCAAGTCGCTCCTGCTCATCATGGCCGCCTACGGCGCCTGCATGTGGCGGCTGCGCGGCACGACCATCGGCGGCATCGTCTGCGGCCTGAAGGTGGTGCGCCTGGATGACCGGGAGCTGGACTGGTCCACCGCCATCGTGCGGGCCCTGGGCTGCTTCCTCTCGCTCGCGGTGCTCTGCCTCGGCTTCATCTGGGTGGCCTTCGACGACGGGAAGCAGTCGTGGCACGACAAGATCGCGGGAACCACCGTGGTCCGCGTGCCCAAGGGCGTCTCCCTGGTCTAGGAGCGCCCACCGCCCCTGCGGTCAGCCCGAAAATAAATTTCTGGGCTGACAGCGGGAAGTGGGCACTGGTTAGCTTGGGCCCATGGCTACTCCTCTTGTCGGTATCATCATGGGCAGCACGTCGGACTGGGAGACGATGCAGCATTGCACGCAGACGCTCGATCAGCTCGGGGTCGCGTACGAAAAACGGGTCATCAGCGCGCACCGGACGCCGCAGCTGGCCTTTGAATGGTGCTCCGGCGCGCAGGGCCGGGGATTGAAGGTGATCATCGCGGCGGCCGGCGGCGCAGCCCACCTCGCGGGCGTGGCCGCGGCCCTCACTCCGCTGCCGGTGCTGGGCGTGCCAATGGAATCGGCCTCGCTGAAGGGACTCGATTCCCTGCTTTCAATGGTCCAGATGCCCGGCGGCATCCCCGTCGCGACGTTTGCCATCGGCAAGGCCGGCGCGGTGAACGCGGCCCTCTTTGCCGGCGCGGTGCTCGCCCTCGAAAACGGGGCGATCAAGACCGCACTCGACGGCTACCGCGCGGCGCAGACCAAGAAGGTGGCCGAGTCCAAGCTGCCCTGACCGGGGCGGAAAGCCGAGATCGGCTACTCCTGCTTGGGCGTGGCGGAGGTCAGCGCCGGCGGCTCGTCCGGCGCGCCATTATCCATGACGTACCGCCAGGTGCCGTCGGGCTGACGCTTCCAAATCGTCAGAAACCACCCAGTGTGGACGCTGGTTTGTCCGTTCGGCAGCGTGCGGCGGGACTCGTACCGGCCGTAGTTGTAGCCGAGCGTGCCGTCGTCGGACACGTCGGTGAAGGTGGCCGACCATGTCAGGGTTGATCCCGGCCGGTCCGGACCGATGCGGGCGCGCACGGCGGCAAGGCCCCGGTATTTGCGCGGGTCGGTGTCGATGAAGGCCACATCGGGCGCGGCAAAGTGCTCGAAGGCCGCCCGAATTCCCTTTTCCCGGGCCATGCCGCAGAACGCGTCCTCCATCTTTGCGAGTTCCTGCTTCAGTTTTTCCTTGTCGGGCACGGCGCCGAGCAGCGTGGAGCCGAAGCCTAGTCCAATCAGGGCGAGTGAAAGCAAAGCACGGGGTTTCATGGAAACGCAGGCTGGAAGATCCCGGGACGGGTGACGATCCTTTCCCGGCGCCCGCCGTGGGGGCCGACTAGGCTCCGGCCGGTTGGATCAGTCCCCGGCATTCCCCGAGTCCGATGCGGCGGAATCCCGGTTTTTGCGCGAAGCCGCGCAGGATGACCTCGTCGCCATCCTGCAGAAACGCCCGGGTCTCGCCGTTGGGCAGCGTCAGCGGCCGGGTGCCGCCGCGGGTCAACTCCAGGAGGCAACCACTGGAAGCCGGCTCGGGGCCGGAGACCGTGCCGCTGCCGAGCACATCGCCGGGGCGGAGATTGCAGCCATTGCTGGTGTGGTGCGCGACCATCTGGGCCAGGGTCCAGTACATCGCGGAGAAATTGCCCTGTGACAGCCGGTGCGCCGACTCCCCGGCGGCGCGCATCCGGGAGGTCAGGAGCAAGGTCTCGAGAACCACGTCCAGCCCTCCGTCCGCCTGATCGCCGGGGTCCGCAAGGTGCGGCAAAGGGGCCGGATCTCCGGCCGGGCGGGACAGGGCTGGCGCGCGAAACGGTTCCAGGGCGGCGAGGGTCACGACCCACGGGGAGACGGAGGTGGCAAAGTTCTTGGCGAGAAACGGGCCGAGCGGCTGGTATTCCCACGACTGAATGTCACGGGCGGACCAGTCGTTGAGCAGGCTGACGCCGAAGAGATGCTCACGGGCTCGGGCGACCGGGATCGGTGAACCGAGGGGGTTGCCGGGGCCGATGTAGGCGGCCAATTCCAGTTCGTAGTCCAGGCTCCGGGTGGGGCAGAACACCGGCGCCGGCTGATCGGGGAGCTTGAGTTGACCGAGTGGACGCCGAACCGGGGTGCCACTCATTATAATGGAGGAGGCGCGGCCGTGGTATCCGATCGGCACCCATTTGTAGTTCGGCAACAGGGGGCTGTCCGGCCGAAACATCGAGCCAACCGTGGCCGCATGGAAGGATGACGCGTAAAAGTCGGTGAAGTTCTCCACTCTGGCGGGAACGAGCATTCGAACCGCGGTCTGCGTCGACAGCCGCCGCCACACGGCATCGCGCAGCGGGCCCGGAGGACACGTGTCGGCCCCCAGCAATTCGCTCAATCGAGCCCGCAGGGCAGTCCAATTCGTCGGTCCGAGCGCCATCAGGGCATTGAGGCTCGGCTGACAACAGGCCCGGCGCACCTCATCCGGGATCAATCCGTCGGAGGATGCGCCAGCCAGATCAAACACCTGATCGCCGATCGCCACGCCGATGCGCGCCGTCTCAGTCCCTGATGTCTGGTAAACGCCAAAGGGCAGGTTCTGCAGCGGAAAATCACCTTCCGAATCGTTGGCGCTTTCCACCCAGCTAAGGCGGTTGGGGTCGTGCGTGGAATTCAGCAAGGTCGCCATGCCGGGGAAGAAATTAGGTGGGATGGGGTTGGGAAGCGACACGCAGCCTGCTCTGGTTGGTTCCGGACTCTGGGTGGCTAAGTTACTCTATGGAAGATCATTCAGAAGAAACTTGGATTAACGGGTAGCCAATTTGAATCGATGTAGCCGATACGCCAGGGATGGAAGACCGACGAATCACAATTAGACGTGGAAAAACGGCTGTTCACCGCAACTTAACCATAATCTAACAAAATTGTTGCCAGAAGGCAGGCTGCCTGCTCCGTTTTCCGACGAATAGAAGCGGCATGGGTCACTTCCCATGTTCCGAACACCACACAAACACCACACAACTATGAACAAGCGTTCCCTTAGTAGGGCAGTAGCGATACTGTTTAAGGTTCACCGTATTGGAGTGTCGATGCTGACCTCCGGTTCGGTTCTGATGGCTGCAGTTACGATCACCGCGTTCACCGCGGGA
This sequence comes from uncultured Opitutia bacterium, assembly GCA_903825285.1. Classification (GTDB taxonomy): domain Bacteria; phylum Verrucomicrobiota; class Verrucomicrobiia; order Opitutales; family Opitutaceae; genus Opi-474. Next base: position 85,040 of record CAIJZY010000031.1, on the reverse strand, counting down.
GTCACGTCCGTGTACGCGCAGAGCAACGTCCAAGGTAACATCTTTGGTACCATCGCTGGCGCGGCCTCTGGCAGCACGATCACGGTTGAAAACACGGGCACCGGCCTGAAGCGTAGTACAACTCCGGATTCGTCTGGTTCTTATATCATTCCGGGCCTGCCGACTGGCACGTACACGGTCACGCTGAAGGCCCCTGGCCTTGCTGAGCAGACCCAGGGCAGTGTTGGCGTCAAGGCCGGCACGGGCACCGCGGTCAACTTCGCGCAGACGGCGGACCAGACCCTCAAGCTGGAAAAATACGTGGTGTCGGGTTCGGCGATCTCGCCGATCGACGTCTCGAGCGTTGAGTCGGTCACCATCCTCCAGATGCAGCAGGTCGAGCAGATCCCCGTGGAGCGCAACACCACCGCGGTGGCCCTCCTTGCCCCTGGCACCAGCCAAGGCATCGCGGCCTTCGGTACGCTGGCCTCCTTCGGCGGTTCGTCCGTCGCTGAGAACGCCTACTACGTGAACGGTTTCAACCTGACGAACTTCCGCAATGGCCTGGGCGGCGGGTCGGTTCCGTTCGAGTTCTACGACCAGTTCGTCGTCAAGACCGGCGGTTACTCGGCTGAGTTCGGTCGCTCCACGGGTGGTGTCATCGACGCCACGACGAAGAGCGGTTCCAACACCTTCCACGCCGGCGCCAATGTCTACTTCGAGCCGTCCGCTCTCGCGGCCCGGGCTCCCAGCTCGATCGGTTCGAACGGCGCGCTCTTCATCGATACGTCGCGCGACTACAACCAGAGCTACAACGCCAACGTGTATGTCAGCGGCGCGATCATCCAGAACAAGCTGTTCTACTACGGCCTGTACAATGCCCGTGACACGAAGCACGAGGACGCGGGATCCATCAGCACGTACTACACCTCCAACTCGAAGGATCCGTTCTGGGGTGGCAAGCTCGACTGGAACATCACCGACACGCAGACGCTGGCCATCACCGGCATCTCGGACAAGCGCCGGATCGACACGAACACCTCGGACTATAACGACGCGACCGGCCAGATCGGCGCCTCGCACGGTCTGACGTACTCCGATCGTGGTGGCCATGACTTCATCGCCAACTACTCGGGCCAGTTCACGCCGGACTTCACGGTCACCGCCCTCTACGGCCAAGGCACGGCGGCGGCCTCGGACTACAACGGCGTGCCTTACGTCGTGGATAGCCGGGTTCCCCCCTCGAAGGTCATCTCGGGCAGCTCGACGTTCCTCTCCTCGCTCGAGGATAAGCGCAAATCCTACCGCGTGGACCTCACGTACCGTTTCAGCCTCATGGGCGCGCATACGCTCCGCATCGGTTATGATCGTGAAGACACGTCATCCGACACGGTCACGTCCTATCCCGGTGGCGGCATCTACTACCGCTATTACCCGGCGACCGGCGGCGTGACCAAGGTCAACGGTGTCACGGTTCCTGTCGGCGCGACCCAGTACGTCCGTGAGCAGATCTACGGCAACAACGGTCACTTCTCCACGATCTCCAAGGCCTACTACATCGAGGACAACTGGAAGCTGATGGACGAGCGCCTGCTGCTCAGCCTCGGTCTGCGCAACGACGAGTTCAATAACATGAACAAGATCGGCCAGAGCTTCGTCGACCTGAAGAACCAGTGGGCTCCCCGCCTCGGCGCGACGTTCGACATCAACAAGGACGACCGCTCCAAGCTGTTCGCGACCTACGGCCGTTACACGATGCCGATCGCGAACAACACGAACATCCGGTTCTCGGGTGGTGAAATCTACACCCAGGACTACTACGTGCTGAACAGCGTCGACGCGACGACCCACCTGCCGACGGTTGGCGCCCAGCTCGGTGCCCACTACGTCCTCCCCGGTGAAGACGGCGCGTTGAAGGACCCGAAGACGATCGTCAATCAGGACCTCAAGCCGATGTACCAGGACGAAGTCATCGTTGGTTATCAGACCGCGGTGAACAAGGACTGGACCGCCGGCGTGCGCGGCACCTATCGCGAGATGACCCACTTCATCGAGGACATCGGCGCCGATGTCGTCCCCGGTGATGACAGCTCCTACGTTGACGTGCTGACCAACCCTGGCCACACGCTCAACATCTGGGCTGACCTCGGCGACGGCAAGGGCCTGCGCCAGTTCATCGTCCCGGCCAACCAGCAGGGCTACGGTGGCCAGATCGCGCCCCCGGCCGTCCGCAAGTACATCGCCGCGGAGTTCTTCTTCGAGAAGAGCAACAACGGCAAGTGGTGGCTGCAGGGTTCCTACACCCTCTCCCACAGCTGGGGTAACGACGAAGGCTACGTCCTCTCCGACATTGCCCAGACCGATGCCGGCCTGACCGAGCTCTACGACTATCCGCAGCTCATGGATGGCCGCTGGGGTAACCTCGCCAACGACCGCCGCCACAAGATCAAGCTCTTCGGCGCGGTTAAGCTGAACAGCGAGTGGCAGATGGGCTTCAATGCCCTGGTGCAGTCCGGTACGCCGAAGCTGGCGATCGGCTACTATCCGGGCAACGACGCCAACCTGCAGGCTTACGGCGCGGCTTACTTCTACAACAACGGCAAGCTCGTCCCCCGCGGCTCGCTCGGCAACACGCCGGTGACGAAGCAGCTGGATGTGAGCTTCAAGTACACGCCGGCCTGGGGCCGTCAGAAGATCTCCTTCGGTGCGGATATCTTCAACGTCTTCAACTTCAAGACGGTGACGGAGTACTACCAGTACGCTGAGAACGGTGGTTCGGGCACGCCGAATCCGTTCTTCGGCACCCCGACCGTTTATCAGACGCCGATCTACGTGCGTCTGAGCGCGGCCTACAAGTTCTGAGCTAACCAGCCAGAGCACTCTTCAAAGCGGTCGGCGCAAGCCGGCCGCTTTTTTTGTGCCCATTTTCCCACAGCACGGTCGCCCGCGCGCCGGCTGCGGGCTCGGATCAGCGGCCTGGCCGACGAGTGGACGGCCACGCCAGCGGGAGGATGTCCTGGCGCTTGGACCAGTCCAACTCGGGCAGTCCGCGGCGCGGCGCCCGGCGCCCGAGGTTCGCGCGCGCCAGTCGGGCGGGCAGGGTGGTTATGCCGTCGGTCAGCACCGGCCGCTCGATTCTCACCTCGCCGACGCCGATCAGGGCCAGGCGCAGGCGCGGCAGCTTCGCCCGGTCGCCGTCCCAGGCCACCGGCGCCGCATGCTCGCGTCGCATCTGGCCCCGTGGCTGGGCGCTGGCGGTTTGAAACTCAATCGTGAGGCACTCCTGCTGGCTCACCCAGGTGCCGTCGGGCTGCTGCTGCTCCACGCGGACCGACTGCAGCGCCGGGAACGCGTTGTGCACGACATAGCAGAGCTGCCAGGTCCCGCCGAACACCGGCTTGCCCGCCTGCCAGGCCCGGAGCCGCGCCGCGTCGCGGACCAGGATCTGCTCGTTCGTGCCGTGCCGGCGGCGGTCGCGGGTGAAGCGCCACATCGCGCGCGCCGCCCGCAGGCCCGCGGTGATCGCCCGGGCAAAGCGCCGGCCCTCCGCGGCTGTGGCCAGCCCGCGCGCCGCGCGGCGCACGAACACGTCGCGCTGGGCCAGGTACCGGCGGAACTCCAGGCTCGCCTGCAGCGGCGCCGGCAGCGCCGGCTGCCCGCGAGCCGCGGCGCGGGTGCAGAATTTTTCCTCCGCGAGGAACGGGCCCAGCGGCTCGCGGCGCGAGACGGTGTCCCAACGGTCGTTGATCTCCCAGCGCGGGTATCCGCCGAAGGGGTACCGGTCGCCCGCGAGGGCGAGACGGGCGGACTTGGCGGCGGAGCGCGACCCAAAGACCCGCGCGAAGCCCCGCGTGAGCATCTCCTTGGGATCCGTCACGCCGGGGTTCAGCCACAGCGTGGCCGCCGCGGCGTCCACCACCGTGGTCATCTCCATCGCCAGTCGGAAAGGTTCCCACGAGGTCACGAGCAGGCCCTCGACGCCCAGGCGCGCCCCGTGCCGCCACCACGAGAGGATGTTCTCCAGGCGGTCCGTGAAATGCGGCAGCGGCTCGTAGCGCGCGGAACCGTTCATCGGACAGCCCCACACGGTCATCCCGCGTGCCCGCAGGCGGTCGCCGAGGTCGCTCTCCGCGAAATTGAACAGCTCCACCCGCGGCCGCCGCGGGAAGCCGTAGTAGTACCACTCGTAGGCGATGATGTCCGTCGGCAGCTGCGGGATCGCGTCGGGCAGGAAATACAGCATGTCCGCCCACATGCCCATGCGCAGGCCGAGCGAGCGCGTGAGGGCGTGGAGGCGGCGGACGTGCGCGGCGAAATGCCCGGCGAGCCCGACGCGCGCGATTTCCGCCCGGCTCATGGGGTGCCGGCCCAGCTGGAACGACTCGTCGAGGCCGACGTGCACGCGGCCGGCCGTGCAGAACGGCGCCATGTCGCGCAGGAGCTTCTCGGCGATCTCCATCGTGCGCGGGTGCAGCGGGCAGATCTGCCCGCCGGGGAACGGCGAGCCGTCGTCGGCCCGGAGCTCGTTGAGGTCGCGCAGCTCCGGCACCTTGACCAGGTACTGGGTGTGCCCGAGCAGGTTCACGATCGGCACGACCTGGATGCCGACGCGCGTCGCCTCGTCCACCAGGCGCGTGAACTGCCGGTAGCTGTAGGCGTCGCGGCGCGCGACCCCGGGTAGGCTGGGGAACTCCACCGCGTCCTCCAGGTGCAGGTGCAGCTGCTGGTAGCCCCAGTCGGCGTAGCGGGGGAGTTGGGCCAGCAGCCAGTCGAGTCGTTCCACCTGGCGGGCCGGGTCCCATTGAAAGGAGCGGAGCGGGGCAAAGGGGGCGGGCATGGCGCGATTTATCCGCGTCTTGAGTCGGCCGTAAAGCCCGGCGTATCCTCGCCGCGATGAATGTACACGTGCGTCACCTCTACATTTCGCCCGGCCACAATTTCTTCGGGCGGCACGGGCAGGGCGCCGCGGAGAACCCGACAGTCGAGGTGCCCACGATCATGTGCCGCGCCGGCCATGGCGTGGAGGGCGACCGGTTCTTCGACTACAAGGAGGACTACAAGGGACAGATCACGTTTTTTGCCTGGGACATCTACGTGGCGGCCCGCGGGCGGTTCAACGTGCCCGCGCTCTCGCCCGGCGCGTTCCGGCGCAACGTCGTGATCGAGGGGGTGGACGTGAACTCGCTCATCGGCCGGCGGTTTTCCCTCGGCGGCGTCGAGTTCGAGGGCACGGTCGAGTCGAAGCCGTGCTACTGGATGGACCAGGCCGTGGGACCCGGCGCCGAGGAGTGGCTGCGCGGCAACGGCGGGCTGCGCGCGAAAATCCTCCGCGACGGCCCGCTCGCGGTCGGACCGGCCGAGCTAGTCCTGGCCGAGCCGGTGCCGTAGCCACGCCACGCCGCCCGCCTCGTCGGCAAACGCGCCGTCGAGCTGCGCCTCGAACGCCTCGTCCAGGACGGGCTTGAACGCCGGGCCCGGTGGGTGGCCGAGCGCGACGAGATGCCGGCCCATCACGAGCGGGCGCGGCGCGGTATGCTCAAGAGCCAGCGCCTGGGCCTTGGCCTGCAGCTGCGCGATCCGCGTCCAGGTCTCGGGCGAGGTGAGGGGCGGACGGCCGCCGTCGTCGGCGAGCATCACGAGTGCAAGCTCCTCGATCGTCGCCGGGGCCAAGCGCCGCGCCAATCGCCGCACCGCGGTGTCCGTGAACTCCGCCTGCCCGTGGTGGTGCGCGAGGTGGTTCACCACCAGCGCCACGATCGGCGGGTGCGTGTCGGGCGGCGCGCCGATGCGGCGAAGGAAAGTCTCGGCGAGGGGCCCGCCGGCGGCCTCGTGGCCGGGGCTGACCCAGCGCAGCTTCCCGCGCTTCTCCGCCTGCACCGTCGTGCCGGGCTTGCCGAAGTCGTGCGCGAGCACCGCGAGCATCAGCCCGCGCCGCGTCGCGGGCGGGGCGGCCTGCCAGCCGGCCAGCGCCACGAGCGCGTCGAGGCACAGCTGGGTGTGCGTGAACACGTCGCCCTCCGGATGCCACTCCGGCTCCTGCGGCGTGCCGCGGAGCGCGGCGAGCTCGGGAAAATGCCGCAGCCAGCCCGTCTCCTCGAGCACGGCGAGGCCGCGCGACGGCCGCACGGATTTCACCGCCCACTTGTCCCACTCGCCCCAGACGCGCTCGACGGGCAGCTCCGCATAGGCGTCAGCCATGCTCCGGCACAGCGCCGCGGTCGCGGGGGCCAGCGTGAAGTCGAACCGCGCCGCCAGCTGGAAGGCGCGCAGCACCCGCAGCGGGTCTTCGGCGAACGCGGCGCTGGTGTGGCGCAGCACGCGGGCCTTCAGGTCGGCCTGCCCGCCGTGCGGGTCGATGAGTTCGCCGGTGAACGGGTCGCAGGCGATGGCGTTCACCGTGAAGTCGCGCCGCGCCGCGGCGTCCGCGTCGCTGAGCGCCGCGTCGGGCGTGACCGCGAAGCCGCGGTGGCCCGCGCCGGTCTTGGACTCGCGCCGCGGCAGGCTGAAGTCGTACTCGGCCCCGCCGTGGCTGCGGACCTTGATGACCCCGAAGCTGCGGCCGACGACGTCGGTGGCGCCGAAGGGGCCGAGGACGTGGTGGAGCTGGTCGAAGTCGACCCCCGCCACCTCGATGTCGAAATCCTTGCTCTCGAGGCCCAGCAGCCAGTCCCGCACGCCGCCGCCGACCAGGCGCGGCCGGCCCACGCGGCGCACCGCATCGAGGAGGGCGCGCAGGTCGGCGGGAAGGGGCGGCATGAGGGAGTTGAAAGTTGAGGGTTGAATGTTGATAGGGCGATCGGTGTCGCCCGCCGGCCGGGCTTTCAACTGTCAGCTATCAGCTTTCAACGGCGCCGCCATGGCGGCGCCCATGAGGCAGATCCAGCCGGCGATCAGGGCGGCTCCGCCGAAGGGCGTGACGGGCCCCAGCCAGCGCGGGCCGCCGGCCGCCAGACCGTAGAGCGAGCCGCAGAACAGCAGGGTGCCGGCGCACCAGCAGGTGGCCGCCCAGCCGGCGCGGCGCAACGCCGCCCCCGTGGCCTGGCGCTGCCAGGCGGCGAGGCCCAGCAGGGCTGCCGCATGCAGCAGTTGGTAGCGGGCGGCCGTTTCCCAGGGAACGGTCATGCCGCGCTCGACCAGCCCGGCGTGGAGGGCATGGGCGCCAAACGCCCCCAGGGCGACGCCGGTGGCGCCGATCAGCCCGGCGGCCAGAAGGGTGGTGCGGTGGTTCATGGCAGACTGCTCCTATGCCGTTGAATGGGATGGGTTGAAAGTTGAAAGCACGGGCCGGGGAGGGGTTCCGCTTTCGGCTCCGCCGGGCCCGGTCCCGGCGGCGGCGTATCTCCTTGGCCCGGCGGGGGGAAATACGCCCGAAAACGAAGGTTGACACCCTTCCGTTAAACCCTAGCTCTTGGCCTCTTTTCCCATGAAAACCTTCCTCGCCAAAAAGGAGACGGTGCAGTCCAAGTGGCATCTGATTGATGCCGAGGGCGTCGTGCTCGGCCGTCTCGCGGTGAAATCCGCCAACCTGATCCGCGGCCGTCACAAGGCGTCCTACACCCCGTCCATCGACACCGGCGACCATGTCGTGGTCATCAACGCGGAGAAGGTCGTCCTCACCGGCAAGAAGGAAGAGAAGAACGAGTACATGTTCTTCTCCGGCTTCGTCGGCGGCGAGAGCTACCGCAAGCTGTCCCTGATGCGCGAGCGTCACCCCGAGTTCATCATCGAGCACGCGGTCAAGGGCATGCTCCCGAAGAACCGCATCGCGGCCAAGATGCTCACCAAGCTCCACGTCTTCGCCGGCCCGAAGCACACGCACGAGGCGCAGAACCCCGTCAAGACGACCGTCTAATTTCCGTCCATGAGCACCGCCACCACCGTTTTCCTCGGCACCGGCCGCCGCAAGACCTCCACCGCCCGCATCCGCCTCTCCGAGGGCTCGGGCAAGCTGGTCGTCAACGGCCGCGATTTTGACAGCTACTTCTCGCACGAGAATTTCTCCAAGCAGGCCTACGCCCCGCTGCTCACCGTCGACCTCCGCGAGAAGATCGACGTGTCCGCGAACGTCGCCGGCGGCGGCGTCGCCGGCCAGGCCGGCGCGGTCGCGCACGGCATCGCCCGGGCCCTCCAGAAGCTGAATCCGGAGCTGCGCGCCGCCCTCAAGAAGGCCGGCCACATCACCCGCGATCCCCGCGAGAAAGAGCGCAAGAAGCCCGGCCAGCCGGGCGCCCGCAAGCGCTTCCAGTTCTCGAAGCGCTGATCCGCCCGACCCTCCCTTCCAGCCGCCCTCGCCCCGTGCGACGGCGGCTTTTTTGTGGCCGGCCGGCGGGGTCGGGCGGCCCCGCTGGCCCGGATTTCTTTTGTCATAGCCCTTGGTTGGCCCAAGGCCTGCTTAATGGGACTCCGCGGCCCACTCCGTTGGGAGCGGCTGCGCACCAATAACAACCTATGAACCAGAAAACTACCTCCGCTCTCCTCTGTGCCGCGCTTTGCCTGGGCGCGTTGTCCACCTCCGCTCAGACCGCCACGGCCCCCGCGCCGGCCGCGGCCCCCGAGGCGACCCCCAGCTATTCGTGGGTCTTCACCCCCTCCGTGGCCTCGCAGTACATGTTCCGCGGCGCGCGGCTCGGCGGGCCCTCCTTCGAGCCCTCCCTCGAGCTGGATTCGGGCAATTTCGCGGTCGGCGTCTGGGCCAATTACCCGATGAAGGACAAGGTCGTCGGCCAGTCGGACCCCGAGTACGACATCTACGGCTCGTATACGGCCACCGTGAACGACGCCACCTCGATCGTCCCGGGCTTCACCTGGTACAACTACCCGAACGCCGACAAGACGGCCGGGTTCTACAAGATGACGTTCGAGCCCAGCATTGCGCTCAACTACACGGTCGGCGCCGTGAAGCTCACGCCGAAGTTCTACTATGACCTCGTGCTCAAGGGCCCGACCTACGAGTTCACCGCGAGCACCGCGGTGCCCCTGAAAGACGCCGGCACCGAGCTGGATTTCACCGCGACGGTCGGCACGTTCAAGTGGACGGATGCGTTTGAGAACTCCACGCCCTCCTACAAGAACTACGGCGACTACTGGCTCGTCGGCGTGGCGGCCCCGTTCCAGGTCACCAAGAGCGGCAAGCTCACGGTCGGCCTCGCCTACACGAAGGGCTCCAACAACTTCATCAAGCAGACGGGCTCCCCGAAGTTTGAGAACACCGCCGCCGTCGGCCGCGGCGTGTTGACGGTGAGCTACGCGATCACCTTCTAGGCCTCTCCGGTCCGCTTTGCCTCCTGGCCCGCGCCTTCCCGGCGCGGGCCTTTTTTATGGCCCGGGGTCTAACCTTGGCGGCGGCAGGGTGGGGCCGGCTGAAAATCATCCTCGATTCCCGCGCCCCCGTCCCCCAATTGTCGCGGCATGAAAGTCGGCATCGTCGGCGCGTCCGGTTACTCGGGCGAGGTCCTCGTCAAACTCCTCCTCGGCCATCCGCAGGTCACCCTCGCGGCGGTCACCTCGCGCTCGCTCGTGGGCAAGCCGCTCGCGACGGTGATGCCCGCCATGCGCGGGATTGACCGCGGGCTGAAGTTTGTCGACTCCGACCTCGCGGCGCTGGCCGCCACCGACATCCCGCTGTTCTTCCTCGCGCTGCCCCATGGCACCGCCGCGGCCTACGCGAAGGCGCTGGTCGCCGCCGGCAAGCGCGTGATCGACCTCAGCGCCGACTTCCGGATCACCGACCTCGCCACCTACCAGAAGTATTACGGCGAGCACCACGCGCCCGAGTTGCTCAAGGACGCCCGCTACGTCCTGCCCGAGCTCACGCCGCCCGCGTGGAAGCAGGAGGCCAAGCTCGTCGCCTCGCCGGGCTGCTACCCGACCAGCATCCTCCCGCCGCTCGTGCCGCTGCTGCGCGCCGGCCTGATCACGCGGGAGCATATCGTCGTCAACTCCTACAGCGGCGTCAGCGGCGCCGGCCGCAAGGTCGACGAGGCCTACCTGTACGTGGAGCGCGCCGAGAGCAGCAAGGCCTACAAGCTCATGAAGCACCAGCACCTCGGCGAAATCGAGGAGCAGCTGGCGCTGCTTACCGGTGCGCCGACGGTCATCCAGTTCAACCCCCACCTGGCGCCGATGCGCCGGGGCATCGCGACCACCATCACCGTGCCGGCCGCCAAGGGCGCGACGGTGGAGCGGGTCTACGCCGCCTGGCGCGAGGCCTACGCCGGCGCCCCGTTCGTGCAGCTTCTCACGAGCGGCGAGACGCCCGACACGGCGCACGTCACCGGCACCAACCGCATCGATTTCTCCGCCGTGCACGACCCGCGCACCGGCAATTTCATCCTCACGTCCGCCGAGGACAACCTGATGAAGGGCGCCGGCGGCCAGGCCGTGCAGAGCATGAACCTGTGGTGCGGCTTCCCCGAGACCGCCGGGCTGGTCTGAGTGCACCCGCGCCGGCGGCGGCGGCGCCATGAAAAACTCTTGTCACTGCGCGCGCGCGTCGCGCAAAGTGTGTCCTTCCGGCGTCGCGCGCTGCGGGAAAATAACTCGGGCCGTTGCCCCTGCCCGTTCCGCGGGACGCCAGTCCTGACATCATGATCGAATTCAAAAACAAAGTCCTCTTCGTCGGCTATGGCGCCGTGGCCGAGTGCACGCTGCCGATTCTCTTCAAGCACCTGAAGGTGCCGGCGAAAAACGTCACGGTGATGGATTTCGAGAACCGCGCCGCCAAGCTCAAGCCGTGGACCGCCAAGGGCGTCCGGTTCGTGCGCGACCGCGTCACCGAGGAGAACATGGGCCGCCTGCTCGCCAAGCACGTCGGCGCCGGCGACCTTCTGATCGACCTGGCCTGGAACATCGACGCGCTCGAGATCCTGCAGTGGTGCCGCGACCACGGCGTGATGTACATCAACACGTCCACCGAGCTCTGGGACCCGTACACCACCGGTTCGCACCCGACGGAAAAGACCCTCTACTGGCGCCACATGAACCTCCGCCGCATGACGGCGAAGTGGCAGGGCAAGGGCGCCACGGCCGTCATCGAGCACGGCGCGAACCCCGGCCTCATCTCCCATTTCGTGAAGCAGGGCCTGATCGACATCGGCCGCCGGACGCTCGCCGACAAGAAGGCCAGGGGCCGCGCCGCCGAGCAGATCCAGGAATTCATCAACACCCGGCAGTTCAACCACCTCTCCCGCGCCCTTGGCGTGAAGGTGATCCACTGCTCCGAGCGCGACACGCAGATCACGGACCGGCCCAAGCAGGTCGACGAGTTCGTCAACACCTGGAGCATCGAGGGCTTCCGCGAGGAAGGCACGACCACCGCCGAGATGGGCTGGGGCACGCACGAGAAGACCCTGCCGAAGCACGCGTTCCAGCACGCCAGCGGCCCGAAGAACCAGATCTGCCTCGCCCAGATGGGCATCAACACCTGGGTCCGCTCCTGGGTGCCCAACTACAACATCCTCGGCATGGTCGTCCGCCACGGCGAGGCGTTCACCATCTCCGACAAGCTCACGGTGTGGAACGGCAAGAAGGCCGTGTACCGCCCGACGATGCACTACGCCTACTGCCCGTGCGACGAGGCCATCTCCTCGCTCAACGAGATGCGCGGCTACAACTACCAGCTGAACGCCAACCAGCGCATCATGAACGATGAGATCACCGGCGGCGCCGACATCCTCGGCGCGCTCATCATGGGCCACGGCTACAACTCGTGGTGGGTCGGCAGCGACCTCTCCATCGAGGAATCCCGCCGCCTCGTGCCGCACCAGAACGCGACCACCATGCAGGTCGCCATCTCGGTGGTCGCCGCCTCGATGTGGATGATCCAGAACCCGCTCGAGAGCGTCCGCGTGCCCGACGAGCTCCCGCACGACTACATCCTGAAGATCGCCAAGCCCTACCTCGGCCGCTGGATCTCCAAGGCCTCGGACTGGACCCCGCTCAAGGGCCGCGACACGACCTTCAACAAGTACAACCCGCCCGACCTCGACCGGAAGGACCCCTGGCAGTTCAAGAATTTCCTCGTCACCGACGCCGGTTGAGGACGCGCGCCGCGCGCCGAAGCTCGGAGTCCGGAGATGGGAGATCGAAGACCAATGTCGCTCCAGCCCCGCGCGGGTATCGGATGAAATCTTTCCGACACCCGCCGGGTTGGTTCGAACCAATCGTAACTCGTACCTCGCAAATCGTAATCCTCCGATGATTTCCCTGACGCGGCTGCAGAAACTCGCCAAGCAACACGGCACGCCGCTGTTCGTGATCGACCACGACGCGCTGCGCCAGGCCTACCGCCTGTTCCGGAAGCACCTGCCGCGCGTCCAGGCCTACTACGCGGTCAAGGCCAACCCCGACCCGGAGATCGTCCGCACCCTGTTCAAGGAGGGCGCCAGCTTCGACGTCGCCTCGATGCCGGAGTTCAAGATCGTCTACCAGAACATCCGGCACCTGCCGGCCAAGCGGCGCCAGGACTGGATCTGGGACAAGATCATCTACGCGAACCCGACGAAGCCGACGGACACGCTGGAGGAGCTCAACCGCTACAAGCCGCTCGTCACCTTCGACAACCTCGAGGAGATCCACAAGATCAAGCGCCACGCGCCCAACGCGGGCCTCGTGCTGCGCCTCAAGGTGCCCAACACCGGCGCGATGGTCGAGCTGTCCTCCAAGTTCGGCGCGCCCCCGGGCGAGGCCGTGGACCTGATCCTCGCCGCCGACCGCCTCGGCCTCACCGTCGAGGGCATCAGCTTCCACGTCGGCAGCCAGACCACGAACTTCGAGAATTACGTCCAGGCCCTCAGCCTCTCCGCGAACATCTTCAAGGAGGCCCGCGACCGCGGCTACACGAAGATGAACCTGCTCGACATCGGCGGCGGTTTCCCGGCGCCGTACGACGACTCGGTGAAGCCGTTCCCCGTGCTCGCCAAGGTCATCAACACCGAGCTCGAGCGGCTGTTCCCGAAGGACATCCAGATCCTCGCCGAGCCCGGCCGGTTCCTCGCCGCCGTCTGCGGCACCTCCGTGGCCGCCGTCATCGGCAAGGCCGTGCGCGACGGCAAGACGTCGTACTACATCAACGACGGCGTCTACCACACGTACTCCGGCGTCATCTTCGACCACTGCAAGTACCCGGTGAAGGCCTTCAAGAAGGGCCCGACCTCGCTTTGCTGCGTGTTTGGCCCGACCTGCGACGCCCTCGACGTGGTCTCGATGGCCGAGAACCTGCCCGAGCTCGAGCGCGGCGACCTCGTCTACAGCGTCAACATCGGCGCCTACAGCCACGCCTCCGCCACCTACTTCAACGGCTTCCCGCCGGCGAAGGTGGTGCATGTGAACCAGTAGCGGCGGGTTCTGACGCTCCGACGGGTTTCGCCTTCGCGGCCCTGGGCGCGTTCGCCTAGGCTTGGGTTTGTCCCCGCGGCGAATCCCCGGCGCGGCCCGGCTTACCCCATGCGCCTGTTTTCCCCGTTCCGCCTCGTCCCATCCGCGGTCGTCGGCCTCAGCGCCTTCCTCCTCGCCATGAATGCCTCCGCCCAGATCGGCACCCGCTTTCCGTCCGAGAAGAAAATCGTGCCGGATCCCGTGACGGGCCTCCCGCTCACGTTCCTCACCAGCCAGCCGGTCGGCGACTCGAAGATCTACCAGACGCACCACCAGTGGACCTGCGACGGCCAGTGGCTCGTCTTCCGCTCCAACCGCGTGAAAGGGCAGGCCATGGCGGTCAATGAGCGCACGGGCGACATCGTGCAGGTCACCCAGGGCGGCTACACCGGCATGCTCTGCCTCGCGGACCACACGATGAGCCTCTACTTCGCGCGGTTCGCCACGACCAACGCGCCGGCCGATGTCGGTGCGGCCACCGCGTATCCCGGCGCCCCGGGCACGCATGGCGGCGCGCCGAGCGAGACGGCCGAGATCGTCCGCGTTGACCTCGCAAAGTTGTTCGCCGACAGCGCCGCCGGCCGCGTCGGGGCCGCGGCCGAGTATGAGCACGTGTGCGGCACCATTCCCGCCGAGATGGGCGCGGTGGGCGACGTCGCGCTCGATCCGACCGAGGACTTCGTCTACTTCCGGGTCGGCAGCAAGGAGTACGCCGCGCGGCATCTCGCGCCGGGCACGAAGGCAGAGGAAAACTACGGCCCGCGCCACATGGGCGCCGGGCCGACGGGCCTGGCCAAGATGAATCTCCACACCGGCGCGGTGACATTCATCGTCGCGGTGCCCTTCCAGATCGGCCACGTGCAGACCAATCCGTGGGTGCCGGGCGAGATCGTCTTCTGCTGGGAGACGGGCGGGAAGTCGCCGCAGCGGACCTGGATCGTGAACGCCGACGGCTCCGGCCTGCGTCCGCTCTACCCGGAGGCGCCATATGAGTGGGTCACGCACGAGGCGGTGATCACGCGCGACGAGGTCGCGTTCGCCATCATGGGCCACCAGCCCGTGGGCCATCGGGACGAGTGGGGCGCGGCCGGCACGCGGGAGCACCCGACTGGCCTGGCGATCGTGAACCTCCGCACCCGCGAGATGCGCATCGCGGGGCAGACGAAGCACGGCAGCGGCTTCTGGCACGTGAACGGCTCACCCGACGGCCGCTGGGCGGTGGGGGATGACTTTGACCGCAACCTCTGGCTGATCGACCGCCACAACGACGAGATGCGGCTGCTCTCCACCGGGCACAAGCCCACGGCGGCCGACCATCCGCACCCGACCTTCAGCCCCGACAGCACCCGGATCGAGATCCAGTCCGCGATGCTCTCCGCCAACAACCGCTCGATGAACCTCTGCGTGATCCCCGTCCCGGAGGACTGGCTCAAGCGGACCTATTCGGCGGCAAGTGCCAAGTAACAGGGATCAAGTGACAAGGAGACGGCGGCGCTTAGCTTCACACGACCTTGGCACTTGCTCCTTGCCCCCTGTCACTTGCTGAGGCGTCGCGCCTCAGCTGCGATAGTCCGCGTTTTCGCTCACGTACTCGTGCGTGAGATCGCCGCCGATCACGGTGGCGGCCGCCGGGCCGCGGCCGAGGTCCACGCCGATCTCGACGCACCGCTCGTGCGGCGGGAAGGTGATCGGCGCGGTGAAGACACCGTCCTTGGGCGCGGCGCTGGCGTACAGCTCGGCCGAGCGCAGGTGTGCCACGAGCGCGGTCTCCTTCGCCGGGTTCAGCTGGAACACGCCCTGCGCGAAGATCTCGATGCCGCCGAGGGTGAGCCGCAGCTGCGACAGGTCGGTGTCCGGGGCGTGGGCGCCGACGTGCTTGCCGATGGCCTGGACCAGCCGGCCGACATTCGGGTCGTTGCCGGCCACCGCGCACTTGAAGAGCGGGGCATTGACGATCGCCTTGCCCAGCGCCCGGGCCAGCGCCGTGTTCGGCGCCCGCGTCACCGCCACGCGCATCACGTGCCGCACGCCCTCGCCGTTGCGCACGACGTCCTCCGCCAGGTCGCGGCACACCGTGGTGAGCGCCGCCTCGAAGGCGGCGTGGTCCACGCCGGGGACGCGGCCCGACGCCAGCAGCGCCACCGTGTCGGACGTGCTGGTGTCGCTGTCCACGCTGATGGTGTTGAAGCTGGCGTCCACCGCCCGCGCGAGCATGGCGCGCAGCGCCGCGCGCGGCACCGCGAGGTCCGTGAGCAGGTAGACCAGCATGGTGGCGAGGTTGGGCTCGATCATGCCCGCGCCCTTCGCGATGCCCACGATGCGGCCGCCGCCGAGCTCGGCGCAGCGGATCTTCGGGTAAAGGTCGGTGGTCACGATCCCCTCCGCCGCCGGCAGGATCGAGTCGCGGGCCAGCGCGGCCGCGGCGGCCGGCAGCGCGGCCACCATCGCGTCCACCGGCAGGCCCCAGCCGATGACGCCGGTCGAGCTGGGCAGGATCTCGCCGGCGGCCAGGCCGAGCTGGCGCGCGGTCTCGGCGCAGATCCGCTCGGAGGCCTCGACGCCGCCGGGCGCGCAGACGTTGGACACCTTGTTGTTCACGATGACCGCGCCGAGCGCCGGCGCGTCGAGCCGGCGGCGGCCGATCACCACCGGGGCGCCGGGCAGTGCGTTGCGCGTGAAGAGGGCGGCGAAGTCGGGCGTCGGCCGGTCGAGCGCGATCAGCGTGAGCGTCATCCTCGCCGGCTTGGGCGCCTCGCGCGGCGTGAAGTCGAACCGCGTGGTGCCGACGCGGAAACCGGCCGGGAGTTTCGCCTGCGCCGTGAGCCAGGCGTGGTGCGCCTCGCGGGAGGCGAAGGTGAGTTGGGTGCTGGGCACGCGCAAGAAGTGGGCGCACTGCGCGCCGGAGTGAAGTAGATTTTATTGTGACGAACGGGCGGCGGCGCGCTGCGGGCGAAAATTTTTGTGGAAATGCGCGGCGGGTGTGCCTTATTCAATTTCTCATCTCGCTGAAATTCCTGTGAACGCCGACTTCTGCCTCTCCCTTCCGTCCGCGGCCCCGGGCCGCGCGCTTTAATCGCGATGAATGTCGCTGAAGTCACGGCCAAGGCGAAGGTCCTCATCGAGGCCTTGCCCTACATCCAGGATTTCCGGGGCTCCACGTTCGTCGTGAAGTACGGCGGGAGCTTCATGGATGACCCCGACCCGGTCGCGCGCACGCGCGTCGCCTACGACCTCGCCTTCCTCGCGGCCGCCGGGATCAACGTCGTGGTCGTCCACGGCGGCGGCAAGGCCATCACGCGCGCCATGGAGTCCTCCGGCCTGAAGGCCAAGTTCGTGAACGGCATGCGCGTCACTGACGAGGGCACCATTGCCGTCGTGAAGAAGACGCTCGACGAGATCGTCAACAAGGACGTCTGCGACGCCATCCTCACCGCCAAGGGCCGGCCGAAGGGCCTGCCGGGCGACACCGTGCTCGTCTGCCAGAAGCTCACGATCGACGACGACGGCAACCCGGTCGACCTCGGCTACGTCGGCGACGTCACCGAGGTGAAGGTGAAACTCATCAAGAAGGAGATCGCCGAGGGCTTCATCCCGGTCATCTCGCCCGTGGCCGAGGGCCTCGACGGCAAGCCGTACAACGTGAACGCCGACCTCGTGGCCGGCCGCGTCGCCAGCGCGCTGCGCGCGCGGCGCCTGGTCTACATGAGCGACGTCCCCGGCCTGCTCTCGAACCCGGCCGACCAGGAGTCGCTCATCTCCACGCTCAAGATCAGCCAGATCGACGACCTCAAGAAGAAGGGCGTCATCGACAAGGGCATGCGCCCGAAGGTGCTCAGCGCCATGCGCGCGCTCCAGGAGGGCGTGCAGCGCGTGCATTTCATTGACGGCCGCCTGCCGCACAGCCTGCTCCTCGAGATCTTCACGGACCGAGGCATCGGCACGGAAATCGTCCAGGGCTGAGGCAATTCCCCGGTTTTGGATTTTCCTTTTCGTCCCGGCCCTTCCTGGCCGCCGTCGAAATCGAAACTCCGCAACCCCAGACCCGAAAACCCATGAATCCGCCCTCCATCGTCCGCACCAGCACCGCCGAGCTCTACGACGCCAACGTGCTGAAGAACTACTCCCGCGCCGCCCTCACGCTGGTGCGCGGCCGCGGCGCGCAGGTCTGGGACGACGCGGGCCAGACGTATCTCGACTTCACCTCGGGCATCGCGGTCAGCTCGCTCGGCCATTGCCACCCGTACTGGGTCGCCGCGATCCAGCGCCAGGCCGGCGAGCTCATCCACGTCAGCAACCTCTTCCGGCACCCGAACCAGGGCGAGCTGGCGCGGCGGATCGTGCAGCGCGCCGGCCCGGGCCGCGTGTTCTTCTGCAACAGCGGCGGCGAGGCCGACGAGGCGCTGATCAAGCTGTCCCGCCTGCACGGCGTCGCCAAGAGCGGCGCCGAGGGCAAGTGCATCAAGGTCATCTGCGCCAAGAACGCCTTCCACGGCCGCATGTTCGGCGGCATGAGCGCCACCCCGCAGGAAAAAATCCAGAAGGGCTTCCGCCCGCTGGTGGCGGGCTTCGCGTTCGCCGAGCTGAACAACCTCCAGAGCTTCGCCGACCTCATCGACGCCGACACCACGGCCATCCTGGTCGAGACGATCCAGGGCGAGGCCGGCATCAACCCCTGCACGCCCGAGTTCCTGCGCGGGCTGCGCCAGCTGTGCGACCAGCACAACCTGCTGCTCCTCCTCGACGAGGTGCAGTGCGGCATCGGCCGGACGGGGAAGTTCTACGCCTTCGAGCACGCCGGCGTGCTCCCGGACGGCATCGCCATGGCCAAGGGCCTCGGCGGCGGCTTTCCCATCGGGGCCATCTGGATCCGCGACCGGTTCGCCGACCTCTTCACCCCGGGCAGCCACGGCACCACGTTCGGCGGGACGCCCCTGGCCTGCGCGGCCGGCCTCGCGGTGCTGGACGTGCTGGAGCGCGACAACGTCCTCGAGGCCGTGCGCACCCGCAGCGGCCCTTGGCTCGCGGAGCTCGGCCGGTTCGTGCAGGAGTTTCCCGCCCAGGTCGTCGCCGTCCGCGGCAAGGGTTTCCTCGTGGGCATCCAGCTCGCGTCCGACCTGGCCCCCTACATCACGGCGCTCCGCGAGAACGGCCTGCTCGTCGTCGGCTCCGGCGGCAACGTCATCCGCGTGCTGCCGCCGCTTGTCGCCACGGCGGAGGAGCTGGCCAAATCGGTCGAGATCTTCCGGACCGTGCTGGCGGCGAAGGCCGCGGCCGCGGGCGGCAAGTAGCAAGGGCCAAGGCCCAAGTGACAAGCGAAGTGCGCGGCGCCGCTGCCGCTGTTCCTTGTTACTTGCCACCTGACACTTGTCACTTTCGCCCCGCGGGCGGCGAGTTTTCGCTCGTCCCCCTCGGGGCGGCCCGTTTAACGTCTTCCTTTCCCATGAAGGACTTCCTCAAAGAGACCGACTTCCAGGCTCATGAGCTCGCCGAGGTGTTTGCCCTCGCGCGTGATTTCAAGGCCCGGCGCGGTCGCGCCGCCTCGGCGGTGCTCGCCGGCCAGACGTGGGCGATGCTCTTTTCCAAGTCCAGCACGCGCACCCGGGTCTCCTTCGAGGTCGGCATCCACGAGCTCGGGGGGAACCCGCTGTTCCTCAACCGCAACGACCTGCAGCTGGGTCGGGGCGAGTCCGTCGAGGACACCGCCCGCGTGCTCTCGCGGTTCGTGCACGGCCTGATCGTGCGGACCTACGACCACAGCGACGTCGTGCGGCTGGCCGCCTCGGCCAGCGTGCCGGTGGTCAACGCCCTGACGGACTTCCTGCATCCCTGCCAGATCTACGCCGACGCCTTCACCGCCGCCGAGCGCTGGGCCGGCGCGGGCGGCGACCTCGTGGGGTCGCTCCGGGGCCGCAAGATCGCCTACCTGGGCGACACCTGCTTCAACATGGCCAACTCCTGGATCCTCGGCGCCAGCCTCTTCGGCATGAAGGTCGCGCTGGCGGGCCCGAAGGTCTACGAGCCCGGCCCTGAAATCCGCGCCCAGCTCAAGGCGGAGGGCCGCGCGGCCGAGTTTCACTTCACCACCGACCCGGTCGAGGCGGTCCGCGGCGCGGACATCGTCTACACCGACGTCTGGGCGAGCATGGGCCAGGAAGAGGAGACCGACGAGCGCATGGCGCAGATGCAGCCGTACGCGGCCACGTCGAAGCTCTTCGCCGCGGCCAAGCCCGACGCGCTCTTCATGCACTGCCTCCCGGCGCACCCCGGCGAGGAGGTCGAGCAGGCCGTCCTGGACAATCCCCGCTCCGTCGTCTTCGACCAGGCCGAGAACCGCCTCCACGTGCAGAAGGCCATCCTGGCGATGCTCGCCAAGGGCCGCGCGCGCTGAGGAGTCGCAGACGAACGCCGAACATCGAACGTCCAACGCCGAACGCGATTCTAGCGCGACGTGGCTGAACTTCGATGTTGGGTGTTGGGCGCCCGATGTTCGACGTTCGTCTGGTCGCCAACGGATTGGATTTGCTCCCGGTGGCCGGCGGCGTTCACCTTGTCGTTCGCCATGAAAATTGTCCTCGCCTACTCAGGCGGCCTCGACACGACCGTCATCGTCAAATGGCTCCGCGAAACCTACGACGCGGAGATCGTCACTTTCGCCGCCGACATCGGCCAGGAGGAGGAGCTGAAAGGCCTTCCCCAGAAGGCCCGCCGCACCGGCGCGTCCAAGCACTACACGCTGGATCTCGTCGAGGAGTTCGCCCGCGACTTCATCTACCCGATGATCCGGGCCAACGCCGTCTACGAGGGGCAGTACTACCTCGGCACCTCGATCGCGCGCCCGCTCATCGCGAAGGCCCAGGTCGAGATCGCCCGCCGGGAGAAGGCTGACACCGTCTCGCACGGCGCCACCGGCAAGGGCAACGACCAGTGCCGCTTCGAGCTCACCTACATGGCGCTCAATCCCCGGCTGCAGATCCTCGCGCCGTGGAAGCTCGACACCTTCCGCGCCAAGTTCCCGGGCCGGGCCGAGATGATCGCCTACTGCAACGAGCACCGGATCCCGGTCGCGGCCTCGCTCAAGAAGCCGTATTCGATGGACCGCAACCTCCTGCACATCTCGTATGAGGCGGGCATCCTCGAGGACCCGTGGTTCGACCCGACGACCAAGGCCAACAAGGGCATGTTCAAGCTCTCCGTCTCGCCCGAGGACGCCCCCGACAAGGCGGAGTACGTCGAGCTGGACTTCGTGCAGGGCAACTGTGTCGCCGTGAACGGCCAGAAGCTCACCCCGGCCGGCGTCCTCAAGGCGCTGAACAAGCTCGGCGGCAAGCACGGCATCGGCCGCGTGGACCTCGTCGAGAACCGCTTCGTCGGCATGAAGAGCCGCGGCGTCTATGAGACCCCGGGCGGCACCATCCTCATGCAGGCCCACCGCCAGGTGGAGTCGCTCACCCTGGACCGCGAGGTCATGCACCTCCGCGACTCGCTCATCCCGAAGTACGCCGAGCTGGTCTACTACGGGTTCTGGTTCGCCCCGGAGCGCGAGGCGCTGCAGGCGCTGGTCGACGAGAGCCAGAAATTCGTCACCGGCACGGTCCGGCTCAAGCTCTACAAGGGCAACATCATCACCTGCGGCCGCAAGTCGAAGTACTCGCTCTACGACATGAACATCGCGTCCATGGAGGGCGTGAAGAGCTGGTACAACCAGACCGACGCCACGGGCTTCATCCGCCTCAACGGCCTGCGGCTCCGCGCGCGCACGCTGGCGCAGCGCGGACCGAAGCTCGGCTGAGCCGCTTCCCATCCCTCACCCAGGGCGCGCCCGACCGGCGCGCCCTTTTTTGTCCAGCCGACCGGGCTTAGAACAGCGACTTGGCCACGATGCCCACGGCCGTGATGGGGCCGGAGTCGTCGAGGCCGTCGATGGCGCGGTCCGCCTTGCGCAGCGTGCTCTGGGCGGAGGTGAAGAGGGAGTCGTCGTTGATGAGCTTGCCGAGCGTGCCCTCGCCCTTGGCCAGCTTGTCCGAGACCTGGCGGAGGTTGGCGACGGTGGCCTTGAGGTCGTTGGCGGCGGCCTCGTCATAGACCAGGGTGCCAAGCGGACCCTTGCCGGTCTTCACCTGGGCGAGCAGGCCCTGTGCGTCGGTGACGAAGACGCGGGCCTGCGTGGCGGTCGTCTTGATCTCGCCCACGGCGGCGACGAGCTCGTCGTGCAGCGCGGGGTCGTTGACCAGCTTGCCGAGCGTGCCCTCGCCGCGGTTGAGCTTGGTGGTGATCTCCTGGAGGTTGGTCATCGTGGTGTTCACGCGCTCGCCGTTCTCCGTCACGAGCCGGTCGAGCTTCTGGAACAGCCCGGGATTCCGGCCGTCGCCGTTCATGCTGTTGCCGAAGGCGCCGAGCGCGCCCTCCAGCTTCTGGCCCAGGTTGCCCAGCTCGGTCATGATCGCGTTGATGTCGGGCGTGACCTTGGTGCGGATCTCGGAGCCGGGGGCGAGGGGCGGCACGCCGGCCGAGCCGAGGTCGACGCCGATGTAGTTGGTCCCGATAAGCCCGGCCATGACGATGCTGGCGGTGGCGTCGCTGGGGATCTTCGTGTCGCCCTCGATGCGGAGGATGGCCTCGGCCCGGCGGCCGGCGAGGCGGGTCTTCTCGACGACTCCGACCTTCACGCCGGCCATGCGGACGTCGTCGCCCTCCTTCAGCTCCTTCAGGCTCTCGAAGCCCGCGATGAGCGTGTAGCCCTTGTTCTTGAAGACGCGGCCGCCGCTGAGGGTCTCGAAGGTGACCCAGGTGAGGGCGAGGCCGAGGATGAAGAAGAGCCCGACACGGGCGGTCTGTTGTGAGTTTTGCATGGTTTCAGGTCTCCAGTTGCTTGTAGCGCGGATTCTTCAGGTCGATCTTCGGATAGAGGAAATTGGCCACCTGCGGGTCCTCCGGCTGGCGAAGCTGGTCGGGCGTCCCGAGGAAAATGAGGCGGCCGTCCATCAGGATGCCCACCCGCTCCGCGATGTTGAGCGCGAGGTCGCGGTCGTGGGACACGACCACCGTGGTGACGTGGTACTCGTTCTTCAGCGAGGCAATGATCTCGCTGATCGTGGCGGACATCACAGGGTCGAGCTCGCTGGTCGGCTCGTCGTAGAGCATCAGCTGCGGCTCCATCACGAGGGCCCGGGCGATCGCCACGCGTTTCTTCATGCCGCCGGAGAGCTCGGACGGGAATTTCTCCGCCGCGCCCTCGAGCGAGAGGATCTGCAGGGCGCGCATGACCTTCTCGCGGATCCCGGCCTCGTTGGTCACGCGGTGCTCGCGCAGGTAGAGGGCGAGATTGTCGTAGACCGAGAGGGAATTGAACAGCGCGCCGGCCTGGAAGACGATGGCCATGCGCACGTGCTCGCGCGTGGTCTCGGCCGTGGCGTCCTGGCGGTTGATGGTCACCCGGCCCGCGGAGGGCGCCTCCAGGCCCACGATGTGCCGCAGCAGGACGCTCTTGCCGGAGCCGCTGGGGCCCATGAGCACGAAGATCTCACCCGGCTCGACGCTGAGCGTGATGTTGTCGAGCACCAGGCGAGGGCCGAAGCTCTTGCTCAGGCCCTCGATGGCCACGCCGACGGCCGGGGTCTCCTGGGCGGTGAACGGATTGCGGGTGGGGGAGCAGGCGGGCATGGCGGCGGATTACATCAGCGCCTTCGTGATGAAATAATCGAGCACGAGGATGAGGATGAGTGACACGACGACCGCGCGGGTGACCGCCGCGCCGATTTCCCGCGGGCCGCCGCGGGTGTTGAGGCCGATGTTGCAGCAGACCAGGACCACGACGAAGCCGAAGCTCTCGGCCTTGATCAGGCCGTTGAGCACGTCCTTGAAAACCATGTAGCGCCGCAGCACCGCGAAATAGGACTCGGGCTCGATGCTGATGAAGGCGACGTACTTCGCCACGATGGCGCCGCCGAACCAGCCGACGAGGTCGGCGATGATCGCGAGCACGGGGACCATGGCCAGGGCGGCCGCCAGCCGCGGCAAGACGAGCATGCGGGCGGGCGGGATGTTCATCGTCACCAGCGCGTCGACCTCCTGGTAGACCTTCATGGACGCCAGCTCGGCGGTGATGGCGGACCCGACGCGGCCGGCGAGCAGGATGGCCACCATGACGGGGCCGAGCTCGCGCGCCATGGAGAGGCCCACCAGCGAGCCAATGAACTGCTTGGCCCCGAAATTCTGCATCGAATAGCCGGCCTGCAGCGCGAGCACGCTGCCGATGAAGAAGCTGAGGATGGCCACGATCGGCAGCGTGGTGTAGCCGATCAGGTAGCACTGCTCGATGAAGCGCGCCCGCTGGCGCGGCAGCGTGCCGACGTACGAGCCGGCGCGCACGAGGAGTTCCAGCGTGCTGCCGAAGCTTTCGAAAATGGAGAGGAGCTGTTTCATGTCAGCGGGACGCCGGGGGCAGCCTGTCGGGTTTGGGCTGAAAATCGAACCAGAAGACGTGTCCATTCCGTTCCCCGGCCCGGCGCTGCCAGCGGAGGAGCGGCCCGAGGTGGAATTCCTCCCCGTCCGGCTGCCGCCGCCAGGTCAGCGCCCCCCACAGCGCCGACCAGCGCCGGTCGTCGGGCGCACGCTCGTCGGAGCGGTAGAGTGCGAAGAGCGGCGTCCAGGCGTCGCGCACCGGCTCGTTGCCCGGAAAGAAGACCTCCAGCGGGCTGAGCAGCTGGAACTGCCGCCGGCCCGCGCCGTTGTCCCACCGGCTGAACAGCGGCCAGAGATGCGTGCGCTCGGCCGGCGCCGCCCGCGGATTGGTCCGGCTGTGCTGCTCCAGCGACCAATAGACGAAATAGAGGAACTGGGTCTTGGTCTGCGCCACGCGGCCCTCCGTCCAGCTCGCCTGGCGCAGCACCGGCCACAGCACCCAGGTCTTGTCCACGCCTTTCCGGATCGAGTGGGTGTAGAACGGCGCCCAGCGGTTCACGTAGAGGTTCTCCCCGCGGCCCTGGACCAGGAAGGGCCAGAGGTACCGGGACTCGTGGTAGGGCGTCGGCAGCGTGCGCTCCGTGTGGCCGAAGAACGGCCAGACCACATTCTGGTCGAGGAATCCGGGACGCTCCAGCCGCGTGTAGAAGGGGATGAAGCCCACCTGCCGCTCCGGTGCCGTCCCGGCGGGGGCGTCCTCCGCCGGCTGGATCGTGTTGTTCCAGCCCAGCGGCCAGAGGAAGAATGTCCGATGGAAGCGCTCCGGCCGGTCGCGCCAGCCCAGCAGCGGCCACAGCGCGAAGCCCTGCTCGGTGCCCTGCGTGACCCGGAGGAACGGCCAGGGGGTGGAGGTCGTGACGGTTCCCTTGCTCTCCGACCGCAGATAAACCGGCCAGAGCACCCACGTGAGCCGGTCGAAACCGAAGCGGTACTTGATCGTGCCGAGGACAGGGAAGAACGCGTGGTAGGAGGTCTCGGGCGAACCGGTCTCGCGCGAGAACCAGAAAATCCAGAAATCAAAGGCCTTCGTCGGATCCGCCGCCTTCGCCACGGCTCCCGGCTGGGGCCTGCTCCCGGTGATGAGGTTGAGTACGGTCCACTTGTACCGCTCGCTGTCCGCCCGATAGATGAACACCGGGTATAGCACGGTGGTCCGGGTGGTCAGGCCCGTGGCGTCCGCGCGGCGCACATAGAATGGCCGGAAGCCCGCCACGGTGCCACCTTCCTCCGTCGTCTGCCCAAACAGCAGCGGCCCGAGCCCTTCCCACGCAATGACCGCGCCGGACTCGTCCTGCTGCGCCACCCGCACCGGCCACGCATTGCGCTCCTCCGCGCCGGCGCGCGCGCACAGCGCGGCCAGGACGCCGAGCAGGGCGAGGAGGCGGAAACGGTTCATGAGAGACTGAGACAGCACGCGCGTTCGGGTTAGAGCATGGGCAGGCGGGGACGGTTCCCCCGAACGCGATGATATTTAACGGCCTACGCTAGAGGAAAAGCGAGGTGGGGCAAATTCTATGTTGGCCGAGCAATTTTACCCCGCATCACACCGTCACGCTCTCTCCGGGCTGCAGGACGAGAAACTCCTTCGCCCCGAGTCCGGCCGAGGCGCGGGCCTGTTCCAGCGCGCGCACGGGCTCGTCGCGGCCCTCGTCGGTCAGCTGGAACGCGCCCCAGTGCATCGCCACGCTGCGCCGCGCGCCGGAGTCCTGGTGCGTGCGTACCGCCTCCGCCGGGTTCATGTGCGCCGCGCTCATGAACCATCTCGGCTCGTAGGCCCCGATGGGCACGAGCGCGAGGTCCGGCGCGCCGCCGCGCCGCCCGATCTCGCGAAAGAGTTCCTGGTCATAACCCGAGTCGCCCACAAACCAGACGCGGTGCGGCCCGAGGCGCAGGTGAAATCCGCCCCAGAGCCGGTGATTCGTGCCGCCAATGTGCCGGCGGCTCCAGTGGCGTGAGGGGGTGAGGGTCACGGCGGTCTCCGGCCCCAGTTGATGGGCCTGCCACCAGTCGAGCTCGACGATGCGATGCGCGCCCGCGGCGGCGAGGAGCGCATGGTGGCGCAGCGGGGCCACGAACAGCGCCGGGTGCCGCTGCGCGAGGCGCCGCAGCGACGGCAGGTCGCAATGGTCGTAGTGGTCGTGGCTCACGAGCACCACGTCGATCCGCGGCAGCGCGTCCAGCGCCACGCCGGGCGCATGGACCCGCCGCGGTCCCGCCCAGCTGACCGGACTCACGCGGTCGGAAAAAACGGGGTCGGTCAGCAGGTTGCCCCAGGGCGTCTGCAGCAGGAACGTCGCATGGTTCACCCATGTCACGGCCACGGCGCTTCCCTGCGGGGCCGGCGGCAGGGGCGGCGGGGCGATGTCCACCCAGCGGGGCCAACGGGCCGCGCGGCTTGTGAACTGCCAGCGCAACACGTCGAGCAGGCCGCGGTCGGCACGCGGGCCCGGGTTGAAAAAAGTTTTCCCGTTGAAGTGATCCGAGGCCGGCGGTGTCATGGGTGCGTGGTTATGAAGCTGCTTTTGGCCCGAGCGCAAATTTTCCAACGGTGCCGCGGGGAGTCCTGCCGGCCGGGAGGCGAGTCATGCGCATAAGCGGCGGCACGGCGCGGGGCATCCCGCTGGCGGTGCCGAAGGGCGACGCCGTGCGGCCGGCCACCGACGGCATGCGGCAGGCGGTGTTCTCCAGCCTGGGCGGGCTCGTCGTGGGCGCCCGGTTTCTCGACCTGTTCGCCGGCAGCGGCGCCTATGGCCTTGAGGCCCTGAGCCGCGGCGCGGCGGGCGGCGTGTTCGTGGAGCACAATGCCAAGGCCGCCGCGTGCCTGCGCCGCAACCTGGCCGCGGTCTGCAAGAGCCTCGGCTGCGACGCGTCCGTGGCCGAGGTGTTCCAAGCGGATGCGCGGACCGTGCCGACGGACGGCGTGCCGGACCTCGTGTTCATCGATCCGCCCTACGAGATCATCCCCGACGTGGCGCCCATCCTGTTTTCACGCCTGAGTGAGTCCCTCGCTGCAAAGCCCGACGCGCTCGTCGTCTTCGAGCTGCCGGGCGAGCTGGAGCTCGCGCCGCCGGGCTGGAAACTGCTGAAACGCCTGGGCAAGGGCATCCGCCAGCCGACGACCGCCTTTTTCCGCCGGGAGTAGGCGCCCCATTGGGCTGGGCAGGAGCCGGGGCTAGTGAATTTGTGGGAGCGAGCTTGCTCGCGACTACCTTGTGGCAGTCACCCATAGGCCGCCGACCATCGAAGGGTCGCGAGCAAGCTCGCTCCCACATTCCAATCAGGCCCAGCCCTGCCGCGACCTGACCACCGCGAGCGCGGCGATCACGGCGGTCTCGGTGCGGAGCACGCGCGACCCGAGGTGGACGAGGGTGAAGCGGGATGCGCGCAGCAGGTCCCGCTCGGCCGGCGACCAGCCGCGCTCGGGACCGAAGGCGAGCGCCACGGCGGGCGAGAGCGCGGCGGCGGACAGCGGCTGCGGCGATTCGTAGTTGTCGAGCGCGAGACGCGTGGCCTCCGGCGGAATCTCCGCCAGGACCTCGGCCAGCGTCCGGCCGTGCGTGACCTCGGGCAGGCGCGTGTCGAACGCCTGCTCCGCGCCGGCGATCACATGGCGCCGCCACTCGCCCGAGGACCAGAGCGTGCTCCGCGCATAGCCCGCCTCGCCTTTGTCGGCGCGAACGAAATGCAGCGCGCCCACGCCCAGCGCCGTCGCCTCCCGCAGGATGTCGCGCGCCGTCTGCGGCCGCGGCAGCCCGACCAGCAGCGTGAGCGGCACGGGCGGCGGGGGCGGCGGCCCCCACGTGAACGCCAGCGTCAGCGCCTCCGTCCCGATCGCCACCAGCGTGCCCCGGCCACGCGGGCCGTTGATCACGCCGGCATCAAAGGTGTCGCCCGGCTGCCGGCGCAGCACGCCGAGCAGGTGCGCGGCCCGGGGATCACTCCGCGGGAGCGGCGCGGCGAGCTCGGCGGGGGCGAACAGAATGAGGTTCACGCGGGAAAAGGATTGTGGGTTGCGCCGGCGGAGTCGCGTCCTAAGTTGGACAGCCATGAGCTCCTTTGCGACCCCTGTGGACGGCGCCTTCCGAAAGGTCACGGCGCGCGAGACCGTCATCCTGCTCACGCTGGCCTGGCTCGTGCCGTTCCTCGTGCACCTCGTGCCCTGGGCGGGCGCGCGGCCGCTCGGCGCGTATCTGCTGCCGATGTTCTGGGCGACGTTTGCCGCGGTATATCTTTACGGGGCGGGGACCGGTCTGCTGGTCGGTTTGTTTGCGCCGGCGGTCAACCTGCTGGTGACCGGGCTGCCGTCCGGCAAGGCCCTCGGCCTGATGGCCCTGGAGCTCGCCGTCTTCACGCTGGTCGTCGCGTGGGCCGTGCGCCGGGCGCCGCGCTGGTGGATCCTCGCGCCGCTCGGTTATCTCGCGGCCAAGCTGGTCGTGACGCTGCTCCAGCTGATCGCGTTCGGCTTCGGCGGCTTCGAGGCGCTGCGGCATTCCCTCGTCACTTCCTTTATCGGCGGCGCCGCGGGCATGGTCGTGCTGACGGCCATCAATTTCGCCCTGGTGAAGCTCGATCCGAAGCCCGCCGCTCCGGCCCGGTGACCGGCGCGGGCTGGCTCAGCCGCCCGCCCACTTGGGCTTGTTGCGCAGGTGGTAGAGGCGTTCCCCGGCCTTCGGCACGTACAGCACGCCCTCGGCCTCGCGGTTGGCGTAGTCCTCCGGGCGGATGGTGCGCCAGTCACGGTAGCCGAGGTTGATCTCCCGGCACTGCGCCTCGTTGAGGCCGGTGGCCAGCGTCACGCGCACGCGCGGCGTCTCGATCCCGGTCTGCGCGTCGTAGGTGCCGATGCCGTGGACATGCGTGGAATGCGCCAGCGTTCCCCAGGGCTCGTCCTTGAACTGGTCCCACTGCTTCAGGAAGTAGTCGCGGCAGTGGTAGCCGATCCGGCGGATGTGCTCGCCGTGCGTGACGGAGATCTCGTGGAGGTGCGGCGCGTAGATGATCAGCTCGCCGCCGTCGGCGACGACCGGCTCGAGCTTGTACATGCACTTGCCCGCGACCCACAGCTCGTCGTACATCGCCGGCGCGCACGACAGCACGGTGGAGAACGGCCGGTCCTTGTACGTGATGTGGAGCTCGCGCGACAGCTCACTCGCGGCGTCCCACGCCACCTCGGGCGTGCCGGCGAACAGCCCGGAGAACGCGCCGCCGTCGCCGACCACGAGGCTGAAGCACAGCTTCGGCACCGTCACCATCGCCCCGGCGCGGTCCACGACGCGGCGCACCGGCGTCCACTTGTTCCCGATGATCATCGGGTTGGTGACGACCGCGCCGAGCCAGTGGAAGAAGTTCAGGATGCCCGGGCCGGCCACGCCGGGGAAAAGATACTTGTTGCCGCCGGAGAAGCCGACGACCTCGTGCGGGAAGACCGGACCGCAGATGATGATGCGGTCGTAGTCGAACAGGCGGCGGTTGATGTGGACCGGCACGTCCATTGCGAAGAGCCCGCCGGACAGCGCGCGGATCTCCTCGGCGGGGATCACGCCGAGGTCGCGGAGCGCGGCGGGATTGTCCCACTCGTGGTTGATGAACGCGACGTCGCGGTAGGCGCCGGCGCGCTCGGCGGCGGTGAGCTCGACGCGGGCATTGATCGCCTCGTCCGTCATCGCCGGGTGGGTGCCCAGCGCGATCATCACGTCGAACCGCTGCACCACCGGCGCGAGGTGGGCGTGGAGGGCCTTGAACATCAGGCCCACCGGGGCGGTGCGGGTGCCATCGGGGATGATGAGGATCACGCGCTGGCCGCGGAAAGCGGCGGCCGGGGCGGCGCGGGCGATGAGCGCGGCGGCCTGCGCGGCGGTGAGCGAGCCGCCCGGGGGCGCAAGCAGCGAGACGGGGGCGGCCATGGCGGTCAGGCGCGGGGCTCGGTGTAGCCCATGAGCCGCGAGAGCTCGCCGGCGACGCCGCGGACCTTGGCGGACATCTCCGGGATGCGCTCCTTGGTGAGGCGCACGGTGGCGGCGGTGATGCCGATGGCGGCGACCACGGTGCCATCGGAGCCGAAGACGGGCGCGGCGAGGCAGCGGACGCCGGGGTTGAACTCCTCGTTATCGAGGCTGAAACCGCGCTTGCGGGTGAGGTCGGCCTCCCGGCGGATGACGCCGAGCGAGGTCTGCGTCTGCGGGGTGCGGGCCGTGGGCGCGTTCGCCACCAGGATCTCCGCGATGCGGGTGCGGTGCAGGTAGGCGAGGAAGACCTTGCCGGTGGACGAGCAGTGCAGTTCCGCGAGGAAGCCGGGCCGCGACGCGGCGCGGAGCGGGTGGGGGCTGTCCTGCACCGCCACGATCAGCGCGCGGTCGTCGCAGGGGATCGCGAGGTGGGAGGTCTCGTCGGTGAGGGTCGTCAGCTTTAGCAGCAGCGGCAGGGCCTGCTCGCGGATCTCGGTGCCGGCGAGCGCGGAGTTGCCGAGCTGGATCAGGACGGGTCCGAGCTCGTAGCGGCCCCCGACCTTGCGCGCGAGGCCCTCGAGGTGGAGCGTGGTCATGATCCGCAGCGTCGTCGTGACGGGGATGTCGAGCTCGCGGGCGATCTCGGCCGCCTTGAGCCCGTCCAACTGGCGGCCGAGCAGCTTGAGGATGCGGCACGCGTTGCGCAAATTGGGGACGACGTAGCGCTCGAGGGAGGTGGTGTCCTGGCCGGAGCGGGCGAGTGGCTTCTTCATGAAGGGAGCGGGGGAGAAATTAGCGGGAAAAACCTAGCCGGAGGGCGGGGGGATACAAATTCATTAGTGAAAACCAGGTTCAGCGGGCCAGGCGGGGATCGAGCCGGACCGCCTCGAGGTAGTGCTGCATGGCCTCCTCGCGATGGCCGAGCTGGCGATGCACCAGGGCCAGGTTCATCTGGGCCGAGGCCTGACGGGGCGCGAGGCGGACGACCTCCTGGCATTCCCGCAGGGCCGCCTCGAAGCGCCCGGCCTGCATCAGCGCCCGGGCATAGGTGTCGTGGGCCTCGGTCGAGTCCGGATCGAGCGCCAAGGCCCGCTCAAAGTGGGGGACGGCGGCGGCCAGCCCCTGCAACAGCATCACGGCGATCGCCCGGTTCAGCTCCGCCTCGGCGTAGCTTGGCCGGAGCTGCACGGCCCGTTCGAAGTGCGGGAGCGCCTCGGCCGTCCGGTTCAGGAGGGCCAGCGCCATGCCGAGGTTGCGCTCCGCCTCGGGAAAGTTGGGCCGGATCTGCAGCGCCCGCTCGAACTGCGGAATCCCCTGCGCCGGCTGCCCGAGCGCCACGAGGGTGCTGCCCAGGTTGTTGTGGGCGACGTCGTAGTTGGGCTGCAGCCGCAACGCTCGCTCCAAGTGCGGGATGGCCTCCTGGTGGCGACCGAGGCGGGACAGGTCGTCGCCGAGGTTGTTCTCGGCGGGGGCGTAGTCGGGGTGGAGCTTGAGGACAGTCTCGAGGTGCGGGATGGCCTCCTCGACGCGTCCCGCGCTGGCGAGCGTGATCGCGAGATTGTGGTGGGCCAGCCAGCAGCCGGGATTCCGCGCCAGCGTGGTTTGGTAAAGCGTCGTGGCATCATGGTAGGTGCCGGCCTGCGCATAGGTCAGGATCCCCAGCACCGCCAGCACGCCGGCCGCGCCGACGGTCCGCAGCCAGCGGGGTACCCGGGCCGCGGCCTGGGTCAGTCCCGCCGCAACCAGGGCGAAGACCGCCAGGCTGGCGAGGTACTGGAAATGGTCGGCCACGTAGGAGAAGAGAAACGGGAAGACATTGAAGAACCCCAGGACGGGAAACAGCGTGCCGCCGAAAAGCAGCGCGGCCGCCAGCGGGGCGCGCGAGCGCCGCCGCCAGGCAAACAGCGCGCCAACCAGGGCCACGGCGCCAGCAAGGCAAATCCACCACGCAGCTCCGGACGCATCCACGGTCCAGCGAGGGTATATGAACATGAGGTCATCCGGCCAGGCCAGTTTTCCGAGGTAGAACCAGAACACCCGTCCGGCCAGCAGCACGCGCTGGATGACGCTCAGGTTGAAGTCCGCACCCTGGGCGCCGATCAGCACCCGCTCGAAATGGGCCGTCACCAGTCCGCCGGCCGCGCCCAGGGCCAGCCAGGGCAGCAGCGGCAGGACATCCCGGCGTGGGTCCAGGCGGCCGCGCCGCCACCAGATCACCACCCAGAGCGCCGCGGGCAGCGTGGCCGTGACGGTCTTGGTCAGCAGCGCGAGCATGAACAGGCCGGTGGCCAGCGCATAGCCGGACCACCGGCGCTGCTCGTCAAAGCGCAGGTAGGCGAGGGCGGCGGCGAGGTAGCACACGGCCGAGAGCGTGTTCTTCTGCTCGGAGACCCAGGCGACGGATTCGACCGCCACGGGATGCAGCGCGAACAGCAGGGCGGCGAACCAGGCGCCCGGGACCGCCAGCTGGCGCAGCAGCACGCCGAACAGGCAGGCCGCGAGGGCGTGGAGCAGCACGTTTACGAGGTGATAGCCCAGCGGCGCATCGCCCCAGGCAAGGTGCTCCAGCCAGAACGCCGAGTGCAGCAGGGGATAATACTGCTGCGTGGCGCCGATCTCCGTCCAGATCCGCGTCAGGCCGCCCAGGGACTGCAGCTCCGGTCTCGTGACATGGCCGTCGTCGTCCCAGATGAATCCCGCCGACAGCACCGGCAGGTAGGCCAGGGCGACCGCCAGCAGGACCAGCGCGCAGTTCCAGCCCGTCGGCCCGGGGGCGCGGTCGGCGGCGGCCTGGTCGGGCGCCGAGGGGAGGATACCGGAGCGGCGGGTCATGCGGGGGAAGACAAAACCACCGGTGAGAACGCGCGCGATGCTAATCCAGATCGGGCGGAGGGAGAAAAAATCGCCGCCCTCCCGGTGGGAATGGCGGCGATGTTGGCAGCAGGCGCGCAGCGCCGGACGCGTCGGGCCAGACTACATGTCGAAGCTCGAGGTCAGTGAGAACTGCTGCGGAGTGATGATGCGGTACGTGGAGATCGACCCGTCGGGGAAGGCTCCGACCGGCTGCAGGCGGCCCTGCTCGCCCAGGTTGGTGACGTTGAACCGGAAGGTCGCGAGGATGCGGTCGCTCCAGAACGACGTCTTGTAGGCGACGAACAGGTCCACGTAGTAGTGGGCCTTGTCATAGATCGGCCGGCTGGGATCCAGGTCGGTGATGATCGCGGGCAGCGTCTGCACGCCGTAGTACCCGATCGCGGCCTTGTCCTCCCAGCGGAGGGCGCCGCCGACCGTGGTCTTCTGCAGGATCTTGTTCGTGCTCAGGCCGGCGAGCTGGAAGCTCGTGCTGGCGCGGAAGGCATAGCGCCGGATCTCGGGGCTGGACTTGCCTTCGAGGGCCTTGATGACGCCGTAGGGTGCCGCGACGAAGGCCTGGAAGTTTTCCTGCGGGGTCTGGCCCGTGGCCGAGTAGCGGTGCGTCCACCACAGCTGGGCCGGCTCGGCCACCGGGTCGATCGTCGGGTCCTTGATGGTCGTCCAGATCGCCATGCGCTGGTTGATCCAGTCGGCGAGGGTCTTGGAGACGTTCAGGTTGGTCGACTGCGTGTCGGTCACCGAGCCTGCGACTGTCCAGTACTGCGACGGGTTGACGTACACCTCGATCTCATTGCCGTAGGAGTGGATGTCATTCGTCGTGCCGATCGGAACGTTCGGCAGGAACAGGAAGCTCAGCTGGTCCTGGGTCAGGCCCATCTGGCGGGAGACCTCGGCGTTGATCTGATCCGTGGACCAGGTCGGGTTCGCGGCCGTGACCCAGCGGATGACGTTGGGCTGAAGGTTGATCGGCGGGGTGGCCGGGGTGGCGCCGCTGATGGCCACGTCCGTGCGCGTGACGCGCTGCGCCATCGTGCTGGCGTCGCCGTTCTGCGAGTTCCGCTGGTAGTCGTCGTAGTGCGACGCGCGGATGACCAGCTTGCCGTCAAACAGGTTGAAGCCGAGGCCGTAGCTCTTGTCCGCGCCGGTGGGATTGGGCAGCAGCTTCTGGTTGAGGTCCTGCGCGGGATTCACGGGCAGGAAGCTGTTCGAGCGGTTGTAGGTCAGCGACAGGCCGTTGAGCAGGCTGCCGAGGAAGGAGTCCCGGCCGAGGTTCTTGGTCACCGCCGACTCCGACAGGGGCCGGAGGACGAACTGGACGTTCGTGGTGCGGCCGCCGTTCTTGTACTGGACCGGGGACCAGGCATCGATCAGGGACGAGTTGAAGGTGACGCCGTCGGGATTGAGGAACACGGTCGACGGATTGCCCTGGTTGCCGAACTTGGAATAGGTCTGGTCGTAGCGGGCGCCAAGCGTGGTGACCAGGCGGTCGCCCCACAGGTGGTTCTGCATGACACCGCCGATCGTCTTGAGCACGACCTTGGTGTTGAAGGTGCCGCCGGACTTGTCGGCCGCGACCTGCCCGAGGTTCAGGTTGTCGGTGCGGAAGGAGCCGGAGGCGACGTTGCCCCAGACAAACGGATAGTTGCCGTAGCGGAAGTTGCCGGGCGCGTAGTCGACGTTGTTGCCGCTGTTGTCACCGACGTAGAAGCGCTCCAGGCCCTGCGTGAGGTTGATGGAAGCCGGCGTGCCGGAGGGCGCGGCCTGGTAGCCGACGTAGGTGCCGGGGGTAATCCACGGGGCGGAGGTGATCGCGTCGCGGTAGGAGTACTGGCGGTTGACGCGGTACTTGTACTCGCCGTAGCCGGTGAACTGGAACCAGCCGAGATAACGCAGCAGCTGGCTGGTGTTGTCGGTCAGGTCGAGGCGGTAG
This sequence comes from uncultured Opitutia bacterium, assembly GCA_903825285.1. Taxonomy (GTDB): domain Bacteria; phylum Verrucomicrobiota; class Verrucomicrobiia; order Opitutales; family Opitutaceae; genus Opi-474. Next base: position 50,477 of record CAIJZY010000031.1, on the reverse strand, counting down.
GCGAGCTGGCCGCGCGTCGTGTCCCACTTCGCGGGCTGGGACATCGTGCGGGGCTTGTCCACGCTGAGGTAGGGCCGCAGGAAGAACGGATTGGGCGTGCCATCGAGGCGGCGCTCGTTGACGTCCACCGTCAGCTGGCCGGACTGGCCGTTGTCGTTGGCGATGCCGATCAGGTTGCGTGACCAGCGGCCGGAATCCTCGCGCATGAACGAGAGCTGTGCGGCGAGGGTCTGGCTGGGCGTGTTGATGATGATCTGGTCGAGGTTGACGTTCGACGTGACGGTCCGGTCCCAGAAGCTGTTGGGAGCCGAGAGATTGATCTCCGACCAGTCATAGATGCTCTTGTTGTTGAGCGTCGGCGTGGTGTTGAACAGCGGCTGGGCGAAGGGGCGGGGCGCCGTGCCGGAGAAGACCGCGCCGGCGGCCGCGGTGGCCTGGAGATAGCGGCCAGCCTGCAGCGTCGCCAGGGACGGGCCGGCGGTGCTGGTGGTGCCGCGCGGGGCCGCCCAGTAGCTCAGGCCGTTCTGGTCGATGAACATCTGGTTGTGGTCGTTGCCCAGGTAGGTCGCGGAGAAGTAGTCCGGGCCGTTGTAGGTGGCGGCGGTGACGGTCGCGACGGTCGCGCCGTTGATGTGGATCTGCTGGGTGACGGGGTCCCAGGTCGGCTTGCCGCTGGCGAGCCAGTAGGAGAGGTTGTCGCGCGGCGGCAGCTCGTTGGGCCGGTTGCCGTAGGCGTGGTAATAATATACGGCGGCGCTGATCGTCGTGTTCTTGAAGGGCTGGTACTTGATCATCCCGTTGTAGCGCTCGGTGTCGACGCCGGACGGCTTGCGCTCGTAGCCCTCGTGCTGGAAGACCGCGCTGCCGCGGATGGCCAGCTTGTTCTTCGCCAGCATGCGGTTCGCGTCGATGCTCGTGCGGTAGCCGCCGTAGCTGGTCGCCCAGAATTCCGTGGTGTCCTTGTTGCGGGTCAGGTTGGCGGTGGCCGGCACCTGGTTGACCGTGCCCGAGGGATTGCCCAGGCCGAACACGTTGGCGTTCGGGCCGCGGCTGATCTCGAGGGCGTCGATCGTGATCGGGTCCACCGGCACCCGGTTCATCGTCTCGATGTTGCCGAGGGAGACGTTGGCCGGGGCGATGCCGCGCACGCGGTTGGCGCCCGTCGGGTTGATCTGCACGTTGTCCGAGAGGCTGCCGTTGCGGTCGACCGTGAAGTCCGTGTACGTGCCCGTGCCCTCGGTGCCCGCGACGTAGCGGAAGACGTCGTTGATGTCGCGCATGCCGAAGTCCGCCATCTGCCCCTTCGTCATCACGGTGAGGGACGAGGCGAGGTCATCGAGCTTCGTGTTGAAGCGCGTGCCCGACATCGTGTTCGCGGAATAGTAGCCGCGGTTGCTCTCCACCACCTGGAAGGGCGAGAGCTGGACGATTTCCTTCTCCTTGTCCTTGTCCGTTTCCTCCGCCGCGGTGGCGGTCGAAACGACCACGCCCTTGGCCTTGGCGTCGTCGGACTGGAGGCCGGCGGGAGTTTGCGCCCGGGTCACCGGGGCGAGCAGCAGGAGACAGAGCGGCGCGAGCAGCGCGGGGCGCAGCGACCAGAGGGGCGTCGCGGCACCGGACTTCAGGGCAGGGGCACAGGGGATCATGGCGTGGTCACGGGGTTTCATAACGGTATCAATGGGTGCGGGGGTGGCACAGGGGTGTGTGCGGTCGGGGTGGGGTGAGAACATTCAGTAGCAGGCGCGTGGCAACAAGCAACACCATTGTTGAACGTATAGTTCATATATGAACTTCGGCCCGCGTCCGGCGGGCCGCCGGCCCCGGGCGCGGGGTGATTGTGGGGGGACCGAGCATTTTCCGGTTGCGGTCTGGGCCCCGAGCGTTCACTAGTGAACGTAGTTTTTATTAGTGAAACAAGCGCCCCCGGCGCCCTTGCCCCGCAACCCCACCTCTCGACCCCATGGAGATTCCGCCGCTCGCCCCCGGTCCCCGGGCGGCCGCGGCGGTTCGCCCGCCTTCCGCCCGCTTGATTTCCGCCCCCGGTTCTGGACTGTCCCCTGAGCCGGCCCCGCCTGGCCCGCCCGTCCCCCCATGAAAATCCGCGATCAATCCCTCTCCCTGCTCGCCGGCAGCCTGCCGACGTCGGAGTTGCGCAGCGAGTTCCTCGTCAGCGGGCTGTTCCAGTCCGGCTCGGTCAACCTGCACTGGTGGGAGACGGACCGCACCGTGATCGGCGGCGTCGCGCCGACCACGGCGGAGGTCGCGCTCCACAATCCGGCCGCGCTCCGCGCCGCCAGTTTCTTCGAGCGCCGCGAGGCGGGCATCGTCAATCTCGGCGGGCCCGGCCTGGTGCGGGTCGACGGCGCGGACCACGCGCTGGCCCCGCTCGACGCCCTGTATGTCGGCCGCGGCGCGAAGGCGGTGACCTTCCGCTCGACCGACGCCGCCCGGCCGGCGCGTTTCTATTTGCTCAGCTACCCGGCCCACGCGGCCTATCCGACCCGCCACGTCGCCTTCCAGGCCCTCAAGGGCGAGCGCCTCGGCCAGCGCGAGGGCGCCAACGAGCGCACGATCTACAAGCTCATCCACCCGGGCGCCTTCCCCACCTGCCAGCTGGTGATGGGCGTCACGCGCCTTGAGCCCGGCAGCGTCTGGAACACGATGCCGCCGCACACGCACCTGCGCCGCTCCGAGGTCTACCTGTACTTCAACCTGCCCCCCGAGCAGGCGGTGTTCCACTTCATGGGCCGCCCCGACTCCACGCGGCACCTGGTCGTGCGCGACGGCGAGGCCGTGCTCTCGCCGCCGTGGTCCATCCACTCCGGGGCGGGCACGTCCCACTACAGCTTCGCCTGGGGCATGGGCGGCGAGAACCAGGAGTTCACCGACATGGACCCCGCGCCGCTCCCCCAGCTCCGCTGACCCGCTCCCCATGGCCGACGTGCTCAAGTCCTTCCGGCTGGACGGCCGCGTGGCCATCGTCACCGGCGCCTCGCGCGGCCTCGGCGCCGACCTGGCCGTCGGCCTCGCGGAGGCGGGGGCCGACGTCGCCCTCGTCGCCCGTGGCGACCTGGCCGCGACCGTCGCCGCCATCACCGCGCTCGGCCGGCGCACGTGCGTCATTTCCGTCGATGTGGGGGCGCGTGATGCGGCCGAGCGCATCATGTCCGCGGTCACCGCGGGCCTCGGTCCGCCCGACATCCTCGTCAACAACGCCGGGATCATCCGGCGCGCGCCGTTCCTCGAGTTCTCCGAGGCGGACTGGGACGACGTGATGAACGTCAACCTCCGCGCCGTGTTCCGGCTCAGCCAGCGGTTCGCCGCCGCGCTGGCCGCGCGCCGCGCGCCGGGCCGCATCATCAACACGGCCTCGCTGCTCTCGTTCCAGGGCGGCGTGCGGGTCGCCTCGTACGCGGCCGCCAAGAGCGCCCTCGCCGGCCTCACCCGGGCCATGGCCAATGAGCTCGCGCCGCTTGGCATCAATGTGAACGCCGTCGCGCCGGGCTACATGGAGACGGACAACACCGCGCCGCTGCGCGCCGATCCCGCCCGCCACCAGGCCATCCTCGAGCGCATCCCGGCCGGACGCTGGGGCACCGGCGCCGACCTCAAGGGCGCCGTGGTCTTCCTCGCCTCGCCGGCCTCCGCCTACGTGCACGGGGTCACCCTGCCCGTGGACGGCGGCTGGCTCGCCCGCTGAGTTTTTCCCTCCCGATGTCACCCGCCCCGCTGGCTCCGAAGTCGAAGGCCTGACCTCCCGGGTGGGAGCGGGCTTGCTCGCGACTGCCCGAGCCCGCGGCCGAACCTCCGCCCGCCCATCTTTCACCCCTGCCGCCCCATGAAGATCCTGCTGCCGGCCGTCGCCGGCCTCGCCGCCTGCCTCTCCCTGTCCGCCGCCGAGCGCGCCACGGTCACTGTCACCCAGTCGCTCGCCCTCGCCCGCCCATCCGAGACCATCCTCGTGCCCTGGTCGCAGCTCGCCGCGCAGCTGCCGGGGGTGCAGATCTACCATCTGGCCGTCAAGGACGCCGCCGGCCACGCGCTGCCGTATCAGGTGTCCAATGTCGCCCCCACCGCGAAGGATCCCTCGGGCCGGGGCGGGGCGTACGGCGACCTGATTTTCCAGCATGACTTCGCCGCGGGGGAGCGCTCCGCGATCTTCACCATCGAGCGCACCGCCGACGTCACGCCGCCCTTCCCGGTCCAGGCCTACGCCCGCTACGTTCCCGAGCGCCTCGACGACTTCGCGTGGGAAAACGACCGCATCGGCCACCGCATCTACGGCCCGGGCCTCGCCGCCCCCGCCGCGCCCGGCACCAACAAGGAGGTGCTGGTGTCGAGCGGCGTGGACGTCTGGTGCAAGCGCGTCAGCTATCCCATCGTCGACCGCTGGTACAACAAGGGCCACGACTTCTACCACAAGCACGACCTCGCCGAGGGCATGGACATGTACAATGTCGGCCAGTCGCGCGGCTGCGGCGGCACGGGGATCTGGGACGGCCACCGGCTGGCCATCAGCGGCAACTACCGCACCTGGAAAATCCTCGCCAACGGCCCGGTGCGCGCGGTCTTCGAGGTGACCTACGGGCCGTGGGAGGCGGACGGGCTCCAGGTGTGCGAGACCAAGCGCTTCACCGTGGACGCCGGGCACAACCTCGACCAGGTCGAGAGCACGTTCACCGTCACCGGCGGCGCGCCACGCGAACTCACCGTCGGCGTCGGCCTGCATAAATTTCCCACGGACAAGGGCCAGGATCCGCAGACCGATTTTGTCCCCGCGCCCGACCAGGCGTCGCTCGCCCAGTGGGTGCGCCAGAAGACGCACGGCTCGCTCGGCACCGCGGTGGTGGTGACGAAGTCCGCCTTCGCCGGCTACGCGGAGGACGCGGTGAACCGCCTCGTCCTTGCGCGCGTCACCCCGGGCCAGCCCCTGCGCTACGCGATCGGCGCGGGCTGGTCCGAGGCCGGCGTGTTCACCACCGAGCAGGACTGGACCAACTACGTCGCGGCCTGCGCCGCGCGCATGGCCTCGCCCGTCACCGTCACGGTCGGCCCCGGCTCGCCGTGAAATCCCTCGTCCTGTTCCTCGCCACCGCGGCCCTCGCGGCCGCCGCCCCGGCCGAGCCCCGGCCGTTCCGCGTCGTCGGCCCCGCCGCCGGCGCCAATTGCGCCACGGTGCAGGAGGCGATCGACGCCGTGCCGGCCGACAACGCCGCCCCGTGCGTGATCCTGCTGCAGCCGGGCGCGTTCTTCGGCCACACCGTCCTGAACAAGCCGCACGTCACGCTGCGCGGCTCGGGTCCCGCGACGCTGCTTACCTATAACCTCGGGCAGGCGATCCCGGGCGCCGACGGGCGTCCGATCGGCTGGCAGGGCGCGTCCACGCTGCTGATCACGGCGGAGGCGCACGACGCGGCCGTGGAGAACCTCACGCTCGAGAACACCTACGGCAAGGGCATGCAGGCGCAGGCCTGCTCGGTGCTGGCCGACCGCGTGGCCTTCCGCCGGTGCCGGTTGCTCGGCTGGCAGGACACGCTCCGGCTCGAGACCGGGCGGCAGGTGTTCACCGAGTGCTACCTCTCGGGCCACGTGGACTTCATCTACGGCGCGGCCACGGCGTACTTCGAGCGGTGCGAGATCTTCTGCCGCGACACGGGTTATGTCGTGGCGCCCGCCACGCCGGCGGGCAGGGTGGGGCTCGTGTTCTGCGCGTGCCGCCTCACGTTCCCCTATGGCAATCCGCCGACGTACCTCGGCCGGCCGTGGCACGAGTCGCCCAGCGCCACCTTCATCCAGTGCGAGCTCGGCGCCGGCGTGCGGCCCGAGGGCTGGCGCGAGTGGAACGTGAAGCCGCCGCTGGTCCGCTTCGCCGAGTACGCCTGCACCGGTCCCGGCGCGGCGCCCGCCGGCCGCGTGGCCTGGGCCAAGGTCTCGTCCCAGCCCGCCCCGGCGGAATTCAACCGCGCCGCCGTGCTCGGCGACTGGCAGCCGTGAGGAGCCTGCCCATGCGCACCATCCGCCCCGGCCGGCTCGGCCTGATCCTCCTCCTGCTTCCGCTGCGCCTGCTCGCCGCGGACCCGGTGCCGTCCTTCAACGGGGCCACGCCCCTGGAATGGTCGCAGCGGCTCGCGCGGTCCGAGATGGCCCGCCGCGGAACCTCGCTGAACTACCTGGGCTCGCCGCGCGCGCGCTGGGACTACACCACCGGACTCTTCTCCTACGCGCTGCTGCAGCTCGCCGCCCGCACCGGCGACACAGCCACGACCGCCTACGCCGCGCGGCTGGTCGAGTCGTTTGTCCAGCCCGACGGGAGCATCGCCACCTACCGCCCCGACGAGTTCAACCTCGACATGATCACGTCCGGCCGGGCGTTGCAGCTGCGCGCCGAGCAGACCGGCGATCCGCGCCTGAAGACCGCGCTCGCCACGCTCCGCCGCCAGCTCGCCGCGCAGCCGCGCACGGCCGACGGCGGCTTCTGGCACAAGCAGCGCTACCCGCACCAGATGTGGCTCGACGGCCTGTACATGGCGTCGCCGTTCCTCGCCCATGCGGCGAAAACCACCCCGGAGCCCGCGGCCTTTGACGATGTCGCGAAGCAGCTGCTGCTGGCCGACCGGCACACCTTTGATCCGGCCACCGGCCTGTTTTATCACGCCTGGGACGAGGCCCGGGCCCAGGCGTGGGCTGATCCGAAGACCGGCCACTCGCCGAGCTTCTGGGGCCGCTCCGTCGGCTGGTATGCGATGGCGCTGGTGGACTGCCTCGACGAGCTGCCGCCGACGCAGCCCGACGTGGAGGCCGTGAACGAGATCCTGCGCCGCGCGGCCGCCGGGCTCGCGCGCCACCAGGATCCGGCCAGCGGGCTGTGGTGGCAGGTCCTCGACCAGGGCGGCAAGCCGGGCAACTACCTCGAGACCTCCGCCTCCAGCATGTTCGTGTACGCGCTGGCGAAGGGAATCAACCGGGGCTACCTCCCGCGCGAGCCGTACCTGCCGGTCGTGCTGAAGGCCTATGCCGGACTGGTGCGCGAGTGCGTGCGCGCCGACGGCGCGGACCGGTTCAGCCTCACCCATGTCTGCGAGGTCGCCGGCCTCGGCTTCACCTCGGCCAGCGGCCGGGCCCGCGACGGCACGTACGCCTACTATGTCAGCGAGCCCGTCGTGGACAACGACCTCAAGGGCGTCGCGCCCTTCATCCTCGCGGGCCTCGAGGTCCAGACCCTGCTGACCGCGCCGGCCGCGCCCGAGGTGGTGCGCGGCTGGTCCGACCTCGACCGCGTGCTGGCTCGCATCAAGGCGCCGGTCTTCCCCGCGCGCGACTTTGCCATCACCGCCTACGGCGCGCGTCCCGGCGCCGACGCCACCGCGGCGATCCGCGCGGCCATCGCCGCCTGCCACGCCGCCGGCGGCGGCCGCGTGGTCGTGCCGGCCGGCGACTGGCTCACCGGCGCGGTCGAGCTGCTCGGCGGCGTCAACCTCCACGTCAGCGCGGGTGCCACGCTGCGGTTCGTGACCGATCCGGCCGCGTACCCCGTCGTGTTCACGCGCTGGGAGGGCGTCGAGTGCATGAACTACTCCTCCCTGATCCACGCCTATGGGCAGACCGACGTGGCCGTGACCGGCACCGGCACGCTCGACGGCCAGGCGGACTGGTCCACCTGGTGGGCCTGGAACAACCACCATGACCAGGCGCCGGTGCGCCAGCGCGCGGCGCGCAACCGGCTTGTCGACTTCGGCGAGCGCGGCGTGCCCGTGGCCGAGCGCCGCTTCGGCGCGGGCGGCTGCCTGCGGCCGAATTTTCTCCAGTTCTACCGCTGCGAGAACGTCCTCGTCGAGGGCGTCACCATCCTCCGCTCGCCGATGTGGGAGATCCACCCGGTGCTCTCGCGCAACATCACGGTGCGCGGCGTGAAGATCGACACGGCCGGACCGAACAACGACGGCTGCGACCCCGAGTCGTCGCGCGACGTGCTGATCGAGGACTGCGTGTTCAGCACCGGCGACGACTGCATCGCGATCAAGTCCGGCCGGGGCAACGACGGCCGCCGCATCCACACGCCCAGCGAGAACCTCGTCATCCGCCGCTGCACCATGCTCAACGGCCACGGCGGGGTCGTGCTTGGCAGCGAGATCTCGGGCGATGTCCGCAATGTCTTCGTGGAGGACTGCACGATGGACAGCCCCGACCTGGACCGCGCGCTGCGGTTCAAGTCCAACGCCCAGCGCGGCGGCATCCTGGAAAATGTCTTCATGCGCCGCGTGAAGATCGGCCGGGTGGGCGAGGCCGTGGTCACGGTCGATTTCCTGTACGAGGAGGGCGCCGTCGGCCCGTACCGGCCCGTGGTGCGCAACGTCCAGCTCGACCACGTCACCAGCGCCGCCAGCCCGCGCGTCCTGTACCTCAACGGCTTCCCGGGCGCGGTCATCGACCAGCTCCGCTTCACGGACTGCGCGTTCGGCGGCGTGCGCGAGACCGAGGTCGTCAATGGCGCCGGCACGATCACCTTCGAGCGCGTGACCATCACGCCCGCCCAGGCGGCGGCCAGCCTCCACTCCATGCCCCCGGCCGCGCCGCCGAAACCCTGAGCCCGATTTGTCACCCCGCCCCATGACTTCCCTGCATCAACTCAACGCGCAGATCGGGCGCTATCGCTGGACGATCTGCGCCCTCGTGTTCTTCGCCACGACGATCAACTACCTCGACCGCAACGTGCTCGGCCTGCTGAAGCAGACGCTGTCGGACAGCGGCGTGTTCGGCGCGGACAAGGGCGGGCGCGAGCTCAACTACTCGACGGTCGTGATCTGCTTCCAGGTGGCGTACGCCGTGGGCATGCTCGCGGCGGGCCGCGTGATCGACCGCGTGGGGACGAAGGCGGGCTACGCCTACTCGCTCATCGGCTGGAGCGGCGCGGCCATCGGCCACGCGTTCGGCCACACCACCGCCACCTTCGGCTTCTGGCGCGCGGCGCTCGGCTTCAGCGAGGCGGGCAACTTCCCCGCGGCCAACAAGACCATCGCCGAGTGGTTCCCCAAGAAGGAGCGCGCCTACGCCACCGGCCTGTACAACTCCGGCGCCAACGTCGGCGCCATCGTCGCGCCGCTGGTCGTCCCCGGCATCGCGGCCACCTGGGGCTGGGAATGGGCCTTCGTCCTCACCGGCGCCATCGGCCTGCTCTGGCTCTTCTTCTGGTACCGCATCTACGCCTCGCCCGCCGCGAAGCTGGCGACGGGGCAGCTCAGCCAGGCGGAGTACGACTTCATCCACAGCGACCGCGACGAGCAGTCGGCTCCGGCCGGTGCGGCGCCGCGGCTGACCGCGCTCCGCCTCATTCGGATCCGCGAGACCTGGGCCTTCATCATCGGCAAGTTCCTGACCGACCCGATCTGGTGGTTCTACCTGTTCTGGCTGCCCGCCTTCCTCGGCGGCGAGAATGCCCGCAAGGTCGCCGCGTACACCGCGGCCCACCCGGGCTACACCGGCAGCGCGGCGGACATCCCCGGCGTGATCAGCTGGCCGTTCGCCGTCGCGGTGGTGTACACGGTGTCCACCTTCGGCTCGATCTTCGGCGGCTGGCTGCCGAAGCGTTTCATCAACGGCGGCATGGACGTCAGCCGCGCGCGCAAGCTCGCCATGTTCATCTTCGCGGTCCTCCCGCTCTCCGTCCTGCTCGCGTCGCGCCTGGGCCAGATCAACACCTGGCTCGCGGTCGCCACGATCGCAATCGCGTGCTCCGCCCACCAGGCGTGGTCGGCCAACATTTTCACCACCGCGTCCGACATGTTCCCGAAGCAGGCCGTGGCCTCCGTCACCGGCCTCGGCGGCATGGCCGGCGCCATCGGCGGCATCCTGGTCGCCCGCATCGCCGGCCTGCTGCTCGAGCACTTCGCCGCCCTGGATAAAATCGAGGTCGGGTACGGGATCCTCTTTGTCATCTGCGGCTCCGCCTACGTCGTGGCCTGGTTCATCATGCACCTGCTCGCCCCGCGGTTCGCGCCAGTGCGGCTGGCGGACGCCTGAGATGACCCGCACCGTGGCATGGTCGGCGCTCCTCGCCCTGGCGGTCGCCGGCCGCCCGGCGCCGACCCGCGCGGCCGAGGCGTTCACCCTCGCGAATGTCACGCGGCAGCTTCGTCCCCAGTACCCGCAGATCCAGCCGCTGGCGGATGTCCTGCCGCCGGGAGTAACGGCGCAGGAGGACGTGACCTATGCGCGGGCCGGCGACACCGCGCTGGCGCTCGATCTTTATCGTCCGGCCGGCGACGCCCCGTTCCCGGCAGTGCTGCTGGTGCATGCCGGCGGCTGGGACTCGGGTTCGCGGGAGATGGAGCGCCCGTTTGCCAAGCGGCTCGCCGGCCTCGGCTACGTCGCCGTGCCGGTCAGCTACCGGCTCGGCCCGGTTGCCCGCTTTCCCGATCCGCTCCACGACCTGAAGGCCGCGGTCCGCTGGCTGCGGGCCCACGCGGCCGAGCACGGGGTTGACCCGGCGCGCATCGGCGTCATCGGCATGTCCGCGGGCGGCCAGCTCGCCGCGCTGCTCGGCGCGACCAACGGCCAGGCGGACTTCGAGGGCGACGTGGGGGAGCGCGGCGTATCCAGCGCGGTCCAGGCGGTGGTGGACATTGACGGGCTGGCCGACTTCACCGGGGCCGAGCTGGTGGCGCAGCAGGAGCGTTCGCCCAGCGCGCCCACGCGATACCTTGGCGGCAAGTTCAGCGAGCGACCGGACACCTGGCGGGCCGCGTCGGCGCTCACGCACGTGGGTCCGCGCAGCGCGCCGACCTTTTTCATCAACAGCACGGCGCCAACGCCGATCCTGCCCGGCCGCGAGGCCATGCGCGACCGGCTGCACGCCGCCGGCGTGGCCAGCGAGTTGACGGTCGTGCCCGGCACGCCGCACCCGTTCTGGCTCTTCCAGCCCTGGTTCGAGCCCACGCTCGCGGCGGCGGATACCTTTCTCCGTGTCCACCTCGCGCCGGCCGAGCGGACCGCGCCGCTGACCTGGCGCGACGTGCTCAGGCAGCCCGCGAGCTGGTACGCGATGCCCGCGGCGCGCGCCGTCGCGGACACGGTGCTGCTCTACCAGTTTGACGACGGCGGCTGGCCGAAGAACCGCGACATGACCCTCGCGCCCGCGGCCGAGGCGGCCGCCCGCCAGAACCCCGTGGCGGCGGACGAGCAGATGCCCACGATCGACAACAACGCGACGCACACCCAGCTGCGGCTGCTTGCGCGTGTGATCAGCGCGGGCAACGGCACCGCGGCGCACCGCGCGGCGGTCGAGCGCGGGCTCGATTACCTGCTCGCGGCGCAGTACCCGAACGGCGGCTGGCCGCAGTTCTTTCCGCTGCGTCACGGCTATTACAGCCACATCACGTTCAACGACGACGCCATGGCGGAGGTCATGCGCGTGCTGGACGATGTCGCCCATGCCCGCGCGCCGTTCGCCTTCGTGGATGCGGACCGCCGGGCGCGCGCCGCGAGAGCGGTGGCGAAGGGACTCGAGTGCATTCTCCGCTGCCAGGTGATCGAGGACGGCCGCCGCACCGTGTGGTGCGCGCAGCACGACGAGGTCACGCTGGCGCCCGCGCCGGCCCGCAACTTCGAGCCGATCTCCCTTTCCGGCAATGAGAGCGTGGGCGTGGTCCGGATGCTCATGCAGGTCGAGGACCCGTCGCCGGAGGTGATCGCGGCGATCGAGGGCGCTGTCGCCTGGTTCCGCACCGTGGCGATCCCCGGGCTGCGGCTCGACGCCACGCCCGGGGCCGACGGACACCGGGACCGGCACGCCGTGGCGGACTCGGCCGCACCTGTGATCTGGGCGCGCTTCTACGAGATCGGCACCAACCGCCCCATCTTCGTCGGCCGCGACCGCGTGTTCCGCTCCGACTACAATGCGATCGAACGCGAGCGCCGCACCGGCTATGCCTACCTCGGCTATTGGCCCGCCCAGCTGCTGGAGAAGGACTTTCCCCGGTGGCAGGCCAAGCATCACCGGTCATGAGAATTTTTTCCCGAGTCGGTCTCGCGCTGGTCACGGCTGCCGTGACCGCGGTGCTGCGGGGAGCCAACCCGCCCGGGGTTGATGTGGTCGTCGCCGCCGACGGCTCCGGCGCCTACCGCTCCGTGCAGGAGGCGATCAGCGCGGCGCCGATGCGCGTCGGCGTCCATGACCCGCGCTGGGTCATCCTCGTCAAGCCCGGCACCTACCACGAGCGCGTCTACGTCCAGCGCGAGCGCGGCAATCTTACGGTGCGCGGTGAGGACGCGGCCACGACCATCATCACGTTTGGTCTCTCTGCCAAGGTCGCTGGCCCCGACGGCAAGCCGATCGGCACGTTTCGCACGCCGACCGTGCAGGTGGACGGCGACGGGATGACCTGGGAGGACCTCACCATCGCGAACTCCGCCGGCCCCGTCGGCCAGGCCGTCGCGCTGCGCGTGGACGGCGACCGCGTGAGCTTCCGCCGCTGCCGGTTCCTCGGCTGGCAGGACACGATCCTGGTGAACCGTGGCCGGCACTACTTCGCCGACTGCTACATCGAGGGCCACATGGACTTCATCTTCGGCGGGGCGACGGCATATTTCGAACGCTGCCACATCCATTGCCTCGGCGACGGCTACATCACCGCAGCCTCGACGCCCGAGGGGCAGGAGCACGGCTTCGTGTTTGCCGACTGTACGATCACGGGCGCCGAGGGCGTGAAGACCTATCTCGGCCGGCCGTGGCGCGACTATGCCCGCACCGTATTTCTCCGGACGCAGATGGCCGGCGTCGTCCGGCCCGAGGGCTGGCACAACTGGGACCGGCCCGCCGCCGAGCGGACCACGCACTATGCCGAATTCGCCTGCACCGGCGCGGGGGCGCAGCCGTCGGGCCGGGTGGCGTGGCGCCAGAAACTGCTCTCGGGCGATTCCGCGCGATACACGCCGACCGCGGTCCTCGCGGGGGCGGACGGCTGGGCGCCCGCGGGCGGGCCGACGCTGCACTTTGCGGGCGACTCGACGATGGCGGACAAGCCCGATCTCACCGACCCGGAGCGCGGGTGGGGCCAGCGGTTCCGCGAGCTCGTGCGCCCGCCGCTGCGCTTCGCCAACTACGCCGTGAACGGCCGCAGCACGAAATCCTTCCGCGACCTCGGCAACTGGGACCGGCTGCTTCAGGCGCTCGCGCCGGGCGACTGGGTCGTGATCCAGTTTGGCCACAACGATCCGAAGCAGGCCGACCCCACGCGCTACACCAGCGCGGCCACGGACTTTCCCGCCAACCTCCGCCGGTTCGTGGCGGAGGTCCGGGCCCGCGGGGCCCATCCGGTGCTGGCCACGCCCGTGGTGCGCCGCGAGTGGACCGCCGCTGGCTGTTTGGAGGACACCCACGGCGCCTACCTCGCGGCCGTGCGCACCGTTGCCGCCGAGGAGCACGTGCCGCTGCTTGAGCTCGAGGCGGCCACGCGCGCGCTCGTCACGCAGCTGGGGCCGGCCGGCTCGAAGGCGCTCTACATGAATTTCGCACCCGGCGAGTATCCGGGATTGCCGGCGGGCAAGAACGACAACACGCATTTCACGGCCACGGGCGCCCGGCTCGTCGCCGCCCTTGCCGCCGAAGAAATGCGCCGCCTGCACCTGCCCATCGCCGATTTTCTCATGACCCCCGCCTCTGCTCCCTGGCAACCCGACCTCGGCGACGGCCGCTACCGGAATCCCGTGCTGGCGGCCGACTACTCCGATCCCGACGTCGTGCGCGTCGGCGACGACTACTGGATGACGGCGTCGAGCTTCAGCCACGTGCCCGGCCTCCCGCTGCTCCACTCGCGCGACCTCGTCAACTGGACGCTCGTCGGCTACGCGCTGCCGCGCCTGGTGCCGGACGCGGCCTTCCGCTCCCCGCGCCCAGGCGAGGGCGTCTGGGCGCCCGCGATCCGTTTCCACGCCGGCCAGTACTGGATCTATTACCCCGACCCTGATTTCGGGATCTACGTCGTCACGACCCGCGACCCCCGCGGTCCCTGGTCGGCCCCCGTGCTGGTCAAGGGCGGCAAGGGGCTGATCGACCCTTGTCCGCTGTGGGACGACGACGGCCGCGTCTACCTCATTCACGCCTGGGCGAAGAGCCGGGCGGGCTTCAACAACGTACTCACGCTGCTGCGGCTGAGTGCCGACGGCCTGCGCGTCGAGGAGGACCTCGGCATCGTGATCGACGGCGCGAAATATCCCGGCACCACCACGTTGGAGGGACCCAAACTTTATAAACGCAACGGCTGGTACTATGTCTTCGCCCCCGCGGGCGGCGTGGCGACCGGTTGGCAGGTCGTCTACCGCGCCCGCGACATCCGCGGGCCGTATGCCGACCGCATCGTGCTCGCGCAGGGTGCGACGACCGTGAACGGCCCGCACCAGGGCGCGCTGGTGGACACCCCCTCGGGAGATTTCTGGTTTCTCCATTTTCAGGACCAGGGGGTCTACGGCCGCGTCGTGCACCTGCAGCCCGCCGCCTGGCGTGACGACTGGCCCCTCATGGGCACCGGCATTGTCACCGGCGCCGCGTGTGGCGACCCCGTGCTCACGCATGCGAAGCCCGCCCTGCCGGCGCAGGCGATCGCCGTGCCGGCGACCTCGGATGACTTCACCGGGCCTCGGCTCGGCCCGCAGTGGCAGTGGCAGGCCAATCCGGGGGAGGGCTGGTACTCGTGCGCCGCCGTGCCGGGCGCGCTGCGGCTGTACGCCCAACCGTCGCCGCGGCCGGGCAACCTCTACACGGCTCCGCAACTCCTGTTGCAGAAATTTCCGGCGACGGAGTTCAGCGTTACCGTTCAACTGGAACTCTCAGCCAAGGCCGACGGCGACAGCGCGGGCCTGATCATTTTCGGGCGGGACTATGCCTGGCTCGGCCTGCGGCGGAGCGCCGGTCGCACCGCCTTGCTGTACGCCGTCGCGGCCGACGCCGCGGCGGGAGCGCCCCAGGTGGAGCGCGAGCTTGCCGCGTCGAGCTCCGGCCCCGTGCAGCTGCGGGCGGTGGTGCGGGCCGGCGGTGCGGTCGAGTGGTCGTATCGTACGGGCGAAGGCAACTTCACGGCCGTGCCCGGTCCGGCTTTCGCCGCGAAGGTCGGACACTGGGTGGGCGCCAAAGTCGGGATCTTTGCGGCCGGCGCCGCTGGTACATCGGCCGACTTCACCAGTTTCCAAGTCGGCCCGGCGGCCCTCAGCGCAGTCCGGTGAGGCGCTGCCGGTACGCGGTGGGCGTGACGCCGTGGCGGCGTCGGAAGGCGGTGGCGAAGACCGCCGGGCTCTCGAAGCCCGACGCGTAGGCGATCTCGGCCAGGGTCAACCCGGGCTCCGCCATCAGCTCCTGCGCACGTTCGAAGTGCAGTCGCTGCGCCTCGGCATAGACCGAGGAGCCGAGCGCGGCACGGAAGCGCAGCTCCAGCACGCGCCGAGTCACGCCCACGGCTTTTGCGACCTCGTCCACGTAGACCGAGTTGCCCGCGTGCTCGCGGAGGTAGTCGAGCGCGGCGGCCACGCTCTCGTCGTCCACCGCGAACCGGTCGGTGGACTGGCGCGTGACGATCTTCTGCGGGCTCACCAGGATCTCGCCCGGGGTGCGGGGCCGGCCGTCGAGCATCGCCTGCAGCGCGGCCGCGGCCTGCTCGCCGATGAGCTGGGTGTTGAGCTGGATGCTCGACAGCGCGACGTGCGCGAACTCGACCCGGGTGAGGTCGTTGCCCACGCCGAGGATCGCGGCGTCCTCCGGCACGCGCCGGCCGAGCCGCGCGCAGGCCTCGTCCAGCTCCAGCGCCACGCGGTCGGTGAAGCCGAGCAGCCCGACCGGCCGCGGCAGCGTCGCCAGCCAGGCGGTGAGCCGGGCGCGGGTGGCGTCGGGGTAGGGCGCGTTCTGGTCGCCCTGCGGGAGGAGGTGACGCGGGATGGCCGCCGTGATCCCGAGCCGCCGCGCCTCGGCGCAGAAGCCCCGGTAGCGCCGGACCGAGCCGAGGTGGGTGGCGTTGCCGCAGTAGGCGAAGTGCCGGTAGCCGCGGCCGTGCAGGTGGCGCAGCGCGAGCGCGCCGACGCGCAGGTCGTCGGTGTTGATCAGCGGCAACCGCGGCGTGGCGACCTGGCCCGAGACGTTCACCACCGGGAACCGCAGCGCGGCAAGCACGGACTCGTTGCGCCGCGACGCCACCCGCGCGATGATGCCGTCAACGCGCAGCCGGCGGAGCGCCGCCGCGTCGTAGGTCCGCGGGTCGTTGAACTTCAGCACCGTTACCGCCGGCCGCTGGTGGAAGAACCGCGCGACGCCGCGCAGGATCCCGCGGCCGTGCTCGGTCGCGAGCGACAGGTAGACGGCGATGCGGCGGGGTGGACGGGTGGGCGGCATGGGACGGCCGCGCCAGCCTGCACCGGCGGCGCGGGGCTGCCAAGCGGGTAATACGCAAAATATAAACTGAATTACGCAAAATCGTATATCCCGCCGGCCGCCAAACCGCTATGCTGCCGGACCCCAACCCATGAGCTCCTATCTCCAGCAACTCTTCGGCCTTTCCGGCCAGGTCGCCGTCGTCATCGGCGGCACGGGTGAACTCTGCGGCGCGATGGCCGAGGGCCTCGCCGGCGCGGGCGCCGAGGTCGTCCTCGTCGGCCGCAGCGAGACGAAGGCCGCGGCCCGCCTCGCCAAGATCGCCGCGACGGGCGGCAAGGCGTGGTTCCACGCGGCCGAGGCGACCCGCAAGGCGGAGCTCGAGGCGCTGCGCGACGAGGTCCTGCGGCGGTCCGGCCGGATCGACATCGTGATCAACGGCGCGGGCATCAACTCCGCCACCCCGTTCTTCGACATCACCGAGGAGGAGTTCGACCGCATCGTGCGCGTGAACCTCAAGGGCGTGTTCCTCGGCTGCCAGGTGTTCGGGAAGCTCCTCGTCGAGCGCGGCGCCGGCGGCTCGATCATCAACCTCGGCTCGATGTCCGGCCTGGTGCCGCTGTCGCGCGTCTTCACCTACTCGGCGACCAAGTCCGCGGTCCACAACCTCTCCCTCAACCTCGCCCGCGAGTGGGCGCCACATCAGGTGCGCGTCAACGTGCTCGTCCCGGGCTTCTTCCCCGCCGAGCAGAACCGCTCGGTCCTCACCCCCGAGCGCGTCGGCCACATCATGGGCCACACGCCGATGAAGCGCTTCGGCGAGGCGCGCGAGCTCATCGGCGCCACGCTGCTGCTCGCGAGCGGCGCCGCCGGCTCGTTCATCACCGGCGAGGAACTCGTCGTGGACGGCGGGTATCACGCCATGACCATCTGATGTGAAAAGTCACAAGTAGCAGGAGCCAGGTATCAAGAGCCGGCACCTCGGCGTCCGGCGCTGATTTCCGCCTGCCACTTGTTACCTGTCACTTCCCACTTTTCCTTCCCATGTCCGCCATCAATGCCTTCCTCCTGCAGCACAGCCTCCGCATCGCGCAGAACCCGTGCGTGTCGCCCGATTTCTGCCTCGACTGGCCCGCGCTCCGGGCGCGCCTCCAGCCGGGGATGCCGGTCCACGTCTGGCCGCAGAGCCGGTTCGCGACCGCGGCCGGCACGTGGAGCCTGGGCGAGGACCTGGCGACGGGCGACTGCGTGTGGCTCCTCAGCCCGACGCAGGCCGGGGTGAAGGCGCCGCTGGCCGACGGCCTCGACCTCCCGGGCGGCGGCCAGGCGTTTCCCGCGACGTGGGCGAATCTCCTCGCGCTGAAGAACCTCGTGCAGGCGCACGACGCGGGCTCGACGATCTTTCCGTCCGCCGGAGCGCAGCTTGGCCGCAGCACGCTCGGCGTCGGGGCGCGCTTCACCACGCTGCACTGGCCCGCGGTGGAGTGGGCGATGGGCGCGCTGGGGCTCGGCCTGACCGCCAACCAGAACTCGATCCCGCGCGAGCTGGTCTATGACGTGGACGCCATGCTGGGCGGGCGGCTCGACACCGTGCCGTTCCCGTTCATCGGGACCAACGTGCCCGAGGGGCACCAGGGCCAGAGCGTGGAGGGCATGAGCCACGGCTGCGTGCTGTCGAAGCTGAAGACCGGCTTCCACCGGCGGCGCATCGCGTGGTCGTTCAACGCCGACCACCAGCCGATTGGCGGCAAGTTCGACGCGCGCGAGGACGCGCTCGTGCGCGGCTGCCTGCTCGCGAGCTACATCACCTTCGACCTGTCGCCCGAGCTCGCGCTCAACCAGCCGGCGAAGTTGGCGGACATCCCGGCGGACCTCGTGACCCGGACCCGCGCGCGGGTCGCGGCCGCGGGGCTGAAGGGGGAGGAGGCGGCGTTCAACCAGTTGCTGGTGACGGTCTGGCCGTCGCTCCAGAAGATGAAGCGCCGCGACGACAAGTACGCCGCCGCGCGCGCGGCCGCGTTCACCACCGCGGCGGGCCGCGCCTACCTGCGCGAGCTGTCGATCGACGAGCTGCCGGGCCTCACCACGCCCGAGACCACCGCGGTGATGCTGGCGCTCTGCGAGCTGCTCGGCATGCCGGTGAACTTCGTCGCCCCCGCCTTCGGGTTCCAGAAGAACTCGCCCTACCCGGACAACGCCGCGCTGCGCGGCCTGATCGCGAAGCAGTGGGCCGTGTGCGAGAAATTCGGCGTCAGCATCGGCTTCCACTCCGGCTCCGGCAAGTCGGCCGAGAACTACCGCGTGATGGGCGAGGTCACGGGCAGCCGGCTCGAGATCAAGACCAGCGGGCGCTACACCTACGAGATGGGCGTGGCGCTGCACGCGTCGAAGGCCGCCGCCGACCAGGCGCTGTGGCGCGACTGGTACCGCTTCACGCTCGACCTCGCCGTGGCCGGCGCGTTCAGCACCGACGCCACCGAGCAGAAGATGGCCCGGGTGTTCGTCACCACCTCGCTGGGCGGGCCGGCCGACGGGGTCTTCGCGACGCCCGCCGCGTGCCGCCGCGCGCTCGAGGCGCTGCCGCCGAGCCCGGAGCACATGTTCTTCTTCGAGTACAATTTCCTCTACGTGCTGGCCGCGGACGGCCGGGCGGACAAGGCGGCGCTGGGCGACCACTCGCCGGCGGGCTACCGCCAGCGCGCGCGGTTCTACGCCATCAGCCCGGAGGCGCGGCTCAACTACTCGCGCCGCGTGGCGTCCTACCTCATCTTCCTCGCCGAGGAGACCGGCCTTGTGCCACCCGCGCGCGCCGCCGCCGCGCGCAAGCTCCTCGCCGGCTACGCCAGCCTCGACGCGCTGCTGGGGGATGTCGGGGGAGTAGCGGGTAGCGGGTAGCGAGGCTCCAAACCAGCCCGGCTCCGCTCCCGTCCGCCATCTCCCATCTCCAGGACCCCAGAAAGTCCGACCTACTCACTACTCACTACGCACTACCCACGACTCGCTACTTTCAGCCCATGTCTTCGCTCATCCATCCCGAATTTCTCCTGCACTCGGCGGCCGCGCGCGACCTGTACCACGGGTTCGCGGAGGCCCAGCCGATCTTCGACTATCACTGCCACCTGCCGCCGGCGCAGATCGCGGACAACCACCGGTTCGCCGACCTCGCCGAGATCTGGCTCGGGGGCGACCACTACAAGTGGCGCGCGATGCGGGCGAACGGCGTGGCGGAGCGGCTGTGCACCGGCGACGCGGCGCCCCGCGAGAAGTTTGACGCGTGGTGCGCGACCGTGCCCTACACGCTGCGCAACCCGCTCTACCACTGGTCGCACCTCGAGCTGCAGCGCTACTTCGGCATCGGCGCCACCATCAACGCCGCGTCGGCCGACGCCATCTGGCGCGAGGCGAATGCCAGGCTCGAGGGCCTGCGGGTGCATGACATCCTCGCGGCGAACCGCGTCGCGGTGATCTGCACCACCGACGACCCGGCGGACCCGCTCGATACCCACGAGCGTATCCGGAAACTCGGGCTGAAGACGCGGGTGTATCCCACCTTCCGGCCCGACCAGGCCCTCGGCGTGAACCAGCCCGCGGCCTTCAACGCGTGGCTCGAGCGGCTCGGCGGCACGGCGCGCACCTCCATCCGCAGCTTTGACGACCTGCTGGCCGCGCTGCAGCGGCGGCACGATGAATTCCACGCCTTCGGCGGGCGGCTGTCCGATCACGGCATGGAGACGGCGCTGGCCGAGCCCTGCACGCCCACGGAGGCCGCGGCGGTGTTCGACGCCGCCCGCGCGGGTCGCGCGGCCACGCCGGAGGAGTGGGCGAAGTACGGCTCGTATCTCATGCTGGAGTTTGGCCGCTGGGACGCGCGCCGGGGCTGGACGAAGCAGCTGCACCTCGGGGCGCAGCGGAACAACAACCGCCGCCTGCTCGCGCGGCTCGGGCCCGACACCGGGTTCGACAGCATCGGCGACTTCCCGCAGACGCGCGCGCTGGCCCGCTACCTCGACGCGCTCGACGCCACCGGCGAGCTGCCGCGGACCGTGCTCTACAACCTCAATCCGGCGGACAACTACGCCTTCGCCACGATGGCGGGCAACTATCAGGACGGCACGATCGCCGGGAAGATCCAGTTTGGCAGCGGCTGGTGGTTCCTCGACCAGAAGGAGGCGATGGAGTGGCAGATGAACGCCCTGTCCAACCTGGGCCTGCTGCGGCGGTTCGTGGGCATGCTGACCGACTCGCGCAGTTTCCTCTCCTACACGCGGCACGAGTATTTCCGCCGCGTGCTCTGCAACCTGCTCGGGGCGGAAATGGAGCGCGGGGAGCTGCCGGCCGACCGCGAGCTGGTGGGCGCCATGGTGCGCGAGATCTGCTTTGGCAACGCCCGCAGCTTCTTCAATCTCGAGCTGGAACCGGCCTTCGCGCGGTAGGCGCGCGGAGGCTATTTGCCCGGAGCCGACTGCGAGGCGAAGACGAAGTCCGAGCCGTAGGCCCCGTAGAGGCCGCCGTCGCACCAAGTCTGGCCGAGGTCATCACTGTAGAAGGAGCCTTCCTCAAAGGTGGAGGCCCACAGCCGGCCGGGGTGCTGGGGATCGAATGCGACCACGAACACCTTGCGGTTGGGCAGCCCGCGGCTGCGGTCGGTCCAGGTCTTGCCGCCGTCGGCCGACACCCGCACGCCCACTTCCCAGCCGCCCGTCGCCATCAGCGCCGGATCATGGGGAGCGATGGCGGCCGCATACAGGTGGGCCGAGGCCGACCCCGGGTCCACCGCGATCCAATGCAGGCCCGCGTCGCGGGAAAGCCACGCGCCCTTTCCCGTCGTGGTTGCCAGCATGACACTAGGCTGAGTCGCGCTCTGCACGAGCCGGGTGACCGGGACGGAGGGAAAATCCAGCCGGGTCCACGAGACGGCCGAGTCGGTCGAGACGTACAGGCCTTCCTCCATGCCGATGAGAACGCGGCCGGCCTGGCGGCGATCGACCACCAGCGCCGCGCAGAACAGCCGATCGAGTCCGCGCTGGGCGAGTTGCCACGACTGGCCGGCATCCACGGAACGCAGCGGTCCCCAGGCCGTGACGGCATACACGTGGGAGGGATCCGCCGGGTCGAAGGCGATGGTCCGCACGTCGGCCACCTCCCAGGTCGTCGTGAGGTTCCAGGTTTTGCCGCCGTCGGCGCTCCGCACAATGCCGTCGGAGCAGGCGATCAACCGGATCG
Organism: uncultured Opitutia bacterium; assembly: GCA_903825285.1. Lineage (GTDB taxonomy): Bacteria > Verrucomicrobiota > Verrucomicrobiia > Opitutales > Opitutaceae > Opi-474. Next base: position 28,906 of record CAIJZY010000031.1, on the reverse strand, counting down.
CGGGCGTGGCGGGATGGATGGCAACGCTGCCCACCCCGAGCATGCGCGGCCCGGTCAGCACCCATTGGCCGGAATCCAGCCGCTGATACAGCCCGGAGTCCGCGGGCGTCGAGGTGTTCCGCTGCGCCTTGGTCATCGCGACCGCGGCGTAGAACGCCGGGGTCCCGGCGGAGTCGGTGGCGGCGGGGGCCGGGATGACCGGCAGGCCGGCGGCGAGCAGGAGCAGGGCGAGGTGTTTCATGGCGAGACGGCAGGCGAGTGCTCGCTGCGGTTGAGGTTGAAATCGAGGAGGTAGCTTTCCGCGCCGTGGTGCAGCGTGAGCCGCCGTTCGCCGGGCTGGGCGTGACCGAAGGGGCTGTCGAACAGGGGCCAGTGCGCGTAGTCCACCGGGGTGCCGTTCACGGTCGGATTGTCACCATAGCGGGCATGCAGCACCGAGCCATCGAGCCCGGTGAAGGTGGCCTCGGGCCGCGGGGCCAGGGCGAAGGACACGGGCAACGCGCGCACGGCGTCCTTGAACGCGGCGAACGAGCGGTAGTCGCGGGCCGCGGCGACCTGCACAATGTAGCCGTTCTGGAGGGCGGTGCTGACGTAGCAGCGGTGGCCGACGCCCCACTCGGAAAAATCGCCGCTGATCAGCACGCCGCCGCCGCCGTGAGCCAGGAAGCCGGTCCAGTCGTTCGGCTTCCACTGGCCGGGGACAAAGGGGCGATACGCGATGTACACGGGTCCGCCCTGGCTGAAGATCCAGCCCGAGGCGTCCTCCTCGGTGCCCACCAGGTCGCGGGAGAAGAAGAGTGTCGTGTGCCGAAACCGGGCGGTGGCCGGGATGTCCTGCAGGGCGATCAGCGCCCCGCCGCTCTGCATGACCTGCTCGTAAGGCGAGCCGCCCGGGAGCTTGTCCGGGGAATCATAGTCGGCCTTCGAGCGCACGATCAGCTCCGTGACCACGTCGGGATCGACGGCAAAATACATGCTGCCCTCGTCCTCCGAGGCGTAGGGCTGGGTGCCGAAGAAGGTCGGGCAGCGCATGACGGCATGATCGGTGCGCCAGATGAGGCTCCAGGTTTCCTGCTGGATGGGCTGCAGCACGCCGCCCTGGGACGAGCCGAGGATGAAATCCCGGTCGACGTAGCTGTATTTGTAAACCGGCACGGTGCGCTTGTCGCCGATGACGAAGGAGTCCGGCCCCGCGTGCCGCAGGCGCCACCGCGTGCGCTTGAGCTCGCGCTCGACGTACGGCTGTGCCCGTTCGCGGGCGATGCGCTCGAGGATCGGCGGCGGGACGTAGCCGCTGAGGGCGATCAGCTTGGCCCCGCGCTCCGGCAATTCCTCGCGCAGCTGGTGACGCGTCACCTGCCGTTCGCTGGGCTCATAGTCGCCGAGGCCGAACAGCAGCCAGCCGAGGGCGGCGGCGGCCGTGCGGCCCGGCGCGATGATGTGGCGCGGATACACCCGGCTGTGGGCGCCGCCATAGAGGCCGTCGAGCGTTTCCACCGCGTAGTCGTAGAGGATGTAATCCAGCATCATTTTTGACCGCTGGCGGAGGGCGGGATCCTGGGCCCAGCCGGCCAGCAGCGAGAGGCCGATGGCGTATTCCTCGATGTAGTTGGGCGAATCGTACTCCCCCTGGCCATGCGCGGCAGTGACATCCATCCAATGCTCCAGGTAGCTCCGGGCGTTGGCCATGTTTTCGGCGGAGGACTTGCCGTTGAACCAGTGCTCGGGTCCGGCCTCCGGGCAGGTTTGGGCGGCGAGATAGAGGCTCGCGTAGGACAGGACCCAGTGATTCTCGGTGTCGCCGCGGCTCGGCCAGTAGGTGCGCCACAATTCAGTGATGCGGGCGCGGCTGCGCGCATCGAGCGACCGGTCCCCCGCCAGCATCACGGCCACGGTCGGATAGGCCCAGAACATGTTGCCCGAGGGCGTGCCGCCATCGAGGCGGGCGAGGCGCGCCAGGGCCGCGTCCACGCGTTCGCCGCGCTGCAGGCACGCTGCGATGTCGAACTTGCTCCCCTTCGTCAGGTCGCCGGGCACGACGGCGTCGACCGCCTGCCGGAGGATGAATTCCCGCCGTTCCAGGTAGCGGCGCGAAATGGCGGCATCGGAGAGATCGGGCGCCGATTCCGAGCGGAGCGTCACCGAAGCGCCGGCCAGCAGGGCAAGAAAACCGAGGGTGCGGAAGGTCATGGGAGGGAGGCCCCGCACCGGGTTGTGCGATGAATGGGACCGAAGGTCGGTCATTAGACACCGCCAACGGCGATCATGGCAATCGCATCAATGCGCCTTCGCGTGGCGGGCAACAGTCAGCTGGAAGTGGGGGATCGCGGGAAAATCCAAAGCTGAAAGCGCGAAGGGAGTAGCCGGATCCAAAGCGGAAGGTCCTCCTTCGCTAAAGCTACGGAGGGCATCCTTCGCTGCGACGATGCCATGCCCGCGACGATCCCAGTAGGCCATGGATGGCCGTGCCATCCGAAGCTCGCAGAGCGAAGGATGGAGCGGGTGGACGGAATCGAACCGACGATACCTCTTTGGAAGAGAGGAGTTTTGCCACTAAACTACACCCGCGGCCTGGCGCGGGTGATTCCGTGACTGTGCCGGAGGAGGGTCAAGCCTGCGATGGATAGCAGGCGGAGCGAACGCCGAACGCCCAACGGCCAACACCGAACGCCGAAGGATTGGCCCGCGGCGCAGCCGCGTGCTGGAATCCACTTCGACGTTGGGCGTTCGGCGTTCGATGTTCGGCGTTCGCCCGAATCCCTCCGTCATCGGCTTTGGGCGCCTGCCCTCCGTCGCCTCGGCGAAGGCGGGTTCGTCTGGATGCCCCGGACAGACATATTAGTTTTTTTACCGTACACCCCGCGAAATGGTATTGCGGCGCCCTCGTCCGGGCGTATGCCTGAGACCGTCATGGCAATCATTTCTTCTGCGTCGGGGCAATCCGCAGGCTCGCTGCAGGAAACGCAGAGAGGCCGCACCAACGTCAAGACGGCTCAGGCGCTGGCGAAGATGAAGGCGCTCGAGAAGAGGTCGAAGAACTACAAGCTGCCGATGGGCGAGCTCGCCATCTTCACCCAGCAGCTCGCCTCCCTCCTCACCGCCGGCCTGCCGCTGGTGCAATGCCTTGAGGCCCTGCAGGACCAGACGGAGGACCAGTGCTTCCGGATCGTGATCCGCGACGTCCGTTCCGACATTTCCTCCGGCAACTCCTTCTCCTCCGCGGTCCGGAAATTCCCGAACTCCTTCAACACGCTGTTCGTCTCGATGGTCGAGGCGGGCGAGGCGAGCGGTGGCCTGGCCGAGATCCTGATGAAGGTCGCGGGCTACTTCGAGTCCACGGTCAAGCTGACCAAGAAGGTCAAGTCCGCCATGACGTACCCGATCGCGGTCATCGGCCTGGCTGTCGCGCTCGTCAACGTCCTCCTCATCTTCGTCATCCCGGTCTTCGCCGCCATGTTCGCGGACTTCGGCGCGAAGCTGCCGGCCCCCACGCAGTTCCTGATCGATCTCTCCAACTTCATGAAGAAGTGGTGGTGGGCGATCTTCTCCGGCGCCTACGGCGCCTACTGGGGCCTCAGCAAGTTCATCGCCACGCCCAACGGCCGCCGCCAGAAGGACCTGCTCCTCGTCCGCGCCCCGATCTTCGGCAACCTCATCCACAAGATCGCCCTTTCCCGGTTCTGCCGCACCTACGCGACCCTCATCCGTTCCGGCGTGCCCATCCTGCGCACGCTCGAGATCGTCTCGGCCGCCAGCGACAAGGTGCAGATCGAGGACGCCTGCCAGGAGATCGCCAAGCACGTCAGCCAGGGCGGCCAGGTCTCCGTGGTGCTCGCCGCGAACACGTTTTTCCCGCCCATGATGAAGCACATGGTCAAGGCGGGTGAGGCCACCGGCAACGTCGATGGCATGATGACGAAGATCGCCGACTTCTACGATGTGGAGTGCGAGGCCACGGTCTCCGCGCTCACCTCCCTGATCGAGCCGATCCTCATCGTCTTCCTTGGCGTGGTGGTCGGCGGCATCGTCATGGCGATGTTCCTCCCCATCTTCCAACTGGGTGCGGTCGCCGGCGGACTGCAGTAATACCAGAGGCTGGAGGACAGACGTCAGAGGTCAGTCTTGGTGGCCCAGGGCACGCATGCCTTGGGCCTCCGGCAGCGGCCGATCTGCGAGCTTCGGATTGCGCACTGCGACGGGCCTTTCGGGCCCGCTACTGCCGATTGACTTTGCTCCGGCTTGATGGCGAAGTCTGGGCTCCTCCATGCCCTCCGTCCTCATCGTCGACGACCTCCTCTCGATCCACGAGATGCTTGAGGCTGTCATCCAGCCCACGGGCTTCGCGACGTCCTTCGCGACGGACGGCGAGAAGGCGCTGGTGCGGTACAAGGCGGAGAAGTTCGACCTGGTGCTGGCCGACATCGACATGAAGCCGATGGACGGCATCACGCTGCTCAAGCAGCTCAAGCTCTACGACCCGAACTCGATCATCATCATCATGACCGCCTACGCCAGCACCGAGAGTGCGGTGCAGGCGCTGAAGTTCGGGGCGTTCGACTACCTGCAGAAGCCCTTCCGCGTGGACGAGCTCATTGCCACGCTGCGCCGCGGCATCGAGTTCAAGCAGTTTCAAAACGAGCGCGCGCTCACCGGCCTCGTCCCGGCGGCGCGCCCCGAGGATCTCGAGAGCCGGCTGGTCGGCCAGAGCCCGGCCATCAAGAAGCTGATCCAGCAGATCCGAAAGCTCATCGCCGTCCGCACGCCCGTGCTGCTGCAGGGCGAGGTGGGCACCGGCAAGATCGCGGTCGCGGAGATCCTCCACGCCGCGAGCGGCGCGCCCGAGGCCCAGTTCGTGCGCATCGACTGCTCGCTGAGCTCCGAGGCGAGCTTCCGCGAGGGCGTCCTCGGCCAGAACGGCGCCGGCGGCACCTGGGTCCAGCAGGCCAAGGGCGGCACGCTCTTCCTCCAGCACCTGCAGTGCCTCTCGCTCTCCGTCCAGAAGGAGCTCGTCAGCGTCCTCCGCAACACCGCCCACGGCTTCCGGCTGATCTGCACCACGACCGAGGACCTTGAGAAGATGTCCGACGAGGGCCGGTTCCACGACGAGCTGTTCTACCGCGTCGCCTCGCTGCCCGTGCAGATGCCCGCGCTGCGCGAGCGGCCGCAGGATATCCCGCTGCTCGTCAAGAAATACACCGTCAAGGCCGCCAACCCGCACTTTGACTCGAACATGATCGAGTTCACCGACGATGCGATGGGCGTGCTGATGGCGTACCACTGGCCGGGCAACCTCACCGAGCTCTTCCAGGTCGTGTCGAAGGTCGCCACCAGCACCGAGACGCGCGTCATCACCTCTTCCCAGCTCCCGCTCCGCCTGCGCGAGCTGAAGCACTGGCCGCCGCTGTCGGAATACCTGGCCGGCCAGGAGAAGCAGTACATCGACCTCGTGCTGCACGTCTGCCGCGACGACAAGGCCGCCGCGGCCAAGGTCCTCGGCGTCGACATCGCCAAGCTGGGCAAGTAGAGGGAACCACTAATTTCCGCTCCTCCCCGCTGATCCGGATACGCTCCGGGTCATTGGCGAAGATGAGCGAGCAGGAGCGGTTTCACCCGGCGGCTGTTCTTGCCGCGACTCGGCTGCGATTGAGCGAGATTTTTCCCGGTGCTCGAGGGAGCAGCATGCGTCGGGATTTCGGTGATCTACCGAGCTTCCGGTAATCGGGAGCGTTGTGCGCCGGAAACGGGATTCTTTCCCTCCGCGCCCTGCGATGTGGCGCGAACGGTTCGCCGCCCGCGCCCGAAATATTCCCGCACGCTGCATGACTGTATTCCCACGCGCCCGCCGGTTCGCCCGGTTCGGGTTCCTGAGCTTGATCCTGGCCGTGCCGGCCGCCGCTGTCGTCACGACCCTGACCTTCACCGGCCGGTTCGTCGACCGCGCCAACGCCGGCCAGCCCATCCCCTACGCCTACACCGCGAGCCTCCAGGCGGCGGTCAACAATGTCGGCAACATCCCGGCCGCCACCGGCACCGTCCCGGCCAGCTCCCAGCTCAACTGGCAGGATCCCCAGGGCGTGCCGCTCCAGGGCGACGGGCGCTACGCCGATTTCAACCGGAGCAACGGCTACTTCCTGCTCGGCGCCACCTATGCGACGGCGCCGGGACACTCGCGGGTCACGACCGTGGGCGCGGTGCACTTCACGAACGGTGTCGCGGACGCGGCCTGGCCCGGACGCACCGCCGAAGGGCTCCTCGCCAACACGGGCACCGCCGCCGGCGCGCGGCTCGCGACGATGGAACCGGGGCGCATCCTGCACCTCGGCGGCCCGGTCGAGGTGGCCACGGGCGCCGAGACCGCCACGCGGCCGCTTTTCGCCTTCACCGGCGCGCGCACCTGGGACTTCACGCTGGGCTATCACTCCACGCTGGCCGCCACGCAGGACAACCCCGGGGCCGCCGGCTTCGGCTGGTCCCATCCCTTCGAGGTGCGCGTCGTGCCCAGCGGCGGCAACCTCGTCGTGCAGTGGAACCAGGCCCGCGCAAACACGTTCACGCCGCAGCCGGGCGTCGCCGGAACGTTCCGCTCCACGGAGGACGCCACGCGGCAGGATGTGCTGACTGCGCTGGCCGGAGGCGGCTGGCGGCTCACCCGCCGCGACCAGGCCTCGCTGCGGTTCGATGGTGCCGGACGACTGCTCGAGGACTGCGACCCGCATGGACGAAAACTGGTCCTCACCTACGACGGCAGTTCCCGCATCGCCACGATCACCGACCCGGTCGCCAACACGCGTCTGGCCTTCACCTACGTCTCCGGCACGCCGCGCATTGCCACGCTCACGGATGGCACGGGGGCCATGGTCAGCCTGGGCTACACCTCCGGCCCGCTCCTGAACCGGATCGTCAACCAGAACGGCTGGCAGACCACGTTTACCTACGACGCAAACCGGGCCCTGCTCACGGTGGCCGATCACGACGGGACCCTCCTCACGACCAACACCTACGACACTGATGGCCGCGTCCTGACCCAGGCCGACGGGGTCGCGGGCCATCCGCCGCTGACCTTCGCCTACGTCGAGCAGGGCCTGCCGGGCAGCAATCTTTACGCGGCCTCCGACACCGCCCGGCAGGTGCCATTGCCGCTGCCGAGCATCGGCAACTTTGGTCTCGCGAGCTTCACGCGCCTCGACGGCCAGACGATCAGCTACCAGTACGACGATGCCGGCCGTCTGACGTCCGCCACGGTCGCGGGGCAGACGACTTCCGTGAGCTACGACGCGCAGGGCAACGCCGTCGTCGTGACCGATTCCGCCGGGCGCACCACGCCGGTCACGCCGGCCATCATCGTCACCGCGACCGACCGCACCGGCCGGCCCTCGGTGTGCACCTTCGATCCGGATTTCAACCTGACGTCCGTCCGGAACCCGCTCGGCCAGACCATGGCGTTCACCTATGACGCCGACCACAACCCGACCTCCGTCACGGATGCCCTGAGCCGCACCACCGCATTCAGCTACGATGCCGCGGGCAACATCCTCACCGTCACCGACCCGGCGGGGAAAACCACGACCCACTGCTACGATGCCCGCAACAATCTCCTGACGACGACGGACCCGCTCGGCCACGTCACGATCCGCACCTACGACGCGAGCAACAACCTGCTTACGCTCACCGACGCCCCCGGGCGCACGACCGCGTGGACGTACGACGCGAATTCGCTGCCGCTCACGATGACGCTCCCGCGCGGCGGCGTGTTCACCTACGCGTACGCGGCAGGCCAGCTCACGCAGCTCACCGACCCGGCGGGGGTCGTCACCCGCTTCGGTTACGATGCCGACGGCCGCCTGCTTTATCGGGAGGACGCCCTTGGCCGGCGGACGACCTACGCCTACGACGCGGTCGGCAATGTCCTGAGCGTCCGGAACGCGCTGAACCAGGCCACCGCGTTCACCTACGATCACCGCAATCGCCTGCTCACCGTGACCGATCCCGTCGGTGCGGTCACGGGCTACACCTACGACGCCAACGGCAATCCGCTCACGATCACGGATGCACTGGGCCGTGTGACCACCTCCGCCTACGACGGCGAGGACCGGCTGTTGTCAGTCACGGACGCGCTCAACCGCACTGCGAGCCGGACGTATGATGCCGCCGGACGGCTGACGGCGGTGACCGATCCGGCCGGTCGGACCGTGACCCGCGACTTCGATGCCGCCGGGCAGTTGACCGCGGTGGTGGATGCCCTCGGCCAGCGCACGCTCTGCGCCTACGACAGCCGCAGCCTGCTCACCGGCGTGACGGATCCGCTCAGCCGCACGGCCCGCTTCACCTACGACGACCTCGGCCGGCGCCTCACCGTGCAGGATCCGCTGAATCGCACCACGACCTTCGCCTACGACGCGATCGGACGCCTGGTGCAGGCGACCGATCCGGGCGGCCTGAATTCCGCGCAGGCCTTCGACAACGACGGCAACCGGGTGTCGCTGGCTGATCCCGCGGGCCAGGCCACGCTCCTGGCCTGCGACCTGGCGGGTCGGCCGACCTCGACCACCACGCCGGAAGGAGCCGTCACCACCTGCCTCTATGACCAACGCGGCCTGCCGGCGGCGGTCGTGGCGCCGTCGGGCCGCGCGACGACCTTCGACTACGATGACGCGGGCCGGCTCAGCCGCACGACCGACCCGGCGGGACAGGTGGCAATCGCGCGCGATCCCGTCGGCCGCGTGCTGACCGTGACGGAGGGCACACGAACCCTGACGCGGACCTATGATCTCCTCGGCCGGCTCACGTCCTACACCGACGGCGAGGGCAACGTCATCGTCTACCATTACGACGCCCTCGACCGGCTGGATCAGCTGACCTATCCCGACGGCCGGCAGGTGTCCTACGCGTACGATCGCGCCGGCCGGCTCGGCACGGTGACGGACTGGGCGGGCCGTGTGACCACCTACGCCTACGACGGAGTGGGGCGGGTGACGCAGGTGCTCCGGGCGAACGGCACGCGACAGGTGCGCGCCTACGACGTGGCCGGCCAGCTGAGCCAGTTGAAGGAGTATGCGCCGGATGGCACGACGCTCATCTACAGCGGCGAACATGCTTATGATGCGGCCGGGCGGATGACCGCCGAGACGCTCAGCCCGGCGGTGAGTTTTCAGGCGGATCCGGTGCGACAGACCTTCGATCGGGACAACCGCCTCCTCACGCACAACGGCGCGGCGGCGAGCTTCGATGCGGACGGCAACCTGCTCGCAATCGCCGGGGTGGCCCCGGCGAATTATTCCTTCGACGCGCGCAATCGGCTCACAAGCGCAGGCAATCTCACCTACACCTACGACGCCGAGAACCGCCGCGTGGCCCAGGCCAGCGCCGCGGGCACAACCCGGTATGCGATCAATCCCAACGCTGCGCTCGACCAGGTGCTTGTGCGCACGGCGCCGGACGGCACGCGGACGTTTTTCTGTTTATGGCCTAGGCCTGTTGTACGAGCAGACCGGCGACGCGCTGAGGTATTATCATCACGACCGCCGGGGCGACACCGTGGCCCTGACCGATGCCGGGGGCGTGGTGACGGATCGCGCGAGCTATGGGCCGTACGGCGAACAGCTCTCCCGCAGCGGCGCGACGGACACGCCGTTTCTCTTCAACGGCCGGTGGGGCGTGCAGACCGATGCCAACGGGCTCTGCCATCACCGCGCGCGCTACTATCATCCGGCCCTGCGGCGGTTTCTTAACCAGGATCCGACGCTCGGTGAGATCGGCGTCCCCACCTCGCTGAACCGCTTCGCCTATGCCAACGGCAATCCGGTCACGGCCGTGGATCCGTTCGGATTGGCGGCGCTGGACGTGGAGCCGAGTGGCAACACTCTCGCGGCCCTGCTGAAGGGCGCGCTAGGGCCGGCGCTCGACACGCTCAGCGACTCGATCTTCGGGACGGCCCATTTTTTCTCGCGCGGGGCCCAGTACGCCCACTTTGCCCTGGCCGGGGGCAATCCGTTCACGCAGGAAGTCAACGACGACGAGTTGAGCGCCGGCCTGGCGTCGAACCTCAGCCCGGCTGCGCGTCTCGGTTGGTACGATCCGGGTGACCCGGCGAACCGGCTCGCGATGGCGGCGATGGGCGCGGCGCTGACGATGGTAGACCCCGCCGCATTCGAGTCGACGAGCCCGCGGCTGGTGCGGTTCACGCAGCCAACGATCACCCAGCGATTCAGCTCGGGCCAGACCCTGGCCGAGACCGCCGAGGCGCTGCGCAGCGGCAACCTCGCGGCCGCGGACCTGCCCGCGATCCGGGTCGTGGAGCACCAGGGCTCGTTGTACACGCTGGATAATCGTCGTCTTGCGGTCTTCCAGTCGGCAGGCTTGCCGGCCATTCCCATCCAGCGACTCTCCTTGTCCGACCCCGCCGTCATGCGAGAATTCCTGCTGAAGTTCAACCCGGTGAACGCCGGCCAGAACATCGTGATCAAACAGAATGCCTCCGCCCGCGGTGCCGCGGAGGCCGTCCTGCGCCAATATGGAAAAATTAAGTGACATCCACGTGAGGGAGCTCGCGGCCGGAGAATTTGCCCGGCACCCGGTTTGGGTGTGGGACGACGCGCAGGAGGGCCATCATCCGCTCGCCGGTCCGGGTCCGCTGCCCACCCATCTTGGCACCCTGTTCGTCCGCGCCACCTTTACCACGCCCACCGGCCGGCGGCTGTCGGGCTACCTGGTGGGGCTCCAGTCGTTCTACGCCTTCGGCCTGTTCGTGCCGGGCCGGCACGACGTCATCAACCTGAACCTCCCCGATCTGGCGCGGCCCGCGCTGCAGGCCCTCTCCGCCCAGCTCGGCGGCGAGCCCATCCTCCCGCTGCAGTACCGGGTCGATCCGCCTTTGGAGGGCGCGGCCGACATCAGCGGCGTCTTCGGGAAGATTTGAGCCTCACGGGGCGCGCGCCGGCACGCCGAGGGGCGTGATCAGGAAATGCTCCTGATCATTGTAGAAATTGGCGGGGCCGTAATAGACCCCGAGCAGCTTCTTCAGCGGTGACTTCGTGTCGGGCAGGCTCAGGTCGGGCCGACTGGCGGCCAGCCCGCGGACGAGCGCCCAGCGGCTGGCCTCCGAGCACACCATGTTGTCGTCGCCATACAGGCCATAGTCGCTCGTATCCACCCAGTTTCCGGCCTTCCGCTCGCGGTCGGCCAGCTGGTGCCGCGCCAGTTGGGCGGACTCTTGCCACAGGTGCTGCGCCTCCTGGGGCGCCAGCGGCTGGGCCACGCTGCAACCGGGCTCCCGCAGGCTGGCCACGCTCGAGGCGGGCAGCCGTCCGGCATAGCGGCGCAGGAATTCCTCCTCGGTGATGATGGCCATGCCCTCGCCGCCCTGGTTGTCCAGGAACAGCCGCCGGCCCTTCACCTCCCGGAGAAACAGCACCGTGTGGGACGCGGGCGAGTCCGGTGTTTGCGAGGAAAACCGGTCCGCCCAGCGGATCAGCCGGCTCTTGGCGTCGTCGGGCGCGAGCAGCAGGACATCGCCGGGCTGCAGTTCGGCGAACGTTTTGTAGGGCAGGGGCGGCTCCTTGATCCTCAACGAGGCGGTGATGGCGGCGCAGAGGTGATTCGGTTCCTGCAGCCGTCGCGCGATCGCCGCCTGCTCCTCACGAACCCAGGCCGCGCGATCCCGGGCGAATCGCTCCTGCTCCGACGCACCGCTCGCCGCCACCGCGGCCTCCTCCTCGCGGTTGAAGGCCCGCACCAGGCCGATGTACTGCGCGCGGCGCGCCAGCAGGGCCTGGTACTCCGCGTCGGTCTGATCCTCCGGGCGCTTCCGGTTGAAGCCGTCCGCCTCGGCCAGGAAGCGGTTCAGCTGCCGCTCGAGCTCCTGCCGCCGCGAGGCGAGGCGGCTCGCCACGTCGCCGGGCAGCCCCGCCGGCACGCGGCCGAGCGCGGGAATCGGCTCGGCCCGGGCCGTCGCCAGGGCCAGGCCGGCCCAGAGCAGCAGCCGGGCCGGCCAGCGGACACCGGCGGCGAACCAGGTGGACGTCATGGCGTTTTCGTGCCCGCGGGACTCGGGGATGGCGGGCTGGACGAGTCGGGTGCCGGCGCGGCGGGCTCGACCTGGGTGTCGATGATCAGCTTGACGCGTTTCTCGATCTCCCCGGCCAGCTGCTTGGCCTGCGCCTCGGCCTGGGTGCTCTGGCTCTGCAGCGTGGACACGCCGGACTCCAGCTGCTTCCGCTCCGTCGGATTGGACGTCGTGGCGAGCTGCGAACGCAGGGAGACGAGCGTGGCCTCCAGCTGCTGCTGCGACGCCACGGCGCTCGCATAGTTTTTCTGCAGGTCGCGGATCACGGGATCGCTCTGGATGACCCGGTCGGTGGCCTTGACGCCGGTGAGATGGAGCGGCGGCAGGTTGACCGGCGGCGCCCACTCGGCGGCCTTGGCGGCCTCGTCGGGGCCGTTCAGGATCGCCGCCTGGGCGTGGGCCTGGGCCATCGCCGCGCGCCCGCCCGTGGGCGCAACGCCGCCCTTCAGCCGCGCCTCGATGCTGGCGAGGATCTGGGCGGCGGCCTGGTTGCTGGGGTCGTTCTTGAGGTAGCGCTGCAGCGCCTCCCGGGCCCCGGCGAGGTCGCCGCTCTGCTCGTCCAACTCGGCAAGGAGCAGGTCAAAGATCCGGGAGTGCGGATCGAGCTGCTGGGCCAGCTTGAGTTCGCGCAGGGCGCTGGCCTCGTCACCCATCTGGTGCAGCACACGCGCCAGCTGGGCGCGCAGCGACGCCTGCAGGACCGGGTCGCCGGCGGCGGCCTCGATTTGCCCCCGGAGGGCCTCGGCCGCGCCGGCCAGGTCGTCGGCCTTCCACAACAGCACGGCCTCCTCGTCGGCCAGGCGCTGCGCCCGGACGCCCGGGGCCGGGCCCCGCTCGGACGGGGCGTTCGCCGCGACGGTCACGGTGGTGACCTGGCGGCCGTCGACTTCCGAAGTGCTAACCTCGGCGAGCAGCCGGGGCGCGGGCCCCGCGATTTTCTGATGCTGGTACCGCTCCATCGCCTCGCGGACCCGGCGGCCGGTCTCGTCGACCAGGTCGGAGCCGGGCGCGGGCAGGTCGCGGGGGGCATAGTTCCAGTTCCGGTCGCCACCGTAATCCACGCCGCCCGCCGCGGTGAGGATCTCGCCGATGGGGCCCTGCTGGAGCGCCATCACCATGTAGATGACGCCGGGCAGCTCGGGCGGCAGGTTGACACTCTCGCGGCCCGCCTGCGGGAGGGACACCGCGTAGTTGTGCTGCCGCAGCCACTGGGCCAGCGTGACCACCTTCATGCATTCCCGCAGTTGGTGCATCACGGGATATTCCCGCGCGAGGTCGTCGTAGCACGACGTGAGCAGGTCCGCGTAGGCGCTGAGCTGCGGCCGCGCGACGCTGCGCCGTCCGGACATGTACTCCTCAATGTGGAACAACACGGGGGTCCGCCCGAAGCGCAGCACGCGGCCGTCGGGCGATTCCATGAGCTCGAAGTTGCCGGGGCTGGTCCAGAGATGGCCGTCGCCGGCCACCGGATGCTCCCCGCGCGCCCGCAGCCAGGCGAAATAGCCCTGGTACTGCGGCACCTTGGCCGCGACCTCGGGCTGGTCGAAGAGCGTCTTGCAGAAGGCGTCGGCCTGGCAGGCGGTCAGCGCCAGCCTTGTGTGGTCGGGCAGGCCGGTCAGCACGGGCTGCACGCGGGGCTCCACGCCCAGCACGTCCCGCATGACCTCGGGCGGCACCACGACCTCGGACTTGTTCGCCGTGATCGCATCCAGCGCCTGGCGGGGCAGGCGGTTCAGGTCGTGCTGGATGTCCCAGAGGACCTCGTCGTTGGCGGCGTCGTAGGTCATGCCGCCGTGCCGGAGCCGCCAGTACTTCGCGGTGTAGGGGCCGTCGTCCCAGCCAAACGCCTGGGCCAGCCCGCTCACGATCCGCGGCCAGACCTGGTCCATCATGTCGACTTGGGAAATTTCCCCGTTGCGGAAGCGCCCGGCGACTTCCGCGATGAAGTCATACAGGCCCAGGGCGCGGGCGAGCTCCTCCACGCTGGTGCGCTTGGCCTCCGCGTCGTCGCGCTTGATGGCCTCGATCATGTTGCCGAAGGTCCGCAGCGCCTCGCCGGCGCCGGGCCGGCCCGCGGCCGTCAGGAGGGCGCCGTTGAACTCGTAGCGGTTCATGCCTTCCCGCACGTTCGCGCCGAGCGCGCGGAAGAAGCCGGCCCCGCGGCGGTTCAGCTGGCCCTGGGCGTCGAAGATGTGGGCCATCTCGGTCGTCAGCGCGTCATTGTTGCGGTCGTCGCTGAAGCGCGCCATGGCCTGGTCGACCTCCCGCTGCGAGTCGGGGGTCCACTCGAGGCTCAGTTGCGGCGCGCGCGCGTCGAGCGCGGCCGCCAGGAGCTGCAGGTAGGGCTGGTCGGCGGCGCCGTCGGTGCGGCTGCGGTGGCCGAACAGGGACAGCGTGCCCTTCACCGGGTCGAAGGCGGCGCCGTCGAGGGTGTCAAAGTTCAGCTGGGCATCCGCCAGGTAGAGGCCGCTGGCCGGCGCGGTGGGCCGCTGCGCCGCGGCCCTGGCCCGGCTGCCGCCCGGGCGGGAGACTTGCGGCTCGTCGCCCGCGCTGCGCCGCGACTTCTTCCGGCCCATGACCATCCCCTCGGGGGCCCGGGGCTTGGCCCCGGCATCCGGCCGGGCGGAGTCGTATTCGTCGGCCGGCGCGGCCGGCCGCTTGGCGTACAGCCGGCCTCCGCCTTCATCACCCGTGCGCTTGGGCACGCCTTCGCATCCGCCCAGCAGCAGGATTGTCGCCAGGACACCGAGGGAAACCAGCCGCAGCATCGTCGTCTTCATGGAACCAGGGGGTTGAGTTCGCCGCCGCACCTGCCTCCGTCCACCGCCAGGAGGCGGTGGCGTCCGGGAACCGACGTGCCACCCGGAAGCCGCCACGGGAACCGTGTCTCGGCCGAGAGCATGACGATGGTTTCCTATCACCCGCGGCGGGGTCCCGCAACCCCCGCGACACGCCGGGCGGCGGCAGTAGGGCCGCTCATCGCGATCAGCAGGCCCCGGGGGGCGGGGTCGGCCCGATTTGCAGGGTGGGGTGCTTTCCCGCTTGCCGGGCGTTTGGCCCCCGCCAACCCTCGCGGGCGCTCACGCACATGCCCAAACGCACCGACCTCAAATCCATCCTGATCCTCGGCGCCGGCCCCATCGTGATCGGCCAGGCTTGTGAGTTCGATTATTCCGGCACGCAGGCCTGCAAGGCGCTCAAGGAGGAGGGCTACCGCGTGATCCTCGTGAACTCCAACCCGGCCACGATCATGACCGACCCGGAGTTCGCCGACGTGACCTACATCGAGCCGCTCACGGTCGACATCGTGGAGAAGATCATCGCGGCGGAGCGGCCCTCGGCCCTCCTGCCGACCCTCGGCGGCCAGACCGCGCTCAACCTCTCGATGGAGCTCCACCAGGCCGGCATCCTCGCGAAGTACGGCGTGGAGATGATCGGCGCCAAGCCGGAGGCCATCAGCAAGGGCGAGGACCGCGAGCTCTTCAAGCAGTGCATGATCCACATCGGGCTCGATGTCGCAAAGTCGCGCACCGTGAAGTCCATGCCCGAGGCCCGCGACGCCGCCGAGTTCCTCGGCACCTTTCCCCTCATCATCCGCCCGTCCTTCACCCTCGGCGGCTCCGGCGGCGGCATCGCGTACAACCGCGAGGAGTTCGACGCCATCGTCGCCAACGGCCTCGACCTCTCGCCCGTCCACGAGGTCCTCGTCGAGGAATGCCTCCTCGGCTGGAAGGAGTTCGAGATGGAGGTCATGCGCGACCACAAGGACCAGTGCGTCGTCATCTGCTCGATCGAGAACTTCGACCCGATGGGCGTGCACACCGGCGACTCCATCACGGTCGCGCCGGCCATGACGCTCACCGACAAGGAATTCCAGGTGATGCGCGACGCCTCCTTCGCCGTCATCCGCGAGATCGGCGTCGAGACCGGCGGCTCCAACATCCAGTTCTCCGTCGACCCCGTCACCGGCCGCATGGTCGTGATCGAGATGAACCCCCGCGTCTCGCGCTCCTCCGCGCTGGCGTCGAAGGCCACCGGCTTCCCCATCGCCAAGATCGCCGCCAAGCTGGCGGTGGGCTACACCCTCGACGAGCTGCGCAACGACATCACGCGCCTCACGCCCGCGAGCTTCGAGCCGACGATCGACTACGTCGTCACGAAGATCCCGCGCTTCACCTTCGAGAAGTTCCTCGGCGCCGACCCGACGCTCACCTCCGCCATGAAGTCGGTCGGCGAGGCCATGGCCATCGGCCGCACGTTCAAGGAGTCGATCCAGAAGTGCCTGCGCTCGCTCGAGACCGGCGCCCGCGGCTTCGGCGGCGGCGGCCGCCACGGCAGCGACGAGCCCGTGGACGAGAAGACGATCAATGCCAAGCTGGGCACGCCCAACGCCGAGCGGATCTATTTCATCCGCCACGCCTTCCGGGCCGGCTACACCGTCGAGCGCATCTTCGAGCTCACCAAGATCGACCCCTGGTTCCTCCACCAGCTGCGGGAAATCCACGAGATGGAGCAGGCGCTGGCCCGGGAGACGCCCGCCACGCTGACGACCGACGCCTTCCGGCGCGCCAAGCAGTTCGGCTTCGCCGACGCCCAGCTCGCCCACATCCTCAAGAGCGACCTCGCCGCCGTGCGCGCCGACCGCAAGCGGCGCGGGATCAACACCACCTACCGCCTGGTCGACACCTGCGCCGCGGAGTTCGAGGCGTTCACGCCCTACTATTACTCGAGCTACGGCGACGAGAACGAGATCATCCCCTCGACGAAGAAGAAGATCATGATCCTCGGCGGCGGCCCCAACCGCATCGGCCAGGGCATCGAGTTCGACTACTGCTGTGTCCACGCCAGCTTCGCCCTGCGCGAGATCGGGTTCGAGACCGTGATGGTGAACTCCAACCCGGAGACCGTCTCGACCGACTACGACACCAGCGACCGCCTCTACTTCGAGCCGCTCACGCTCGAGGACGTGCTCGAGGTCTACCAGCAGGAGCAGTGCGACGGCGCCATCGTGCAGTTCGGCGGCCAGACCCCGCTCAACCTCGCCGCCGCCCTGAAGGCCAACGGCGTGAACATCATCGGCACCTCGCCCGAGAGCATCGAGCTCGCCGAGGACCGGAAGCTGTTCGCCAACGTCCTCCGCCAGATCGGCCTCCGCCAGCCCGCCAACCGCACCGCGCTCAACGAGTCCGAGGCCCTCGCGTTCGCCCACGAGGTCGGCTTCCCCGTGCTCCTGCGCCCCTCCTTCGTGCTCGGCGGCCGCGGCATGTTCATCGTCTACACCGAGGAGGACTTCAACGCCGTCATCCGCCAGTCCTTCGACGTCATGCCCGGCAAGCCCGTGCTCATCGACAAGTTCCTCGAGGACGCCATCGAGCTGGACGTGGACTGCATCAGCGACGGCGAGACCAGCGTCGTCGGCGGCATGCTCGAGCACATCGAGTTCGCCGGCGTGCACTCGGGCGACGCCTCCATGGTCATGCCCCCGCACACGCTGGGCGCCGAGATGCTCGCGACCGTCCGCCAGGCCACCTACGCGCTCGCCCGCGAGCTCCAGGTCATCGGCCTCATGAACGTCCAGTTCGCGGTCAAGGACGGCGACCTCTACGTGCTCGAGGTCAACCCCCGCGCCTCCCGCACCGTGCCGTTCGTCGCCAAGGCCATCGGCGTCCCGCTGGCCAAGCTCGCCGCCCAGGTCATGACCGGCCGCAAGCTGAAGGACCTCGGCTTCACCCGCGAGCAGACGCCCAAGCACTGGTGCGTGAAGGAGGCGGTGTTCCCCTTCGTGCGGTTCCCCGGCTCCATGATCACGCTCGGGCCGGAGATGCGCTCGACCGGCGAGGTCATGGGCATCGATGCCGACCTCGGCGTGGCCTTCGCCAAGGCCCAGGCCGCGGTCAAGCCCGGCCTGCCCGCCAAGGGCAACGTGTTCCTCTCCGTGAAGGACGCCGACAAGCCCCGCGCGGTCGGGCTCGCGCGCCGCATCGAGGCGCTCGGCTTCACCATCTATTCCACCAGCGGCACGGCCAAGATCCTCGCGGAGGCCGGCGTCGCGGTGAAGCGGCTCGCCAAGCTCAGCGAGGGCCGCCCGAACGCCGTGGACATGATCAAGAACGGCCAGATCGCCATGGTGATCAACACGCCCGGCGGCATGATCCCGCGCCGCGACGAGAACGCCATCCGCGCCGCCGCCTACGCCCACAACGTGTGCCTCATGACCACCCTCACCGGCGCCGAGGCCGCCGCCAACGGCATCACCGCGCTGCGGCACAAGGAGGTCGGCGTGCGCCCGATCCAGCATTACCGCGGCAATGTGAACTACGTCTGATCCGCGTTTTTCGAGCGAGGCGGGACGCTGGTCCCCGCCGGCCTCCACCCACGCGCAACTCGTCAATCGTCATCTTCCCCATGTTTGCCATCCGCATCCACGAAACCGGCGGGCCGGAAAAGCTGCTGCCGGAGGAAATCGCCCTGCCGGCCCCGGACCGCGGCCAGCTGCGCATCCGCGTCGAGGCGGCCGGTGTGAACTTCATCGACACCTATCTCCGCAGCGGCCTGTACAAGGTCAGCCTGCCGTTCCTCCCCGGCATGGAGGCCGCGGGGGTGGTGACGGCGGTGGGCGCGGGCGTGACGGGCTTCCGCGGCGGCGACCGCGTCGCGACGACGAACGCCCTCGGCGCGTACGCGGCCGAGACGCTGGTGCCCGCCGACAAGGCGCTGCCGATCCCGGCCGCCATCGCCACGCCGACCGCGGCGGCGCTGCTGTCCCAGGGCCTGACCGCGCACTTCCTCGCCACCGACACGTTCCCGCTGAAGGCGGGCGACACCGCGCTGGTCCATGCCGGCGCCGGCGGGGTGGGGCTGCTGCTCACGCAGCTCGCGAAGCTGCGCGGCGCGCGCGTGATCGCCACGGTGGGCAGCGACGCGAAGGTGGCGCTCGCGCGCGAGGCGGGCGCGGACGCGGTGTGCGTGTACACGCGGGAGAATTTCACCGAGGCCGTGCGCCGCTTCACCGACGGCCGCGGCGTGGACGTCGCCTACGACTCCGTGGGCAAGCAGACCTTTGAGGGCACGCTCGACAGCCTGCGTCCGCGCGGGCTGTTCGTCTCCTTCGGCAACGCCAGCGGGCCCGTGCCGGCGTTCGCGCCGCTCGTGCTGGCGCAGAAGGGCTCGCTCTACATGACGCGCCCGACGCTGAACCACTACCTCCGCACGCCGGAGGAACTCCGCGCCCGGGCCGCCGACCTCTTTGCGTGGGTCGCCGCCGGCCAGCTCAAGGTCCGCATCGGCGCCACCTTCCCGCTCGCATCCGCCGCCGACGCCCACCGCGCCCTCGAGAGCCGCGCGACCACGGGCAAGGTGCTGCTGCAGCCCTGACTAGATTTGGGATTTACGAGGGACGATTTACGATTGGCCGGCGCAGGCGTTGGATGGAGTTGATCCGCCCGCATGCTGCGGCACAGGCAACCGCTGCGGCGTACCACATAACCACCCGGCTCATCATCCTTCGCATTCGCTCAGGATGACGAGTAGAGGGACATCACTGCACTGGTCATCACGCGCTGTCCCCCGCCTGCGTCCGGCAATCGTAAATCGTCCCTCGTAAATCGTAAATTCGTATGACACGCCGCAGCCAATTTCTCCCCGTCCCCTCGCTTGCGTCCGCCAATCGTAAACCGTAATTCGTAAATCCCAACTATGCCCTCGACCCTGATTGCCCTGCTGCACGGACCTGATCGCCCCGGACTCGTCGCGCGCGTGTCCGGCTGGATCTTTGAGCACGGCGGCAACATCATCCACGCCGACCAGCACCACGACCACGAGGCCGGCGTGTTCTTCCAGCGCGTGGAGTGGGTGCCGAAGGGTGACACGCACGCGGCCGACGCCGCGGACTTCCGGACCTTTGCGGCCGGGCTGGGCATGCAGGTGCAGGTGAGCCAGTCGGCCCACCGGACGCGCGTGGTGCTCTTCATTTCCAAGGCCGACCACTGCTTCCACGACCTCGTGCTGCGGTGGAAGGCGGGCGAGTTTGCCGGCGAGATCGTCGCCGTCGTGGGCAACCACGCCGACCTCGGCGCCCTGGCCCGCGGCTACGGGCTGCCGTTTCACCACATCCCGATCTCCGCCGAGACCAAGGCCGCCTCCGAGGCGAAGCAGCTGGCGCTGCTGCGCAAGCTGGACGCGGAGCTGGTCATCCTCGCGCGGTACATGCAGGTGCTGTCGGCGGATTTTCTCACGCAGTTCGGGCGCCCGGTGATCAACATCCACCACTCGTTCCTCCCCGCGTTTGCCGGCGGCCGCCCCTACCATCAGGCGCATGCCCGCGGCGTGAAGCTCATCGGCGCCACGGCGCACTATGCCACGCGGGACCTCGACGAGGGCCCGATCATCAACCAGGACGTGGCCCGCGTGACGCACCGCCACGGCGTGGAGGATCTGATCCGCAAGGGCCGCGACCTCGAGAAGACGGTCCTTGCCCAGGCGGTCCGCTGGCACCTCGAGGGCCGCGTCCTCATCTACGGCCACAAGACCGTCGTGTTCGATTGAGGTTTGGGGCCGCCACGAAATCCGCGGAACCCACGAAACGAAGGTCCCGATCCGGTGGCCCACGGAATACACGGACCACACGGAAACCTGAGGGGTGGGGGATCGGATGCCTCCTTCGAACCCATGCTTCCGCGTATTCCGTGTGTTCCGTGGGCACCCAAACCCCTTTCGTGGGTTTCGCGGATTTCGTGGCGGCCCCTCTTCCATGGGCTTTTTCCGGCATTTACACGGCGGGGGCGTTTTGTTCTCGTACCCGTTTCATCGCTCCCAATTACGCCCCATGACCACGCCTGCCTCTCCCTCCGCTCCCACGCCCGCCGGTGACCGCCATCATTCCGCCGCGGCGGATGCGACCACGCCGGTCCTGACCTTCGAGGATCGGCTGCGCCTCTACTGGACGCAGAACGGCCAGACCGTGATGATCGGCGTGGGCCTCGTGCTGCTCGGCATCCTCGCCAAGGGCGGCTGGGACTACCTGCAGGCGCAGAAGGAACTGGCCACGGAGCAGGAGTACGCGGCGGCCACGACGCCGGACAAGCTCAAGTCTTTCGCCAGCGCGCATGCCGGCCACACGCTCGCGGGCGTCGCCCGTCTCCAGCTGGCCGACGCGGCCTATGCCGCCGGCAAGTCCGCCGAGGCCGTGACGGGTTACGAGGAAGCCATGGCCGCGCTCCCCGCCGGCCCGCTCGCCAGCCGCGCCAAGCTCGGCCTAGCGATGTCCAAGCTGCAGGCCGGGCGCGCCGCCGATGGCGAGCTCGCGCTGAAGGTTCTTGCCGCTGACACCACCGAGGCCCTGGCCACGCGCGTCGAGGCCAGTTATCAGCTGGCCAGCCTCGCCGGCATCGCCGGCCGGACCGACGAAGTGCAGAAATATTCCGACCTCATCATGCAGCTCGACCCGATGAGCCCCTGGACCCAGCGCGTCTTCCAACTTCGCGCCAGCCTCCCGCCGTCCGCCGCCCCCGCCGCAGCCTCACCGGCCGTAAAGCTGCCTGGAGCAGGCAAATAGGTCTGATCTTCCCGGTCAAAACCGGCGAAACTATCATCCTGCCGGCAGCCGCCACGGGGCAACCGGTTCGGTTGACATGGTCGGGGCGGCGAGATTCGAAAAAGCCGCCTCCGAGCGTAAGAGGACGGGACAGGAGCGTTTTTAACCAAAACGCTCCCATGCAACGCTCCCAAGACTGCTCCCTCCTCGCGGGTAATTCCCGCTTTTCCCCGGTCGGCCATCCTCGCCTCGGCATTTCAAACTGGATCGGACTGGGGGCGCGCGCCGCAGTGCTAGTCTTGACATAAGTGGGACTGAGCCTCGTGTGGTGATGGAGGCGATGAGGCACAGTGATCTCAAGCTCACCATGAAAACCTACATGGATGCTGCCCAGCTAACAGGGCCGGTAGGTGCGGCCGTCAAGCTGCTCCCTTGGAACAGGCAAAGGGGGCCAATTTTGGAGCTGGCGCAATAACTGCGCTAAAAACGATCACCCCATGATAAGCTATAAGGTGCGCTAAAGCTAAAGAGATAGAATCCGCTAGCCACCACTAGAGGCTGATTCTATTCTGCGCTTTAGCATGAAACCGAAATCGCTCCTGCTGCGAGTGGTCCTGCTACTGGTCTTTTCCGTTGGCGCTACGCAGGCGCTGGCTGTGACGGCAAATGAGTTGCTCGCCAAAGGAAATACGGAAGTTGGAAACGGCAACTATACTGAGGCTATCGCTGACTACACGCAGGCGATTACACTCAATCCCAAGTTGTCCGACGCCTACTACAACCGCGGCATCTCGAAGGCGGCCAAGGGTGATCAAGACGGAGCCCTAGCCGACTACACGCAGTACATCACGCTTCAACCCAACGATCCCGATGGCTACTACGCCCGCGGCCGCGGGAAGAAAGCCAAGGGCGATCTAGACGGCGCCATGGCCGACTTCACGCAGGTGATTACGCTCAAGCCGCAGGGCTTTGAAGCCTACTTTAACCGCGGCCTGCTTAAGGCGGAGAAGCGTGATCAAGATGGCGCCATTGCTGACTACACCCAGACGATTGCGCTCAATCCCCTGTATGCCGATGCCTACAACAACCGCGGCCTAGCGAAAGCGGCCAAGGGAGATCAAGATGGTGCCATTGCTGACTACATGCAGACGATTGCGCTCAACCCCAAAGTTCCCGAAGCCTATTACAACCGCGGCCTCTCGAAGGCGGCCAAAGGAAATCAAGATGGCGCCATTGCTGACTACACGCAGGTCATAGTGTTAAATCCCAAGTTTACTGATGCCTACATCAACCGAGGCATCACGAAGATGACCAAGGGCGATCAAGCCGGAGCCATTGCCGACTTTACCGAGGCCATTGTTGTCGACCCCAAGAATGCCTGGGCCTACCACGTACGCGGCGGTACGAAGAAAGCCATGGGTGATCAAGACGGCGCCATTGCCGATTACACGGTGGCCATTGCGCTAAGCCCCAAGTATGCCGCTGCCTATAACGGCCGCGGCCAGTCGAAGTATTACAAAGGTGATCTAGACGGAGCCATCGCAGATTTCACCGGGGCCATCGCCATCAATCCCAAGTATGCCGAGGCTTACAGTAACCGTGGGTACATTAAGCACGCCAAGAGTGATTATGACGGTGCTATTGCCGACTGCACACAGGCCATCGACCTCAATCCCAAGTCTTCCGCAGCTTTCAACAACCGGGGCAACTCAAAGAATGCCAAGGGGGATCATGATGGTGCCATTGCTGATTGCACTGTGGCCATTACACTCAACCCCAAGAATTCCGAGGCTTACGACAACCGAGGCAATGCGAAGGCGGCCAAGGGTGACCTCAATGGGGCGGTTGCCGATTTCACTGAAGCCATCACGCTCGACCCCAAGCGGGTCGAGGCCTACCAGCATCGAGCCGACGCCAGGCGCAAACTAGGCGACGAAGCAGGTGCGAAGGTGGACGAGGAAAAAGCCAAAAGCTTAACGGGGAGCAAAAAACCGAAATAGTTCAGCATTCCCGACATCACCTCGGTTCAGCGCAGCTTCTGGCTTAAGAGCGCGAGTGCTCCCAAGAGTGCACCCAAATTTTACCCGCAATGGGTCGTTTGGGGTCGCAAGGTGTCGCGATGGGGCGGGAGGGGAAATTCTTGCAACCCACGCATGAGCCGTGATTAGTCGGGCTCTGACGCTCTCTGTCGCGTCCTCAAAATGGTCGGGGCGGCGAGATTCGAACTCGCGACCTCCTGGTCCCAAACCAGGCGCTCTACCAGGCTAAGCTACACCCCGTCGGCCATGGACGCCGATAGGGACGCTGGTTGCCGCAGTGTGTCAATGCTATCCCGGGCTGGGGTTTATCCATGGGGGAACTCTGCGATTGTTAATAATCTCTGCTTGCCACGTCCCGCCATTCCGCTAGTTCTCCGCCTCTAACCTCTCACCTATGGATACCATTTCTCGCGAAAATAATAGCATGCTTCCGGTTGCAGGAGTCATCGTTGGCGTGCTCGCCCTGATCGTCGGTGGCTACGGCGCCATCAAGGCCTCGAGCCTCCAGAAGACGGTCGCGGCCCATCAGGAGAAGGTGGACAAGGTCGACGGCCTTGAGTCCCAACTGGGCACGGTCTCCGCCGCCGCCGACAAATCGACGAAGGACATCGGCTCGCTGTCGCGCACGACGCAGGACGCGTTCAACACCGTCGCCGCCGACCTCGCCAACATTCACGCCTCGATCGTCAAGCTCGAGGAAGCGCAGAAGCGCCCCGCCGCCAGCGGCAAGGGTGGTCACGGTGAAGTGGTCGCCGGTCCCGGCGAGTACGTCATCAAGGCCGGCGACACGTTCGCCAAGATCGGTCGCGCCCACGGCGGTTTCTCCGGCACCGAGGTCGCCGCGGTCAACCCCGACGTCAACCCGAGCAAGCTGAAGGTCGGCCAGAAGATCAAGCTGCCGCAGAAGAAGTAACTCCGGCCTGATCACCCCCATTGCCTCCTCGCCCTCGTGGTCAGGAGGCTTTTTTTTGCCCGCATGAAATCCCCCGCGCCCGGCCCCGCCCGCTGGCAGAAGCTCACGCACACGACGCTCGCGCAGACGCGCGTGTTCGACCTGCACAGCACGCGCTACCGCCACCCGGTGCGCGAGACGGAGCGCGACTTCGTCATCGCCCACCCGCCGGACTGGGTGAACGTCGTGGCCCTCACGCCCGACCAGCGCATCGTGCTCGTGCGGCAGTTCCGCTTCGGCATCGACGGCTTCTCGCTCGAGATCCCCGGCGGCGTGATGGAGCGCGGCGAGGATCCCGTGCTGGCGGGACTGCGCGAGCTGCGCGAGGAGACCGGCTTCGCCGGCGCGCCCGCGCGGCTGATGGGCAGCGTGCATCCCAATCCCGCCATCCAGAGCAACCGCTGCCACTTCGTCCTCGTCGAGCAGGCCGTCGCCGCCACCGCGACGGAATGGGACGCCGACGAGGAGATCGAGATCTCCACGCAGCCGGTCGAGGACGTGCTCGCGCTCGCCCACGCCGGCGGCATCACACACGGCCTCGTGCTGGATGCCCTGCTGTTCTTCGAGCAGCACTGGCGGACGCGGCTGAAGCCGCGCGGCTGAAAGAGGCTTCAGCCGAACGTCCAACACCGAACGGATCCTAGCGAAACATCACGGGATTGATCCGGACGCTGGAATCGCTTCGGCGTTGGACGTTCGAAGTTCGCCCTGACCCGTGCTCCGCCCGCCCGCGGCATTTGACTTACCCTCCCGGCCCGCTTACCTGCGCATCCTCCCTGCACCATGTCCGCCCCCCTGTTTGCCAACGCCCGCGAGTCGCTCGGCCCCGTCATCTCCGGGGACCGCGTGCCGGCGTTGCTGGAGGGCGAGATCCGGAAGATCTACGCGCGCAGCCCGTTGTACGCGCAGCGCTTCCCGCTGCACCCGAACCCGCTGCGCTGGTCCTGCTACCAGGACATCCCGGCGCTCTCGAAGCAGGAGATCGTCCAGCGCGGGCACCAAGCGTTCTTCGCGGACTACGCCGAGGTGGACCGCGGGCTGCAGACCAAGCGCTTCGAGTACGAGAGCACCGGCGGCACGACGCAGTCGCCCATGACGGTGATCATGGAGGAGGGCTGGTGGGACCGCCAGACGGAGCGCGCCTACCAGGCCTCGCCGATCCTGCGCGAGTTCGCCGGCCGGCCCTACCGCAAGTGCGTCCTCGCGCCCGTCGGCTGCTCGAGCAACCTCTGCCCGTATGAGGATCATCCGTTCCCGCACCGCTATTTCAACGGCACGGTCTACCTGAACCTGTCCAGTGATCCGTTTTCGTTCCCCGAGTCGGAGTGGGACCGCATCGTGGTGGAGCTGCAGGCGACGAAGCCCGAGGTGATCGAGGGCGAGCCCGTCTACCTCGCGCTGCTCGCGCGGGCCGCGCAGAAGCGCGGCGTGCGCGTGCCGAGCATCCGCGCCGTGATCCTCACCTACGGCAAGGCCAGCGCCCAGCACGGCGCGCGCCTCGCCGAGGCGTTCCCCGCGCCGCAGGTCGACCTCTACGGCTCGACCGAGGCCGGCTACCTGTTTGTCGGCGAGGCCTTCCGCGACAACTCGCGGGTCATCGACGCCAACGCCTTCATCGAGCTGGTGCCGTGGCGGGCGGAGCTGCCCGGCGTGTTCCAGATCCACGTGACCACCCGCGACCGCGAGGCGATGCCGCTGCTGCGCTACCACACCGGCGACATCGTGCAGCAGTTTCCCACGGGCTTCCGCCTGCTGGGCCGCGAGGGCAACCTGTACTTCCGGCCCGATGGCTCGCTCGTGTCGCCGACGGACGTCGACGCCGCGCTGCCGGCGGACTTCGCGTGCTGGCACTATTCGCTCGTGCAGACCGGGGAGCGGCGCTGGGACTTCCATTATGTCGCGGACGAGACGCGGCCGCATGCGGCGGTCGAGACCGCGCTGGCGAACCTGCTGGGTCCGACCGTGCGCGTGAACGCTTTCCGCCGCCGCGTGATCGCCCCGGCCGCCAGCGGCAAGTTCGCGCTGCTGAAACCGCTGCCGACGAAATAGCCGGCGTTGGAGTTTTTGGGGACCGCTCAGGGGATTTCACCATTGGTGAAATCCCCTGAGCGGTCCTCCCCGTGAATGCCTGTGCTACTGACCCGTTCGTCAGCGGCTATTCTTATGGCGACGAACCGGGTAAGGCTCGCTAATAAGCCCCGGGGGCAAACGGGTGCGCCTGCCGATAAACTTTACATCCCCGGGGCGGTATCCGAGCGTCGGCGGACCCGTTACCCCACCTAACTTCGCGTATTTGTGATGAACCTCGCAGGCAGCCTCTTCAGTTCCTCCGTTGGGCGGAAAATTCTCATGGCGGTCACCGGTGTGATTCTCATCGGCTTCGTCATCGGCCACCTGGTGGGCAACCTCCAGATTTTCTCGGACCCGGACCACATCAACGGCTACGGCGCGTTTCTGCACCGGCTCGGGCCCCTCCTGTGGGCCGCCCGGATCGGCCTGCTCCTGGCCGCGGGGATCCACATCTGGGCCGCCACCGTGCTGACCCTCGAGAACCGCGCCGCGCGCGGCGTCGGCTATGGCGTCGCCTACACCCTGCAGGCGACGCTGTCGTCGCGGCTGATGCGGTGGACCGGCGTGGTGGTGCTGGCGTTCCTGCTCTATCACCTGGCGCACTTCACCGTCGGCGTGGCCCAGCCCGCGACGTACAAGGAAAACCTGGCGCACTACACGATGGGCGGCGAGTACCGGATCGCGGGCTTCCCGGTCGTGAAGGCCGGCGCGGAGGTGCTCGACGTCTACAACATGGTCATCCGCGGATTCCAGAACCCGCTGGTCTCGCTCTTCTACGTGGTCGCGGTGGGCCTGCTGAGCCTCCACCTGCTGCACGGCTTCGACAGCATGTTCCAGTCGATCGGCTGGCGCTCGGCGAAGTGGTCCGGGTGCCTCCGCCGGATCGCGATCGCCTTCTGCCTCGTCTATTTCCTCGCCAACGCCGCCATCCCCGGCGCCGTCCTGCTCGGACGGCTGCAGCCGCATGCGGCCGCCCCGGCGCTCACCCAACGCTAAGCCTTCTCCGCCATGGCCCAACTCGACTCCAAGGTTCCCTCCGGTCCGCTCGCGGACAAGTGGCGCAAGCACAAGGCTGACATCAAGCTCGTCAATCCAGCCAACAAGCGGAAGTACGAGGTCATCGTCGTCGGCGCCGGCCTGGCCGGCTCCTCGGCCGCCGCCACGCTCGCGGAGCTCGGCTACAAGGTGAAGAGCTTCGTCTTCCACGACAGCCCGCGCCGGGCGCACTCCATCGCCGCGCAGGGCGGCATCAACGCCGCGAAGAACTACCAGAACGACGGCGACTCGGTCTACCGGCTGTTCTACGACACGATCAAGGGCGGCGACTACCGCTCCCGCGAGGCCAACGTCCACCGTCTCGCCGAGGTCTCCGTCAACATCATCGACCAGTGCGTCGCACAGGGCGTCCCCTTCGCCCGCGAGTACGGCGGCCTGCTCGCCAACCGCTCCTTCGGCGGCGCCCAGGTGAGCCGCACGTTCTACGCCCGCGGCCAGACCGGCCAGCAGCTGCTCCTCGGCGCCTACTCCGCGCTCTCCCGCATGGTCGGCGCCGGCGCGATCGAGCTCCACACCAACAGCGAGATGCTCGACCTCGTCATCGTCGGCGGCCAGGCCAAGGGCATCATCGTCCGCGACCTCATTACCGGCGAGCTCTCGCGCCATTCGGCCGACGCCGTGATCCTCGCCACCGGCGGCTACGGCAACGTCTTCAACCTCTCCACCTACGCCCGCGGCTCCAACGTCACCGCCATCTGGCGCGCCTACAAGCGCGGCGCCTGCATGGCCAACCCGTGCTACACGCAGATCCACCCGACGTGCATCCCCGTGACCGGTGACTACCAGTCGAAGCTCACGCTCATGTCCGAGTCGCTGCGCAACGACGGCCGCATCTGGGTGCCCAAGCGCAAGGAGGACCGGCTCAAGCCGCCGGCGGCCATCGCCGAGGCCGACCGCGACTACTACCTCGAGCGCATCTACCCGAGCTTCGGCAACCTCTGCCCGCGCGACGTCGCGTCGCGCGCGGCCAAGCGCGTGTGCGACGAGGGCCGCGGCGTGGGCGAGACCGGCCTTGGCGTCTACCTCGACTTCGCCGACGCCATCAAGCGCCTCGGCGAGGCCGGCGTGCGCGAGCGCTACGGCAATCTTTTCGACATCTATCACGAGATCACGGCGGAGAACGCGTACCAGAACCCGATGCGGATCTTTCCCGCGGTGCACTACACGATGGGCGGGCTGTGGGTGGACTATAACCT
>CAIJZY010000030.1 GCA_903825285.1 uncultured Opitutia bacterium | reverse complement strand
GAGTTCCGGCAGACGCAGACGGCGCTGGTGACGTATTACATCGACCAGCAGGACAACTTCTCGCTGCGCTACGAGACGCCGGTCTTCGGCAAGCCCTGGGTCGCGCTGCCGCTCGAGGTGCCGATCTACGAGTGGGGCGTGGTGTGGTTGAGCCGGGCCACGGGCCTGCCACACTTCAAGTCCGCCCGCACCATCACCCTGGCCTGCTTCTACCTGGCCCTGCCCGCGCTATATCTCGTGCTGGGCCGGATGGGGCTGCCGCGGCCGCGCCGGCTTCTCATCCTCGCCCTGGTGCTGGCCTGCCCGGTCTACATCTACTACTCCCGCGCCTTCCTCATCGATTCGATGGAGCTGATGTGCTGCGTCTGGTTCCTGTACTGTTACCTCCGAACGATGGACGAGCGGAAGTGGTCCTGGCTGGCCGCCACGACTCTTGCGGGCACCGGCGCCGCGCTGATCAAGAACACGACTTATTTGCTCTGGCTGCTGCCCGCCGCCGCGTTTGTCGTCGTCCAGCTCTGGCGCGACGCCCGGGCCCGCAACTGGCGCGCCCTGGCGCGCACCGTCGCCTGGGGGCTGGGCGGCGTGGTGGTGTCGCTGGCGCTGCTCTATTGGTGGATCGCCTTTACCGATGCGATCAAGGCCGCCCATCCGGCCGGCGCCATCTTCACGTCCAAGAGCCTCGCCGTCGGCAATTATGGCCTGCTCGACCTCGGCGCCCGGTTCGCGCCCAGCACTTGGAGCATCCTGTTCGAGCGCTGGAGCGAGTCCATCGCGGCGCCATGGATCGTCGGCCTCGTGGTCGTGGTCGGCCTCGTCCTGCGCTCCACGTTTCGTTGGTGGATTGTGGCGCTGGCGGGCCTCTTCATCCTCTCCCAGGCGCTCTTCCCCTTCGCCTACGCCTACCAGGACTACTATTATTACGCCTGCGCGGTGTTTCTGATGGCCGCCTTCGGGTACGCCCTCTTCGCGGTGCTGGACTCTCGCCTGCCCGCCGGGGCGCGCTGGTTGCTGGTATTCCTGCCCTTCGCCGCGCTGATCTCGACCTACTGGCACGGCTACCGGACCCAGCAGATCCTGGTCTCGCGCGGCGGCACGGGGCTTACCAACGCCCTCCTCGACATCACCCCGAAGGGAGCCGTCTTCGTCATCATCGGCGCGGACTGGGCGCCGATCGTGCCCTATTACACTCAGCATAAGGCGCTGATGGTCCGCAGTGGACTGGAAACCGACGCGGCCTATCTCGACCGGGCGTTCGCCGATCTCGACGACGAGGATGTCGCCGCCGTGATCCTGATGGGCAACCAGCGCGGCAACCAAGATCTGGTGCGGCGCGCCATGGCCAAGTTCCACATCGGGGCCATCCCGACCTTCTCCCATCCAACTGCTGACGTCTACTACAGCCGCTTCTATAATAATTTCGCCGTTCGCTTTCTCCAGAACAGCAATCCCTACGAGGGGGTTGTGCTCCACCAGGAAGCAGCCGCCGACCCCGCGGTCGGCGAGCCGCTGGCCATCACCCCCGGCATGGCCCACTCCGCCTTTAAGACCATCCAGCCCGGCCCCTACCAGTTCCGGGGCGCCTATGGTTTCAGCTGGGTGCGCACGGCCCAAGGGGAGGAGGCGCTGACTTTCCATCCTGACTGTGACCTTTGGATGCACGCCCCGGCGAAGGCCGCGAGCATCCAGTGGGACTATGGTATCCATGACTCGGCCTGGAAACGTTCCGGCGGCCAATGCCAGGGTGTCATCTTCACCGTGGCAGGCGAGGTCACCGGCGGGCCTCGGCGGGAGCTTTATCGCCGGGTGATCGACCCCGCAAATGTGCCCGCCGACCGGGGCGACCAGCACGAGGTCTTCTCCTACCAGCCCCGCCCCGGCGAGACCCTGGTCTTCTCCACCCGCCCCCTCCGGGGCTACGCCTTCGACTGGGCCTATACGCTCCGAATCCTGGTGAAGTAAGCCTTGTGGCCGGCTGCGGCCGGCCCTTGGCCGGGGCCCAATCGGCCGGCTGGGGCCAAAATTTCTTTGCCGGGCGGGGCTGGACTGTCTTCATGGTCGATCCAGCGGATGAAAGCCCATATCAACGAGAACGAAGTCTACCTCTTCTGCGTGGAGCATGCCTCGGGCTGGACGATCAAGCCGCGCCAATTCTGGATCTCGGGCTGGTTCGTCTCCAAGAACGACATTCGCTACACGGATGTGCGGGCCTTCCTCGACGATGTGCCGGTCATGGGCCTGTTCGGCCAGCCGCGCCCCGACATCGAGACGACCTACGCGCACTGGACGCGGGGCGCACACCCCGGGTTTGCATTCCGGCTCGACCCTTGGCCTAGCCTGAAGCTGCTCCGGCTCGAGATCCTCAACGAGAACAATGACTGGGCGGAATTCTGGCGCGTGCCCATCACGTGCAAGGGCTCGGGCCCCTGCCGGAGGATCCGGCCAGCCCTGAATCCCCTGCTGGTCAAGCCCATGCTGCTGGAACTGCTCAAGCAGACCAGCCTGCAGGCCCCCGCCGTCCGCCAGGCCCATGCGGCCAAGCTGGTGCGCGAACGCTCCGTGGTCCCGCTCGAGACGCTGCCCGTCCCGCCGCTCTACGGCGGCTACGAGGGGCCGAACGTCATCTGCCACACGCAATACGACAAGCTGCACATCGGCGGCTGGCTGTTCCACACGGAGCAACCCATCCGGCAGCTGATCGCGACCACCGACAACCGCACGCAGAACAACCTCATCCACGGGCTGGAGCGCGAGGATGTCGCCGCACTGTTCCCCGGCGTGCCCCATGCGCGCCACTCCGCCTTCCGCGGCTCGATCGACCTGCCGGGCCATCTCGCCGAGCCCGTCTGCCTGCGGATCTTCGCCATCCTCGAGAACGGCGAGAAGGTCCTCACCTTCACCAAGCGCCTCTACCCGTGGACCGCCCTCGAGAAGGAGCTACCGCTTCCGCCCTACGCGCTCGACAACTACCGCGACGTCGTCCGGTCCGTGCGGCGGGCCTGCCGCCGGCTCAAGGTCCGCGCCGGCGGACTCGCGTTCTGGCGCGCCGTCCTCGAGGTCCACAAACTCTACCGGCAGGAGGCGCTGGAGCCGCTGCCCTGGTTCGGGTGGCAGCAGCTAACGCCCTACGCGAGTTGGCTGGCCCACAACTCCCTGGCGCCCCGCCTGCGCGACGCGCTGCAGGAATCCGCGGCCCGGCTCACCGCGGAAACGGGCCCCAGCTTCGCGCTCGTGGTGGACACCCACGCCACGGACCCCGTCCACCTCGAGCGCCTGCTCGCCTCGCTGCGCGCCCAGCTCTACGGCCGGTGGAACCTCGCCCTGGTGCAGGCGGCCGATGCGACGCCCGCGCTCGCCTCGGAGCTCGCCCGCCTCGCTGCCCTCGACGCGCGCGTCCGGGTGATCGTCGCGCCCGACGCCAATCGTCCCGCCGCCCTCAACACGGCCGCCAACCTCCTGACGGACGACTGGCTGCTTTTCCCCGAGTCCAGTGGCCGGCTGCCGCCGGATGCGCTGCTGCGCGTCGCTGAGGCGATCCACGCCGCGCCCGACGTCGAGCTGGTCTTCACCGACGAGGATCGCATGGACGCGGCCGGCGCCCGCACCGAGCCCCAGTTCAAGTGCGGCTGGAACCCCGCCCTCGTCCTCTCCGGCTACCAGCCCGGCCAGCTCCTGGTGATCCGGCGCGGGCTCTTTTTCCAGCGGGCCGGCGGGTTCATGGCCGACTACGTGCCCGCCCACGGATACGACCTCGCGCTGCGGCTGGCGGAAAACGTCCGGCCCAGCCAGGTCCGGCACGTGGACGCGATCTGCTACCATGCCGATCCGGCGCCGGCACCGGAGCCGGGCCTGCTCACCGAGCAGACCCGCCACGCGCTCGAGGCCGCCATCATCCGCCGCCAGCTGCCCGCCCGGGCCTTCCAGCCCGCGTTCGCCCAGAAGCGCGGCAGCCTCCACCACCAGCTCTATTGGGACAGCGGCTTCCTCGCGGCCAACCCCGTCACCATCGTCATCCCCACGCGCGACCGCTCCGACCTGCTGGAACGCTGCCTCGAGGCCCTGCTGCTCACCGTGGACTGGCGCCACGTGAAGCTCCTGATCATCGACGACTTCTCCCGCGATGAGAAGACGGCGCGCCTGCTGCGGCTGCTGTCCACCCGCCGCGAGTTCAACTGCCGCGTCGTCCGCCCCACGGTGGACCCGATGAAGCCGTTCAACTACTCGCTGCTCGTCAACACCGCCCTGCCCCACCTCGACACGCCTCTGGTGCTGCACCTCAACAACGACGTGGACGCGCTCCGCCCGGGCTGGATCGAGGCGATGGCGGGCTGGTTCTCCCTGCCGAACGTCGGCGTGGTCGGGGCCAAACTTCTGTTCCCGAACCACCACCTCAACCACGCCGGCATCACCGTCGGGCCCCACCACGGCCTGGCCGACGTGCCGCTGGCCGGGCTGCACGCGGACTCCGACGACTTCTACCCCCTGCACAAGCTGGCGCGCGACGTGAGCGCCGTCACGGGTGCGTGCCTCATGACCCGCACGTCGCTCTACCGCGAGTTCGGCGGCTTCAACGAGACGGAGTTCAGCGTCACCTACAACGACGTGGACTACTGCCTGCGCCTCCAGGCCGCGGGCCACCGCATCATCTACACCCCGCAGGCGGAACTCTGGCACTGGGGCAGCGCCTCCCGCGGCACGGCCTACTACGAGAGCGAGCACATCAACTTTGTCCGGCGCTACGCGCGGTTCGTGGATCCGCATTTCCCACGCCAGCTCTACCTCGAGCCCGGCACCCTGAAGCTCGACACCTACCGCTACGAGCACGCCGGCCGCGCCGGGAAGCTGCACCTGCTGCTGGTCACGCACAACCTGAACTACGAGGGTGCGCCGCTGTTCCTGCTCGAGTACGCCGCCTTCATGGTGAAGCATGAGGGCTTCACGGTGGACTTGCTGGCGGCCGAGGACGGCCCGCTGCGCGGCGCGTACGAGGCCCTGGGGATCAGGGTCGCGCTGATTGACCGGCACCCGCTGCACGGCGCGCGCACCGACGCGGAGTTCGCCGAGCAGGTCCAGGTCATGCGGGGCAAGGTGGACCTCGCCGCCGTGGACGTGGTCCTGTGCAACACCGTGGCCTGCTGGTGGGGCGTGCATCTCGCCGCCGCCGCCGGCAAGCCGTCGCTGCTCTACATCCACGAAAGCGCCTCGATCAAGCGGTTCTTCTCGAAGGCGCTCCACCCGCACATGCAGCACGTGGCCCGCGCCGCCTTCCGCCAGGCCACCCGCGTGTGCTTCCTCTGCCGGTCCAGCCGGACCTACTTCGAGGAGTTCAACGACTACGACAACTACCGCTTCGTCTCGTCGTGGATCGACCTCCCGCGCATCGAGGCGTTCAAGCGGCAGCAGTCCCGCGCGGCGCTGCGCCGGAAGCACGGCTTCGCGGACGACGAGATCATCATCGCGAACGTCGGCACGGTCTGCGAGCGCAAGGGCCAGCACATCTTCATCCGCACGATCGACACGTTCATGAAGCACTACGCCGCCGGGGAGAAATACCGCTTCCTGTTCGTCGGCGGCCGGCCCGGCGAGTACCAGGACTCCCTGGTGCGCGACATGGAGATGCTGGGCATCGCCAACGTGGACATCATCACCGAGACCCGCGAGGCCTACGACTTCTTCGCGCTGTCCGACATGTTCGTCTGCACGAGCTACGAGGAATCCTTCCCCCGGGTGCTGCTGGAGGCGATGGCTTTTGGCACGCCGATTGTCAGTACCGACGTGCATGGCATCCCCGAAATGGTCACCGACAAGGCCGAGGCCTACCTGGTCGAGCCCGGCAACCCCGTGAAGTTCGCCAAGGTCATGAAGACCTGCCTCGACAAGCAGCGGAACGGCACCTCCACCGCCCCGATGGGCTATTCCAAGGTGATGCGCGCCTACGATATAGATCGCGTGCTGCCCAAGCACGCGGATATGGTGCGCGAGGCACTGCTCGATTTTGACGGCAATCCGGTGCGCCAGCAGACCCGCAAGCTTTCCGGCCGGCCGGACCGGATCGTATCGAGCTGGTAGCCGCGGTCGCAGCGTTTTTCCCTCATGGCCACACCTGCATCCCCCGTCACCCTCCCGCCGGACTCGCCCCTCGGCTCGAAGCTGAGGTGCTGGCTCGGCAACGCCGCCCTGGTCATCGTCCTGTGGATCTCCCTGATCCGGCTGCCGCTCCCGCCGACCACGGAGCTCGACCCGTCCTGGCGCATGACCCTGGGGTATGCGCTGGCCAACGGCTGGCAGTTCGGCCGGGACCTGGTCTTCACTTACGGGCCCCTCGGATTCGTCCTCGCCCCGACCAATTCCGGGGTCCTGCACACGCCGCAGATCGCCTGGCAGATCGGCGCCAACCTGATCTTCGCGCTGGCCATCTGGGGACTTGGCCGAGACTTCATCGGCTGGCGGAAGGGAATCTACTACGCCTATTTCTTCGCCTTCGGGAACAGCTACGTGGACGTGATCCACATGATCATGATCATGCTGTTCAGCCTGGCGCTGCTGCGGGAGCGGTTCTCCGCCAACCGCTGGCTCACGGGCCTGACCGCCTTCGGGCTGGGCATCCTGTCACTGGTGAAGTTCACCAACCTGCTCCTCGCCGGCTTTGCCGTCGCCTGCGTGGTTGCCCTGCACCTCTGGCGCCGCCACCGCGGCACCGCCGGGATCGTCGCCGGCGCGTTCGCCCTGGGATTCCTCGGCGGCTGGGTCGCGCTGGGACAATCGCTCGGCAATCTCCCCGCCTTCGTCATCAATTCGCTGAGCCTGAGCAACGGCTACGTCGACGCCATGGGGCTCGAGGAGTCCGGCACCCTGCTGGGCATGGGCCTCGGCGCCGGCGCCACGATCGCATTTTATTATGTGCTGAGGATCCTCGGTTCCCAGGACCGGCCCCGCGCGGTGGCGTTCACGCTCATCGCCGCCGCCGCCTCCTTCCTCAACTGGAAGCACGGTTTTGTCCGGGCCGACGGGCATGTAGTCGCCCACTTTTTCGTCAGCCTGTTCCTGGTCAGTGGCTACCCTTTCCTCCTGCAGGACGAGCCCGCCTACCACCGGCTGAAGCGCGCCTGCCTCGCCGCCTGCGCGGCCTTCAGCCTGGTCGGCATCTGGCTGGCCTCCGCGCCCACGATCATCTGGATGCTGTTCGCGCTTAATTCCCGCATCGTCGAGAACACCCAGATGCTGGGCCAGGTCACCAGCTATCCCGCCAAGGCCCGCGAGGAGTTTGCCCACCTGTCCCAGACCTACGCCCTGAACGGGGTCAAGGCCCTGGTCCGCGAGCGCTCCGTGGACATCCTCGGCAACGAGCAGGCCTACGCCATTTTCAACGGGCTCAACTACCACGCCCGGCCCACCCTCCAGAGCTACTCGGCCTACAACCAGCACCTCGAGCAGCTGAACGCCGACTTCTACGCCTCCCCGCGCGCCCCGGATTTCGTCCTGCAGAAGATCAACGGCGCCACCATCGACTTCCACCTGCCCGCCATCGAGGACGCCCTGGCGGTCCGCTATCTCTACCACCACTACAAGTTCCTCATGGAGGAGCGCGACTTCCTGGTGTGGGTTCGGCAGGACCCCGACCCGGCGCTGGACGCCAAGACGTTGTTGAGCCGCCGGCAGGTCAAGTTCGACGAGCCGGTGGTGGTGCCGGACCTGGGTGAGACCCCGGTGTGGTGCGAGTTCGAGGTGAAGCCGTCGTTTCTCGGCAAGCTGCGCACCTTCTTCTACAAGCCGCCGGAAATCCACTTCCTGGTCACCGATGGCGCCGGCGGCGAGACCAGCTACCGCATGGTCCGCGAGCGGGCCCGCGCCGGCTTCCTCACCTATCCCCACTTCACCAGCAACTACAACGTGGTGAAGTACCAGGAGGGTGAGCCGGGGCCGCGCATCTCCAAGCTCGTGGCCAAGATGCCCGTCGAACTGAGGAAATATTTCTCGCCCGACCTCGAGGTCCGCTTCTACCGCCTGCCCCCGTTCCCCCGCGTGATGCGCCATGTGGATAAGCCGCCGGAGATCAAGTTCCGGGTCTTCAACCGCCTTCCCCTCAACGCCACCAGCGCCGTCCCCGCCGAGATCACCATGGAGGACGGCAAGGAGGTCCTGTTCGTCCACGCCCCGAGCTCGATGGAGTTCGACGTCGTGCCGTCGCTCCACCGCGTGAAGGGCCATTTCGGCTTCATCGCCCATGCCTACCAGGACGGCAACGCCACGGACGGCTCCGAGTTTATCATCGAGTGGGTGGACGCCGGCGGGAAAATCTCCCCGCTGTTCCACCGCCTCCTGCAGCCGGTCACCGATCCCTCGGACCGGGGCGAGCAGAGCTTTGACATCAAGCTGCCGCCGGGCCACGGCCGACTGCTCCTGCGCACCACGGCCGGAGTGCACAATTCCAACGCCTTTGACTGGACCTACTGGACGGACGTCGTGTTTTCGAACTAACCGGCGCTGGCATACCTAAACCGCATGCCCATCCCCAACCCCGACCTCACTCCCCAGCCCTCCCCCGGGCTGCGCGTTGGGCGTCAGCTGTTGCTTGGGATCCTGTGGGTGACCCTCGCCATCTACTTCCTCACGCCCGTCAACCGGGTGCTGCAGCCGGACCTGGATTCGTCCATCCACGCGACTTACGGCTACTTCACGGCCCATCACTTCCAGTTTGGCCCGCAGGTGAACACGACGGCCGGCCCCTATGGCTTCGTGATGTTCGGGAGCGACTACGGCGGCGAGCTGTACTGGATCCGGTTCTTCCTGGAGTTCGCCTTCACCCTCGGCCTGTCCGCGCTGGTGCTCTGGTTCCTCTGCGCCGCGCCGCGCACTTCGCCCTGGCACTGGGCCTGGCTCGCCACGGGCGTGATCGCCCTCGATATCGGCGACAACCTCTACACTTCCTGCATCCTGCTGTGCGGGATTTATCTGATCCTCAGTTATCAGCGGCCCGCGTCTTTCCGCGCCAGCATCGCGACCGCGGTCTTCCTATCTTTCCTGTCCCTGGTCAAGGGCACCCAGCTCGCCGAGGCCTTTGGCGCGCTGCTGTGCGTGGCGGTCATGGCGCTCCTGACGCGCTCCTGGCTCCGGGCTTTCTGGATCGCGGGCAGTTTCCTGCTGGGCCTGCTGGGCTGGTGGCTCCTCGCCGGCCAGAATCCGCTCCACCTGCCCGCGTACATCCAGGCCATCCGCTACATCGCCCAGGGCTACAACGAGGCGATGGCCCTCGAGACCCCGACCCGGCTCCTAGAGATCGGGTCCGCCATGGCCCTCTCCCTCCTGGCGATGCTGACGTGGACGGCCGCGCGGCGCCGCGCGAGCCCTGCGATGGTGTCATGCTGCCTCCTGCTGGCCGGGTTCACCTACGTCTCCTGGAAGCATGGCTACGTCCGCTCCGACGGGCACATGTACATCTTCATGGACTTTGCCTGGGTCGCGGCGTTCACGGTGCCCATGCTGGAACGGATCATCGGGTTCCAGCAGCGGAATCCCGTCGCCAAGGTCGTCGGCGTCCTCTTTCCCATCGTGGTCGCCGCCTTCAGCCTGGCCGGCAGCAGCGAACTGCTGCCCAACCGCCCCAGCCTGATGCTGCAGAGCGTCGGACCCCGACTCGTGCGGAATTTCGACGCCGTCGTCCATGCCGCGCAGCACCAGGCGCAATACGAGTCGGACCTCGCGGTGGAGCGCATCGCGGCGGACCTGCCCGCGGTCCGCCACGCGGTCGGCCGCCGCTCCATCGATTTCTTCGGCCACGAGATCGGCCTGCTGCTGCTGAACGGCCTGAACTACCAGCCCACGCCGATGTGCTGCGGCACCTATCACGTCTACAACCCGTACTTCAAGGCCCTGAACTACGAGCATTTCCTCGATCCCGCCCGGCGGCCGGACTTCCTGCTGATGAAGCTGCAGTCGATCGACGACCGCTTCATCCCGATCGACGACTCCTCCAGCCTGCTGGCCATCCTGAACCTCTACCGGCCCGTGTTCACCGAGGATCTGGCGATGCTCCTGGAGGCGATGCCGGGACCGGTGAAAGTCCCGGCCCCGCAGCTGCTCTCCACCCACCAGGTCCGGTTCGACGAGGACATCGTGGTGCCCGCCGTCGAGCCCGGCCAGATGCTGCTGTTTTCGCTCAACCTGCCGTCCAACCTGCGCGGCGACCTCCTCGCGTTGGCGTACAAGCCGCCGCTCATCTTCATGGACCTGCAGGGAACGGGCCTCCTTCGGACCAGGAATCAGCGGATCATCGCCAGCAGCGCGCTCGTCCCCTCGCTGCTGAATCCCACGCTGGAGGAAAATCCCGACCTCATCGACCTGCTGTCCGGCTCCCCCGGCAAACACGTGGAAAAGCTGCGCCTGCACACGCCCGAGCCCGGCTGCTTCAAGTCGGACGAACTTTCGATCTCCTTCTACACTGTTCCCCGTCCGCCCGTCTCCGTTGCCAAGCCGTTCACGCGCTTCAGCGCCACGGCCGTTTTCCTCGAGGACCCGGAGTTCATCGAGCCCTTCCAGGCGTTGACGCCTCTCTACAACCGCCAGCGCGTGGTCTATCTTCCCTCACCCGGCCGGATCGGCTTCAAGCTGCGCGGCACGGAGCGGGAACTCGATGTCCGGATCGGCATTCTCGATAGCGCCTACCTCGAGGGACGAACCAACGGGGTTACCTTCACCATCGAGCTGGAACAGCCCGGGACCGGGCTGCAGGTGCTGGGTCACCGGGTCCTGCAGCCGCGGACCGTGATGGCGGACCGGGGCGTCCACCAGCTGCACATCCAACTGCCCGCCGCCTTCCGACCCGGCTCGCGGATCATCATCCACACCGATCCCGTGGGCGACGGGGGCAACGCCTGGGGATGGGCGTTCCTCGCGAAGGTGCGCTTTGTCCGCGGCGCCTTCATGACCGCCCAGTTCCCCGGTTTCAAAACCCTGCCCGTCGCGGTCGAGTCCGCGAGCTGCGGCCTCACCCGGGGGCCCGACCGCGAGGTTTTCTTTGCCAGCGCCCCCAGCACCCTCGAGTTCGAGCTGAAGCCCGGCCCCCACGAGGTCCGGCTGACCGGTGGACTGCTCCCCGGCAGCTACACCCTCGGCGGCCGCACCGATGGCGCGGAGTTCATCGTGGAGTCGCGGCGGCCCGACGGCACCGTTGCAACCCTGTTCCAACGCTGGCTCCGGCCGCTGACCAACCCCGCGGACCGCGGCGAGCAGGCCATGCAGTTCACCCTTTCGCCGCAGCCCGCCGGCAGCCGCCTGCTGCTCCGGATCACGCCCGGCCCCAACCAGGACGATTCCTGGGACTGGACTTACGTGTCGGGATTTGAGCTGCGGTGAGCTGGCCTCCTTCTTTTCCCAGCGGGGCAAAGCGCCGGGCACACCTCCGGCGGCTGAGCTCACGCCCGCCGCTCAACCGCGCTTGCCCTGAGCGGTTTTTGCCCGTTCGCTCGCGTCCCCGGTCATGAGCCAAAGCATCAAGGATCCCTCGGAGCTGCAGAGCATCTATGCGCTCCGCTTCAGCTCGATGCTCGACTACCGCACGCAGGTGTGGCGGATCCTCGCCTCGTCCTATTTCCAGCAGTTTGTCCGTCCGACCGATGCCGTCCTCGACCTCGGCTGCGGCTATGGCGAGTTCATCAACCACATCGTCTGCCGCGAGAAGTTCGGCATGGACCTGAACCCGCAAACACCGGCCCATCTGGCCCCCGGCGTGAAATTCCTTGCGCAGGACTGCTCGTCCCGGTGGCAGCTGCCCGACGCTTCGCTGGACGTGGTCTTCACCAGCAACTTCTTCGAGCACCTGCCGGACAAGAAGGCCCTGCGCCACACCCTCCTCGAGGCCCGCCGCTGCCTCAAGCCCGGCGGGCGGCTCATCGCCCTCGGGCCCAACATCAAGTTCGTGCAGGGAGCCTACTGGGATTTCTGGGACCACTTCCTCTGCCTGACGGAGATGTCGCTGGGCGAGGCGATGGAGAACAACGGCTACCGCGTGACCCGGACCGTGAGCCGTTTCCTGCCCTACTCGATGGTCAACGTGCCCCGGTACCCGTTCGTCTTCCTGCGCCTCTACCTGGCGCTCCCGTTCCTCTGGCCGATCTTCGGCAAGCAGTTCCTTATCATCGCCGAGCGGGTGTAGCCTCGGCGGCGGCCAGCGGGAAATTCATGGCCAATTCCCGCTTTTTGGGAATAGTGGATTCACCGCCCTCGGCTGTCATGCACAGGTGCGTGAGACCAGGTCATTACCATGATTCTGCCATGATCCCATCCGTGATTCCCCGGGTCGGCCGATCCTGCTGGCACGTGCCCCACGATGCCTGACCTGCCTCCACGCCCAGGCTTTCCCCGCCTCTACCGCGCCACGGTCGAGCCGCTGCGGCGCTACCTGACGCGGCTGCTGGGTGACCCGGCCGAGGCCCAGGACATCGCCCACGACGCCTACCTCCGCGTCTACCCGAAGATCGAGGACCACACCGCCCAGAAACCCGAGGCCCTGCTCTACACCACCGCCCGCCGCCTGGCCTTCAACCGGCTCAAGCGCCGCCGGATTTCTCCCATCGCCGCCAGCGAGGTCAACTTCGAGACCGCCGCCTCGGGCCAACCGGGCGTGGTCCAGCAGGTGATGGCCCGCCAGGAATTCCAGCAGCTCGAGCAGGCGATCGCCCAGCTGCCCGAGGGCTGCCGCAACGTCCTCCTGCTGCGCAAGGTCGAGCTGCTCTCCCACCGCGAGATCGGCCACCGCCTCGGCATCGCCATCAGCACGGTCGAGAAGCAGCACGCCCGCGCCCTGCGGCTGCTGCGCACCGCCCTTTCCCCCGAACTTGACCGCGCTGCCGCCCCCGCCGCCGTCCCCACCCCCCAGCCGGAGGCCCGCCCATGAACCCGAACCACCCAACCTACGATCCCGCCGACGACGAACAGGCCGCACTCTGGGCCGCCCGGCTCGAAGGCGCCCTGCTCACTGCCGCTGACCGCTCCGCCCTCGACGCGTGGCTTGCCGGCGACCCGGTCCACCGCGACCTGCTCACGCAGTACTGCCAGTTCTCCGCCGACCTCGAGCCCAAGCTCGCCGTGCTGGTCGCGGCCGACGCCGTCGACCTCCCGCCCGCCCCCGCCCGCCGGCTTCCGCGCTGGGGCGCCTGGGCCGCCGGCGTCACCCTCGCCGCCGCCGCCGTCGCCACCGTCGTGCTCTGGCCCGGCCGCGACCTCGCCCAGCACGAGAACCGCGCCACGCCGGTCGCCCAGCGTCAGGCGCTCACGCTCGCCGACGGCACCCGCGTCGAGCTCAACGCCCAGACCAACCTCCAGATCGACCTCACCGCGCGCTCGCGGCACGTGCTGCTCGCCGCCGGCGAGGCCTTCTTCACCGTGAGCAAGGATCCGTCGCGGCCGTTCATCGTCGAGACCCCCGCCGGCTCCGTCCGTGTCACCGGCACGCGCTTCAACGTCCGCGCCGAGGCCGGCGCCCCCTTCGAGGTCACCGTGCTCGAGGGCTCCGTCCAGGCCCACCCGGGCGGGCCGAACGGCCAGTCCGCCGCCCCGCGCTCGCTCCGCGCCGGCGACCAGCTGACC
The DNA here is from genome assembly GCA_903825285.1 of uncultured Opitutia bacterium. Lineage (GTDB taxonomy): Bacteria > Verrucomicrobiota > Verrucomicrobiia > Opitutales > Opitutaceae > Opi-474. The sequence goes on along the minus strand of CAIJZY010000030.1, from coordinate 50,112 downwards.
GCCGGTCCCGCCGGTGTCGCGGTCCGCCAGCTCGCGCCGTCCGCCCTCGAGGACGCCCTCGCGTGGCGGCAGGGCCAAGTGGTCTTTGACGGTGTCCCACTGTCGGACGCCCTCGCCCGCTTCGCCCGTTTCCACGGCTGCGGCATCCACGTGACCCCCGACGCCGCCGGCCGGCTGGTCGGCGGCCGCTACAGCCTCGACGACCTGGACGGCTTCCTGAACTTCATTGCGGAAGGGCTGAAGGTCCGCGTCACGCGCGACCTCAACGGCACCATCCAGGTCAGCGCCCGCCCCGCGCCGTAGTCCCGCGAGGACCGCCCCGCGGTCTTCCCTCCCACCCGACCACACCCCGTGCGCCCGGCCCGCCTCCGCCTCACCCTCGCCCTGCTCCTCGTCGGGCTCCTGCTGCCCTGCCCGGCCCGGGCCGAATCCCGGGAGTTCAGCCTGCCCGCCCAGTCCGCCGCCAACGCGCTCCTCGCGTTCTCCCGGCAGTCGGGACTCGAGGTGCTGTTCTCCTACGACGAGCTGAGCCAGGTGACGTCCACGGCGGTCATCGGCCGCTACGAGCCCGAGGTCGCCCTCGGCCGGCTGCTGCACAACACCGGCTTCGCCGCGCGCCGCAGCGACAAGGGCAAGTACACCATCATCTCCCTCCGCCGCCCCACCGGCACCATCCGCGGGCAGTTCCGCCGGCCCGACGGCACCGCCGCCCGCGACGTCCCCGTGCGGCTCCCCGGCCTCGGGCGCTCGCTCACCACCAATGAGGCGGGGGAGTTCGAATTCACCCTCGTGCCCCCGGGCACCTACCGCCTGTTCGCCACCGCGGCGAACTACCGCTCCGTGGAGATCTCCGGCGTCCAGGTGGACGCCGGCCATGTCGTGAACCTCGAGCCGCAGACCCTGCCGCTCGCCGACGACCCCACGCAGCTTGCGCCGTACATCGTGCAGGCCAAGTCGGGCCGCGACGAGACCTTCGACCACTCCCGCACGCCGACGCTGCCGCAGACCGCCACCGGCAACCTCGACCTCAGCCGGACCGAGAACGACGTCGAGCCCTACATCATCTTCGACCGTCGGCAGATCGTCCGCAGCGGCGTCGTCAACCTCAACGAGTTCCTCCAGCGCGAGATCCTCGAGAGCGACGCCTCCGCGCTCTCCCCCGAGCAGGACGGCCAGCGCGACAGCTTCGTGGCCGGCAGCACCAACCTGAACCTGCGTGGCTATGGCTCCGACGAGACCGTCGTGCTGGTCAACGGCCGCCGGCTGCCCGAGGTCCTCACCATCGGCTCCAGCGCCCTGCCGCCGGACGTCAGCCTCATCCCCATGAGCCTGGTCGAGCAGGTCGAGGTCCTGCCCCTGTCCTCCTCCGCCCTCTACACCGGCAACCCCGTCGGGGGTGTCATCAACATCGTCCTGCGCCCCGACGTCGACGTCACGGAGGTCACCACCACCTACACCAACGCGCTCCACGGCTTCGATGCGCCGCAGTCCTCCGTCGCCCTGCAGCACGGCGAGACCCTGCTCGGCGGTCGGCTGCGCGTGCGGCTCAGCACCACGTTCACGCAGGCCACGCCACCCGCCGAGTCGGAGCTCGGCTACCTGCGCGCCCACGCCTTGGAACTGCCCGGGCTGGACTCGCCGCTCTACCGCGCGACGCCCAACGTGCGCAGCGCCGACCAGACGCCGCTGTTCGGCCCCGGCTCGCCCACCGTGACCTCCGTCGCCCCGGGCGCCGACGGCACCGGCGGGCTCGCCGCCTTCGCGAACCGCCAGGGCGTGCGCGACGCCGACCTGTTTGCCACGCCGGGCGGGTTCGCCACCTCGCTCAACAGCCGCGACTTCCCCTACGGCCGCGCCCAGTCGCGGTCCACGTACTTCCTTTCCGGCGCCTTCGACCCCGTCCCGTGGCTCGAGGTCGGGCTCGACGGCACCTACGCGCGCACCCGCGTCAACCGCGGCTACGATGTCCTCCCCGCCGACCTGCTCCTCACCGCCGCCTCGCCGCTCAACCCCTTCCACCAGGAAGTCCGCGTCTCGCTCAACGAGATCGCCCCGCGGCTCGGCGCCGGCTACAGCGAGGCCCACCTTGAGTTCATGTCCCTCGTCGGCGGCCTCATGCTCAAGCTGCCCTCCAACTGGCGCGTGGCGCTCGACGCCCAGTACGCGCACAACACCGCGCAGTACCGCGGCCTCGGTGGCGCCGATCCCGACCGCTGGCAGCAGCTGGTTGACGCGGGCGCCTACAACCCGCTCCGCGACACCCAGGCCTACGGCCCGCCCGCGGCGTTCTACGACCAGGTGCTCATCTACCGCGGCGGCCGTGGGAAATTTGTCACCCTCGGCGACTACGACACGCTCGACGCCGCCCTGCGCGTCTCCAACCGCTCCTTCGACCTGCCAACGGGCAGTGGCGCGCTGAATGTCGGCGGCGACTACCGCCGCACGCACCTGGCGGACTACACCGACGAGCGGCGCTACGCCGACGGCACCCTGGCCAGCGCGCCGGTCCACTGGGAAGGCCGCACGCTCCAGCGCTTCAGCGTCTTCGGCGAGCTGCAGGCCCCGCTCGTCTCCGCCGCCCGCCTGCCGCTCTGGCTGCAGTCGGTCGAGGGCGAGCTCGCCGTGCGCTACATCGCCGCCGACACCTCGCGCGAGACCAACATCGCCCCGACCTTCGGCCTCAAGGTCGACCTCGGCGGCGGGCTCGCCCTGCGCGGCAGCTTCACCACCTCGAACCGCGTACCCACCCCGCAGATGAGCCGCCCGCTCGCCACCCCCGGCGGCACGCCCGGGGTCAACTACACCGCTATCTTTGATCCGGTGCGCAATGAGAAGTATGATGTCCTGGCCAACGATGCGCCCGACCCGCACCTGCGGCCGGAGTCCGCGGTCAGCCAGACCGCGGGCATCATCTTCCAGCGGGGCAAGGTCCACCGCTTCCGCGCCGCCGTGGACTTCGTCGACACGCGCAAGACCAACGAGGTCGTCGTGCTCGACGCCCAGGCCGTCGTCAACCTCGAGACCGTCTTCCCCGAGCGGGTCCTGCGCTCGGCGCCCGCCGCCGGCGACCCGCCCTCCGCGGGGCCGATCACCTCGCTCGTGACCGGCGCCGTCAACGTCGCCTCGCGGCACTCGCAGAACGTGAACGTCTCCCTCGACTATTCCTGGACCGCCTGCGGCAACGGCACGCTCGAGGCTTACGCGCGCCTGCTCACCTACGAGCGCTACGCGGTGCAAATCTACCCGACCTCGCCGAGCGTCGACGAGGTCGGCAGCCCCGACGGCGCCATCTCCGGGCTGCTGCGGCACCGCCTGAACTTCGGCGCCGGGTGGGCCAACCGCGACTATGGCTTCGGCGTGGACGGCCAGTATTTCTGCCCACGCATCCTGCCGGCCAAGGAATGGGCCGCCCAGGGCGACGACCGCGTTGCATCGTACCTGCGGTTCGACACCTACGTGCAGAGCGACCTGGGTCGCTGGCTCCCGTGGAAGGAGTCCCGCTTCGGCCTGCGCGGCCAGCTGCGCGTCAACAATGTCCTCGGCGCCGGCTTTCCCCGCTACGTGAACGGCGGCTCCGGCGCGGGCGTTCAGCCCTACGGCGACTGGCGCGGCCGCACCTACTCCCTCTCGCTCACCGCCACGTTCTGAACCTCGCACCGGCCGCGAATTTTTCTCGCCCGATGGTGGATTGACCACCCTCACTTGTCATCCCTACCAGACCGAACCCGCGGAACTTGTCCCCCGCCCGTCATGGAATCCTCCTTGCCCTCGCCCACCCTGGCCCCCCATCCGTCCATCGACGGATTTTCCCCCGCGGAGGAGGCGCAGCTGCGCGACGCGCTCAAGCGCTGCTCCCCCGCCACCCTCGCCGCCGCCTGCCGCTACCGCCGCTCCGGCGACCCGGCCGAGGTACCCGTCATCGTGCACGGCCTGATCGAGCGCTTTGTCGAGTCCGGCCTCCGTCCCCGGCTCCAGCAGCCCGCCGAGAGCCTGCGCCTCGCCGAGGACCTCGGCATCGATTCGCTCACGATGATGGAGATCGTCATCCTCGCCGAGGACGTGCTGCGCGTGACGATCAACAACGACGAGCTGCGGGGCCTGGTCACGCTCGCCGACGTCCGCCGTTTTCTCGCCTGCAAGCTGGCCGGCGTGCCGTTCCTCCCCGAACCGCGCCAGCTCGCGTCCTAGGCCCGCGTCGTCCCACGTCCTCACCGTCGGGCCTGACGGCGCGCGATGGGGCATTTTGGACTTTATCTACCTCGAGGAATTCGGGATTAACTCCTCGGCATGAACTCTCGCGCGCCCCGATGGGGGGCGACTGATTTTCGCGTCATTGCCTTCATCCTCGGCCTGGCCGGCTCGCTGCTTTTTGCCGTCTACACCCGGCACGCCTGGGAGGACTACTACATCACGTACCGGGCCAGCAAGAACCTGGCGACCGGCCACGGGCTGGTGTTCAACCACGGCGATCGCCTCCAGACCTTCACGTCGCCCCTGGGTGTGTTGCTGCCGGCCTTGTCCTATGTGCTGACGGCCCGGACATCCGACGATGCCGCCCTGTGGATCTTCCGCGGCATGAGCTGCCTCGCCTTCGGCGGGGCCGCCGCGCTCGTGGCCGCCGCCGGCCAGCGGCGGCGCTATGGGCTGGTGCCGGTCGGTTTCATGGTCCTCTGGCTCTGCACCGACGCCAAGAGCCTCGATTTCACGATCAACGGCATGGAAACCGGCTTCATGCTGCTGTTTCTGTCCTACTGCTGGTGGGCCCTGCTCGCGCCCGCCGTCAACCGCCGGTGGCTGCACCTGGGTGCCGCCTGGGCCGGCCTGATGTGGACCCGGCCGGACAGCTTTATCTACATCGGCTTGCTCGGCCTCGCGGCCTTCCTCTTTCGCCCGGCCGTCGCCGTCGGCCTCAGCCGGCGGCAACTCCTGGTGCTGTACCTGCAAGCCGGACTGCTCTGCACCGCGCTCTACCTGCCGTGGTTCGCCGGCTCCTGGGCGTACTACGGTTCACCCATCTCACACACGATCGTGGCGAAGTCCTCCGCCGGCACCCCGCGAAGCGCGCTGACGCTGCTGCAGGAGATGGTGCAGTTGCCGCAGGCGATGTGGCAGGGCCGGGCGACGCCGGAGGCCAGCTTTCTTCCGACCTATTACGCCGTTGGCGGCTGGCCAACCGGGCTCATCCTGGTCGCGCGTATCCTCGGCTTTGTCGTCGCCTCGCTCTGGTTCCTGCCGTTCGTGCGCACGGAAGTGCGGGTGGCGTCCTTCGCGTTTCTCGGCGCCCATGCCTACCTCACCGTCTTCCCCTATTTTCCGTTCCCGTGGTACCTCCCGCCCACGCTCCTGCTGGCTGTGCTCGCCCTGGGCGGACTGCTCGCCCAACTGCTGGAGTGGGCCGGCCGCCAGCGCCGGGTAATCTTTTTCATCTTCGCGACGGTCTTCACGCTGCCGCTTGTCCTTCAGATCGGGACGGCCCTGGCCACCAGCCGGCAGATGGCGGCGGAGCAGTCGCTCATTGAATCCGGCAACCGCCAGCGCATCGGCGAATGGCTGGCCACGCAGGCCAAGCCCGGTGATCAGGTCTTCCTCGAGCCGCTGGGCTACATCGGATTCTACTCGCAGCTGAAGACGTTCGACTGGCCGGGCCTGTCGTCACGCGAAGTGGTCGCCGCCCACCGCCGGGTCGGCTCCTCCTGGGCGATGCTCATCGAGCAGCTGCAGCCGACGTGGCTGGTGCTCCGGCCCTTCGAGTGCCGGCGGATCGAGGCGCAGATCCCCGAGCTGCTCGGCTCCGTCTACCGTCCCGTGCGGACCTTCGATGTCCTGGATCGCGTGAAGGCGCTCGACCTGCCGGGCCGCCGGCTGCTCGAGATGGATGCCACCTTCGTCGTCTACCACCAGGAGAACAGCGACGGGTTCGCCCGCGGGTCATCGGTGGAATTCGAAGAGGTCAAGGCCAAGTACATGGATCCCACCCCGACGTGGGTCGTCATGGGCCGGACCCTGATGCGCATGATCCATGCGCCCGGTTCCGCGATCGTCCGCATCCCGCCCGGCGCCCGCCAGGCCCAGATCCAGTATGGCTTCAGACGCGAGGCCTGGACAGAGGACCCGAAGACGGACGGCGCGGTGTTCGAGGTGCGCTGGGTGGACGGCGCCAAAAGCGTCGTGCTGCACCGCCGCGACGTTCGGCCGACCACCCGGGAAGCCGACCGCGGCGCGCTGGGCATCACGGTCGACCTGCCCGCCAACGGCTCAAGCGAGGCCCGGCTCCTGCTCGTGACCGAGCCCGGCGAAACCGAGGCCAAGGACTGGACGTGCTGGGCCCTGCCCGAGTTTCGGTGACCGCTGGGCTCACCGACCCTTCCTGATTTGCAGTCACTTGCACCTTGGCGCGAGGCCGCCTGATGCCCAAGCTGTCCGGTGGTGCAGGTCTCGTTCATCCTTCCCCTCTACAACCAGCTCGCGCACACCCGGGCCTGCCTCGACTCGCTCCGGGCGACCGTGCCCGCGGAGCTCGCGCACGAGATCATCCTGGTGGACGACGGCTCCACCGACGACACGCGCGACTTCCTCCGCGAGCTCGCCCCGCCGCACGTCGTGCTGCTCAACGACCGCAACCGCGGCTACGCCGCCGCCAACAACCGCGGCGCCCGCGTCGCGCAGGGCGAGTTCCTCGCCCTCCTCAACAACGACCTCGTCCTCACCCCCGGCTGGCTCCAGCCCATGCTCGCCGCCTTCGCCCGCGTGCCCCGCGCCGGCGTCGTCGGCAACCTCCAGCTCAACGCCACCACCGGCGCCCTCGACCACGCCGGCGTCGTCTTCCGCGACGGCGGCTACCCCGTCCACGTCCGCACCGACCCCGACGACTTCGCCGTCGCCGGCCTCGCGGAGTTCCCCGCCGTCACCGCCGCCTGCTGCCTCGTCCGCCGCGACTGGTTCCTGCGCGCCGGCGGGTTCGACGAGGGCTACCTGAACGGGTTCGAGGACACCGACCTCTGCCTTCGCGCGCGCGAGGACGGCCTCATCAACCTGGTGGCGCTCGACAGCGTCGTGCGCCACCACATCTCTGCCTCGCCCGGCCGCGGCGCGCATGAGTTCCGCAACGCCCGCCGCTTCCTCGCGCGCTGGGCCCCGCGCACCGCCGCGCTCGAGCGCGAGTGGAATCTCACGGCGGCACGGCTCCACGCCGCCGCCGCCGCCCGCGCCTACTTCGCGCCGCTCCACCGCCGCCTCGGCCTCGGCGCCCCCGCCCTGCGCCGGGCCCATCGCCGCGCGCTCGCCGCCGTGAGACAGGCCCGCCTCGCCCGCACGGGCCGGATCCGCGTCGGCGTCGACCTCCTCCGCCTCCAGGCCGGCGGCGCCAACGGCGGCGTGAAGCCCTTCGTCCTCGCCTTCCTCGCCGAGATCGGCCGGCAGCGTGGCGCGGAGTTCAACTTCGCCGTCCTCGCCCCCGCCGACGTCCGCGACGAGCTCGCCGCCGTGCTGCGCCCGGGTGACTACCTGCTCGAGCCCGGCGACAACATCTTCGCCGTCCGCCGCCGCACGCGCGAGGGCTGGCGCGACGATGGCACGCTGCCGGCCACCGACGAGCTGCCGGCCCGCGCCGGGCTCGACGTGCTCTACGCGCCGTTCGGCCAGTCGCAGTTCCTGCGGCCGGGCCTGCCGAGCGTCAGCCTGATCGTGGATCTCCTCCACCGCGACCTGCCCGCCGCGCTGCCGGCCGAGGAGGTCAACCACCGGCACGCCTGGTTCACCCAGGTGGCCCGTGACGCGACCTACTTCCAGTGCAACTCCCGCCAGGTCGTCGGCCGGCTGGTCGAGAACTACGGGGTGCATCCGGCGCAGTGCCTCGTGACCGCCAACGCCGTCCAGGGCCGGCTGCCCGCGCCCGGCGCACTGCCTGCCGGCGCGCCCGAGGAGCCGTTCTTTTTCTACCCGGCGAATTTCTGGCCGCACAAGAACCACGAGGCACTCTTCGTCGCCTACCGGCTCTACGCGCTCGGCGCGTCCTCCCGGGCCTGGCCGCTCGTCTGCACCGGGCATCCCGACGAGCGCATGGAACTGCTCCGCGAGCTGCGGGACGGCCTCGGCCTGAAGGACCGCGTGGTGTTCCTCGGGCACGTGCCCGACGCGGCCTTCGCCGCCCTCTGGGCCCGCGCCGGCGCGCTCGTCTTCCCCTCGCTCTGCGAGGGCTTCGGCATCCCGCTCCTCGAGGCCATGCGGTTCGGCGTGCCCATCATCGCCGCCAACTCCTCCGCCCTGCCCGAGGTCGCCGGCGACGCCTGCCTGGCGGTCGACGCCCGGGACCCGCAGGCGCTGGCCGAGACCATGCGGCGCGTCGCCATCCGCACCGACCTGAAGGAGGCCCTCGTCGCCCGCGGCCACGCGCGCCTGGCCGCCTTCTCCCTGGCGCACGAGGCCGGGCGCCTCGCGCATTTGCTCGCCGCCGCCGCGCGGCGCGTCGCGCCATGAGGATCGGACTCGACGTCTCCCAGACCTGCGCCGAGCGCGCGGGGTGCGCCTGGTACGCCGACGCGCTCAGCCGGGCGCTGGTCGCGGAGGGCCTGCCGCGCGGCCACACCTTCGAGCTCTACCACCACTTCGGCGGGTGGATCAACGCCGACACCACCCGCGGCACGATGATCGACGACCCGCGCGTGACCGCCCCGCTCCGCGGCCTGAACCCCGCCGCGGCCCGCGAATTCTGGTCCGAGGTCGCCACGGGCGAGCCGCTGCCGGGCAAGCCCGACGTCGTCCTCTCCTTCAGTTTCCACGCGCCCAAGCTGCCGCACTCGAAGCTGGTCTACACCGTCCACGACCTCGCGTTCTGGCTGCATCCGGACTTCGCCACCGACGACACGCGTCTCGTCTGCCAGCGCGAGCTCCTGCAGGCCCTGGCCCGCGCCGCCGGCTTCCTGTTCGTCAGCGAGCACACGCGCCGCGAGTTCGAGCTGCTCCTGCCCAACTGGCTCGAGCTCCACTCGCGCCCGAACCTCGTCGCCCCGGGGGCAAGCCGGTTTCCCGCGGCGGCCGCACCCCGCCCGGCGGCGGACAACGCGCCCTGGCTTGTCGTCGGCTCGCTCGAGCCCCGCAAGAACCACGCCGCCGCGCTCGACGCCTACGAGCTCTACCACGAGCATTCGTCGCTGCGCCGCCCGCTCGTCCTCGCCGGCGGTCCGGGCTGGAAGTCGGCCGCCGTGTCGGCCCGCCTCGCCGAACTCCAGCAGCGCGGCCTGCCGGTCCGCCACGCCGGCTACGTGGCCGACGCCGACCTCGCGGCGCTCTACGCCGGCGCCTTCGCCCTGCTCGTGCCGAGCTGGCACGAGGGCTTCGGCCTCCCGCTTGTCGAGGGCCTCGCCGCCGGCCTGCCCGTGCTCGCCAGCGAGCGCGCCAGCCTGCCCGAGGTCGGCGGGCACGCCGCGGCCTACTTCCCGCCCGAGAGCCCCGCCGCCCTGGCCGAGGCCATGCTCGCCCTCGAAAACGAGCCCGCGTCCCGCGCCCAGCGCGCCGCCGCCAGCCTCGAGCGCAGCCGCGCCTTCTCCTGGGCCGCCACGGCCAAATCGGTTCTCGAATTCACCGCGCGCCTTTAACAACCTCTGTCGAACCGCGTGAACATCCTCTTCGTCAATTACGGCGACTTCACCAGCAACAGCCTGAACCACATCGGGGCGTTCGCGAGCCGGCTGACGCTGCAGGGGCACGCCTGCGTGGTCGCCGTGCCCGAGCGGCCCGAGACGCTGGCCGTCGTGCCCGAGCCGCTGTTCACCGGCGCCACCTTCGCGCGGCTGCTGCAGGACGAGCCCGTCTTCCCCGACCGCCGGCCCGCCGACATCGTCCACGCCTGGACCCCGCGCGAGAACGTCCGCGCCTTCACGCTGGAGTACCTGCGCCGGCACCCCGCCGCCGCCCTGCTCGTGCACCTCGAGGACAACGAGGTCCACCTGATGGAGAGCTACGCGCGCGAGCCGATCGCGACGCTGCGGCTGCGCTCCGACGAGGAGCTCGCCGCCCGCCTGTCCCCGCGGCTCTCCCACCCGCTGCGCTTCCGGAACTTCCTGCGCGTCGCCCACGCCGTCACCTACATCACCGACCGCCTGCAGGAGCTCATCCCGGCCGGCAAGCCCGCGCGCCGGCTCCTGCCCGGCATCGACGGCGCCCTCTACCAGCCGCTCATCCCCGACCCGGCCCTGCGCGCGGAGATCGGGGCGCGGCCGGACGCGAAGCTGCTCGTCTACACCGGCAGCACGACGTTCGCCAACCTGGCCGACGTCCGCACCCTGCTGCTCGCCGTCCGCCTCCTCAATGAGCGCGGCACGCCCTGCCAGCTCGTGCGCACCGGCATCAACCCGCCGGAGCTCGAGCGCGAGCTCGCCGCGGTCGGCGGCGGCCATGTCCTCGACCTCGGCTTCCTGCCCAAGGCCCGCCTCGGCCCCCTGCTCGCGCTGGCCGACGTGCTCGTGCAGCCCGGCGCGGCCGACGCCTTCAACGACTACCGGCTGCCCTCCAAGGTCCCCGAGTTCCTCTGCGTCGGCCGCCCGGTCATCCTCCCGCGCGCCAACCTCGCCCGGGAGATGGAGGACGGCCGCCACGCGCTGTTCCTCGAGAGCGGGTCGGCCGAGGAGATCGCCGATCAGTGCCTCCGCGTGTTCGGCGACGAGGCGCTCGCGCAGCGGCTGGGCGAGGGCGCGCTCGCGTTCGCCCGCGACCACTTCGACCTGAAGGCCAACACCGCCGGCCTGCTCGATTTCTACGGCGAGGTCCGCGCCACCGCCGCGCCGATCTTCACCGATCCGACCACGCCGCCGTCCGAGGACGTCCTCCTCGCCGAGGGCGACGCCGCGCTGCGCCTGCGCGCCAAGGACCTGTCGCTCGCCGCCCAGCAGGAGCAGCTCGCGCGGCTCCGGGCCGAGCACGCGCGGCTCACCGCCGAGCAGAGCTACAACCGCGCGAAGCTGGCCGGCGAGCGCAACCAGGTGGACCTGCTCCGGAGCCGCCTCGAGGCCGCGGCCGACGCGATGGCCCGCCTCGCCCGCACGGTCAACCCGGACGAGCTCCGCCAGCGCGACGACAAGATCCGGCGCATGACCGAGTCGTTCTCCTGGCGCGTCACGAGCCCGCTGCGCGCGCTGCGCCGCCTGTGGTTCGACCGCCCCGCCGGCGGCCGCCCCGCCGCCCCGCCGGCCCCGGTGCTCGCGCCGGGCTTCGCGTACATGATCGACGAGCCGACGGACTGGGCCGACGTGCCGCCGGCTGGCGAGATGCGCGGCTGGGTCATCGCCCCCGACGGCGCCCGCATCATCGCGGTGCGCGTCCGCGCCGGCGACCGGACCTTCGACGCCACCTACGGATTGCCGCGCCTCGATGTTGGGGCTGGACACCCCGACCACCCGCACGCCGCGAATTCCGGCTTCACGCTCGCCCTCACGCTCCCGGCGGAGACGAAGCTGACCCTCGCCTGCGAGGCGCTGGGCGAGGACGGACGCTGGCGCTGCTTCGCCGCGCCCGCCGCCGTCGTCAGCGCCGAGCTGGCGTCCCACCTGCGCCGCGACTACGCCACGTGGGTGCGGCGCTTCGACACCCCGACGCTCGAGGAGCTCATCGTCCTGCGCGCGGAGCTCGAGGCCCTCGCGCCCGAGCAGCGCCCGCTCGTCTCCATCCTCCTCCCGGTCTACAACCCGCCCGAGCCATGGCTGGTGAAGGCCATCGAGTCCGTGCGCGCCCAGCTCTATCCGCACTGGGAACTCTGCATCGCCGACGACGCCTCGCACGAGCCGCATGTCCGCCGCGTGCTGGAGGAGTTCGCACAGCGCGACGCCCGCATCCGGGTCACGTTCCGCGGCGAGAACGGCCACATCTCGGCCTCGTCCAACTCGGCCCTCGACCTCGCCACGGGCGAGTTCGCCGCGCTGCTCGACCATGACGACGAGCTCGCGCCCCGCGCGCTCGCCGATGTCGTGCTGGCCCTCTCCCGGCAGCCGGGGCTGGAGTTCATCTACTCGGACGAGGACAAGATCGACGAGCTCGGCCGGCGCCACGACCCCTACTTCAAGCCCGACTGGAATCCCGACCTGCTGCTCGGCCAGAACTACACCTGCCACCTCTCCGTCTTCCGCACCGCGCGCGTCCGCGCCGTGGGCGGCTTCCGCGCCGGCTACGAGGGCAGCCAGGACTGGGATCTCACGCTGCGGGTCACCGCCGGCCTCACGCCCGCGCAGGTGCACCACCTCCCGCGCGTCCTCTACCACTGGCGCGCCATCCCCGGCTCCACCGCGCTCGTGATCGACCAGAAGAGCGACTACCCGTTCATTGCCGCCAAGAAGGCCCTGGCCGACCACCTCGCGCGCCTCCAGGTCGGCGGCGAGCTCCTGCCGGTCAAGGGCCACCACTGGCGCATCCGACACCCGCTGCCCTCGCCCGCGCCCAAGGTCTCGATCATCATCCCCACGCGCAACAGCGCCGACCTCCTCCGGCTCTGCGTCGGGTCCATCCTCGCCAAGACCACCTACCCCGACTTCGAGATCCTTGTCGTCAACAACCGCTCCGACGACCCCGCGACCCTCGCCTACCTCGAGGAACTGCGGCAGCTCGGCCACCGCGTCGTCGAGTTCGACGCGCCCTTCAACTACTCCGCGCTCAACAATCTCGCGGTCCGCGCCGCCGGCGGCTCGGTCCTCGCCTTCCTCAACAACGACCTCGAGGTCATCACCGGCGAGTGGCTCGACGAGATGGTGTCGCAGGCCCTGCGGCCCGGCATCGGCGCCGTCGGCGCGATGCTCTACTACCCCGACGACACCGTGCAGCACGCCGGCGTTGTGCTCGGCCTGACCGGGCCCGCCGGCCGCGACGGCGTCGCCGGCCACGCCTTCAAGGACGCGAAGCGCGGGTCCGAGGGCCAGCGCAACCGGCTCCGGCTCGCCCAGAACTACTCGGCCGTCACCGCCGCGTGCCTCGTGATCCGCCGCGCGACCTTCGAGCAGGTGGGCGGGTTCAACGAGCCCGACCTCCCCGTCGCGTTCAACGACATCGACCTCTGCCTGCGCGTGCAGGCGGCGGGCTTCCGCAATCTCTGGACGCCCTTCGCCGAGCTCTACCACCACGAGTCCGCAAGCCGCGGCGCCGAGGACACGCCCGAGAAGCTGGAGCGCTTCGCGCGCGAGGCCGCCTACATGCGCCGCGTCTGGGGCGCGCTGCTCGACCGCGACCCGGCCTACAACCCGAACCTCTCGCTCAAGGTGGAGGACTTCTCCCTTGCGTTCCCGCCGCGCTGAGCCCGCGCCACGCATGCAACCGGTCAGCGTCGTCGACCAGCCCCGCGAGGGCGAGAGCTGCTACCGGCAGCGGATTCCCGTGCGGGGCTGGATCCACGCGGGCGACCGCCACGACCACATCACGCGCATCTCCGTCCACACCTCCGAGGGCGAGATCGGCGCCACCACCCAGCTCTACCCGCGGGCCGACGTTGCGCGGGTCCACGGCTATCCGCCCGGGACCCGGACCGGCTTCCGTCTCCTCGCCGTCCATGCGCCTGCCAGCCCGCCGTCGTCCACGCTCGCCCTCGAGGTCCGCGTCGAGTTTGACGACGGCACGCACGCGCCGCTGGCCGGCATCCGCATCCAGCTCCTCCCCAACGACCACACCGGCGTGCCCTATGGCAACCTGTGCAACCCGCGGCAGACCGACGTGCTGCACCGGGACCATATTTATGCGAGCGGGCTCCCGGCCGAGTCGGCCAGCCCGGACTGTGTCGACCTGATCACCGACTACCTGCCGGCCGGCAGCCGCCTGCTCGACGTCGGCTGCGGCGTCGGCGCCTACTGCGAGCCGCTCCGCGCCCGCGGTTTTTCCTGGATCGGCTGCGAGACGAGCCCCGACTGCGTCCGCCAACTCGCCCGCCGCGGCCTTCCGCATCGGGTCTTTCCCGCGCCAATCGGACCCGGGGCGTCCTACCGTCTGCCCGCCGAACCGGGCGAGTTTGACGCCGCGATCGCGATCGAGGTGCTCGAGCACGTCCCCGACCCCGATGCGTTCCTCGCCGAGATGGCGCGGGTGACGCGGCGCCACGCCCTCTTCTCGGTGCCCAACCTCGAGACGGTCCCGTTCCTCGCCAGCCGCCTCGTCGCACCCTGGCACCTGCTGGAGGGCGATCACCGGAATTTTTTCACGCGCTTCAACCTGCGCCCACTGCTCCAGCGGCACTTTCGCCACGTCGAGGTGATCGACTATGGCCCCCAGCCGCTGGCGACGGTGGACGGGCTGCCGTTGCATTACCACCTGTTCGCGGTCTGCGAGGTATGAAGACTCGCCGACCCCAGCAACCGAGGCCGCTTCGGCGCCTTCCCGCATGAGCCCGCTCCGTCGCCTCCTGCTGCTGGCCGGCTTTGGCCTGCTGATCTTCGGCGCCAAGCTCTGGTTCATCCGCGTCGCCGGCAGCGACCTGCCCTCGTGGGACCAGTGGGACGCCGAGGGCGAGGTGACGCTGCGGCCCTTCGTGGAGGGCTGGCTGGGCCAGAAGGAAATCCTTCATCCGCACAACGAGCACCGGCTCATCACGACCAAGCTGTATGTCCTGGGCCTCTTCGCCGCCAACGGCCAGTGGGACGGCCTGCTCGAGACCACGGTGAATGCCGCCCTGCACACGGGCTGCGCGCTGCTGCTCCTGCTCGCCGTGTCGCAGGGCCTGCCGCGCCCGTGGCCGGTGTGGGTCGGGGCGCTGCTCGTCCTGCTGTTCTCGCTGCCGTTCTCGTGGGAGAACACGCTGTTCGGCTTTCAGGTCCAGTTCTACTTCCTGCTGCTGTTCTCGCTGGGCCACCTCTGGCTCACCCTGGAATCCGACCGCTTCAGCGTCCGCTGGGCGCTCGGGCAGCTCTGCGGGCTCCTCGCCGTCGCGTCGCTGGCCTCGGGCTTTCTCTCCGCGATCGCCATCCTCGCCGTCCTCGGCCACCGCCTCGTGCGCGAGCGCCGCTGGTCAGCGCAGCAGTGGACGACCGCCAGCCTCGCCGTGGCCTTCTCGCTGCTGGGCTGGGTCATGAAGAACGATGTCCCCGGGCATGCCGAGCTGCGCGTCCACGGCCCCGGCCAGTTCATCGAGGCCATCCTGCAGCTGATCGCCTGGCCCGGCTCGGCGGTCTTCCCCTGGGCGCTGCTGCTCTTCATCCCCACGGTGGTGTTCGTCGTCCGGCGGGTGCAGAGCCGTGAGACGACCCCGATCGAGGCGCGGCTCATGGGCCTGCTCGCCTGGGTCCTGCTGCAGTGTCTCGCCACCGCCTACGCCCGCGGCGGTTCGGGCACCGTCCTCTCGCCGCGCTACATGGACCTGCTGGCCGTCAACGTCATCCTCGGCCTGGTCTTCCTGATCCGGGAGTTTGCCGGCCGCACGCGCCTCGTGTTGACCGCGCTGTGGCTCGCCGCCGTGGTCGCCGGGCTCACGCAGCAGAGCCTCTTCATGTGGCGGGACTTCGTCGGCCCCAACATCCCGCGGCAGCAGACGCAGGAGACCCATGTGCGCGACTTCGTGCGGACCGGCGATTCGGCCCACCTGCTGAACAAGCCCTGGGGCGATGTCCCCTACCCCGACGGGCCCACGCTGCTCGACCGGCTCTCGCACAAGTCAATCCAGGCCATCCTGCCGCCCAGCGTGCGCCTTTCGGTGCCCCTGGCCAATGGCGCGCCCATCTCCGTTCCCGCCTCGGTCCCGGCCGCAACCCGACCGGTCGCGTTCAGCACGTGGTCGGTGCCGCCGCTGCAGCGTCCTTACGTCTGGCGGAGCGGCCTGCAGCCGGCAACGACGCTGCCGGTGCTGCGCTTCCGCGTCGCGGGCGACCTCGACGACACCCCCGGCCACGGCCTGCTGGTGGTGAAGAGCGCGGCCGGCGAGGTGTCGGTGGTGCCGGACGCGGCCCCCGGGGCCTACTGGAAAAATGTCAGCGTGTTCCGACCGGCGGGCGAATGGTGGATCGAGGCCACCGTGCCGGACGGCGCGGCGTGGTTCGCGTTCACCGAGCCCGTCGAGGTGGGCCGCCTCACCTGGGCCGCGGAGAAGCTCCTGAAGCTGCACGCGCTCGTCATGCTCGCCGGCGGACTGCTGCTCGCCGCCGGCTTCCTGCCCGAATTGCGCCGCGCCCGCGGCTGAGCCCATGTCGCTCCTCTTTACCTGGACACTCGTGATGGCGCTGTTCGCGCTCCCGGCCTGCGCCGCGGACCGGTGGCTGGCGCGGCGCGGCGTGACCGACGAGCGCGTGCGGCTGGCCGCCCCGCTCGCGCTGGCGGGCGTCCTCGGCTACGTCGCCTTCTTCGTGTACTTCCTGCACCCGGAGCTCGGCCGCGCCTTCGCCGTCGCGGTCCCGGTCGCCAGCGCCGCCTACCTCGTCCGGAGCCGCCGCGAACCCCGTCCGGCCCGCATCCCGTCCAATCTGCGCCTGCTCGCACTGCTGGGATTCGGCATCGGCCTGTTCTACCTCGCGCTGCTCTACCTGCCCGACCTGTCGCGTCCCCCGGAGACCCAGTCCCAGGTCCGCTTCCTCTATGAGTTCCCGATGGACTCGAACCTGCCCCTGCTCCTCGGCGACCGCCTGTACGCCGGCGAGTCCCCAAAGCCGTTCCTGCCCGAGGCCGGCTGGCTGAGCAGCGACCGGCCGCCGCTGCAGGCCGGACTCTACCTGCTGGTGCGGCCGTGGCTGACCGTGTTCAGCCAGGCGCCCGGCCTGGGTTACCAGTGCGTGGGCACCCTCGCCCAGCTGTGCTGGCTCCCGGCGCTCTGGCTGGTCGGCCGCCGCCTGGAGCTGGACCGCGCGCGGTTGATGGCCCTGCTCGGACTCGCAGCCGCGACGGGACTCCTGCTCTTCAACAGCACCTACGTGTGGCCGAAGCTGCTCGCCGGCGGCTACGTGCTGATCGCGGCCTTGCTGTGGCTCGACCGCTCCGCACCGCGGCCCCCGGCGATCGCCGCACTCGCCGCCACGTGCGCCGCACTCGGCTGGCTGGCGCACGGCGCCGCGGCGTTTTCCCTGCTGCCCCTCGGCCTGCTGCTCCTCCTGCCCCGGTTGTTTCCGGGCTGGCGGAACGTCCTCGCCGCCGCGCTCGTGTTCGCGGTGCTGTCGGCGCCGTGGACGGCCTACCAGAAATTCTACGACCCGCCCGCCAACCGGCTGATGAAGTGGCACCTGGCCGGCGTCATCCCGATCGACTCACGCACCACCTGGGAGGCGATCCGCGATGCCTACTCCGGCCTGCCGCCGGGCATGCTCCTGGCGAACAAGCGCGCCAATTTCGGCACGCTGATCAACGGCTCATTCCTCTCCGCCGCCGACGTGTTCACCACGGCCGCCTACCCACGCAAGGTGGACGAGTTCTTCTACGTTTTCCGGAGCCTCGGCGTCCTGAACCTCGCCTGGATCCTGGCGCCCGCGGCCTGGCTGCTCCGGCGACGCCTGCCGCCGCGGTTCGGCCTGCAGGCCTCCGTGCTTGGCTGGACCGCGCTCACCCTCGCGTTCTGGACCCTGGCGCTTTTCAACCCGGCCTCCACCATCCTGCACTCGAGCTCCTACGCCATGATGCTGGGGCTGCTCGGGCTCGCGCTGGTCTTCCTGCTCCAGCTCCCGCGCTGGCTCGGGCTGCCGGTGCTTGGGTGGCACCTGCTCGGTTTCGCCCTGACGTGGCTGCCCTACTATCACTCGGCGCCGCTCGATCCCGTGATGATAGTCCTGGTCGTCTTCGCCGGCGCCGGCGTGGGGGCGGTCCTGTTCCGCGCTGCGACGCGGAAAAGCGACGCGCCGTCCTCGCCCCCGGTGTAAGCTCCGGTCTGGCGCACCCAAAATCGGCTGGAAAGCCGGGGCGACCTCGACTTCCCTGTGGGTTCGCGGTGCGGCGCACCGCCCCTTTCCATGGCCAAAACCCTCCTTGTCACCGGATCCTCCGGCCTCATCGGCTCGGAAGTCTGCGTCTACTTCGCCCGCGAGCTTGGCTACACCGTGCACGGCGTGGACAACAACCAGCGCGCCGTGTTCTTCGGCCCGCAGGGTGACACGCGGTGGAACCAGCAGCGCCTGCTGCGCGAGCTCCCCGGCTTTGTCCACCATGAGCTCGACATCCGCGACCGCGCCGGCGTCCTCACCCTCGTCAAGACCGTGAAGCCCGACGTGGTCGTGCACACCGCCGCCCAGCCGAGCCACGACCGCGCCGCGGCCATCCCCTTCGACGACTTCGACACCAACGCCGTCGGCACGCTGAACCTGCTCGAGGCCGTCCGCCAGGCCGCGCCCGAGACGCCGTTCGTGCACATGAGCACGAACAAGGTCTATGGCGACGCCCCCAACCGCATCGCGCTCCAGGAGCTGCCCACGCGCTGGGACTACGCCGACCCGGCCTACGCGCACGGCATCGCCGAGACGTTCACCATCGACCAGTCCAAGCACTCGCTCTTCGGCGCCTCCAAGGTCGCCGCCGACGTGATGGTCCAGGAGTACGGCCGCTACTTCAACCTGCCCTGCTGCTGCCTCCGCGGCGGCTGCCTCACCGGCCCCAACCACTCCGGCGTCGAGCTCCACGGCTTCCTCAGCTACCTCGTGAAGTGCAATCTCGAGGGCCGCGAATACAAGGTTTTCGGCTACAAGGGCAAGCAGGTGCGCGACAACATCCACTCGCTCGACGTCGCCCGCTTCATGGCGGCGTTCGTCGCGGCCCCGCGGGCCGGCGAGGTCTACAACCTCGGCGGCGGCAAGGCCAACAGCACCTCCATCCTCGAGGCCTTCAAGATCACCGAGAAGTTCACCGGCAAGGCGCAGGTCCACACCTACGTCGACCAGAACCGCATCGGCGACCACATCTGCTACTACAGCGATCTCCGGAAAATGCGGGCGCACTACCCCAGCTGGGACATCACGCAGTCGCTTGAGGAGACCATCCGCCAGATCGTCGAGGCCTGGCGCCGGCGCGAGGGCTGAGTGGCCCGCCATTCCGACGGACCCCGCCGCCCCGGCGCGTGTCCCATCCCCGACGCCAGACTGGTGTTTCGGCGCATTCCCGCTAGGATTTCCTACTCACCATGAACCGTCCCCTGCCGCTTCCCGCCGCCCTCGGCCTCGCCCTGCTCCTGGCGCTGCCGGCGGCCGTCGCCCCGGCCCAGGACCTGCCCGGCGCCTCGCCCTTTGTGCCCGCGGCGGACCGGAATGGCGTCCCGGCCGGCGACACCCGCTACCAGCTGGGCGGCATCATCAACAACGGCGGCAAGCTCATGGCCAGCATCACGCGCTTGAGCAACAAGCAGAGCTATTGGATCGTGGTCGGCGAGACCGTCGGCGAGATCACCGTCCTCCGCTGTGATCCGGACAAGGACCAGGCGACGATCCGCGCTGGCAGCGAGCAGCTCACGCTCACCCTGCGCCACCCGGTGGTGCAGGCCGGCACCGGCATCGGCACCACCGCCGTGGCCACGGCAGATGTCCCGCGGCCCGACGCGGCCCCGACTCCGCCGCTGCCGCCGCCCGCCGGACCGCCGGACGTGCAGGAGCGCGAGGCGCGCATGCTCGTCTCCGACCTGCTCGATATCGGGCAGCAGCACCGCAAGGCCTACGAGGAGGCCCAGCGGAAGGCCGCCGCCGAGAAGAAGCAGTGACCGCCGGACGCGGCCCGCGCGGGCGAAATTTCGCCTTCCGCCTCGCGCCAACCCCTGCTTGCCTCGACCCATGAAAATCCTGGTCTCGGGCGTGTGCGGTTTCGTCGGCAGCACGCTGGCCCGCGCCCTCCTGCAGTCGGGCCGCGGCCACCATGTCATCGGCTTCGACAACTTCATCCGTCCCGGCAGCGAAACCAACCGCGCCGAGCTCAAGGCCCTCGGCGTGAAGCTGTTTCACGGCGACCTCCGGGCCGCGAGCGACCTGGAGACCCTGCCGGCGTGCGACTGGGTGATCGACGCCGCGGCCAACCCGAGCGTGCTGGCCGGCGTGGACGGGAAGACGAGTTCCCGCCAGCTGATCGAGCACAACCTCGGCGGGACGGTGAACATGCTCGAGTACTGCAAGCAGCACCGCGCCGGGTTCATCCTGCTGAGCACCAGCCGCGTCTATGCCATCGCGCCGCTTGCCGCCCTGGCGGTGGAGACCGTTGACGGCGCCTTCCGGCCCGCCCGCGGCGCCGCGCTGCCGCCGGGCCTGACCGCCGCGGGGCTCGACGAGACCTTCGCCACGCTGGCCCCGGTCTCGCTCTACGGCGCCACCAAGCTCGCCAGCGAGGCCCTCGCCCTCGAGTACGGCGAGACGTTCCAGCTGCCCGTCTTCATCAACCGCTGCGGCGTGCTCGCCGGCGCCGGCCAGTTCGGGCGGCCCGACCAGGGCATCTTCGCCTACTGGCTCAACAGCCACCTGCGCCGCCGGCCGCTCAAGTACATCGGCTTCGGCGGCCTGGGCCACCAGGTGCGCGACTGCCTCCACCCACGCGACCTGGTCCCGGTGCTGGAGCAGCAGTTCGGCGCCCCCCGCCTGGCCGCCGCCGACCGCGTCGCCAACTTCTCCGGCGGCGCCGCCTCCGCGATGTCGCTGCGCCAGCTGACCGCGTGGTGCGACGCCCGTTTCGGCCCCCATGCCGTCGGCGCCGATTCCGCGCCGCGGCCCTTCGACATCCCCTGGATCATCCTCGACCCGGCCAAGGCCGCGCGCGTCTGGCGCTGGCAGCCGCAGACGAAGACCACCGCGATCCTCGACGAGATCGCCGCGCATGCGCAGGCGCATCCCGGCTGGCTCGACCTCTCCGCCCCGCTCTGATTTCCAGTCCGCCTCCATGCCCGCCCCGACCGCCCCGCTCCGCCTTTATTCCGTCATCATTCCCGCCCGCGACGAGGAGGAGTCGCTGCCGGCCACGGTCGAGGACATCCACCGCACCTTCAACGAAGCGGGCGTGCCGCATGAGATCGTCGTCGTCGACGACGGCAGCAAGGACCGCACCTGGGCCGTGCTGCAGGAGCTGAAGGCGCGGATCCCCACCCTCGCCCCCACGCAGAACGGCGGGCAGAATGGCTTTGGCCGGGCCGTGATCTGGGGCATCGACCACAGCCGCGGCGACGCGGTCGTCGTCATGATGGCGGACGCCTCCGACTCCCCGGCGCACGCGGTGAAGTACTGGCAGCTCCTCAACGAGGGCTTCGACTGCGCGTTCGGCAGCCGGTTCATCAAGGGCGGCAAGGTCGTCGATTACCCGCGCGTGAAGCTGATGATCAACCGGCTGGCAAATTACCTCGTGCGGATCGGCTTCAACATCCCGCTGAACGACACCACCAACGCGTTCAAGGCCTACCGCCGCACCGTCATCGAGGGCTGCCGGCCGTTCCTCGCCCCGCATTTCAACCTCACGGTCGAGATCCCGCTCAAGGCGATCGTCCGCGGCTTCACCTTCACGATCACCCCGATCACCTGGCAAAACCGGAAATACGGCGTGCCCAAGCTCAAGATCAAGGAAATGGGCAGCCGCTACTTTTTCATCTGCGCCTACGTCTGGCTCGAGAAATATTTCAGCCGCGGCGACTACCGGCGGAAGAACTAGCGCGCGGCAGCCCGGACTTGCCCGGCCTCTCGCAGCGCGGCAGCGTCCCCCATGCCTCGTTTCCACGCCCTCGTTGCCCCCGGCCTGCTGGCCTGGTTTGACGCCGACCCGGGCCGTTACTGGGCCCTCGCATGGATCGCGTGGGGCGCGCTGGCCCTGCTCGCGGTCCTGAAGCTCGGCTCCGAGTGGCATCCGTCCGCCGGACTTTGGCGGCGCCTGCCCCGCGGACTCCTGCATCCGGGGATTTTTCTCCTGGCGGCCGCGATCGCCCTCCTGGCCTGCCGCTGGCCCGTGGTGGTGGCCGGACCGCTGCGGAACCCCGACGAGACCCAGATGGGCGCGGCCGCCATGACCTACTGGCAGGATCCGGTCCCGTGGCGCTCCGTCGACCTGCACACCGCCGGACCGGTCAACGCCTATTTCCTCCTCCCTGCGCTCCTGCCCGACGGCCGGATCAGTTATCCCGGGCTGCGGCTCGCGGCGCTGCTCGCCCACGCCCTCGGCGCGCTGGCGGTCTACGGGCTGCTGCGCCGTCTCAGCACGGACGGCATCGCGCGCCTCGGCACCCTGCCGCTCCTGGCGTTCCTCTCGTTCAACGCGGTGTGGGAGTACGTGCAGTATTCGAGCGAGCAGCCGTCGTTCTGCCTGCTCGCGGTCGCCGCCTGGCTCTTCGCCGAGGCCACCCAGGATGACCTCACCGGGCCGGCGCGACTCCGGCGTCTCGTCGCCGCCGGGCTTTGCCTGGGTTGCCTGCCGTTCGCCAAGCTCCAGTCGGTTGTCCTCGGGCTCACGCTCGGCGGCATCGGCCTGCTCAGCCTCACGCGCCTCACCACCGTCCCGCGCGCCGGGCGCTGGCGGGCGGCGCTGACGCTGATGGGCGCGGCGGCGGCGCCGGCCCTGGTGCTCGCCGTCTGGGTCACGCTGTACGGGCAATGGGCGCAGGCCTACATGGCGTACTTCAAGGCCAACCTCATCTATGTGGACCTGCAGGTGGAGGACTCGTGGCAGCTGCTGCGCACATTCTACACGCGCTTTGTCGTCGAGAACTTCGCATTCAAGCCGTTCTTCGACGGCACAGTCGGGTTGGCCGCGGCCGGCTTGGTGCTGGGCGGCTGGTCCCGGTCGACCCTCCGACCCGCTTTGATCGCCGCGTGGGTGATGGTCGCGGTCGGATGCTGGACCGTCGTATTTCCAGGGCATGTCTTCTGGCACTATCTCCATTTCCTCGTGCTGCCGCTCGCGTGGCTCGGCGGCCTTTCCCTCGCCGCCGCCCTGCGCTGGTTCGGACAGGTCCTGCCACCCAGCGGGTCCGCCGCGGCACGCTGGCTTCTGGTGGCCGCCGTCCTCGGCCTGATCGTGACGCCGCTGGCCCAGCCAAGCCACGCCAACGACGAGGTTCTCGGTCACCTGGTCGAGGGGCAGGCTCACTCCGTGCATCCCGTGTCGGCCCGCCTGCAGGCGCTGGCCCGGCCCGGCGAGACCCTCGTGGTCTGGGGCTGGTCCCCGCAAATCTACACCGAGAGCGGCCTCGCCCAGGGCACGCGGGAGGGCCACACACAGTTCCTGATCGCGCCCGGACCGCTGAACCGCTTCTACCGCGACCGCCTGCTGTGGGACCTGCGCAAGCGCCAGCCCGCGTTCTTCGTGGATGCCATTGCCGAGGGCGCCTTCATCTACGACCAGCCCCAGCTGTTCGGGCATCAGATTTTCCCTGAGCTGGCCGCCTATGTGGCCGCCCACTATCACGAGGTGGCCAACCTCCAGGGCTACCGGATCTACGTGCGCAACCAGCGCGCGCCCCGCCGCCGCCGGTTCCGGTCGCGGCCGGGAGCCGCCGGGCATCCCAAGAAAAGCCTTGTTCCTCCTTTCTCCGCTCCCATTCAATGGGCGCTCGCATGATTTACCTACTCGGAGGTTCCGGCTACGTCGGCCAGGCCTACCAGGCCCTGCTGACCCGCAAGGGCTTCCCTTTCCGCAACCTGCGCCGGGCCGAGCTCGACTACAGCAATTCCGCCCTGCTCGCCGCCGCGCTGCGGCGCGACCGCCCGGAGTTCCTCATCAACGCCGCCGGCTACACCGGCAAGCCCAACGTCGACGCCTGCGAGATCCACAAGACCGAGTGCCTGATGGGCAACGCCGTCCTGCCCGGGCTGATCGCGCAGGCCTGCGAGGAGGCCGGCGTGCCCTGGGGCCATGTCTCCTCCGGCTGCATCTTCACCGGCGCGCGGCCCGACGGCACCGGCTTCACCGAGACCGACGCCCCCAATTTCACCTTCCGCCAGAACAACTGCTCCTTCTACAGCGGCACGAAGGCCCTCGGCGAGGAGGTCCTCGCGGGCCGGCCCAATGTGTTCATCTGGCGCCTGCGCATCCCCTTCAACGAGGTCGACAACCCGCGCAACTACCTCACCAAGCTCATGCGCTACGCGCGCCTGCTCGAGGCCACCAACTCGATCTCGCAGCTGGAGGAGTTCGTCGCCGCCACCTTCGCGTGCTGGGAGAAGCGCATTCCCTTCTCCACCTACAACGTCACGAACCCCGGGCAGGTCACCACCCATGAGGTCGTCGCCCTGATCGAAAAGAGCGGCGTGCACCCGAAGAAATACGACTTCTTCGCCAGCGAGGCCGACTTCATGAAGGTCGCCGCCAAGACCCCGCGCTCCAACTGCGTCATGGACTCCACCAAGCTCGCCCATGCCGGCATCCGCCTCACCGAGGTCCACGCCGCCATCGAGTTGGCGCTGCGCACCTGGCGTAAAGCCTGAGTTTTCAGGTCCAAGCTGTAAGGGGTAAGCGCGTGAACACAGGAGCCATTGAGAGCTGGCGCGACCTGATTGTCGGCAGAAGGCCCACGCCGCGGCCCTGGAGGTTTACCGCGAGGTCCGGAGTTTTCCGGCCGAGGAGAAATTTCGACTTACCGACCAGCTTTGTCGCGCCGCCACTTCCGTCCCGACGAATATTGCTGAGGGCAAGGGCCGTGGATCTGCCGCCGAGTTCCGGCATTTCCTGATGATCGCGCGTGGCTCAACTGAGGAAACCCGTTATCTTCTCCTGCTGGCCCGCGATCTCGGACACTTGCCGGGCGAGTCCTACACCACGCTGGAGGCCCGATACACTGAAGTCTCCAAAATGACCAATGCCTTGCTCCGTGCGCTTAAACCTTAAAACTTACCTCTTATGAACCTACTGGTCACCGGCGGCTGCGGCTTCATCGGCTCCAATTTCATCCGGCAGCGCCTGACCGAGGCCGGCTCCCCGCTGGCCCGGCTCGTCAACCTCGACGCGCTCACCTACGCCGGCAATCCCGCCAACCTGGCCGACCTCGCCGGCGACCCGCGGTACGTCTTCGCGCAGGGCGACATCGGCGACGACGCCCTCGTCGCGCGCCTCCTGGCCGACCACGCGATCGACGCCGTCGTCAACTTCGCCGCCGAGTCCCACGTCGACCGCTCCATCGATTCGCCCGAGCCCTTCATCCAGACCAACGTCGTCGGCACCCTGCGCCTCCTCAACCGCGTGCGGCGCCACTGGGCTGCGCTGCCCGCGGCGAAGCAGGCCGCGTTCCGTTTCCTGCACGTCTCCACCGACGAGGTCTACGGCACGCTCGGGCCGTCCGACGCCGCCTTCACCGAGGAGACGCCCTTCGCGCCCAACAGCCCCTACGCCGCCTCCAAGGCCGCGAGCGACCACCTTGTCCGCGCCTACCAGCACACGTACCAGCTCCCCACGCTCACGACCAACTGCTCGAACAACTACGGGCCGTACCATTTCCCGGAGAAGCTGATCCCGCTGATGATCCTCAACGCCCTCGAGGGAAAGCCGCTGCCGGTCTACGGCGACGGCCAGCAGGTCCGCGACTGGCTCTACGTGGAGGACCACGCGGCCGCCATCTGGCTCGTGCTCCAGCGGGGCCGCGTCGGCGAGACCTACAACATCGGCGGGCTGAACGAGAAGCCGAACCTCGAGATCGTCCACACGATCTGCGCGCTCCTCGACCAGAAGTCGCCGCGCGCCGACGGCCGGCCCTACGCCAGCCAGATCACCCACGTCGCCGACCGGCCCGGCCACGACCGGCGCTACGCCATCGACTGCGCCAAGCTGCAGCGCGAGCTCGGCTGGGCGCCCCGCGAGAACTTCGCCACCGGCATCGCCAAGACCGTGGACTGGTACCTCGGCCACCGCGCCTGGTGCTCGGACATCACGTCCCAGCGCTACGCCCGGGAGCGCCTCGGCACCAAGTCCTAGCCGCAGGGTTTCGGATTGCGGATTGCGGAATCCGTCCGCCGCGGCCATTGCTTTCCCATCTCCCCCACGCTCGTGACCACCTCTTCCCCCTCGCGCAAGGGCATCATCCTGGCCGGCGGCTCCGGCACGCGGCTCTATCCGCTGACCATCGCCGTGAGCAAGCAGCTCATGCCGGTCTACGACAAGCCGATGATCTACTACCCGCTGTCGGTGCTGATGCTCGCCGGCATCCGGGAGATCCTCGTGATCTCCACGCCGCAGGACCTGCCCCTCTTCCGCCGCCTCCTCGGCGACGGCGCCAACCTCGGCCTCACGCTCAGCTACGCCGAGCAGCCCAGCCCGGACGGACTCGCCCAGGCGTTCCTGATCGGCGCCGACCACGTCGGCCACTCGCCCTCCGCCCTCATCCTCGGCGACAATCTCTTCTACGGCCACGAGCTCACCCAGTCGCTGCAGCAGGCCGACGCCCGCACCGACGGCGCCACGATCTTCGGCTACCACGTCGCCGACCCCAAGAGCTATGGGGTCGTCGAATTCGGTCCCGACGGCCGCGTGCGCTCCCTCGAGGAGAAACCCGCGCAGCCGAAGTCCAACTACGCGATCCCCGGCCTCTATTTCTACGACCGGGACGTCGTCGCGCTGGCCCGGAAGCTGAAGCCGTCCGCGCGCGGCGAGCTTGAGATCACCGACCTTAACCGCCTCTACCTCGACGCCGGCAAGCTCCACGTCGAGCTGCTCGGCCGCGGCACCGCCTGGCTCGACACCGGCACCCACGACTCCCTGATCGAGGCGGCGCAGTTCGTCCACGTGATCGAGAACCGCCAGGGCCTCAAGATCGCCTGCCTCGAGGAGATCGCCTACCGCCGGGGCTGGATCGACCGGGCCGGGCTCGACGCCAACATCCGCCGGCTCGGCAAGTCCTCCTACGCCGAGTACCTCCGCCGCCTGCCCGATTGACCGCCGCGACGGAGACCACCTCACCCCTGGATGCGGGAGCCTGACATGCGCGTCTCGTTCGTCATCCCGCTCTACAACTGCCTGCCGCTCACGCAGGCGATGCTCGCGAGCCTGCAGTCCTCCCTCCCGGCCGGGCTCGAGCACGAGGTCATTTTCGTGGACGACGGCAGCACCGACGGCACGCGCGACTGGCTGGCCACGCTCCGTCCGCCCTGCGTGGTCCGGCTGAACGAGCGCAACCTCGGGTACGCCGGGGCCAACAACCGCGGCGCGGCCGCCGCCCGCGGCGAGTACCTCGCGCTGCTCAACAACGACCTCCTGCTCGCGCCCGGCTGGCTCGAGCCCATCCTGGCCGTGCACCGGCGGCTCGGCCCGCGCGCCGGGTTTGTCGGCAACATCCAGTTCAACGCCCGCACCGGCGCCGTCGACCACGCCGGCATCTTCATCAACCACCGCGGCAAGCCCGAGCACCTCACCACCCTGCCGCTGGCCCGGCGCTGGCGCGCCCTCGACGCCTGGCGGCCTGCCGACGCCGTCACCGGCGCCTGCACCGTCGTGCGCCGTGACGTGTTTGACCGCCTCGGGGGCTTCGACGAGGGCTTCGCCAACGGCGGCGAGGACGTCGACTTCTGCCTGCGCAGCCACGCCGCCGGCCACGTGAGCGCCGTCGCCCTGCGCAGCGATGTCCGGCACCACGTCAGCGCCTCGCCCGGACGCAAGCTGCGCGACGAGCAGAACAGCCGGCGCCTGACGCTGCGCTGGCGCGACGAGCTCGCCCGCCTGGCCGCCCGCTCCTCGTGGAGCGAGCACTACCTGCAGAGCCAGTGGACGAGCCCGCATGACCCCGCCGACAATTCCCTGGCCCGCCAGGCGCTGGCCTTCGTCCTCGGCCTCCGCCGCGACCCGCCCGAAGCCGCCTATGCCGGCATGCAGGCGGCGATCGCCCACGAGCTGGACCGCTGGAACCGACTCCTCGGCCCGGTTCCCGGCAATCCGTGACGTGGCCCGCGGCGGCTGGTCCGCCTACTCGGGAATCGCGGGCATGAACACCCGCAGCGCCGCGGCCAGCCCGAGCAGCAGGAACGCGGCGATCCAGGTGTTGCGGACCGGATGGCCGATCCGCGGGTCGAGCATCACCACCTTGAGGGCGGAGACCGCGACACTGAGGCCGCCCACGACCAGCCCCTCGGCGAGATTGCCGAGGCTCTGCGCCCCGACGTGGTGCGTGAGCAGGTAAAGCCAGAGCAGTCCGGCGGGCACGCCGAGAAACGGCAGCAGGCGGGACTCGGGGCCGCGCTTGCGGGACTCGAAATAGGCGAGCGCGTTGAGCACCAGCGCCGGACCGAACAGCAGGAAGGATAACACCAGCTTCGTCATGACCGACCCCAGCATGGGGCAATGGCGCGACGGAACAAGCCGATTGCCCGCGTCAATCCGGCCGCGCCGAGCTGACCACCTCGCGCACGATCGCCTGCGGGCGCTGGTTCACGGCGATGAACATCCGGCCGATGTACTCGCCGATCAGCCCCAGCATCACGAGCTGCGTGCCGGAGAACACGAGCAGCGCCGCCATCAGCGAGCCCCAGCCGAAGGTCGGGCCCTGGTCGGTGAGCCGCAGCCACACCACCCAGCCAAAGCCGAGCAGCCCCCCGCCCGCGAGCGCGAGGCCCAGCAGGGTCGCGAGGCGCAGCGGCAGCACCGAGAAATTCACCCACGCGCTCAGCCAGAGCCGCACCAGCCGCCGCAGCGTGTAGCCGCTCGCGCCCGCCTGGCGCTCCGCGTGCCGCACCTCGATCGAGCCGATGCGCTGCGTCACCTGCAGGATCAGGCCGTCCAGGTAGGGATAAGGCCCCGTGTGCTCCGCCACGCGGCGCGTCACGAACGACGACACGCAGCGGAAGCTCGAGAGGTAAAAGCCCGGCGGCTTGTCCAGCGCCCAGTCGGTCATGCGGTTCGTGAACCAGCTGCCGAGGTTCCGCCACCAGGCGTGGCGCTTGTCCGCATAGTGCCCGAAGACCACGTCCCAGCCCTGCGTCTTCGCCGTCTGCCACAGGCGCAGCGCCTCCGCCGGCGGGTTCTGGCCGTCATCGTCCAGGTTGACCACGTACGCCCCGCGCGCGTGTCGCCAGCCCGTGAGCACCGCGTTGTGCTCCCCGAAATTGCGCGCGTGCTCGACATACGTCACCGGCACGCCCGCGGTGCGCACCAGCCCACGGCAGAGATCGGCCGTGCCGTCGCGGCTGCCGTCGTTCACCAGGACGATCTCGTGGCCGCCCTCGACCGTGAGCGCGGCGATGTCGCGCACCACCGCCCCAATGGTTTCCGCGCTGTTGTAGAGCGGGATGACGAAACTGAGCGCGGGGCCGGCCGGGGTCATGGCTGGTGCCAACGAAGGATCGCCGTGCAAACCCTGTCAACGTCCGCCTCCGTGACGCCCGGGTGGACCGGGAGGCACAGCACCTCGGCGCAGGCCCGATCCGTCTCGGGCAGCGGCGTGGTCGCGGCGAACGCCGGCTGCCGGTGCAGCGGCACCGGGTAGAGCACGCCGCAGTGGATGTCCTGCGCCGCCAGGTGGGTCCGCAGCGCCTCCCGCGCCGGCGTGCGGACGGTGAACTGGTGCCAGACCGGCTCCGTCCCGGCCGCCACGGCCGGCAGCCGCAGCGGCGCGGACGCCAGCTGCGCGAGGTAGCGGCCCGCATGCGCGCGGCGCACGGCGTTTTCCGCATCGAGGTACGCGAGCTTCACGCGCAGGACCGCCGCCTGCAGCTCGTCGAGCCGGCTGTTGCGGCCCGGCTGCTCGCTGACATAGCGCTCGCGCCAGCCGTACTGCCGCAGCGCCCGCACGCGGGCCGCCACCGCGGGGTCGCGCGTGACCACCGCGCCGCCGTCGCCGAGGGCGCCGAGGTTCTTGGTGGGATAAAAACTGTAGGCCGCCGCGTCGCCCCAGGTGCCGGCCAGGCGGCCCGCTACAGTAGCGCCGTGCGACTGGGCGCAGTCCTCGACCACCTTGGCGCCGTGCCGGCGGGCGAGGTCCATGATCACCGGCAGGTCGGCGGGCTGGCCATAGAGGTGCACCGGGACAATCGCCGCCACGCGGCCGGGACCTGCGTCGAGCGCCGCGGCCAGAGCGGCGGGCGCCATCAGCATGGTGGCGGGGTCGATCTCGACGAACCGCGGCCGCGCCCCGATCTGCTGGATGGCCGCGGCCGTGGCGCTGACCGTGTTGGCGACGGTGACGACCACGTCGCCCGCCCCGACGCCCACCGCCCGCAGCGCGAGTTCAAGGGCCTCGGTGCCGTTGGCGACGCCGACGGCCTCGCCGC
This sequence comes from uncultured Opitutia bacterium, assembly GCA_903825285.1. Taxonomy (GTDB): domain Bacteria; phylum Verrucomicrobiota; class Verrucomicrobiia; order Opitutales; family Opitutaceae; genus Opi-474. The sequence continues at coordinate 20,056 of CAIJZY010000030.1, read as the reverse complement.
CGCCGTGATAGGCGGCCCATTCGCGCTCGAACGCCTCCACCTCGGGACCCAGGATGTAGCGTCCGCCCGCCAGCACGCGGTCGATGGCCGCGCGAATTTCCTCGGCGTGGGCCAGGTAGCCGGCCCGGGGGTCTGCGGTGAGGAGAGACATGGGTAAATTACGAATTGCTGGGTGCTGGGACTATTGCCGGGAGGAAGGTCGCGTCTCGATGAAGGTTCGACGCCGCGCGTTTTGCTCCCTCCGGGAATTTCGTAAATCAAACATAGTGCCTGAGCTCCCGACGGTAGTACTCCAAGGTGCGGACGAGCATGGTGCGCAGGTCGGTGCGCGGGCGCCAGCCCAGCCGGCGGCCGATGCGGCGGTCGTCCGAGTAGAAGTCGCCAATGTCGATCTTCTTCCGGTCGGCCGGAAACTCCCGGACCGCGAAGGCGCCACCATGGTTGAGCTCGACGAGCAGCTCGGCCAGCCGCTGCAGGGTGACCGGCCGCGGACCGCCGAGATTGAAGATCTCCCCCACCGCCTCGGGCCGCGCGGCCGCGAGCAGGAAGGCCTCAACCGCGTCGTCCACATAGGTGAAGTCCCGGCGCTGCTCCCCGCCCCAAACCTCGAACGGCCGGCCTTCCACGAGGCAGCGGATCCACACGCCCACAAACGTCTGCCGCGCGTCCTTCACGCGCATCCGCGGCCCGATCGTGTTCGTCAGCCGCAGCGCCGTCGATCGCAGGCCGTGCACACGCGAGTACAGGAGGTGGTAGGATTCGCCCGCGAGCTTGTTGATGCCGTTCACGTCCACCGGCCGCAGCGGATGGCGCTCGTCCACCGGCAGGTAGTCCGGCCGCCCGTAGATCTGCCGCGTGCTCGCGAACACGATCCGGATGCCCGGGTTGTGCGCCCGGCAGGCCTCAAGGATGGCGAGCTGCGCGCGGCCGTTGATGTCGAGGTCCGTCTGCGGGTCGGTCATCGAGTCCATGTGGCTCGTCTGCCCCGCAAGGTTGAAAAGATAATCCTGCCCGCGCACCAGGCTCGGCAGCCGTGGCCAGTCGCGCACGTCGGCCACGTGCACGCGCACCCGGCCCGCCAGCCCCGCCAGGTTACGCCGGTTGCCGCCGTACTCGGGAATGAGGCTGTCCACCACCGTCACCCGCGCCCCGAGCTCGACCAGGCGCCGCGCGAGGTTCGAGCCGATGAAGCCCAGCCCGCCGGTGATCAAGGCCCGCCGGCCGGCGTAGGGGAGACGTAAGGACGAGGCAGCACTCATGCGCGGTCAATCTACCCAATCCGCCGTTCGCGAGGCGACACCGAAAACATCAGCGCGGCCGGTCACCGGCGAGGGGCTCGACCGCCAGCACGATCTCATAGGCCGCGAAGCCGAGCACGCGCTCGTCCTGCTCCGTCCCCGGCGTCGGCTCCTGCCGCGTGACCAGACGGAGGGTGCTCGCCCCCGGCGGCAGCACGATGCCGGGCACAATGCTCTCGTCCATGCGCTCGGTAATCTGCATGCGGCCGTAGCACTGGTCGCCGCGCCAGACCTCGAGCTCGCGCGCCGCCAGGCTGCGGGCCCAGAGCCGCAGCGTCACGGTCCGCGCCTCGGCCTGCGGGTTCGTCACGCGCAGCGTCGCGTTGCCCTGGCTCCAGTGCCACCGGCGCTCCGCCCGGCGCAGGCTTTCCCGCCCGTACCAGCCCTCGCCGAGCTCGGCCTGGAGATAATAGGGACTCGCGTGACGGATGAGGTTGAAGGTCCGGCCGAGCGCGTGCGAGTCGCCGCGCCGCGGGGTGGCGATCGCGATCATCCCGTCGCTGAGGTCCCATTCCCCCTTGAGCTCGGTGTTGATTCGGCCCTCGTAGGTGTGGGTGCGGAAGTACTGCGGCTTCTTCAGGAGAAACGCGTTGGCCCACAGCCGGGTCCAGAAATCCCCGATCTCCATGTTGAGCGAGGTGACCCGGGGCATGGACTCGATGCGCTGGAGCTGAATCAGGGCCCGGTCCACGATGAGGGGCGGCGACTGCATCCGGTCCATGAAGCGGAAGGCGACCACCAGGTTGAGCACGGTCACCACCGCGATGCCGGTGCGCGCGGTCCAGCGCCAGCCGGCGCGGGGGCTCCGGGTCAGCCCGGCCCAGTAAAAGTAGCCGCAGAGCTGCGCCGGGAAAAACACCGCCAGCAGCTTGTAGGCGTCATAGCTGGCATTCGTGCCGAGCAGCGCACCGCGCACCTGCAGGTAGCCGTAGCCGGCCAGGATCGGCAGCGTCAGCGCGAGGGCGGCGAAGACCGTCCGGCTGCGCCGGGAAAAGTCGCGCGCCAGCGCGGCGACCAGCATGACCAGCAGCAGGACCGCCAGCAGCAGCCGCACCCAGCCGGTCATCGGACTGAGTCCGGTGCCGCTCACCGCCCCCAGCCAGCCCTCGGGCGACAGCACCGGGATGTGCCAGCCGAAATCATATTTGCCGAACAGCTGGAAGCGCTCGACCAGCCCGAGCGTCCGTTCCGCAAACACCGCGCCGGTCACGACCAGCGGCGCGAGCATCACCACAAGCCACCGGCCGAACTTCCGCCACGCGCCGGTAAGCAGCGCCCCGCCGCCGGCGTAGGCCAGCGCGGGCACGAGGCAGACGACCACGATGAAATTGTAGCTGCCCAGCACGAGCCAGTACGCCACCGCGAGCACGCCCGCCATCGCGCCGCCCTGCGCCCAGCCGAGCCGGCCGCGCCACAGCGCCAGCCCGGCCCAGGTCAGGAACACGATCGCCTGCGCCGCGAGCAGCTGGCCCATCGCCACGTGCGCCACCGCGTACCACGTGATCGGACTGCAGCCGTAGATGGCCGCGATCCACAGGCTGGTGCCCACCGTGTGCCGCAGCACCGTCCGCGCCAGCCAGTACACGGCCGGCAGCGCGGTCGCGACCAGCAGCACGGTCATCAGCCCCGTGATCTCGTGCGGGTGCCAGCCGAACACCGCGCCGTTGAAGGCGATCAGCGCCGAGGGCGTGAAGTGATTCAGGCGCAGCCAGAAGTCGAAGAAGTTGTCCACCGACGCCACGCGGACGACCTCGGTCAGGCCGAGGAAGCCGCTGCGGTCGCTGCGCGCGAACTCCTGCAGCACCCGCGCCCCGGCCGCGTAGTCCGCCGCGTCGCAGCTGCCGAGCGACGAGGTCGTGAGCGTCCGCGACGCCAGCGCCATCGGCAGCGCCAGCAAGCAGGCGTCCACCGCGGTCATGAGGCCCAGCGCCCAATACCGTGACAGCGCCCGACCCATCGGCGCGGACCCGTGGCGCCACAGCGCGCCCGCCAGCAGCAACAGGGGGATCACCTCGGACCAGCGCGCATAGACGTCCGTCCCGGCCAGGTTCGCGTACGCCCCGGCCCACACGACCGCCGATTGCAGCGCGAGCCCCATCGGGGCGCAGAACACGGGCCAGTGCCGGCGCCAAGGCTGCGGCATGAGCAGGATGGCCGCGCCCGCACCCCACACCCAGAGGTGCAGGATCAAAACGAGGACGACCAGAAAGTATTCCATCTGGGGTTAAGCTAGGTTGCGGTCCGGGGGTTTCAACGCCGTTCCTCCAGTGATCCTATTTCGTCCCCACCGCGAGGATGGAGCTGCCACACGGCAGGTCGGCACCGGTACCAAGCCAGCCGCGCTCCAGCGCCATCGCGGTCCCGAAAACCCACTCCAGGGGAGCGGAGAACGCCTGCACATCGCTGCCGCCCCGCGGCGCCGGCAGCAACCGGCGTCGCGCCGCCACGAGCGGCAGCAGCAGCGTGTTCCAGTGCGTCACCCGCTCCGCCGCCAGCCCCGCGGCCGCCAGCTTCGCGCGCACCTCGCCCCGCGTGTAGCGGCGCAGGGCGTGCGTCGCGACATCGTGGTACGACCAGAGCCAGCGGTGCGCCGGGACGTTCACCACCAGCGTGCCGCCGGGACGCAGCACGCGGGCGAGCTCCCGCAACGCCAACGCGTCATCCGGCACATGGTAAAGCACGTCGGCCGACACCACCGCGTCAAAGCTCGCGTCCGGGAAGGGCAGCGCCGTCACGTCCGCCTCGCGGATCTCCGCGGCCGGGACGCGCTCCCGCGCCAGCGCGCAGGCGAGGGGCGAAAGGTCCACGCCGGTCCAGGTCCAGGCCGGCTCGGCCGCCGCCAGCCGCCGGCTGAGCCCGCCGGTGCCGCAGCCCGCGTCGAGCACGCGCGCCGCGCGCCCGCCGTGCCGGCGCGCCAGCGCCCGGTGCACGTGGCCGTGCAGCGCGCGGAAATAACCCATGGTGTCCTCGACCGCGGCGAGCTTGCGGTATTCGTCGGGTTCCATCCCGCCCATTCCAGCCGCGGGATAAAGCTTTGCCAAGGCAAACGCGGCGGCTTTGCCTCTCCCTGCGTCATGCGCCCCGCCAGCTCCACTTTCACCGGCACGGCCTCCCTCGCGCGCCTCTCCCACTACGCCGGCCTGTACTTCGACCCGTTCGCGGTTGAGTCCGCCTGGCTGCGCGACCGGGCCGAGCTCCGGCTGCCGCCGTGCGACGGCATCGCGGCCGTCATCCTGCGCGGCGAGATCCGCCCGCATCCCGACGCCCGCGGGATCGAGACAGCCCCGCCGGGCGTCACCTGCTACGTCAACGGCGTGAAGGTCGGCGAGGTCCGCTCGTCCACCCCCGGCCCGTTTGAGCTGCGCCTCCCGCTGCCGCCCGCCACCGGCCGCGGCCCGCTCATCACGCTGCGCCTCTCCGGCGTTGCGCTGACCAACACCCTCGCCTGGCTCGGCCGCGTCACCGGCCTCGGCGCGCTGCAGCGTTTCCGCGCCCAGGCGAAGAACCGCCAGCTGCGCATCGCCACCGTGACCACGCCCGAGGGCGAGGTGATCTTCGACTTCTCCGTGCGCCTCGCGCCCTGCTCCGCCGCGTTCGCCCGGAAGCACGCCCGCCTGGGCCTCAATGTCGCCGGCTTCCTCACCGCCGACCTCGGCGTCGGCGAGTCGGCGCGCTGCATGGTCCGCGCGGCGGACGCCGCCGGCATTCCCGCCGCGCTCGTGCCGCTCAAGCTCAACTGCAAGAACCGGCTCGGCGACCGGACCTACGCGGACCGCCTGCAGGCCGACAATCCGCATCCGGTCAACGTCGTCCACCTCGACCCGCCCGCTTCGCCCGACCTCGACCACCATCACGGGAAGCGCTTCCGCGCCGACAAATACAACATCGCCTACTGGGCGTGGGAGCTGCCGGAGTTTCCCGACGCGTGGCTGCCGCACTTCGCCTTCTTCGACGAGGTCTGGTGCCCGAGCGAGTTCGTGCGCACCGCCATCGCCGCCAAGTCGCCGCTGCCGGTCGTCACCATGCCGCACGCGATCCACGTGACGCCGCCTGCGGGCGACGGCCGCGCGCGCTTCGGGCTGCCGGCGGACCGCTATCTTTTCCTGTCGGTCTACGACCTGAACTCCTATTCCGAGCGCAAGAACCCGCGCGCGGCGATCGAGGCGTTCCGCCAGTCCGGCCTCGGCCGCGGCGACGCCACGCTGGTGCTCAAGGTCCAGAACCCCGCGGGCAACGAGGCCGACTTCGCCGCCCTGCAGGCCGCGCTCCGCGACGTGCCGGGCACGATCCTGCTCACCGAGACCCTGTCCCGGGACGACATCACGCTGCTCGAGTCGGCCTGCGACTGCTTCGTCTCGCTGCACCGCTCCGAGGGCTTCGGCCTCGCCGTCGCCGAATGCATGGCGCTCGGCAAGCCCGTCATCTCGACCAACTGGTCCGCCACCGCCGAGTTTGTCGACGCAAGCAACGGCTGCCCCGTGGACTTCACGCTCACGACCCTCGCGCAGAGCCACGGCCCCTACAGCAAGGGCCAGGTGTGGGCCGATCCCGACGTGGCCCACGCCGCGTCATGGATGCAGCGGCTCGTTGCCGACCGCGACCTCGGCCCGACCCTCGGCCGCGCCGCCCGCGCGACGATCGCGGCGCGGTTTGCGCCCGCCGTCATCGGCGCCCGGTACCGCCAGCGGCTCGAGTCCATCGCGGCGTTTTGAGCCGCGTGACCGACTAGCCGGACAGCTTGCGCAGCCACATCTGGCCGCCGTCGCCGACAAGGCAGAGCGGCATGTGCGCCGCGAACCACGGCCGGTGCAGGTTGCGCAGCCAGCTGGTGAAAAGCTCGATGCGATAGGCGGAGTTGTGCATCAGGAACGCCCGCAGCAGGTACTGCTCGTTCCAGACGCGGCCTTCCTCGAACCATTCCCGCGGGTACTCGAGGACCCCGGCCACGTCGTGGATGTGGATGATCACGCCGGGCGCGAGCACCGGGAGGATGTTGAAGAAGATCCAGTTCACGTCGCTGCCGATCTTGCTGACGTGGGACGAGTCGATGAAGAGCACGTCGTTCTCGCGGAGCGCACGGAAGGTCTCCAGCGGCACGTCCTGCACGCGCTGCTCGATCAGCGTGCAGCGCTCCAGGTCGCCGGGCTGCAGCAGCGGGCGCAGCCGCGACATGTCGGGGTCGATGAAGGTGAACTCCAGCGCGCGGCCCAGCGCGTGCTCGTTCGCGTCGAGCATCGCCGCCGAGCTGAAGCCCGAGCCCACCTCGATCACGCGCCGGGTGCCCGCATCGCGCAGCATGGTGTAGAGCATGATGGCATCGAGGTGCGCGAACGAGTGGTTGTTCAGGTGGAAGCGCCGACCGGGCACGGGCTCCTCGGGGAAGGGCTGGCTGGGATAGATCTGGGCGAGCCGCTGCAGGCGGGCCAGCTGGCCCGCCTCATTCAGGTCCAGGCCGGGGAACGGCGGGCCGAACCCGCCCCGGGCGAAGGCCTGCGCGACCTCCTCCCGCGAGGGCAGCGGCGAATAAAAATGTCCCGGCGGAGCAAACCGCGTCCACTCCGCGAGCTGCCGGTTGCTCTCCGCCAACGCGGCGGCCAGGCGCGCGGTTTCCTGCTCCTGCCGGCGGTAGGCGGGAATCCAGCGCAGGAGCACCTTGAGGCTGAGTCCCATGGCGGTTTCGGGTGGCGCGGCGCTCAGGGCGGCGGAATCACGTCCGCCTTGCCGATGATCTGGATTTTCAGGTCGCGCAGGCTGATCGCCAGCCGCCGCCGGTCGTCGTTGTCGGGAAAAGTGCCCGGCCGGTCGGTCTCGAAGCGCCAGAGGGTGTCCCCGGGCTCGAGCCGCATGTTGCGCACCTTGACCTCCCGCATCTCGCCGGGGCTCAGCTTCCGCTCCCAGCGCGCATAGGTGCCCTGCCAGAGTCCGACGGTCCGCGCGTCCTTCGTGCGGATGCCGAAGGAGACCGTGACGAGGATCGGGAAAGGATGGGGATTGCGGAGGGTCACGGTCGCGGGGCCGTTGCTCCAGCGCCAGTATTCCAGGTGCGAGCGCTCCGGTGGATACCACTTGTCATCGAACACGGCCTCCACGAGGCGGCCCGTGTCCGCGACCATGACCAGGCGGCCGTCGCCATCCACCCGGTAGCTCTCGCGGCCCGGCGCGCGCAGCATGTCGGGCGAGGCGAGGATCACGATGTTGCCGAGCAGCAGCACGAGCCACCAGCGCGGTCCGCGCGGCACGAGGATGTTGAACGCGAGCGTCATGGGCAGCAGCACCCGCGACGCCGCCCCGGGATAGCCCTCCCAGACGGCCTGGCCGAGGAAGACCATCATCACCGAGAAGACCGCGGCCACGCGCCACCAGGGATGGTCCCAGCGGCGGTGGAACGCGAAAAAGAAGAATTGCGTGGTGAGCGCCACGAGCATCAGCAGGCTGTAGCGCGCGAAGGAACCCGGTCCCTCCGCGATCAGGTCCGCCAGGGTGTCGCGCCATTTCGCGAAGTAGGAGGCCAGCGGGTAGGTGAAATTATTGATCCCCAGGTCGTCACTCGGGCCGAGCCAGCGCCGGATCATCAGCAGCCACACCAGGATCGGGAGGAGCACGATCGCGCCGCGCGCCACCACCTTGAGCCATTCGCGCAGCGTCGGGCGGGCGGGCCAGGCCAGCGCGGCCCCGCCGAGGATGTTGGTCTCCTTGCCCAGGCCCGAGATGCCCAGCACCACGGCCGACCACCAGGGCCGGCCCATCTCCGCGAGGGCCAGGCCGCCCGCGAGGAGGAGCAGGCTGGGCCCGTCCACCAGCGATCCGCGCAGGCTGAAGCAGAGGCCGTAGGAGTACATCACCGCGAACCAGCGAAAGAAGTTGCCCCAGGACACGGGCGGGAACCACCGGAGCAGCAGGACCGCCAGCAGCAGCCAGCAGACGAGGTTCTGGACCGAGTAGATGTGCATCGCCCGGACCGGGTCGCCCAGCGCGAGGCCGTACGCCGTCCAGCAGAAGAGAATGCGGCGCGCCCGGTAGGCCAGGTTGTCCACGCCCCGCTTGAGGGCCGGGTCGGAGAGGTCCGGCTGCATCGCGATCTGCGCGTAGTGCGCCCCGTCGTAGCCGGGCGAGTTCTCCAGCTCGTAGTGGTTCACCGCGCGCAGGGCCGGGATGAAATGCGCGCTGTCCCGGTCCCCGAACATGATCAGGTAGGTGAAGCCCTTTCCCGGCAGGTAAAACTGCGAGCAGATCCAGAGGAAGAGGATCACGCTCGCGGCGTAGGCGGACCACCGCAGCAGGGGCAGGTACCGTTGAAAAAAGGGTTTCAGACTGGCCACTTAAACGTGTGGAGTCAGGCTCTCGCCGACCGCAAAGCAAGAATGGATTCAAACGCCGCCGTCTCCTCCCCGTCCCGCCGTCCCTGGCTCGTTCCCGCCGGCCTGCTGCTTGCCCTGCTCGCGTACGCCGTGCTCCTCGGCCGGCACATGGACACCTGCGCCGGCGGCTCGGACTCGTCGGGCTACATGAACAACGCCCGGCTGCTGCGCAACGGCGACCTGCACGTTCCCCAGCGGGCCATCGAGGGACTGCCCCCGGGCACGCTGCCGTCGTTCGCGTATGTCCCGCTCGGTTTCATTCCCGTGGCGCACGGGGCCATGGTGCCGACCTACCCCGTCGGCCTTTCGCTGATCATCGCGGGCCTGTCCCACCTGACCGGCTGGGAGTCCGCCGCCAACGTCGCCCAGTGGCTCCAGACCCTGCTCGGCGTTGTGCTGATGTACGCGCTGGCCCGTCTCCTTGATTTCTCCCGCTCGGCCGCCGCGCTGGGTGCACTGCTGCTCGCGGGCTGCCCACTCTACCTCTTCATGGGCCTGCAGGCGCTGAGCGACATGCCGGCCCTGGTCTGGACCGCCGCCACCGTCTATTGCGCCTGGCGTAGTCGCAACCACTCGGGCTGGGCCGTCGCGGCGGGCATGGCCATGGCCATGGCCGTGCTGGTCCGACCCACCAACCTGCTGGTGCTGGTCCCCGTCGCGATCGCCCTCGGCCTTTCCTGGCGACGCTGGCTGGGCCTCGCGCTCGGCGGGCTGCCCGGCGCCGTGTTCCTCATGATCTACAACGTGAGGCTCTACGGGCGGGCCCTGACCACCGGCTACGGCGATGTCAGGGAATCCTTCAGCACGAGCTTCGTTTCACCGGCGCTGGGCTACTACGTGCACTGGCTGCCGATCCTGCTCACGCCCGCGGTCGTGCTCCTCTTTGCCCTGCCCTTCCTGTTCCGGCGCATACGTCCGATCCTGCTGCTCCTGCTCCTCTCGTGGATCCTCGTGTTCACGGGCTTCTATGCCTTCTACTTCTTCACCTCCACGTCGTGGTGGTCGCTCCGTTTCATCCTGCCCGCCCTGCCGCCCTGCATCCTCGGCCTGCTGGTCGCCGGCCGGGCCCTGACCGCGACCTGGCCGCCTCGGATCCTGAGCCGGAGCATGGTTGCCGCCGCGGTCGGAGTGCTCGGCTGGGACGTCTACTGGGGACTGCAGCACATGGTGCTCGAGGTCGGCACGGGGGAGCAGGCCTACCTGCAGGCCGCACGCTGGACGCAGTCGCACCTGCCGCCCCGCGCCGTGGTGGCCTGCATGCAGACCAGCGGGGCGCTGCTGCACTACACGGAGTTCCCGCTGCTGCGCTACGATTTCGCGGGCGGGCCGGCGGAGCTCGCCCGGATCGACCGGGCCTGCGCCGCCGCGGGCCGGCCGATTTATGCCGCGCTGTTCGGCTTTGAGTTGGAGACAGCCCTTGTGCAGCGGCTGCCGGGACGCTGGACCCAGGTGGGCGCCACGCGGGACGTGACCTACTGGCGCCGCGACGGCGCCGAGCCCACTTCGCTCGAGCCGCTGCGGCGCGAGCTCGTCACGGCCGACGTGGGCGGCGCGCAGGTGACGGCCGAGGCGGGAGCCGGCTGGTACGGTCCCGAGGAGAATTATCGCCACCGCTGGACGTGGTGCAGCGGTCACGGCCAGTTGAGCCTCTCAACCTGGCCGCAGCGGACGCAGCTGCTGGACCTCGTCTTTTCGCTGAAGGGCATGCAGCCCGCGGCGGTGACGATCACGCAGGACGGAGCCACGCTGTGGCACGGCACAGTCAGCACCCAGCGGTCACCTGTCCGGATCCGCGTCCAGGTCCGCGACGGCGCGGCCCGGCTCGAGTTCGCCTCGGACGCGGCCGGCGTCCGCGAAAACTCCGATCCTGGGGCGCGCCAGCTGGTGTTCGCCCTCTACGACCTGCTGGTCACCGCGACGCCGTAGCAGCCAAGGTTTCAGACTGGCCTCGCCCCCGCGCGAAGGCAGGCTTGGGTTCGCTCCCACGTCCGCATGGATTCACCGCCCGCGTCCGCCTCCCCTTCCACCCCGCCGAGCCGGTCCCGGCATTTGCTCGCGAGCGGCGGACTGGTCGTTGCGCTCGTGCTGTACGGCATCCTGCTCGCCTCCCGCATGGGGGCCTACGCGGGCAGCTCGGATGCCTCCGGCTATCTCAACAACGCTCGCCTGCTGCGCGAGGGGCACCTGCATGTCCCGCAGCGCGCCATCGAGGGCATGACACCCGCCGAGGCGCCCGGCTTTGCCTACATCCCGCTCGGGTTCACGCCGGTGGACCATGGCCTGATGGTGCCCACGTATCCGATCGGGCTGTCCCTGCTCATCGTCGGTGTCTCCGCTGTCACCGGCTGGGACGCGGCGCCGCACGTCACGATGTGGCTCCACGCCATGCTCGGCGTGGTCCTGATGTATGCGCTGGCCCGCGCGCTGGGATTGTCCCGCGCCGCCGCCGCCCTGGGCGCACTGCTGCTGGGCGCCTCGCCGCTTTACCTGTTCATGTCGCTGCAGGCCATGAGCGACACGCCCTCGCTCATGTGGACCACGCTGGCCGTCTATCTGGCCTGGCGGAGCCGGGCGCGCCCCGCGTGGGCGGTGGCGGCGGGCGCGGCGGTGGCGATCGCGGTGCTGATCCGTCCGACCAACCTGCTCGGGCTGGCGCCGGTGGGCATCGCCCTGGGATTTTCCGGGACGCGCTGGCGGTGGCTCGTGCTCGGGGGCCTGCCCGGGGCCATCGTCCTGGCGGTGGTCAACTGGCAGCTCTACGGCAAGGTGCTGACCACCGGCTACGGCGACGTGGGCTCGGCGTTTGGCGTGCGCTTCCTGCCCCTGGTGCTGGCCAACTACGCGCGCTGGCTGCCGGTGCTGCTCACCCCCGCGCTGGTGCTGGTGCTCGGGCTGCCCTGGCTGCGACGGACGGAACCGCGATGGGTGATCTGGCTCCTCGGCACCTGGATCCTCGGCTTCCTGGGTTTCTACGCGCTCTATTTCCACACCAGCGAAACCTGGTGGTACCTCCGCTATCTCCTGCCCGCCTTTCCCGCGTGCATCCTCGGCTTCCTATTGGTTGCGCGCACCCTGGCCTCGGCGGGGCGGCCCCGCGCCGCCGGCCCGGCCCTCGCGGTCGCGGCCCTCGCGGTGCTGGGTTGGGATGCGTATTGGGGCGGGCGGCTGGCGGCCCTCGAGATCGGCCGGACCGAGTCGGCCTACCTGGCTTCCTCCCGGTGGGCCCAGTCCCACCTGCCGCCCCGCGCCGTGCTCGCCTGCATGCAGACCAGCGGGGCGCTCTTCCACTACACCGATTTCACGCTGCTGCGCTATGACGAGGTGAAGGACGCCGCGAGCCTCGCGCGGATCGAACGGCTCTGCGCCGCCGCCGGCCGGCCGATCTACGCCGTGCTGTTCCCGTTTGAGACGAAGGAGGCCCTTGAGCGCCATCTCCCGGGTCGCTGGACGCTGATGGGAACGGTCCGGCAGGTGACCATCTGGCGCCGGGAGGCCGCCCCGCTCGCGGCCGTCCCAGCCCGGCCGCGGGCGTTTGCGGTTTACGCACCGCCCTCCGCGCTGTCATATCGGGCGCAATGACCGGCCGGCTCCTGCTCGACCTGACCCACACCAGCCACACGCGGGCCCGCACCGGCATCCAGCGCGTGGTCCGGGCGCTGCACCGCGAACTGGGCGACGCCGCGCTGGCCGTCACCTTCGATCCCTACCTGGGAGGCTGGCGGCCGCTGGAGGCCTGGGAGCAGGCGAACCTTGGGTCCGAGGCACCGGCCGGAAAGCGTGGGGCGCAATGGCCGTGGACCGCCCGGCTGCGCGGCCGCTGGCGCCGGGCCACCGGACACGCCGTGGCGCTGCCGGAAGCGGCGCAGGGCTTCCTGACCGCCGAGCTGTTTTCACCCGCGGTCGGCGCGAACCTGCCGCGGGCCACGCCGCGCGTGGCGGTGTTTCACGACGCGATCGCGCTGCGCTTTCCCGAGCTCTCTCCCGCCGGCACGGTGGCGCGTTTTCCCGGCTACCTGCATGAACTGCTGACGTTCGACGGCATCGCCGCGGTGTCCGAGGACTCGCGGGCCGCGCTCGTGGACTACTGGCGGTGGCTGGGCGCGGCGCAGACTCCGCCGGTCGTGGCCATCCCGCTCGGCGTCGATCCGGTCGCGCCCGCGGCGAGCACAGGGCCCGCGGCGCTTCCCGTGGTGCTGTCGGTCGGCACGCTCGAGGGCCGCAAGAACCACGCAGCCCTGCTCGAGGCGTGCGAGCAGCTCTGGGCCCGCGGGGAAAAATTCCAGCTGCGACTCGCGGGCGCGGTGCAGGCCCAGACCGGACGGGCCGCGCTGGCGCGGCTCCGGACCCTGCAGGCGGCGGGCCGGCCGCTACGCTACGACGGGCCCCTGGCCGATGCCGCGCTCGCCGCGGCCTACGCCGAGTGCGCCTTCACCGTGTATCCCTCGATTGCCGAGGGCTTCGGCCTGCCGGTCATCGAGAGCCTGGCCCACGGCCGGCCCTGCGTGTGCTCGGCCCGCGGCGCGCTGGGCGAGCTTTCCCTCCTCGGCGGCTGCGTGCCGCTGGCAAGTGTGGACGCCTCCAGCCTCGCGGCCGCGATCGCCGAGCTGCTCGCGTCGCCCGCGGAACGCGCCCGCCTGGCCGCGGACGCGCAGGCCCGGAAGTTCAAGCGGTGGAACGAGTACGCCCGCGAACTCACGACCTGGATGCGGACCCTGCGGCGCGCCAGCTAGCCCGCGTTTCGCCGCTGGTTTGGCTGTTGCCAATCCGCCCCGCCCTTGCCCATCGTCTGCCGTTCTCATGGCCATTTCTCTCTTCGCCAAAAACAAAAAGGGCATCCTCAACCGCTGTCGCGACGACTACGCGACCAAGATGCGGCTGAAGTATGCGCCGTACTACCACGCGATGGAGTTCCAGAAGGACACGACGGTCCGCCTGGGTGGGCGCGACATGATCATGCTTTCGAGCAACGACTATCTCGGGCTCTCCTTCCACCCGAAGGTCATTGAGGCCTCCACGGCCGCGACGCGCAAGTGGGGCACCAGCACGAACGGCGCGCGCTCCTCGAACGGCTCGCGCACGTTTCACGTCGAGCTCGAGGAAAAGCTCGCCGCGTTCCTCGGCACCGAGGCCTGCCATATCCACGCCGCCGGCTACCTTTCCGTCATGACCAGCATGGCGACCTTCGCGCAGAAGGGCGACGTCATCCTGGCCGACAAGAACCTCCACTCCTGCCTCTGGGACGGCATCCAGATCTCCCGCGCCACCGTCGAGCGGTTTTCGCACAACAGCCCCGACGACCTCCGCGATGTCCTCGCCTCCAGCAACTCCGACGCCGCCAAGCTGCTGGTCGTCGAGGGCGTCTACTCGATGGAGGGCCACATCGCGCGCCTGCCCGAGCTGACCGAGATCGGCGAGGAGTACGGCTGCTTCACCGTGGTGGACGACGCCCACGGCTTCGGCGTGCTCGGCCGCCAGGGCCGCGGCACCACCAACCACTTCGGCCTCCACGAGAAGGTGGACCTGATCTGCGGCAGCCTCTCCAAGTCGCTCGCCAGCACCGGCGGCTACGTAGCCGGGGCACGCGACGTCATCGAGTACCTCCGCACCAACTCGAAGCAGACGATCTTCTCCGCCGCCATCAGCGCCGGCCAGGCCGCCGCCGCCATGGCCGCGCTCGAGGTCATGCAGAGCGAGCCCCAGCACCTCGAGCGGCTCTGGGCGAACACGAAGAAATACAAGGCCATCCTCAAGGGCCTCGGGCTCGACATCTGGGAGAGCGAGACGCCCGCCGTCCCGATCGTCCTTGGCTCCAAGGAGCGCGTGTACCCCTTCTGGAAGACCCTGCTCGACAAGGGAATTTTCACGGTCATGTCCATCGCCCCCGCGGTCCCCGCCGGCAAGGACCTCGTCCGCACCGCGATCTCCGCGCTGCACACCGACGAGCAGATCGAGAAGATCGGCGAGGCCATGGCCTACGCCGCCAAGAAGCTCTGAGGCCCGGCGGAGATTCTCCGCCCTAGCCCAGCGCCGCCCGCACCACCTGCGCCGCGCCGGCCCACGTCGGCAGCGGCCGCGACCGCGCCTCGCCGGCCAGCCGCGACCGCAGCGCGTCATCCGTCAGCCCGCGGCGCAGCGCCTCGCGCCACGCCACCCGGTCGCCCGCCGCCACCCGCAGGCAGCCCCCGCCGGCCGCGTTTTCGCCCAGCACGGGCAGGTCGGAGCACACGCACGGCACGCCCCGCCACAGCGACTCGAGCAGCGGCAGCCCGCAGCCCTCGGCCAGGGTCGGAAACACCGTCGCCCACGCGGCGGCGTAAAGTCCCGCGACCTCCGCGTCGGTCGCCGCCGCATGGTACCGCAGCCCGGGAAAACGCCGGCGCAGCTCGCGGATCCGCGCCAGGATCGGCGGGCCGAAGTGCGGATTCACCCGACCCACGAGGTGCAGCTCGAAGTCCAGGCCCTCCGTCCAGAGGTCCGTGCACGCGTCCAGAAGCAGCGATTGATTCTTTCTCGGCTCCAGAATGCCCACGCTGAGGAGCTGGCGCGGGGTGGCGCCGGCCGTGGCCGGTCCGGACGCGCGCGCCGCGCCGTCGAAATCCGCCCCGAGCGGGAGCACCTCCACCGGCGGCGTCCGCTCGAGCCCCAGCCAGCGCCAGTAGCCCAGCAGCTCGTCGCGGCTGGCCGCGGACACGGCCCAGACGCGATCGAACTCGGCCAGGAGCTTCAGGTAGCCCGGGTGGCGCGCCACGCTCCGCGGCCAGGTGAGGTGCGGCAGCTTCAGCGGGATGGCGTCGTGGAAGATCGCCGCCTTATGGATGCCCCGCGTCCGCAGAAACTGCGTGAGGCCGGGCCGCTCCTCCTCGGCAAAGAGCTCCGCGGTCAGCCACCAGTCGCCGGCCGGCACGGCCGCGGGCCACTTCACCGGCGCCGCCGGGCCCAGCTCCGCGAGCAGCCGCGCGCTCACCCGGGTGAGGCCCGAGCGATGGCCGGCAGGGGCCGACTTGGTGACGTCGAAGTGGATCATGCAGGGGCGGCGGCCGGCGCGGCGATCGTGCGCTCGAAATGGCGCAGCAGCCGCTCGGCGTTCCGGTGCGCGTCAAAGTTCTCCTCCACCCACTGATGCGCGGCGGCACGGAGCCGCTCGGCCAGCGCGTCGTCCCGCTCCAGTCGGCGCAGGCCGGCAACCCACGCGTCGGGGGACGTCGCTGGCGCCACCAGGCCGGTCACGAAGTCCGTGATCGCCTCCGTCGTCGCGGCCACGGGGGAGGTCATCACGAGCGCGCCGATCGACATCGCCTCGGGGATCACGTTGGGCAGTCCGTCCCGGTCGCCGCTGGGGGCGATCACGCCGGTGTGCAGGAGGACGTCCGCCCACTGGAGCTGGCTCCAGACCTCATGCTGCGGCAGGTGGCCGGCGAAGGACACCCGCGCCGCCACGCCGAGGTAGCCGGCGAGGCGCTCGAGCTCGGGCCGCAGCGGGCCGTCGCCGACGATGTGGGCCTCGAAGTTGACGCCCGCCGCCTGCAGGGCGGCGTAGATGCGCAGCTGGTGGTCCAGCCCCTTCTTCTCCACGAGCCGCGCCACGCACAGCAGATGCAGCGGCGTGCGGCCCGTCCGCAGGGGTTTCAGCGGCGGCAGCCGGTCGAGGCCGCGGCGGATGCAGAGGACGCGCTCCGGCGCCAGTCCCCGCTCCAGCAATGCGCGCCGCCCCATCTCGGTCGAGGTGTGCACGAATGCGGCATGCTCCAGCTTGTCGCGCAGCCACCAGTCGCCGCCGTGCTCGTAGAGGTCGTAGGCGTGGGCCGCGGCGCTGAAGCGGTGGCCGTCGAGCCGCCAGAGCAGCCAGGCGGCCGTGGCCGGGGCGCCGCCCCACGCCGCGTGGATCAGCGCGGGCGGCTCGCGCCGGAACTCCCGCGCGTACAGGCAGGCGAAGCCGGCCCCGAGCATGTTCTCCCAGAAGTTCAGCCACGACGGCGGCCGGCGCGTGACCAGCCCGTGCAGCACCTGGCGCAGCACCTCGGGGCGCCGCCATGACTCGTACGGGATCATCCACAGCAGCGTCAGCAGCCGCCACTTGTTGAAGCTCGCGACCGGCAGGCCACGGAAGGAGCCGCCGCCGCCCCAGAGGGAATACAGCCGCATCGCGACCCCGTGCGCCCGCATGGCGATGATCTCCCGCTGGAGAAACGTCTCCGTGTTTTTCGGAAACGTCGTGAAGAGATAGGCGATGACGGGTTTGGGTTCGGCCAAGGTCCCGCGAACCTAGAGGCACCGGGGCTTCGCGGCCAAGCGGATTGCGCGGCCTTCAGGCCACCGGCGGAAACACGCGCCGCTTCAGCTTGGCGCGGGCCACCTCGTTGGCCAGGCCCACCAGCTCGTCGATCAGCACGGTCGGGTCCTCCACGTACCGCAGCTGCAGGAACTGCTCCCGCGCCCGGGCGTAGGCCGCCGGGTCCGCCATCCACCGGTCGATGATCGCCGCGAAGTCGGCCGGCGTCTCGATCTTCTCCGATGCGGCGCCGTTGTGGAAGAATTTCCAGGTCAGCTCCTCCTGGGGCATGATTCCACCGAAGGCGTTGAAGATGATCGGACACTCGAAGTGCACGGCCTTCGCGCACGTCGTGGTGCCGCCGCGCGTCACGATCGCGTCGGACGCCTGCATGAGCAGGTGCACGATCTCGGAGAAGCCCTCGAGGTAGCAGTTGAACTCCGGGTGGTTGGCGCGCCAGTGCACCAGCTCGTTGTAGACCGGCTTGTTCTTGCCGCAGATGACGATCGCCTGAATGCGATCCGGGTACCGTGCCAGGGCCGGCAGCAGGTCCATGTGGTTGTTCGCGCCGTTCCCGCCGGTCGCGAGGAAGACGGTAAAGAGGTCCGGCCGGAGGCCGAGCTGCTTCTCCCGGTAACTCGCCCGGTCCGCCGGGGCGATCAGCTCGAGGTGCGCCCGGGGCAGCATCAGGTAGCCCCGGACCCGCGTGCGGTCGGGGGGGATCCCCTTCTTCACCGCGAAGTCGCGCGCCGTCGGCGTGCGCGAGATGTAGAGGTCCACCGTCGGCTCGATCCAGTTGCGCGAGTAGCCCCAGCCGCCGGAGAACTCCCCGCAGTAGGTCGCGCAGCGCACCTTGTCCGCCCCGAGAATTTTCCGCGCGAGCTGAAAGTAACCGCGGTTGAGGCAGTCGTGCACACTGAAGACGAGGTGCGGCTGGTAGTCCTTCAGCACCTTCACGTAATAGCCCGCGCCGAAGGTGACGCGGCGGCGGTTAAGGTAGCTGAGGATCTCCACCACGCTGTAGAACCAGACATGGATCCAGGGCGCGGCCTTCTGGATGCGGTTGTAGAAGTTCACGCCCACCCGGTTCACCACCGAGGACTTCTCCAGCATCTGCTCGATGCGCACGTCCACGTCGTGCCGGTACAGCTGGAAGCACCACTCCGCGAACGCCTCGGCGCGGGCGTCGTGGCCGCCGCCGGTGCTTGAGGTCAGAACGAGGATGCGAAGCTTGGACATGGGTCAGGCGACGTCGAAGTAACCCGCCTGGATGCGGCGGCGGAGGCGGAGCGAGCCCAGCCGGGCGAGCAGCGGCGCGACGACCGCCTGGAAGGTCCGCCCGATGCGGACCGTGCCGCTGCGGTGGCGCAGCAGCGCGCGGCGCAGCGCGGCGGCCGCCTGGGCCGGCGCGGGCCCGGAGCGCATCATGCGCCCAAAGGCCGCCCAGGCGCGCTCCAGCCGGGGCGAGGCGGCGCCCGGCGGGCGGCGCACCGAGCCCTCGAAATCCGTGCGGTAATCCCCGGGGCGCACGTCGAGGATCACGTGGTCCGTGCCCGCCAGCTCGATCATGAGGCTCTCGTTGAGCGCGGTGAGCCCGGCCTTGGCCATGTTGTAGGCGCTCTGGAACGGCAGCGGAAACTCGGCCGCGAGGGAGGAGATGTTGACCAACGCGCCGCCCGGCCGCCCGGTGGGGCGCGCCCGCAGGCCGCGCAGCGCGGCGTGCGCAAGCCGCGCGGTGTTGATGAGCATCACCTCGAGCTGCTCCTGCCAGACGGCGAAGTCGGTGGCGGCAAAGTCGCCGAAGGCGCCGTAGCCGGCGTTGTTGATCACAAGGTCGAACCCGCCCGCGGCCTCCGCGGCCGCGAGGAACACCGCCTCGGCCCGCGCGCCGTCGCGCAGGTCGAGCGCCACCGGCGTGAAGCCAGGGAGCGCGGCCAGCGCCGCCAGCCGCCCGGTCTCCCGCGCCGTGCCCCAGACGCGCACGCCGTCGGCCAGGAGCATCTCCGCGAACGCCCGGCCCAGGCCGGTGCTTGCGCCGGTGACGAAGGCGGTGCGGTAGAGATCGGAGACGCGGGCGGCGGTCACGTTAGCTGGCTTTCTTGAAGACGAGCGAAACGTTGGCGCCGCCGAAGCCGCTGACGTTGTTGAGGACGATGCCGGGCTGCGCCGGGAGCGTGGAGCGGATGATGTTCAGGCCCTCGCACTCGGGGTCGAGCCGCGTGATGTGGGCCGAGCCGGGCATGAAGCCGTCGCGGATCGCCAGCGCGCAGAACCCGCTCTCCATCGCGCCCGCCAGCGACAGGCCGTGGCCGGTGAGCGACTTGGTGCTGCTGATCGCCGGCCGGGCGGCGGGGGTCGTGAAGATGGCCTTGAGCGCGCGCGCCTCCGAGGCGTCGCCGATCGGCGTCGAGGTCGCGTGGGCGTTCACGTAGTCCACCGCCTCGGCTGCCGTGCCCGTGGCGCGCAGCGCCAGCGCCATCGCCGCGCGCAGGCCGTGGCCCTCGGGGTGCGAGATGGCGACGTTGTGGCCGTCGGACGCCTGGCCCCAGCCGAGCACCTCGCAGTAGGGCGTCACGCCGCGGCGCAGCACCTCGGCCTCGGACTCCAGCACCAGCACCACGCCGCCGCCGGTGCCCACGAAGCCGTCGCGCGCCACGTCAAACGGCCGCGAGGCCAGGTCCGGGTCGGTCTGCAGCGACAGCGCCCGCATGCCGGCGAACGGCAGGATGGCATCCACGTTGCCGTCCTCGGCCCCCACCACGAACATGCGCTGCTGGCGGCCCAGCGCGATGTCGTCATAGGCGAAGCCGAGCGCGTGCGACGAGGACGCGCAGGCGGAGGCGAAGCCGCAGGACGAGCCCTTGATCTTGAAGTGGGCGACCAGGTTGAACTGCACCGTGCCGGAGATGGAGGCGACGATCCCGAGCGGCGAGCAGCGCATCACGCCCAGAGTGTGCATGCGGTGGAGCATGTTGCCCATGAGGAACGGCGATCCGCCCGACGCGGCGTACAATCCGGTCTGGGCATTTGAGACGTCGGCGTCGGAGAGCTTCGCGTCCGCCAGCGCCTGCAGCATCGCGCACCAGGCATAGACGCCGTGCGGCGACATGCCGCGCAGCACCTCGCGCTTG
>CAIJZY010000029.1 GCA_903825285.1 uncultured Opitutia bacterium | reverse complement strand
AGTCCGTCACAGGTCACGTCTGACCAAGGAAAGGAGGGCGCAAAATGAGCGCACCTTCCTGGCGTATCGAGCAGCATCGGCTGGCATCAGATGCCCGGCAGTTCGGGCTGTGGTGCATGGCGAACGATTCAAGCGGCGTTCGCCGAGTCGTCGCGTATGCGATGCCGAAGTGTACGACCGAAACTCGGCGGTGGTGTGTTTTCCAGTGCCGCCTCGAAGTGGCTAATTCCCTCACCCGCGAGGAAGCCCATGCGCTCCTACGTGAAATTGCAGCCAAAACTTCCTGGGCGGGCGCTGAAGAATCTCCAGGAGGGGCAAAATGAAGCACCTCCCGAAAATGGAGACGCCCGAGAAAGCTAGCCACCAACACCATATCCGAAGCCGGATCGTCGCAGACGGCCTGAATGGGCGGAATCGACAGCCGGAGCGCATTCAACGCACCTCGGGGTTTGGTGAGGTGGATGAGGTGTTGGGAGAAGTCGATGCGGTTGGAATTAGTGCGTGGCACGAGTGGCCAGACTGGGATTGCGACTGGGGAAATTCAATCGCTGATCGGCCTACCATATGGGAAGGTCCGCCTGAGCGACCCTGATTAGAATCAAACTGTGCATCCGCGATACATCCGTGAATCCGGACAGCTTTTTCGCCGAAGGCGCTAAAACCGGGCGACAGCAAATGCTTTTGCCTCCACCGCCTGGTGTTTCCCTTTCGTAGAGTCCCAAATCTATTTCATTACGCGTAGTGAAGGAGGCGTAGCCGTAATTTGTCCAACGCGCGGTTCACGTTTTCGACGCTGGGCCTGTCCGTGATTATGATATTGCCCTGAAGTTGGGTGAACGAGAGCTCTGGTGTGCTGCTGCGACAGGCAAGTCCTTCGGGGCGATCCGCGACAGGCGCTTTTATCGGGTCTTCGGAAAATTCCAGTCGGCCACCGAGCCGGTCCAGCAACGCCGCCAGCTCCGAGGTCCCGAGCACCGCGCGAAGCAATTCGGAGCGGGTCGCTACTAGTCGCGGGAGGAGATGCTCCAACACATCGAAATCAAAGTCCTCGAGGAGTCGCTCGAAGTGCTCCTCGATCGACTCGTCGATCACTTGGTCGGCCGTATCCCGGCATCCTATGACGGTCCCATTGGCGAGCGCCTGTCGGCGGGGCACCTGCAAGAGGGCTCCGAGTGCAAACGTCGGCACGAGGTTCAATTGGTTCCGCGCAAGTTCGAGAGCCGGCCGTGCCGAACGAGACGACAGCCGTTGCATATGATAACCGATCCATCGCACGCCATGGCGCACGAGATATTCGATGGTTGCGCGTCCGTGGGACTCGACAGCCTCACGATATTCGGCCCACTCGCGGGCGCCGCCCTCGGTCGGCACCAACATTGTCTCCACCCATAGGTCGATGAGCCGACCGGCCGGCAGTTCGAGCTTGCGCAGGTCATCTCCCCGCGAGATCTCGCGTCTAATCGCCGTCAATTCCTCCACAGCGGAAAAATGCTCCTGCCCCGGAAGGCCAGCCTCGACCAGAATTTTTCCCACCTCCTCCCAATGCGCTGGCGATGACTTCATCCACACACGCAGGAAAGGATAGAACGCCGCCCTAAACTCAATGCCACTGCCGAGTGTATAAGTCACGCGCTTGGGGCCCTGGTCGATCAGAACGGACGGCTGAGGTCTGACATTGAAGAAAGGTTGGCTCGCCATCTCGGCGCAGGCCTCAACGAAGAGGGCGAGGCGGTCAAGTTGCGCTGGGTTGAGTCGGAGAGAGTTCATTCGCGCAGCAATTCATTCCTCATTTTGGTCAGTACCTTCGAAAGCATTTCAACCCCAAGAAGGTCTGTTTCGACCTCGTTATCGGGATAGACGGCTACTCGGTGGCTGACAACATGAGCCCACAGCCTCGCCCCCAAACGAGTTGCCCGTTCCTCCGAGGGTATGCCGACATTCACGACTCCGCCGAGGTCGGCCATGAACGCCATGAAATCCGTTGCACGCAGCGTTGCATAGAGCAGTTCCTTCTCCGACACGTCCAATTGCTCACATACCGTGAACAGATCGCGGTGCTCATGACGGCGGAGCAGACGTCCAAATCGCTGCTGGAGCAGTTCCTCGCTGGCAAATTCCGACGAACCTTCGCGGATGATGACGTTGCCGTTAGCGAGTCGCTCGCGCCGCTTGCGACCGAATGCCGCCACCAGCTTAAATGTCGGTGTCTCGTTCCGAGTTTTTAGGAATTCTAACGCCGGTTTCGCAGCAAGGTTCGCCAAGTTGATGAAGTGAAAGCCGAAAGCTTTAACAGCAGTGCGAAACGCGTATTCGAATGCAGCAGAACCATGCTGCGTCGCGAGTCGCTCGAACTCCGCGCGTTCGTTGGGGCCGACTAATCCATCATGAGCGAATACCGTATTGAGCCAGAGATCGATTATGCGGACGACATTCACCTTGGCCGGAAATCCATCTTTTTGAGTCTCGGATGTGATCGCACCCTGATAGTGCCTCGCAGTGTTCGCCACCTGGGACGGCAAGTGCGGTTCCATGAGATATTCCACAATATCTTTCCAATGGGAGCTTTCGCTACACATCCATATTCTCCGGAACGAGATCAGGGCAGATCTGAAGTGAAATCGGTCGCCGAGGAAATACGTCACGGCCGTCGGCCCCATCCGCTGCAAGCGAACCGGATCGTCCTTTCCAAAGAATGGCTCCTCCATCATTTCCTCGCATGCCTCAACGAATGACGCGATGCAGTCGACCTTTGATGGCGGTGGCCTCAATGGTTTCCTTTTCTTGGATTTTGACTTGGACACGTGCGGAAAGAGAGACCTTTAAGATCAAAGGTTACACCTATTCTACGTCAGGGTGATTGGCGGCTTTACTTTGAATCTAGCGAACTCCGACGCCATGACGAGATTGGTCGACTGGCGGGTGTGCGGTGCTCAAAAAGCAATATGGTCAAGAGGGTGTCCTCTGACCATGCACGTATCAACATCACGGTGAACAACCCTGCACATTGTGTGACTGGGTGTGTGACTAAGGGACAGCGAACGACCTCTCGGTCGCTCTAGCACCTGCGCTCCATCCGCTTAAGATTTTGGTGCCCGAGGGGGGACTCGAACCCCCACGCTGTTAGGCACAGGCTTCTGAGACCTGCGTGTCTACCAATTCCACCACCCGGGCATGAGCGGGACGGGCAAGAGACACGCCCGCCGCCTGCGGGGCAAGAGAAAATCGAGCTCCTCGCGGTCCTCGATTTGGGAGTTGGGAGACAGGAGATGGGAGAAGGAGGACGAGCCGAACGCCGAACATCGAACGCCGAACGTCCAACGCCGAAGCAATTCCGGCGCGGCGAGGGCGCCGCGGCTCCATTCTGATGCGGGACATTTCGTGCCTGTCACACCGTGCTTCTTTTTCGCTCGTTGTGCTTCGGATGGCACGCCCTCCCGCGAAGGAGGGGGACGTCGCTGGCAGTTGGCTGCTCCCCTCCGGGGCGCACCGCAAGCGGAGACGGCGCCGCGATCCCGGGCCGCCGCTCAATGCGCCTGGCGACGGGGCAGTCCGCGCCGCGCGGCGATTTCCGCGGACAACTGCGCGCCCGCGGCGCCGGAGATCAGCTGCAGGCGGCCATCGTCCACCGCGTGAATGCCGGCCTCGGTGACGATGAAGTCCATGGGCACGTCGTGCGGCTGCGGGTGGATCGTGGGGATCCGCGACACCTCGTGGGCCACGCAGATCTTGAGCGGCTGGGGCGAGAGGGCGGCCAGCGTCCGGTCGAAATAGCCGCCGCCATAACCCAGTCGCCAGCCCTGGTCGGAGAACCCCACGGGCGGCACGAGCACGGCGTCGGGCGTGAGGACGGGCGTGCCCTCCGGCATGGGAATGCCCAGCGCCCCGGCCTGCATCGGGGCCCCGGGCCACCACTCGCGGAATTCGAGGGGCTGGCGCTTCGCCACGACGGCCGGCAGCGCGACGCGCGCGCCGGCTTCGCGCAGCTGGTGAATCAGCGGTCGCGGGTCCACCTCGCCTTTGTAGGGCCAGCAGAAGCCCACCACGAGTTTCCGGAGAATGGGAAACCCGGCCGCGAGGAAACCCATGATCGCGTCGTTCCACGCGGCACGCTCCCCCGGCGAACACGCCGCGCGGCGGGCGAGCAGGGAGGCCCGCTGCTCCTTGCGCCATTCGATCAGGTTCGCGGGAGCAGACATGCGGGAGGGCGGTCGCCGACGCGGCGGGGCCGCGGGCGCCTAGAACTTGAACGTCCGGTTCTGCGCGCTCTGGCGGAGCCAGTGGTCGAGCAGCACGAGGGCGGACATCGCCTCGACGATCGGCACGGCGCGGGGCAGGACGCAGGGGTCGTGCCGGCCCTTGGCGGCGAGCTCGGTCGCGGCGCCGCGGACATCCACGGTGCGCTGCGACTGGAGGATCGTGGCGGTGGGCTTGAAGGCGACGCGGAAGACGAGCTCCTCGCCGTTGCTGATGCCGCCCTGCACGCCGCCGGAGCGGTTGGTGACGGTGCGCACGCGGCCGCCGCGGGTTTCAAAGGCGTCGTTGTGCTCGGAGCCCTTGAGGCGCGTGCCGGCGAAACCGCTGCCGATCTCGAAGCCCTTCGTGGCCGGGAGCGAGAGCATCGCCTTGCCGAGGTCGGCCTCGAGGCGGTCGAACACCGGCTCGCCCAGCCCCGGGGGCAGGCCGCGCACGCGGCACTCGATGACGCCGCCGACGGAGTCGCCCGCGGCGCGCACAGCCTTGATGCGCTCCACCATCGCTGCGGCGGTCGCAGGGTGCGGGCAGCGCACGGGCGAGGCGTCGATCTCGGCCAGCGTGGGAAATTCCACCAGCGCCGCCGCCGGCACCGTGAGGTCGTGGACCTGCGTCACGTACGCCCGCAGCTCCACCCCGGCCTGGGCCAGGATCTTCCGCGCGATCGCGCCGGCCGCCACGCGGCCGATGGTCTCGCGCGCGGAGCTGCGGCCGCCGCCGCGGTGGTCGCGCACGCCGAACTTGGCCTGGTAGGTGTAGTCGGCGTGCGACGGACGGTACTTCTCCTTCATGTCCTCGTACGCCCCGGGACGCTGGTCGGTGTTGCGCACCACCAGGGAAATCGGCGTGCCCATCGTCCGGCCCTCGAACACGCCGGAGAGGATCTCCACGCGGTCCTCCTCCTTGCGCGGGGTCACGATGTCGCTCTGCCCCGGCCGGCGCCGGTTGAGCTCGCTCTGGATCTCCTCGGGCGTCAACGGCAGGCCCGGCGGGCAGCCGTCAATCACGACGCCCACCGCCGGTCCGTGGCTTTCACCCCACGTGGTGATCGAGAAGAGTTTTCCGAAGCTGTTCGGCATCGCGGGTTCGCAGCGTTGGCCGGCCGTTCCAGACCGGCAAGCGGCAAATCGGACCGGATTCAGGGCGAATTTACGATTTCCGATTGAAGCGGCGCGATTTTGATTCCGGCGCTGGATCCGCGAGGGAGTGGGGCCCGCCACGGCGCAAATCATCCCTCGTAAATCGTAAAACTCGGCAACATTTCACCCCCCGGGCCGTCATACCACATCACCGTTTACAACCCCGGGCCTTTTCCGTCACATTTCCTCTTCCCCGGCGGCCCTCAACCCACACCGTTTTCCGCAATGAGCCTGCGTCCCTTCCGTCTGCGCCTCGCCGCCATCCTTGCCCTGACCGCCTTCGTTGCCCGCGGGGCGAACCCGCCCGCCCCCACCCCGCCCGCCCCCACCCCGGCGCCGGCCGCGGCGGAGGAGCTCGTCGGCCCGATCAAGCTGGCCGACGCCGACATCGACACCATGATCGGCGCGCTCGAGATCTACACCGGCCGCACCGTCCTGCGCCCGCAGGCCCTGCCCGCCGCGACCTACACGCTGAAGCTCAACAAGCCCGTGCCGAAGTCCGAGGCCGTCACCGCGCTCGAGACGCTCCTCGCGCTCAACGGCGTCGGCGTCTCCCCGCTCGGCGACAAGTTCCTCAAGGTCGTCGCCCTCGTCTCGGTCAAGACCGAGGCCCCGGAGATGATCGACGGCTCCACCCTCGCGCTCCCGCCCAGTGGCCGCATCGCCACCAAGCTCTTCCAGCTCGAGTTCCTCCGCGTCAATGAGTTCGTCCCGCAGATCTCCCCGCTGATGTCCGCCGGCGTCGCCAACGGCATCGTCTCCCTCGACAAGGCCAACGCCGCCCTCATCACCGACAGCATCAGCAACCTCCAGCGCGTCGAGCTCCTGCTCCGCCAGCTGGACCGGCCCAACTCCATCGGGCTCACGCCCAAGTTCTACCCGTTGTCCTACGCAAAGGCCAGCGACCTCGTGAACCGGCTGCGGACGCTCTTCCAGGGACCCCTGCAGGGCCAGCTCGGGTCCGCCACGACCTTCAACGCCGACGACCGCACCAACCAGGTCATCCTGCTCTGCGACCCGCGCCAGTACCCGCTCTTTGACGAGCTCATCGCCAAGCTCGACAAGCAGGGCGAGCTCAACACCCGCAACGAGGTCATCTACCTGAAGCACGCCGCCGCCAAGGACGTCGCCGACCTGCTCACGCGCCTCGTCTCCGGCCAGAACACCATCGCCCAGCGCGCCGGCACGACCACGCCCGCCGCCCGCCCCGGCCAGCCCAACGCCGCGCCGACGCCGGCCCCGGCCGCCGCGCCCACGGTCAATATCACGGGCGTCTCGATGCCCAGCGACGAGTTCAGCTCGCTCATCACCGTGCTGCCCGACGACCGCAGCAACGCCGTCATCGTCTCCGGCACGGTCGACGACCTGCGCCTGATCCACCACCTGGTGGACCAGCTCGACATCGTCCTCGCCCAGGTCCGCATCGAGGTGATCATCGCCGAGGTCACCCTCACCGACAGCGACAAGAGCGGGCTCAACGCGCTGAACCTCACCGTGGGCCCCGGCCGCGACGGCCGGACCATGATCACCAACTTCAGCGCCGACAACGCGGCCGCCGGCGGCGGCATCGCCGGCTGGAACATCACCGGCGGCGTGGTCAGCCCGCTCGCCTTCCAGGCCGCCCTCGGCAACAACGGCCAGCGCCACAACGTCAAGGTCCTCCAGGCCCAGACCATCGCCACCATCCACAACAAGGAGGCGAAGATCGCCGTCACCCAGCAGCAGCCGGTCATCACCGGCTCGACCGCCACGCCCGTCGGCACCTCGTCGACCAGCAGCACCGGTTTCTCCACCAGCTCCCAGGTCACGTACAAGGACATCGGCATCACGCTCAGCGTCACCCCGCTGATCGGCGACGACGGCGCCATCGAGCTGAAGATCGACCAGGTCGTGGACGACGTCATCGGCAACGTCACGGTCGACGGCAACCAGCAGCCCATCATCGGCCACCGCGAGGCCAACTCCTACGTCAACGTCAACGACGGCCAGATGATCGTCCTCGGCGGCCTGCAGCGCTCCTCCCAGACGCGCGACCGCACCAAGGTCGGCTTCTTCTACGAGATCCCGATCATCAGCCAGCTGTTCGGCGGGCGCTCCCACGAGGTCGACCGCACCGAGCTGCTGCTCTTCATCCGGCCCCATGTGCTCCGTCCCGAGGAGTCCACCACGGACACCACGAAGAAGATCAACGACCTCTCCAACCGCGACCAGGTGCTCCAGTACCTCACCGACCCGCGGAAGCAGGCGACGGAGAAGCTGGGCGAGAAGCTCAAGTGACGAGCGCCGCCGCCATGCTCGCATCCGCCCCCGCGCCCCTGCCCGCCGCCCTCGCCGCCCGCCTGGACGCGGCCCAGGCCCAGGCCGTGCTCGAGGCCCCGCGCGAGAAGCGCCTCGCCGTCCTCGCCGCCGCCCTCGGCCTCGCCGAGCCCGAGGCCCTGCAGGCCGTCGCCGACGCCGCCGGCCTCGGCGTCGCCAGCAACCTCGAGCCCGACCCCGGCGCCCGCGGCCTCCTGCCCGCCCGGCTCGTCCACGACTACCAGGTCATCCCCATCCGCCACGGCCCGCCGCCCGGCCCCGAGGCCGAGGCCGACGCCGCGTCCGCCCGGGCGCCCCTCCACCTCGCCACCGCGTGGCCGCCGGACGCCGTCATGACCGACTGGCTGCGCACCTTCACGCCGCGCCCGCCCGTCTGGCACCTCGCCGTCCCGGAGCGCGTCCACCAGCTCATCATCGAGAACCACGGCGTCGGCTCCGGCTCGCTGGAGGACGGCGACGACGCCTACATCGCGCCGGAGACGGTCTCGAGCACCGAGGAGGTGGTGGACGAGGACGCGGCCGTGGTGCGGTTCGTGACCGACGTGATCTCGCAGGCGGTCGAGGACCAGGCAACCGACATCCACTGGGAGCCGCAGGAGGGCCAGCTGCGCATCCGCTACCGCGTCGACGGCCTGCTCGTGCCCGTGCCGGTGCCGGAGAACCTGCTCCGCTTCCAGGACGCCATCATCTCGCGCCTGAAGATCATGGCGCGGCTCAACATCTCGGAGCGGCGCCTGCCGCAGGACGGCCGCATCAACTTCAAGGCCAACGGCACCACGCTCGACATCCGCGTCTCCACCATCCCGACGATCTACGCCGAGTCCATCTCGCTGCGCCTCCTCAACCAGAAGAAGGAGGCCTACACCATGGACCGCCTCGGCATGAGTGCCGCGGAGCAGGCCCAGGTGACCCAGTTCCTCGACTACCCGCACGGCATCATCCTCGTCACCGGCCCCACCGGCTCCGGCAAGAGCACCACGCTCAATGCGTTCCTGCGGAAGATCAATTCCACCGACCTCCGCATCATCACCATCGAGGACCCCATCGAGTACGAGGTGCCCGGCGTGAACCAGATGCAGGTGCGGCCGGAGATCGGGCTCTCGTTCGCCGACGCGCTGCGCCACGTGCTCCGCCAGGACCCCGACGTCATCATGGTCGGCGAGATCCGCGACAAGGACACCGCCGAGATCGCCATCCGCGCCTCCCTCACCGGCCACCTGGTGTTCTCCACGGTGCACACCAACGACGCGCCGGGCGCGATCACCCGCCTCGTGGACATGGGCATCGAGCCGTTCCTCGTCGCCTCGGCCATCGAGCTGGTCATGGCCCAGCGCCTCGTGCGCCGGCTGTGCCCGCAGTGCTCCCGCCCCGCCCCGGTCACCAAGGTGAAGCTGGTCGAGAGCCTCGCCATCCTCGGCTGCGACGCCGCCGAGGCCGAGGGCATCACCCTGCTGAACGCGCCCGTCGGCTGCGACCGCTGCCGCGGCACCGGCTACCGCGGCCGGATCGGCATCTTCGAGATCTTCCGGCTCAACGACGAGATGCACGAGCTGGTGCTCAAACGCGAGAGCACCCGCACCCTCGCCGAGGCCGCCCGCCGCCACGGCATGCGCACCCTCGGCCAGAGCGGCTGGGACAAGGTCAAGGGCGGCTTCACCACCCTCGACGAGGTCCTCCGCGTCATCACGGTGGCGGAGAAATAATCCAGAGGCTAGAGGTCAGATGTCAGAGGTCAGATTCCAGACTTACACGGCCACTAATCTTTGCCCTGCGACCATCGCCCTTTAAACACTGATCTCTGACGTCTGACCTCTGACCCCTGACCCCTGACCTCTGATCTCTGACCTCTGAAGTCTGATTAAAAATGCCCCGCTTCACCTACAGCGCCCGCGATCCGTCCGGCCGGTCGGTTGCCGATGCCCTGGAGGCGCCGTCGCGCAAGGAGGCACTGCGGCTGCTGTCCGCGCGGGGACTCCAGGTGATGGCGGTCCAGGAGGCGGGCGCCGCCGGCCGGGCCGCGCCGGTTGCCGTCGCCGGACGCACGCGGCCCATCGCGCTCAACCGCAAGCACCGGCTGCCATTCCTCGAGTCGCTGCGCGACCTGCTCGCGAGCGGCATGTCGGCCGGCGAGGGTGTGCGCCTGCTGTCGGTGCGCATCAAGGAGCCCGGACTCCGCGCGCTCAGCGGCGGGCTGTGGGAGCGGCTGAGCGAGGGCGCCCCGCTGTCGCGCGCGATGGCGGAGTTTCCCGACGTCTTTGATTCCTCCACCGTCAGCCTGGTCCAGGCGGGCGAGGCGACCGGCTCGCTCACCGACACGCTGGAGCGCCTGATCGCGCACCTCCAGGAGCAGCGCGACCTGCGGTCGCAGCTCCTCACGGCGCTCGCCTACCCGGTCCTGCTCATCTTCGTCGCGAGCGGCCTGGTGCTGTTCTTTCTGTTCTTCCTTTTGCCGCGGCTCCAGGCGCTGTTCATCTCCCTCCACGGCGAGCTGCCGCTTTCCACGCGCATCCTCGTCGCCGGCGCCAACTTCATCCTGCACTACGGCCTCATCGTCGGCGCGGCCGCCGTCCTGGGCGGCATCTCGCTCTGGCGCTGGCGGCAGACCGAGGCCGGGCGCGCGGCCAGCGACGCGTGGCTGCTGCGGGTCCCGCTCATCGGGTCGTTCGCCGTCTCGCAGACCGTGCTCGCCTTCAGCCAGACGCTCGGCGTGCTCCTCGCCAACGGCATCACCGCCGTCGAGGCCCTGCGCATGACCGAGCGGCAGATCTCCAACCGGGTCCACCGCCGGGCGTTCCGCGAGGCCACCGACCGCGTGATCGAGGGCGAGGCGCTGTCCGCCGCGCTGACCCGCACGGGCTGCTTCCCCGACCTGGTGCTCGACCGCCTGACGGTGGGCGAGAACACCGGCAACCTCGTGCCCAGCCTGCAGGAGATCGCCCGCAATTACCGGCGCCTCATCTCCCGCCAGCTGCACCAGTTCGTGCAGGTCGCCGCCACCGGCGTCCTGCTCGCGGTGTTCGCCTTCGTCGGCTTCATCGCCTTCGCCATCATCAGCGCCGTCTTCCAGGCCAGCGCCAGCTTCCATATGCACTGACGGCGCCCGGGGTCCGGACTACTTGTTGCGGGCCAGGAGCGAGTCCAGCTGGGCCCGCAGCTCGCTTTCGGTCTCCGCGCCGTGGAAGCCGACGTGGATGAACCGCACGCGGCCGTCGCGGCCGAGCACGTAGGAGGTCGGCATGGTCGGGACCCGCACGGCGCGCACTAGCTGCTGCCGGACGTCGCGCACGGTGGCGAACCCCGGCTGCCATTTGCGGAGGAATGACTCATAGTCCGCCGGGCGCTCGTCCACGCTCACGGCCAGCACCACCACGCCGCGGGCGGCGTAGTCGGCCTGCAGGCGCGAGAGGGCCGGGAACGACGCCTTGCAGGGCGCGCACCACGAGGCCCAGAAATCCACTACGGTCACGTGCCCGCTGATCACCGGCACCGGGCCGCCGCCCAGCTCCGCGCCCGCGAGCGGGGGAAAGGCGTCGCCCGGCTTCAGCTCCGCCCGCGCGGGGGCGGCGGCCAGGAGGACCAGGAGCACGAGGGCGGCAGCCGACGCGAGGCGGGGCGCGCCGGGGGGGAGGCAGGACTTAGGCAGCGACATAATTGAAGAAGGCCCGGGTCTGGGCGCGGGCCTGGCTGGTGAGGAGCAGGCCCTCGGCGCCGGGACAGGACTGGATGAACTCGATCCCCTTCGGCACGCCCAGCACGAATGACGTGGTCGAGAGCACGCCCGCCTGCAGGCAGGTGCCGGCGATCACCGTCGCCTGCAGGCAGCCGTTGGTCACGGGCCAGCCGGTGCGCGGGTCGACGATGTGGCCGTAGCGCCGGCCATCGATGGTGAAGCAGCGGAGATAGTCGCCGGACGAGGCGACGCCCTTGCCCGCGGGCAGCGCGACGCTGGTCGAGGAGGTGCCGGGCTTTGCGGGATCCTCCAGCCCGATGTGCCAGGCCGGCCGGCCCGGCGGCAGGCCCACCGCGCGGAGGTCGTGCCCGAAGTCCACCAGCGCGGACGTGATGCCGTGGTTGCCCGCGATCTGGGCGACGATGTCCACGGCGTACTCCTTGCCGAACCCGCCGAAATCCAGCGCCATGCCCTTGAGCGGCAGGAACACCTTGCCGGGCGCGCGCTTCACCTTCGGCCAGCCGACCAGCTGCCGGGCATCCGCGATCTCCTGCAGCGTGGGGACCGTCGAGCGCGGCGCCTTGTAGTTCCAGATCCGCAGCAGCGGCAGCGCCGTCGCGTCGAGCACGCCCTGCGTCATGAAGTGCAGCGTCTCGCAGAGCTGGAGCATCTGCTCCATTTCCGGGTCCACGTCCACCCAGTCCACGCCCGCGGCGGCGTTGATCCGGCTCACCAGGCTGTCGGGCCGGAAGCGCGAGTACTTCGCCTCGAAGGCCTGCACCCACGCCACCGCCGCCTGTTCAAACTGCGTGCCGCGCGCCGCGTCGGGCGTCGCGTACTGCACCTCGCAGGTGGTGCCGAGCGCCGGAAACGTCAGGCGGCGCAGCGGCCCCGCCGGGAGGCCGGAGGCCGGGGCCGCGGGGGGCTGTCGTTGGGACGTGGAAACCAGGGCCATGGGAGAAAGACGAACGGCGGATGGAGGCGGATCGTGGCGCGCGGTGACCGCGAAGCGGCCAGGGCTAGCGGATGATCTCGACGGAGGAGACGCGCAGCGAGGCGTTAAGCTGGGCCGGGCTCGCGCGCTCGGCCTGCAGGCTGAACTGCTCGATCCCGATGTACGGCGAGCGCTGGGCCAGCTCGAGGTAGAACCGCTTGAGCGCGTCCCAGTCCGCCTTCTGCAGGTTGAACTGCACGGTGTGCACCGCGAACTGGCCGGTGCTGACCGTCTGCGGCGTGTCGTTGGTGAACCGCAGGCCGTGGCTGCGCGCGAGGGCGTTGAGCTCGCCGACCAGGCGGGTGTCGTCAAGCGTCCGCGCCGGGTCGAGGTTCTTCACCGCCTGCTGCGCGCCGGCCTCGATGGTCGCGCGCTGCGCGAGCCACATCGACTGCTCGGCCAGCGCGGCGGCCGTCGCCCGCTGCGTCCGCCAGAAGGCCGCGGCGCGGCGGCCGGCGGCCGAGAGCGCCGTTCCGGCCACCAGCACGGCGATCGCCACGAGCAGGACCTTCTCGCGGAACAGGCGGCGGAGGAAATAGGCCTTGAGTCGTTTCATGGCGTGGCGGCGGGCTTGAGCGCGCCGGGGCGGAAGGTGACGACGAGGGTGAAGGACATGAGGTTGTCGCGGGTGCGCTGGTCGCGCACCTCGACCTTCTCGCAGGCGGGCTGCTCGGCGAGGGCCGAGCGGAAGGTGGACACCTCGGCGGGGGCCGTGGTCTGCGCCTGGACCTCGAGGGTGTAGAGCCCGACGGTCGAGGTGCGGAGGAACTGGATGGCGGCGGGCCGGAGCGGGCCGCTGACAACCGAGATCATCTCCAGCGGGAGCAGGCGCTTCGACGAGAGCTCGTTGATGCGCGTGGCGAGGCTCTGCGCGGTCATGATCCGGTCGATGACCGGCTGCTGCGCCGCGACCTTCAGCTCCCGCGCGCGCTCCCAGAGGCCGCCCGCGGCGATCCCCGCCCAGACCGCGCCGGCCAGCACGGTGGCCGCCAGGCCACCGAGGCAGACGCGCCACAGCAGGACGTCGCGCGCCCGCGCGCGCCGCAGCGCCGCCAGCTCGGCCTTGTCGCGCACGTCCAGGCTCGCCGCCTGCGGCGCCGTGAGGCGCGCCGTGTGCGTCCCGGACCGGAAGACAAACTCATCCTCGCCGCCCGCCGCGGCCTCGGGCACCGGCGGCGCGTCGAGCTCGATCACCTGGCGGCTGCCGGCCGCGGCGCGGAGCAGCGCGTCGCGCGCGGCCGCGCGCTCCGCCTCGGTCGCGTCCGGCGCCAGCGGCTGGAACTGCACGGCGGCCGGGACCGGACCCTGCGTCCAATGGACCGCGGTCAGACCCTCGGGGGAGGTGAGCAGGATCGTCGTCGCGGGCGCGACCGGGCCGCCCAGCAGCGTGGCAAAGGCCGGGAGCACAAGCTCGGCGTCCGCCCACGCCTCCACCTGCTCGCGCGGGATGCGCCGGCGGTAGGCGGCAAAGACCAGCGCGCTCGCGGCGCCGGGCACCCACCAGAACCCGTGGTACAGCTGCGCGGTGGGGAACGGCGAGACCGCCTCGAGCGCCAGCTCGGCCTGCGCGGCCGCCTCGGCGGGCGTCGCCGCCGCGGTCACCGGCACGGCCCGCGCGAAGAACACGGCGTCGGGCAGCACGACCACTTTCGGCGCCGGCGCGGGGGACGGAGGGGAGGCGGGGGCGGGGTTGGTCATGCGGACGGGGCGGCGGGCGGAACGGCTGGAATCTCACCATTTTCCCGAATTTCCAAGAGTGTAAACGGATAGTTGAGCTGGGGGGCGGGCGTGGCCGGCGCCGCGGTGGCGGCGGCCTGGGCCGCCTGGGCGGCCGTGGCCGCGGAGTCAGACGCGGCCACCTGGCTCGAGGTTGCAGTCGCCTTCACGATCGTGGCGCCGCCGGCCGGGGCGACGACGGCGGACAGCCGGAACACGGTGCTGCCCTCGTGGATGGTCACGTTGACGCGCAGCGCCCGCACCAGCGCGCCCGTGCCGGCGGGGAGCGCGGAGGTGCCGAGGGGGGCGGCCGCCTGGGAGGCCGAGGTCAGCCAGGACGGGCCCTGGCTGGTGTAGCCGCCGGTGCCGGCCAGGTAGTCGTGCAGGCGCTGCTGCTGCGCGGCGTCGGGGAAACCGATCGCGGTCAGCACGTCGCCCGGCGCGGCGTTGAGGTTCAGCTGCGCGTAGTCGTAGAGCGAGAACGTCGCGGTGAAGCGCCGCCAGAGGTCGTTGGGCCGGCC
Source organism: uncultured Opitutia bacterium (assembly GCA_903825285.1). GTDB lineage: Bacteria > Verrucomicrobiota > Verrucomicrobiia > Opitutales > Opitutaceae > Opi-474. The sequence goes on along the minus strand of CAIJZY010000029.1, from coordinate 42,276 downwards.
GTGCTCGTCGTAGAACACGTCGCGCGCGTAGTCGACCGCCGCCAGCTCCCCGAACGAGCGCAGCGGCCGCGCCGGCGCCGCGAAGGGCACGTCACCGGCGTCGTAGTCCGGCACCAGCGCCGTCGTCGGCACGTAGTCGCGCCGCATCCAGCCGAGCAGCGCGTCCGCCAGGCGGTCCGCGTCGGACGGCTTGAGGTCCCAGGCCTTGAAGAGCGTGACCAGCGTCGCGGCGTCCGCGTGGGGCAGCGAGAGCTTGCCGCTCTCGTCCTCGAGCGTGACCTCCGCCGTGCAGCCCTCGCGCGGGCGCCAGCCGGAGAAGCCGAGCGGGTCGCCCCACCCCTCCGCCGGGCTGTGCAGCCCGCCGCCGGCGCGGCGGAAGTCCTCCAGCGTCGCCAGCGTCGCCTCGAGCGTCGAATAGGCGTCGCGCCGCAGCCGCGCCGCCGTGGCGTCGCGCGATTCCACCAGCAGGTCCGTGCTCGCCTGCTCGATGAAGAGGACCAGCGCGAACGAGGTGAAGAGCAGCGTGACCAGCACGATCACGAGCACCGAGCCGCGGCGGGGGGAGGAGCGCGTCATGGTCAGAAATTCGGCAGCCCGGCCGTGGGGGGCGCGAGGGCGATGACGGTCTCGCGCACGAGCTTGCCGTAGGTGAACTTCAGGCGGAGCCGCTGCGGCGGCAGGAGCTGGCCGTTGTTGTTCTTGCGGATCGCCGTCTCCGTCTTCCAGGTGCGGAAGTCGGAGTCGTAGTAGTCGTACGTCAGCGCGGTCACCAGGGGTGTGACCACGGTTTCGCGCGGGGGGTCCGCCGCAAAGTGCGTTTCCAGCCGCGAGTGCCAGAGCAGCACGAGGCCGGTGCGGTCGCGCACCTGCAGCGAGCAGACCACCTCCGGGAGGGGTCGGTCGGGCCAGGTCAGGAGCCGGCAGCCCGCGGGCAACTCGAAGGTCAGGAGGTTGTCCGTCGCGCCGTCGCGCGGCCGGATCTCCTGCGGCGCCACGGGCGTCGCGCCCGCCGCCGCCGAGGGCGGCAGCGAGGCCTCGCGCAACTCCGCCGCCAAGAAGCGCGTCACCGCCCGCACGTGCCGGTCGAACAGTCGCACTTCCGTGTTGCGCCCCCACAGCTCGCCCATCGAGAACACGAACAGGTTGAGCGCCACGAGCACCAGCGAGGTCAGCGCCAGCGCGAGCAGGATCTCCAGCAGGGTGAAGCCGGCGGCGCGGCGGCGGGCGGCGCTCATGACTTGTTCCTCCCCTGCAGCTGGGCGATGCGGTCGGCGGCCTCCTGGCGGAGCTTGCTCTCCTCGACCGGGTCGGCCCAGGTCGGGCGGAGCACGGTGAAGGTCTCGGTCACGGTCGGCAGCGCGCCGCCGCTGGTGGAACCGAGCTCGCAGGTGAACGTGACCTGGAAGAGGTCGGCCGTGACGGTGGACTCGATCTTGGCGTGCCACCGCACGCGGCGGCCGTCGGCGGACTCGAAGTCCCCGCCCTGCTCCGCCTTGTCGTGGTCCGGCTCCGCCAGCAGCTGCGCGCGGGCGAAGCGGACGTCCTGGTCGTTCTGGCTGCCGCGCTGGGCCGAATCGTAGGCGTTGAGGACGTTCAGGTACGCGCCGCCGAGCACGATCGCGCCGAGGGCGAAGATCGCGAGGGCCACCAGCACCTCCAGCAGGGTGAACGCGCGGCGCATGTCAGGGGCTCCCCTCCGGCGGCGTCAGCTCGCGGGCGCAGGTCCACGGGTCGATCGCCACCACCTGCGCCGCGCTGCCGGCGGCGCGGAACTGCACGCGGAACGGCGAGCAGGTGCCGTCGGCGTAGAAGGTCACGAACGGGACGGTCTGGGTGTCCACCACCTGCCCGCCGATCAGCACCACGCTGCTGCCGGGGCCGGCGGGGGCCAGCAGGTCGACGGTGAACTCGCGGCCCGGCGGGAGGGCGAAAGCCTGCGGCTTGGCGCCGTCGTCAAGGCTGAACGCCTTCTGCTTCGGGTCGTAGCTCAGGCGGAGGTCGTGTTCGCCGGCCAGCGCGCCGGCCCGCGCCTGCTGCACGGCCCGCCAGAACACGTCCTCCGGCGTCGCGGGCTTGTCGCCGATCAGCTGGGCGGAGCCCGAGATGAGCACGCCGGACAGCAGCGCGAGGAGCGCCAGCGCGAGCAGGATCTCCAGCAGGGTGAAGCCCGCGACCGGGTGGCGGGGCGAATGGGCGAGCTTCAGGCCTCGGATCTGGTCCTGTCCCCGCATCCGCCCGCCCTCACCAGTTGCCGATGTCGTCCGCGGTGCCCTCGACGTGGTCCGGGCCCTTCGAGAAGATGTCGTAGCCCGTCTTGTTCTTCACGCCGGGGTAACGGTAAACGTAGGGCTCGCCCCACGGGTCCAGCGGGATCTTGGCATCCGCGAAATACGGGCCGGACCACTGGGCCTCCTTGCCCGCGGGCGCCGCGATGAGGGCCGGCAGGCCCTCGGCGGTCGAGGGATAGTCGCCCATCTTGAGGCGGTAGCTGGTGAGCGGGAGCTTGATCGACTCGTGCACGAACAGCTTGGCGGTCGAGACCTGCGCGTCGCCGAAGATGCTGTCGAGGTTCGAGACCGCCAGGCCGATCAGGAGACTGAGGATCGCGAGCGCGATCATGATCTCGAGCAGCGTGAAGCCGCGGCGGCGGGCCTCGCCGGCGGCGGCCGGGGTGCGGGGGTGGAAGCGCATGGAAGGAAGGATGGCGCGGCGGGCGCCGATGTCGAGACGCCCCGAGGCGGGAAAAGTTGCGTGAAATTTCCCGCGGCCGCGTGAGCGGCATTGGCCTTGAACCCGCCGGCCCGGTTGCCATGGCTGAACCCATGCTCCTCGCGCGGGTCATCCTCGGCGGACTCGGCGGCCTGGGCCCGCTCGTCGCCGGGGCGCGGGCCGCCGAGCCGGCGACAGCGCCGGTCGTGCTGGATCCCGTGCGCGTCACGGAAAACTACGAGCCCAAGCTGTCGTTCGGCCTCAGCCTCGATGTCTGGAAGGACGACCGCACCGGCGCGATCACCTCGATCGTCCTCGGCCGCATCCAGCTGGATTCCGACGCGGAGCGCGAGGGACTGACGCCGCTGCTGCGCGTCCTGCGGATCGACGGCCGGCCGGTGGAGGAATTCGAGGCCACGTTCCGTCCCGGGTCCGAGCTGCACCAGATTTTCGTGGGCCGCCGCAACGGCGACAAGGTCACCCTCGAGATCTGGTTCCCCGGTGAGACCGTCTCGCGCCTCATCACCCTCACCGAGCGGCGCGGCCCCCGCGTGGACCTGCAGACGCCGGTGGAGCGCTTCGGCCGGTAGTCGCGGTGACGGGAAGTGCCCTCCCCTCATCGTAGCCGGCCGTCATCCTGAGCGACTGCGAAGGATCGCTGTTATCAATCCCATTCAGTCTGAGTTGCGCACCCGACACTCTGGCGACATCGCACGAGTGTCCGGAACGAATCGTTGGCTCCACGGCAAGGGGCACAGCGATCCTTCGCAGTCGCTCAGGATGACGGGAGGGAACCGAGGGTCTGGCGCTCACCTAACCCGCGGCCGTTTCACCCGCCGGCGGCAGATATTTTCCCAGCCGGGAAAAGCCCATCGCGTTGGCGTAGTGGATGAGCTTGGGCGTGGAGTGGATGTTGAGCTTGCGCATGATGTCGCGGCGGCGCGACTGCACCGTGGCCGGACGCAGGCCGGTGACGGCCGCGATCTCGTCGTCGGTGCGGGAATTGCCGATGTGGACGAGGATGCGCTGCTCGTGCGGGGAGAGGACGAGGTGGAAGGCGTACGGGTCGCGGCGCAGGTCGGCGAGCACTGCCGCCATGACCGGCGAGAAGTACCCGCGGCCCTCGAGGATCGAGCCGATCGCATGGCGGAGCACGGCCAGCGACTGCTCGCGCTTGTCCACGAAGCCGTGCAGCCCCAGCTCGCGGATGCGCATCAGCGTGACGGGGTCGCGCAGCGCCGAGAGGACGATCACGCGGCAGTGCGGCAGGTCGCGGCGGACGCTGGCCGCGACGGTGAGCCCGTCCAGGTCGGGCAGGCAGAGGTCGAGCAGCAGGAGTTCCGGCCGCTGCGCGAGGACGCCCGCCAGGCCCTCGCGGCCGGCGGCGGCGCGCAGGACCACGGTGGCGGCGAACTCGCGCTCGCAGATGGCGGCGAGCAGGTCGCGGGTGATGCCCTCGTCCTCGATGATGCCGATCCGCAGCGTGGCCAGGGAAATTTCGCTCATGGGGCCGGGGAGTGAAATTCTGTGGGCATCCACAAAAGTTGAACTTTCCCGGATTTTCCCGGCAACGCCCGGCGACACCTAAACTTAGGTTCCCCCCGCAAACCGCTGATGCCCGTCCGCTTCCGCCGCGGGGAATTTCGGTCACAGCTGCGCGCTGCTTGGGCCCGGTTTTCACCGCGAAGGCCGCGAAGGCGCGAGCTTGATTACCACGAAGGGCCCGAAGCTCACGAAGGGTGATCGGTTGCTAGCTAGTCCAGTGCGATCCGCGCCGGGGATGGGTTAACCAAGCACCGGATCAGCCCTTCGTGCTCTTCGCGGCCTTCGCGGTGAAAATTCCGAAAGCGCCGGCGGATTGCCCCCGCCCAGAATTGAACTGGGATTAGTCGTTTAGGAAACGACGGTTCTATCCATTGAACTACGGGGACCCGGTGGTTGCCGGGGGAAGCTCGCACTCCCGCGCGGATTTTTCACGCCAAAAACCGACCTCCCTGGGCCGGCCCGGCTTCTGGCCGCGGCGGTTGCCAATCGGGCGGGGACGCCTAGCGGTGGAGGGATGTCCGCCGCCGCCGAGCTCCCCTCGCCCGCCGTCTCCGCCGAGACGCGGCGGTACCTGCCGTGGCTCGTCGCGGTGGCGCTGTTCATGGAGAATCTCGACGCGACGATCGTGAACACCGCCGTGCCGACCATGGCGGCGAGCCTCGGCGTCGCGCCGCTGAGCCTGAAGGCGGTGCTGACGAGCTACACCCTCAGCCTCGCGGTGTTCATCCCCATCAGCGGCTGGTTCGCCGACCGGTTCGGGACGAAGCGCGTGTTCCGGTGGGCGGTGACGCTGTTCCTGGCCGGCTCGCTGTTCTGCGGGCTCGCGCCGAACGTCCCGCTGCTCGTCGGCGCGCGCATCCTCCAGGGCATCGGCGGCGCGATGATGACGCCGGTGGGCCGGCTCGCGCTGCTGCGGGCGTTCCCGCGGTCGGAGATGCTGCGGACCATGAACTACGTCGTGATCCCCGCGCTGCTGGGCCCGCTGCTCGGGCCGTTCACGGGCGGCCTGATCGTGCACTGGCTGTCGTGGCGGATGATCTTCTTCGTCAACATTCCCCTCGCGCTCGTCGGCCTGTGGATGATCCGGCGCTACATGCCGGACTTCCGCGACGACGAGGTCGCGCCGCTCGACCGCACGGGCTTCGTCCTGTTCGGCTCGGGCATCGCGCTGATCTCCTACGTGCTGGAGGTGTTCGGCGAGCACACGCTCCCCGTGCAGGACATCGTGATCATGCTCGTGGTGGCGCTCGGCCTGATGGCCGCCTACGGCTGGCACGCGCAGCGCACCGAGGCGCCGGTGCTCGACCTCACCCTGTTCGGAGTGCGGACTTTCCGGCTCTCGGTCGTCGGCGGGTTTGTCACGCGCCTCGGCGTGGGCGGCATGCCGTTCCTCCTGCCGCTGCTGTACCAGATCGGCCTCGGGTACCCGGCGTGGCAGGCGGGACTCCTGACGATGCCGCAGGCGCTGGCCGCGATGGGCATGAAGCTGATCAGCCGCCCGCTGCTGCGCGCGCTGGGGCACCGCACCGTGCTGCTCGGCAACACCCTCCTGCTCGGCGTGACGATGATGGGCTTCTCGCGCGTGGGCCCGGGCACGCCCGTCACGATGATCCTCGCGCTGAGCTTCGCCCAGGGCTTCTTCGCCTCGCTGCAGTTCACGAGCATGAACTCGCTGGTGTACGCGGACGTGACGGACCGCGACGCGAGCAAGGCCGCGAGCATCGCCAGCACGGCGCAGCAGCTCGCGCTGAGCTTTGGCGTGGCGGTGGGCTCGCTCACGGCCGCGTGGTTCCTCGGGCACGTGGACCAGACCGACCCGCTCAACACGATCCCGGCCCTGCACAAGGCCTTCCTGGCGCTGGGCAGCGTGACGATCGTCTCCTCCCTGACCTTCTGGGGCCTGAGCCACGACGACGGCCTCAACGTGAGCCAGTACCAGCCCCGCGGCGCCAAGCCGGGCGAGGCCCCGGCCGCTTCTAGGGCTTGAACGCGGGCCGGTTCGTCGCGAGCGTTCGGCCATGCTGTCCACCGTGCTGCCGGTCCTCGCCGTGGCCCTGGTGCTGGTCCTCTGCTGCTGGAGCATCGGCTCCGCGCTGCTGGCGCCGTCCAGTCCGCTGGTGGCGCTGCTGTGCGGGTGGTGCGTGTTCCTGGGCCTCTGCACCGTGTCCTGGGTGCTCGGGCTCTCGGCGCTGGCCACGCGTCCGCTGCTCTGGGCGTTCTTCGGCGCGGGGCTGTACCTTGCCTTCCGGCAGCGGCGGTGGGCCGACCATGCCGCCGCCGCCGCCTGCACCGTCGTCGTCACCGGCCTGCTGCTCGCGCCCTTCTTCCGCTTCCCGGGCCTGCTGATCTACGGCGTCAACGGCACGGACGTATGGGGCTACCTGATCACCGCGGAGTGGCTGCAGGACCACTCGCTCCGGCAGCTGCCGGTGATCGGGGTCTCGCCGATGCGGTTCAACTGGACGTGGCACGTGCTGCTGATCCGCGATCGTCCGCTGAACTACCAGTCGCTCGCCGACCTCGCCGCCGCCGGCTGGCTGACCCCCGCCAAGGCCTGCTTCGCCTACCTGGTCGCGCTGGTCGCCACCCTCGCCGCGGGGCTCGCCCGCGAGGCCCGGACCTTCGGCGTGAAATCCTGGCTGCTGGCCGCGCCCCCGGCCATCGCGCTCGCGTTTCACCCGATCATCATCCTGCCGTGGATCGCGGGCTTCCTGGGCGCGTCGCTGACGGGCCTCTGCACCGCCCTGGCCTTTGCGACCGTGGTCCGGCCCCGCGCGGAGGCGGAGCGGGCCCACGCCGTCGCGCTCGCCATGCTGATGCTGGCGTGCTGCGCCGGCCTCTACAGCCTGAAGTTCCTCTACCTGGCCCTCGCGCTCGGCGGGGGCGCGCTGCTGGCGGGCGGCCTGCGCCTGCGGCGGCGGCGCGACCTCGGCCCGTGGCGGCGGCTGGGGCGGGACCGACGGCTGCTCGGGATCCTGGCCGCCGTCGCGGCGATGGCGGTGGTGACCCTCACGCTGGGCGAGGACCAGAAGGTGAACACCGGCATGTCGCAGGCGCCCCTGACCGCGGCCGGCCACGGGCTGAACGTCTTCGGCGGCAGCAGTCCCTATGTCTGGATGGGGTATGACCCGGGCCGCACATTCGACCGTGTGCCGTGGGAAAACCCCGTCGGCCTCGCGGCGCTGGTCGTGATGACCATGCTGCTCGTCCTGGCAACCTGGACCCGCTGGCGGGATGAGCATGACCTCCTCATTCCCCTGGTGCTCGGCCTCTGCCTGGCCCCGCTGCTCAGGACGTTCGGCGACGAGATGATCATGCAGAAGGCCCTGATCGTTTTCGGCTTTGCGACCCTTGTCGTGCTGGCGGCGGCCTCGAGCGAGCTGCGCTCCCTCCGGCTGGGATTGGTGGCGGCCGTGATCTGCGCGATGCCCGCCGTGCGGTCGGCCCATGAGCTGTGGGACATCATCTACCAGCCCACCATCACCTGCACGGAGTCGAATCTGGCGGATATCTCCGACGGCCAGGATTGGCGGATTCTCGGCTACCTGCACTACCGCGAGGACCGCGACGGCTACGACTGGGCGGCCAATCCCCGGTTCTATCACGCAATCACCCAATTCCTGCCGCGGCCGTACCAACAGCGCCTCGCGGATAAATACCATCTGCCGCGGCCGGAATGAGTTGGGCATTTCGCCGCGGTCCGGGCCATGGGGTGTCCGGCCGCCGCAAAAATCACAGGTTGACAAGCCCGGGGGCGAAATCACTGTCACCCCTCCCTTTCAGACATGAGCACCACCGAACAGAAGCAGCAGACTCCTACGCCCGCGGAAATCCCGTTCACGACCCCCGTGGTCATGAAGAATTACGTCACTGACACGGGCAAGATCCTGCCCCGCAAGTACACGCACCTGACGGCCAAGCACCAGCGCGCGATCACGAAGACGATCAAGCATTCGCGCAACATGCTGCTCGCCCAATAACGGCGGCAATCCTCTCCCCACCCTTTCGGCCGGAGCCCTGCGCTCCGGCCTTTTTTGTGCCTGGATGCCCGGCCGCGGGCCGGGCAGTTGAAAGTAATCGGTTGAAGTTGAAGGGGTGGTCAGACCTGTGCCGTGGGCCCATCAATTTCCGGGCTTTCAACTTTCCACCTTCAACTTTCAACTCTCGTCCTCCCATGCCCACCGCCCGCATCCTTCGCGGTAGTCCGCGCAACCTCGCGCTGCTCGCGCGGCGGCTGCGGGCGGGCGAACTCGTCGCGGTGCCCACGGAGACGGTCTACGGCCTCGCCGCCAACGCGCTCGACGCCGCGGCCTGCCGGAAAATCTACGCCGCCAAGGGCCGCCCTAGCCGGGATCCGCTCATCGTCCACATCCATGCGCTCGCGCAGCTGGCGGAGGTCGCCGTGCCCAACGACGCGGCCCGGCGGCTCGCGCGGAAGTTCTGGCCGGGACCGCTGACGCTCATCCTCCCGAAGCAGCCGGCGGTGCCCGCGGTGGTGTCGGCCGGGCTGCCCAGCGTCGCGGTGCGCATGCCCAGCCACCGGCTGTTCCGCCGCCTGCTCCGGCTCGCGGGCGTGCCCCTCGCGGCGCCGAGCGCCAATCCCTTCGGGTACGTGAGCCCGACCACCGCCGAGCACGTCCACGCGGGACTCGGCCGGAAAATCCGCCACATCCTCGACGGCGGGCCCTGCCGCATCGGGCTGGAGTCCACGATCGTGGACGTCCGCAACCCGCGCGCGCCGCGCCTGCTCCGCCCGGGCGCCATCACGCGGGCCGAGCTGGAGCGCGCCCTCGGCTGCAAGGTCCGCACCGGCCGCCGCCGCGCCGCGCCGCGGGCGCAGCTCGCCCCCGGCCAGCTGGCGCGCCACTACAGCCCGCGGACGCCGGTCATCCTGCATACGTCGCTCGCACCTCGGGCCGCCGCGCACGGGCCGGCCGATGAGGCGTGGGTCTTCCTCGCCCGCCCCGTTGGCGTCGCCGGGAAAAACATCTGCTGGCTCGACGCCCGCGGCCGCCTCGACGGCGTGGCGCGGCGGCTGTTCCACGTCCTGCGCACGCTCGACGCGCGCGGCTACCGCCGCATCCATGTCGAGCTGGCCCGCGGCGGCGGCCTGGCCGACGCCATCAACGACCGCCTGCGCCGCGCCGCGGCGCGCTGAGGGCGATCGTCATTTCCCCAGCGCGGTCTTCAGCTCGGCAAGGAGCCGCTCGTTCTGGGCGTGGGTGCCGACGGTGACGCGAATCCACTCGGGCATGCCGTACGACTTCACCGGCCGCACGATCACGCCGCGCCGCTGGAGGGCTTCGAACACCCGCAGCCCGTCCCCCACGTGGACGAGGATGAAGTTCGCCACGCTGGGCACATACTCGCGTCCCAGCGCCTTGAAACCCGCCTCGAGCTGCCCGAGGCCCGCGCGGTTCTCATGGACGCACTTGGCGGCGAACTCGCGGTCGTCGAGCGCCGCGATGGCCGCGGCCTGCGCGATGGCGTTGACGTTGAAGGGCTGGCGGACGCGGTTGAGCAGCGCGACGATCTCGGGCGCGGCGTAGCCATAGCCGATGCGCAGCGAGGCGAGGCCGTAGATCTTGGAAAACGTCCGCAGGCACACGACCTTGCGCCCCTCGCGGATCAGCGGCCGCAGGTCCGGCGCCGGCTCCACGTACTCGGCATAGGCCTCGTCGAACACGGCGACGACATGATCCGGCAGCGCGCGGGCGAACGCCAGCAGCTCCGCCTCGGCGTTGGCCGTGCCCGTCGGGTTGTTCGGGGAGCAGACGTACACCATCCGCGTCCGCGGCGTGATGGCCGCCGCCAGCCGCGCCAGGTCGTGCCGGTGATTCACCAGCGGCACCTCGACCGCCTTGGCGCCGAAGACGAGCGTCACGAGCTTGTACACCACGAACGCCGGCGCGCCCATCACCACCTCGTCGCCCGGCCGGAGCAGCGCGTGGCCGAGGAGCTCGATGATCTCGTTGGAGCCGTTGCCCACGATGAACTGGTCGGCGCCGAGCCCGCGGGCCGCGGCCAGCTTCTGCCGCAGCGCGAAGCAGCCGCCGTCGGGGTAAAGCTCGCCGTGCACCAGGGCCTGCTGCGCCGCCGCCAGCGCGCGCGGCGAGGGTCCGAAGGGATTCTCGTTCGAGGCGAGCTTGATGATGCCCGCCGGGTCGAGTCCGAGCTCACGCGCGACCTCCTCGATCGGCTTGCCCGGCTCATACACCGGCTGCGTGAGCACCGCGGGATTGACCAGTGATTCGAACTTCATCCAACCATGGAAGCAGATTTCCCCGCCGCGGAGAAACCCGAATTTGGCCGCACCCGGTCGCGTGTCGGGCGGCTACAGCCGGCTCGGCACGCGGACGACCTGCATGCCTGCGGCATGCGCGCCCTGGATGCCGGGCTCGGCGTCCTCGAACACGAGGCAGGTCTCCGGCGCCACGCCCATCAGCCGCGCCGCCAGCAGGAACATGTCCGGCGACGGCTTGCCGTGCGTCACGTCGTCCGCCGTCACCACGACGCGGAACAGCGGCGCCAGGCCCGTGACCTCGAGCGAGCGCTGCACGATCTTGCGCGGGCCGCCGGACGCGATGGCCAGCGGGTGGGTCGCGAACTTCTGCCGCGCGATCGCGACGACCGGCTCGATCAGCCGCGCGTCCTGCTGCATCGCCGAGAAATAGGCCTCCTTGGTGTGAAACACCGCGTCCGGGTCGAGCTTGAGCCCGTAGTGCTCGCCGAACATCTCCGCCACGCGGCGCGTGGGGATGCCCCCGAGCTTGTAGAAATAGTCCTCATCCAGCGCATGCGGCAGGCCGGCATCGCGCATGGCCAGGTCCCAGGCCCGGTAATGGAGGGGCATGGTGTTGATCAGCGTGCCATCGAGGTCGAAAATATAGCCGGCAAAGTCCCCGGCCGGGATGTCGAGTTGCATGGAAGCGCGCACGCCACGGGCAAAACGCGCCCGAGGCAACGTTCAATTACGGCTCCCATGCACCCTTTGCAGGCTTGGCGGTGTGATCAATCTGATGATTACCACGAAGCACACGAAGCCCAAGCCTCCGCCTCTGCGCGCATCGCTGCCATGGCGGTGAACCCATCTCATCCAAACCACATTACCGCGAAGTTCGCGAAGGAGACCTGGGCTTGGGCTTCGTGCCCTTCGTGGTGAATCACAGGCCCGGAGCGATCGCGGAAGCGCGAAACCATGCTCTGCCGGATAATGTAAATTGGATCTCGGGATGGCGTTACTGACCGGCCACCGGGCTGCGCCGCTCCAGCAGCAGCGTGTCGCGCCACTCGCCGGCCTGGGGGCCGTGGGTCATCTGGCCGATGCGCTCGCGCCGGCCGACAGTGCGGAAGCCGTGGCGGGCGTGCAGCGCGAGGCTCGCGGTGTTCTCCGGAAAAATCCCCGCCTGCAGGGTCCAGATCCCCGCCGCGTCCGCACGCCGGATCAGTTCGCCGAGGAGGCGGTCGCCCATGCGCCGGCCCCGCGCCGCCGCGGCCACATAGACGCTCACCTCGGCCACGCCGGCATAGACGCAGCGGTCGGAGACCGTGGAGAGCGTGGCCCAGCCGAGCACGGTGCCGTCCGCGCGGACGACGACGGCGCAGTCCATCCGCTTGCCCGCGGAAAATTCCGCGTAGTCCGCCGGCGGCGAACCGGCGAAGGTCGCGTGGCCCGTGGCGATGCCCTCGCGGTAGATCGCCGCCACCGCCGGCCAGTCGGCGGCGGCCATGGCGCTTAGGCTCAGTTCCGGGGCGTCACTCATGCCCTCACGCTGGCACCGCGAGCCGCCGTTTCCAAGCCAAGGCCACGCTGACCAGCGCGATCAGCGCCGGCACCTCGACCAGCGGCCCCACGCCGGCGGCCACGGCGATCGCCCGCTCGAAATTGTTGCCCGAGGCCGTGAAGCCCAGCGTGGCGGCCGCACGCGCAGCCGCGTTTCGTCGCACCGGCACTCGTAGATCTGGACCCGTTTCACGCCGGTCCTAAATGCCTTTTGGGTATATAGAACAGGCGGCCATTCCGGATGCCATCGGAAGGCAACGGCACGCGGCTCAGTGGCCGGCGCGCGGGTTCTTCTTTTCCAGCCGCTTGAGCTCGGCGAGGGAGCGGGTCTTGACCCGGGCGGCGCCGCGGTTGGCCTTGGTGCGGACGCGCGGGCCGGCGGCGAGACGCTTCTTGGCGGCGGCGATGGCCTTCCGGTACTGCGGCAGCCACTCGGCCTGCGCGACCAGCATCTCGTCCACCATCTGCCAGACCTCGGGCGGGTTGCAGACGGCGCCGACCAGCGGGTCCATGAGGAAGGCCTGTCGCAGCAAAGTGTCGTCGCCGGTGACCGCGGCCTGGACGCCGAGGCGCTGGACGCTGATGGAGGCGTTGCACACGGCCGCGCAGCCGAGGGGCAGGTCGCCCACCCGGGGCATGTTGATGCCGTGCCGGTCCACGAAGCCGGGCGCCTCGATGATGGCGTCGGACGGGAGATTGGTGATGGTGCCGCGGTTCGGGAGGTTGAAGTGACCGCGGTAGACGCGGCCGGTCTCGATCGCCTCGAGGATGCGGCTGCCGTGCTCCTCGCTGCGGTTCGCCTGGGTGTACTCCAGCGTCTCGGGCCGCTTCTTCCGGCCGAACTCGGCCTCGAACCAGTGCCGGCCCTCGGTGCAGACGCGCAGGTAGCCGCCCGTCTCGCCGAGGATCCAGGAGCTCAGGTCGATCCACTTCCTGATCTCGTCGGGACGCTTCCGGTACCACGGCACGTACTCGCTGAGGTGGCCGTTGGACTCGGTCGAGTAGTAGCCGAAGCGCCGCAGCATATCGATGCGCACCTTCTCCTCGCGCTTGTAGACCGGGTGGCGCTCGAACGCCGCCAGCAGCTCCGGGGTGCGCTCACGGCCGCCGGTCTTCACGGAGACGTACCACGTCTGGTGGTTGATGCCGGCGCAGATGATGTCGACCTCCGACTTCTTGAGCCCCAGTGTCTCCGCGATCTGGAAGTGGCCGTGCTGCACGCCGTGGCAGAGACCCACGCAGCGCACGCCGCCGTACTGGTTCACGGCCCAGGTCATCATGGCCATGGGGTTCGCGTAGTTGAGCAGCAGGCAGTCCGGCGCCGCGACCTCGCGGATGTCGCGGCAGAAGTCGAGCAGCGCCGCGATGCCGCGCTGCGCGTACATGATGCCGCCGGCGCAGAGCGTGTCGCCCACGCACTGGTCCACGCCGTACTTCAGCGGGATCTCGATGTCGTGCGCGAACGCCTCCAGCCCGCCGATGCGCACGACGGTGAAGACGTACTTCGCCCCCCGCAGCGCCTCGCGGCGGTTCGTCGTCGGCGTGATGCGGGTCCGGAGCCCGTTGGCCGCGATGTCGCGGCGGCAGAGCTCGGTGACCATCGCCAGGTTCCGGGCGTTGATGTCGGTGAAGGCGAACTCGACGTCCGCGAACTCCGGCACGGCCAGGAGGTCGGCCAGCAGGCGGCGCGTGAAGCCGATGGACCCGGCGCCGATGAAGGTGATTTTGAAGGGCATGGGGAAGGGCGCGGACACTACGCCCGGCGCTCGCCGGGCGTCAAGGGGCGCCCCCCCGCGCGGCCCTCAGCGCCGCATGCCGCGGTGCAGCCGGCTCGTGGGCTTGACGGCCGCGGCCGTCGTCTCGGCCAGGGCCTTCTCGTCAAACAGCGCGGAGTAGATGTAGGGGAAGCCCTCGATCTTCTTCCGCTCGACCCCGATGCCCATGTAGCGCTCGATGCTGCGGGCGTCGCGCACGTCGTCCTCGGTGACGAGGGTGAAGGCGTCGCCCGTGTGCTGGGCGCGGCCGGTGCGGCCGATGCGGTGGACGTAGTCCTCGGGGTTCTCCGGCACGTCGTAGTTCACCACGTGGGAGACGCCGGCGATGTCGAGGCCGCGGGCGGCGATGTCCGTGGCGACCAGCACCTCGAACTTGCCGCTCTTGAAGCCGTCGAGCGCCTCGATGCGCTCGCGCTGGCTCCGGTCGGAGTGCATCACGCCGACGGTGTGGCCCTTGGCGTGGAGGCGGTGCGCGATGCGGTCCGCGCCCATCCGGGTGCGGGAGAAGATGAGCACGCTCTTGAAGTCGGTCTGCTCCAGCAGGAGCTGCAGGAGGTCGAACTTCTGCGAGGCCACCACGGGGTAGAACGCGTGGGAGACGGTCTCCGCCGGCGAGCGCTGGCGGCCGATCTCGACCTTGACCGGGTCGCGCAGCGCCCAGGCGGCGAGCGACGCGATCTCGGGGGGCAGCGTGGCGGTGAAGAAGAGGGTCTGCCGCGTGGCCGGCGTCTTCTGCACGATCCGCTTCACGTCGGGCAGGAAGCCCATGTCGAGCATGCGGTCCACCTCGTCGAGCACGAGGATGTCCACGTCCTTGAGCGAGCAGTTGCCCTGCTCAAGGTGGTCGAGCAGCCGGCCCGGGGTCGCGGCGAGGATGTCCATGCCGCGGCGAAGGTCGTCGACCTGCTTGCCGTAGCCCACGCCGCCGTAGACGATCGTGACGCGGAGGTCGGTGAACTTGGCGAATTTCTGGAAGGCCTCCTCGACCTGCAGCGCGAGCTCGCGCGTGGGCTCGAGGATCAGGCAGCGGAGCTTCCCGTGCGTGCCGAGGCGCTGGATGATCGGCAGGGCGAACGCGGCGGTCTTGCCCGTCCCGGTCTGCGCCGAGCCGATGACGTCGCCGCCCTTGAGCACCACCGGGATGGCCTGCGCCTGGATCGGCGTCGGCGTCACGTAGCCCATCTCCTGCACGGCAAACGCCAGCGCGTCGGACAGGCCGAGCTTGGTGAACTCCGTGTCCATCTTCGGGATGTCCACCGGCGTGGCCGGCTTGATCTCCGCCGTGCGCGGGTGGTCGAAGGTCTTGTCGATCATCGGCCGCTCGCGCTCGCCGCGCGGGCCGCCGCGGCCGGAGCGGGAGTGGAGTCCGCCGCCACCGCCGCGCGGGCCGTGGTCGGACCGCGGGCCATGGTCGGAACGAGCCCCATGGTCGGAACGGGGTCCGCGCTCGGCGCGCGGGCCGCGGTCATCGCGGCGCGGCTGGGAGCCGGCCGAGCCGTGCTGGCCGCCGCCGGATCCGGCGTGGCTGGAATGACCGCCGTGGGACCGCGGCTGCGCGCTGCGCTCGGATGGGCGCGGCGTGGAGTGCGGCTTGGCGTGGGAAGGGGACTTGGCGCCCGCGGACGGCGCGGGCTGGGCGGGACGCGAAGGCGCGATGGATTGGCGCAGCTTCGACAGGAATTTCTTCAGCATTGGCGGGTAAAACGGACAAAATCGGGGAAACCTCCCCTTTTAGCAACCCCGGAAACCGGCGTTGGCCCGTCCCCCGCCCTGCGTCCCGCGGCCTCAGAGGGCCGCCTTCATCTTGTCCAGGATCGCCATCGAGATGGTCTCGTCGCCAAAGACGCCGACCCGGATGCTGATCTTGGTCTGGGTGTCGCTGGCGTGCTCGAACTCGATCTTGATCTTCTTGTCCGCGGCGTTGCGCGCCACGATGACGCCCTGCAGCGCATCCTTGGACTCGCTCACCTTGGCAAACTGCAGCTGCTCCACCGCCCGATCGGCGGCGTGGACACAGCGGTCCAAGCTGGCGTCGAGCGTGGCGTTGAGGTCGCCGCGCACGTAGGCCACCGCCCCGGCGCCCGCCCCGGCCGCCGCCACGATGCAGCCCGAGGTGAGGGTGAGGGCGGAGCCGGCAAGGAGGAGGGCGGACAGCGCCGCCACCCGGGGCAGGGACAGGTGTTTCTGGGTTGAGTGCATGCGCCCATGGACCCGGGCCGGGCCCGGTGGTTTCCGACCAAAGGCGGTAAATTCGGGCGTCGTACGCAAAGTCTTCAATTGCACCGTCCCGCGGCACCGCCCATCGTTCGCGCGTCGCCGGACCCCGGCCGCTCCCGCATGAATCCCGACGTACTCTGGCTTGTCCGCCTCGGCCTCGACACCGGCCTGATCAACCTCAAGCAGTGCCTCGCCGTGCGCGCCAAAGTCGGCGACGCGGCCGAGATCGGCGACTTCGCGCAGCAGCTGATCGACGACGGCCACGTGGACGACGTCGCCGCGCTCGAGCGGATCGCCGGCCTCGCCATGGCCAAGGGCCAGAAGGGCGCGCCGGGCGGCCGACCCCTTTGATGACTCCGGGTCGGCGGCCCCGTTCACGGCGCCGCCGTCGAGCCCCGCGCAGAAGCAGGCGGCCGCGGCGCTGGCCGCCGGCCCGGCGCCGGAATTCGCCTTCGACACCATCGGCATGCTCGACGACGCCGCGCTCGCGGCCGGGCTGCGCGGGCTGCTGCGCGCCACCGCGCGCCACCTCGCCAGCGACCTCCACCTCTCCACCGGCGCCCGCCCCTTCATCCGCAAGAACCGCCAGCTGTCGTTCATCTCCGACTACAAGCTCACCGCCGACGACGCCCTCCGCCTCAACACCGTGCTCCTGTCCGAGGGGCAGAAGGACATCTTCCTCAAGCGCCGGGACTACGACTACGCCCTCGCGGTCGGCGGCAGCGACCGGTACCGCGTCAACCTCATGTTCCACAAGAACGGCGCCGCCGGGTCGTACCGGATGGTGCCGTACAAGGTCCGCACGATGGAGGAGCTCGGCTACACCGCCCATCTCGAGACGCTCAAGCGGCTTCTCTCCTACCACAACGGCCTCATCCTCATCACCGGCCCCGTCGGCTCCGGCAAGACCACCACCCTCGCCTCCATGGTGGCCTACCTCAACGAGACCCGCACCGACCACATCATCACCGTCGAGGACCCGATCGAGGTCGTCCAGCCCGCCAAGGGCTGCAACGTCACCCAGCGCGAGGTCGGCCCGCACACCAAGTCGTTCTTCACCGCGCTGAAGGGCGCGCTGCGCGAGGACCCCGACGTGATCGTCATCGGCGAGCTCCGCGACCTCGAGACGATCGAGATGGCCATCACCGCCTCGGAGACGGGCCACCTCGTCATCGGCACCATGCACACGAGCGACGCGGCCACGACGCTCAACCGCCTGCTCGACGTGTTCCCGCCGTCGCAGCAGACGCAGATCCGCGCCAGCGTGGCGGAGAGCCTCCGCGGCATCGTCTGCCAGCGCCTGCTGCCCGCGACGAACGGCAACCTCACCCTCGCCTGCGAGATCCTGATCAGCAACACCGCGATCCAGAACCTCATCCGCGAGGGCAAGTCCCAGGGCCTGCGCAACACCATGGAGACCGGCGTCCGCGAGGGCATGTGCCTGATGGACAATGTCGTCTTCGCCCTCTGGCAGGAGCGGAAGCTCACCGCCGAGGTCGCGCTCGCCAACATCACCAACCGCGTGCTGCGCGCGAAGATCACCTGACCATGGCCGCCATCGACCAACTGCTCCGCACCATGCTCGACAAGGGCGGGTCCGACCTGCACCTCACCGTCGGGCTGCCGCCGAAGGCCCGCATCTCCGGCTCGCTCCAGGCCCTGGCCGACGCCCCGCTCGACGCCGCCGCGCTGGAGGCGCTGCTGAAGGAGGTCGTGCCCGCGCGCCGCTGGGCGGAGTTCCTGGAGCGCAAGGACCTCGACCTCGCGCACGAGATCCCGGGCGTCGCCCGCTTCCGCGGCAACTTCCTCTACAACCACTGGGGCCAGGCCGCCGTCTTCCGCCAGATCCCCGCGAAGATCCTGTCGTTCGACGACCTCAAGCTGCCCGAGGCGCTGAAGAAGCTCTGCCACCTCAACGAGGGCCTCGTCGTCGTCACCGGCCCCACCGGCTCCGGCAAGTCCACCACCCTCGCGGCGATGATCGACTACATCAACGCGAACTTCGCCAAGCACATCATCACGATCGAGGACCCGATCGAGTTCGTGCACGGGGCGAAGAAGTCCACGATCGTCCACCGCGAGGTCGGCGAGCACACCGAGTCGTTCGCCGCCGCGCTGAAGGGCGCCATGCGCCACGACCCCGACATCGTGCTCCTCGGCGAGATGCGCGAGATGGAGACGATCAAGCTCGCGCTCGGCTGCGCCTCGATGGGCATGCTGGTCTTCGGCACGCTGCACACCAACAACGCGCCCAAGACCGTGGACCGCATCATCAACACCTTCCCCGCCGAGGAGCAGAACCAGGTGCGCGTCATGCTCTCGAGCTGCCTCGCCGGCGTCGTCGCCCAGCTCCTCTGCAAGCGCATCCCGAAGGGCCGCTGCGCCGTCCACGAGATCCTCCTCGCCCACGAGGCCCTGCCCAACACCATCCGCAGCGGCCAGATCGCCAACATCCGCTCCATCATCGAAAGCGGCGGCAACGACGGCATGATCACGATGGACAACAGCCTCATGGCGCGGGTGAAGGACAACACCATCGAGGCCAAGGAGGCCTACATGAAGGCCGCGAACAAGGCGCTCTTCCTGCCGCTGCTCAAGCCCGGCGACCTCGACGGCGCGCACTGAGGCGCCGAAGGCGCCGTTGAGAGTTGAAGGTTGAAAGTTGCAAGGCCGAGGTGAACGCCCCCGGCCCTTGCCAAGGGCTCCATGGCTTTCAACTTTCAACTGCCCGGGCCCAGCGGCCCGGGCCCGCAGCGTCAGCGCTTGCGACGCGGCGCGCGGGGCGGTAGAACCACCGCCCGATGAGCAAGAATATTCCGGTCGCCCTGCAACTCTGGTCCGTCCGCGAGGACACCGCCCGCGACTTCGCGGGCACCGTGAAGGCCGTGGCCGACATGGGCTACGCCGGCGTCGAGCTCGCGGGCTTTGGCAACACGGATGTGCGCGGCGCCCACGCCGCCATCACCGCCGCGGGCCTCAAGGTGGCGGGCGTGCACGCCTCGATCCAAGACCTGCGCAGCGACCTCAACCGCTGGGTGGACGCGGCCCTGCTGCTCGGCACGCGCCACGTGATGTGCCCGTGGTGGCCGCGCGAGCACTACCACTCCGCCGCCGCCTGCACCCGCATCGGCGAGGAGCTGGCCGCCGTCGGTGCCACCTTCCGCGCGCATGGCCTCAATTTCGCCTTTCACAACCACAACAACGAGCTCGCCGTGGTGGAGGGCCGCCGGGTGTTCGACTGGATCCTCGACGCCGCCGCGCCGCGCGACCTGGGCTGCCAGGCCGACGTCTACTGGGTGCAGGTCGGCGGGAAGGACCCCGCCGAGTTCATCCGCGAGCAGGGCCGCCGCATCCGCACCGTCCACCTGAAGGACGAGAAGGAGATCGGCACCGGGCCGGTGGATTTCCCCGCGGTGTTCGCCGCCCTCGAGGCCATCGGCGCCGTCGAGTGGTACGTCGTCGAGGTCGAGCAGTACAATTTCGCCCCGCTCGAGTCCGTCCGCCGCTCGCTCGCGCAGCTGCGGCAGTGGGGCAAGGCCTGAGCCGCGCCGCGTTCAGTCGCGCGTCAGCGCGCTCCGGACGGCGGCCGCCAGGTCGGCGAGGCGGTACGGCTTCGGCACGATCGCGCAGAAGCCGTGGGCGCGGAAGTTGGCGAGGACCGGGTCGCCCGAGTAGCCGCTCGAGACGATGGCGCGCACGGCCGGGTCGAGCTTGAGCAGTTCCTGCATCGCCTCGCGCCCGCCCATCGCGCCGGGCACCGTCAGGTCCATCATCACCGCGTCGTACGGCCGGCCGGCGGCGCGGGCGTCGACAAACTCGCGCAGCAGCGCCGCGCCGTCGGGGACCGTGACGACGGTGAGCCCCAGCCGGCCGAGGAGGTCCTGCACCATCAGGCGGATCGGCTCCTCGTCGTCCATGAACAGCATGCGGCCCGTCATCGGCTCGGTGGCGGCCCGGCCCGCCGCCGGGGCGGGCGCCTCCGCCCGGGCCGCGGGCAGCCACAGCCGGAAGACCGTGCCCTTCCCCACCTCCGACTCCACCAGCACGTGGCCCTGGTGCTTGCGGATGATCGAGTAAACCGTCGCAAGCCCGAGGCCGCTGCCGTGTTCCTTGGTCGTGAAGTACGGCTCGAAGATCCGCGCCAGGTGGTCCGGCGAGATGCCCCCGCCGGTGTCGGCGAAGGACAGCTCCAGGTACCGCCCCGCCGGCAGCGGCGGCTGCTGGTTGTCGGCCAGCTCGACGTTGCGCAGGGCGACCCGGATGATGCCGCCGTCGCGCATGGCCTGCATGGCGTTGATGACGAGGTTCTGGACGACCTGGCCGATCTGGCTCCGGTCCGCGTCGGCCGCCCAGAGGTCCGGCGCGATCTCGAGCTCCGCCCGCACCGGCGAGCCGTGCAGCGCGAAGTCGGCGGTCTCGCGCACGATCTCGGGCAGCCGCACCGCCTGGCGCACCGGGTCGCCGCCCTTGGCGAAGGTGAGCAGCTGCTGCGTGAGCTCCCGCGCCCGCAGCGCGGCCCGCTCCGCCTCGCCCAGCCAGCGGGCCACGGACGCGCCCTCCGTGGCGGGGTCGAGCTGGGCGAGCGTGATGTTGCCCATGACCACGGCCAGGATGTTGTTGAAATCGTGGGCGATGCCGCCGGCGAGGATGCCGACCGACTCGAGCTTCGAGGCCCGCTCCAGCTCGGCCTCCAGCCGCGAGCTCTCCGTCACGTCGCGCAGCACCAGCACCGCGCCGATGCCCCGGCCCGCGGCGTCGTACATCGGGGCGCAGCGGCCCTCCACCATGCCGCGGCCGCCGATGCGCCGCAGCAGCATCGTCTGCGGCGGCAGGTCGAGCACGCGGCCGGCGGCCAGCGCCGCGGTGACCGGCGGGGCCACGGGCGCGCCCGTGCGCGCGTGGCGCAGCGTGCAGACCTCGGCGATCGGCCGGCCCGCGGCCGCCTCCGCCGTCCAGCCGGTGATCTTGCTCGCCGCCTGGTTGATGAAGAGGACCTGCCCCTCGCGGTCGGTGGTGACGACGCCCTCGGCCATGGCCCGGAAGGTCACCGCGAGCCGCTCGCGCTCGGAGGCCAGGGCCAGCTCCACCGCCTTGGTGTCGGTCAGGTCCACCAGCACGATCGGCGTGCGCTCGTAATGCGGGTGGCCGTGGAGGGTCGGGACCCACCAGTGGCTGTGCACGTGCAGCAGCGTGCCGTCCATCGCATGGAGGGTGATCTCGCCCTCGGACTCGTTGCGGCCGCTCCAGGCCGCCAGGAACGACTGGCGCCGCAGTCCCCAGCCCGCGGCCGAGACGATGCGCTCGGCGCTGGCCTGCACCTCCTCGAGGGATTTTGCCCGGAGCATCCGCAGCCCGGTGCCGTTGATCCCGATCAGCGGGAGCCGGCGCAGGGCCGCCGCCCACTCGGCCGGGTGCGCGTCGGCCCAGGCGGCCAGGTCCGTGACGCCGCCGCGGCGCAGCTCGTCCATCCACGCGACCGTGGACCGGTAGTCGAACTCCGCGATGCCGAGGGGCGAGTTCTCAAAGAGCAGCCGGTAGCGGGACTCGCTCTCGAGCAGCGCGGCCTGCGCGCGCTCATGGGCGGTCAGGTCGTGCGCGATCCCCAGCACCTGCTCGCGGCCGTGGGCGTCGAAGACCAGCGTGGTCATCTCCACGCGGAGGGTCCGGCCGTCCTTGCACCGGTGCGTGAACACGCCCATGTGGTTCGGCCCGGGGTGCATCGCCTGCACGGCGTGCGAGAGCGAGGCGCGCTCGGTCTCCGGCCGGATGTCGGCCAGCGTCATGCGCTCGAACTCCTCGCGGGTGTAGCCGTAGAGCGCGACGGCCGCGTCGTTGACCGAGAGGAAGCGGAAGGTCTCGCGGTCGTAGATCCACATCGGGTAGGGATTCGCCCGGAAGAGGCAGCGGTAGCGCTCCTCGCTCTCGCGCAGGGCGCGCTCGGCCCGCCGCCGGTCGGTGACGTCGGTGACGAACCCCTGGACCGACACCAGCCGGCCCGTCACGTCGCGCGCCACGCGGACATTCTCGGAAATCCAGCGCGTCGCGCCGCCCGGCTGCCGGATCTCCGACTCGAAGTCCGTGAGCGTGTCCTGCCGCGCCGCCAGCGCCAAAAACTCCTCGCGGCGTCCGGGCTGCACGTAGATGCGCGTGAGCTCGTCCGGGGAGAGCCGCAGCAGCTCGGCCGGTTCGGCGTAACCGAGGATCCGGGCCATCGCCGGATTCACGATCCGGAAGCCGCCGCCGAGGGGATGCTCGTAGATGCCCTCCACCGCCCGCTCGAACATGAAGCGGTGCAGGCCCGCCACGTCCGCGCGGCGCCGGCGGCGCGCCCCCCACCACCAGCCGAGCAGGACGGCCACAATTCCGAGGCCTCCTAGCCACCAGGGGCTTAGCATCGGCAGCGGAAGGTTGGTCAGGAGCGGGAGGACAGTCATGAAACGCACAACCAATCCGCCGCAAGGAAGCGGGCGCACCCGGATTTGTCGAGGGGCAAAGCCGCCAGCCGCTTGACTTTGCGCGGCGGGCCGGCGCGCTGGACGCCATGATGACCCCCGTGATCCGTCCCGCCACGCCCGCCGACGTCCCGCTGATCCTGACCTTCATCCGCGCCCTGGCCGAGTACGAGCACCTGCTGCCCGAGGTCGAGGCGACGGAGGCGCGGCTGCACGCCACGCTGTTCGGGCCGCGGCCCGCCGCCGAGTGCGCGCTGGCCTTCACCCCGGCCGGCGAGCCGGCCGGGTTCGCGGTCTACTTCACGAACTACTCGACGTTCCTCGGCCAGCCGGGGCTGTACCTCGAGGACCTGTTCGTGTCGCCCGCCCACCGCGGGCAGGGCTGCGGCCGCGCGCTGCTCCTGCACCTCGCGCACCTCGCCAACCAGCGGGGCTGCGGCCGCCTGGAATGGGCGGTGCTGGACTGGAACCAGCCCGCGATCGACTTCTACGAGTCGCTGGGGGCGGAGCGGAAATCCGACTGGACCATCTGCCGCCTGACGGGCGAGCGGCTGCGCCGGCTGGGCTGAACCCGGGCGGAGCCGGATTGTCGGGTTGCAGTCGGCCCGGCGGCCGACCTATCCTGACGTCATGAGCAGCGTGCCCCCGCCCAACAGCGCCATCGCCGAACTCAGCTCCACGCTGGGCGAGGACTCGGCGCGCGAGCTGGTGGACATGTTCCTGGCCAACTTCCCGACGTCGCTGGAGGAGCTCCAGGCCGGCGAACGCGAGCGCCGCCGCCGCGCCGCGCACAGCCTGAAGAGCAGCGCCCACATCGTCGGCGCGGACGCGCTGTCGCGCCAGATGGCGGAGCTGGAGGCGCGGCTGACGCAGCCCACGGGGGACGTCACGCCGGCCGACCTCGCCGCGACGGTGGCGGAATTCGAGCGCGTGGCCGTGGGGCTGCGCGCCTACGTGAAGCAGGGCGCCTGACGGGCCGCGCGGCCTAGTTCCGCACCAGCCCGGCCTGCACGCACCAGCGCACCAGGCTGGCCACCTCGCGCACGCCGATCTTCTCCATGATGTTGGCGCGGTGCTTCTCGACCGTGCGCACGCTCAGGTCGAGCCGGGCGGCGATCTCCTTCGAGGACAAGCCGCTGGCGACGAGCTGCACGACCTCGATCTCGCGGCTCGACAGGATCTGCACGGCCTCGACCGAGGGCATGGAGACCGCGACGGTCGGGCTGGGCGGCGGCGGCGGGAGGCTGCCGGCGGCGGCCGCGTCGGCCGGCACGAACTTTGGCGCGACATTCGTCGCGAAATACATGCCGCCGCTCATCACGGCCTCGATCGCCTGCATCACGTAGTTGATCGGCTCGCTCTTGTCCACGAACCCGTTCACGCCCATCGCCACGAGGCGCGCGGGCAGGTCGCTGTCGGGGTGGCCGGTCAGCACGAGGATGCGCGTCGCGGGGGAGTGCAGGCGCAGCTCGCGACAAACGTCGAGCCCGTGCATGCCGGGCAGGAACAGGTCCACCACGGCCAGCGACGGCTTTTCCTTGAGGCAGTAGGTGAGCCCGACCTTGCCGTCGGCGAACTCCCCCGCCACCACCAGCCCGCGCATCCGGCTCAGGGCCATGCTGAGCATGTGCCGGAAGATGGGATCATCTTCGATGATGACAACGCGGGTGGCCACGGGGCCATCACTCAACAACCACCGACCGAGGTTTCAAGTCTATTGGCGGTTGCGCGCGAGCTGATGCAGAAAAATCCGGAATGCCCGGAAGTCTTCTGGGAGAAACACCCCATGATTCGCCGCGAATTCCGTCGCCGCGGACCGCCACTCCTTCGCCAGGTAGCGGGCGTGCGGCTCGGGCGTCAGCGCCACCCAGTGCGGGCAGTCCACACAGTGCACGCCGCTGATCCGGCCGCGCGCGCGGGCCAATTCCTGCCGCCGGCAGGTGCCGTCAGCCTCGCAAGCTCGGAATGAGTCCCGGCAAGTCTTGAATTCCGGATAAAAGCAGGCTTTCACGAGCTGCCCGACCGGTGCGACGAACTCGTCCCGCCAGACCCCGGGCGTGTCCGCGAGCACGCGCTCGACCAGCGGCGCGAGCTCGGCCTCCGTCATCCCGCCCGGCGCCCCGCGTTCCGCCGGCGCCAGCGGCCGCGGCAGCCCGCGCTCCGCGACCAGCGCCCAGAGCCGCGCGGCCACGCCCGCCACCAGCCCGTCGGGCGGCCACGGCCGGGAGTTCTGCCGGAAGGTGCGCTCGAGGATCGCGCCCACGAGCAAGGCGAAGGTGGCGGCGGGGTCGGTCATGGCGGGGATGGGGCCAGTGCAGCCGGAATCCGGGGGTTTTTCGAGCCCGCGTTCTCCCGGAGTTGCGCAGGGGAAGAACCGCGTCATCTTCGCGCGACGGCGGATTCGGCCCGGTCCGCCCGCTTCAACCTTACGCCGCCATGACCGCACCCACTCCCGCCCCGCGCTCCGCCGTGCTGCTCGCCTTCGCCGCGATCTACCTGATCTGGGGCAGCACCTACCTCGCCATCCGCGTGGCGGTCGAGACCCTCCCGCCGTTCGCGATGGCGGGCGCGCGGTTCATCCTGGCCGGCGCGCTGGCGTACGCGTGGCTGGCGTACCGGGGCCGCGCGCGGGCCACCCCGCGGCAGTGGTGGGACAACGCCGTGGTCGGCACCCTCCTGCTCCTCGGCGGCAACGGCATGGTCGTCTACGCCGAGCAGGCAATCCCCTCGGGCATCACCACCCTCATCATCTCGATCAGCCCGCTCTTCATGGTGCTGCTGGACTGGATGCTGCCGTCGGGCGCGCGACCGACGTGGCCCACGCTGGCCGGCCTGTTCCTCGGCTTCGGCGGGCTCGTCCTGCTGATCGGCGGCGGGATCCCGGGCGGCATCCCGCTCGACCTGGGCCGCTGCGCGGCGCTGATGCTGGCCTGCCTTTCGTGGTCGGCGGGCTCGCTCTATTCGCGCTACACGCGGCAGCCGGCCGAGCCGATGACCGCCGCCACGCTGCAGATGCTGCTCGGCGGCGCGCTGATGCTCCTGGTCGGACTCGCGCGCGGCGAGCTGACCGGCTTCCACGCCAGCGCGCTCACGGCGCGCTCGGTCATCGCCTGGACCTACCTCGTGGGCGCAGGCTCGCTCATCGCCTTCCCCGCCTACGTCTACCTGCTTAAGCACAGCACGCCCGCGCGGGTCTCGACCTACGCCTACGTCAACCCGGTGGTCGCCGTCTTCCTCGGCTGGCTGATCCTCGGCGAGCCCGTGAACGCGCGCACCTTCGCCGCCTCCGCCATCATCGTCATCGCGGTGGCCATCATCACCACGCAGCGCGCCAAGCAGGCCCCGAAGCCGGCCAAGGCGGAGGGTTGAGCGGCATTCGCCGGAGGGTTCACCACGAAGGACAAGAAGCATTCGGATCACGACATGAATTCTGCGGGCTGACCTCACGATCATGAACCCCTCGATTGCCCTCGTTGGAGATTACTCGCCGGAAGTGATTGCGCACCGCGCGATCCCGCTGGCGCTTTCCCTGGCGGCCGCGGCGGAGTCAGTTCAGCTGGCCTGGACCTGGGTGCACAGCACGGCGATCCAGAAGGCGGAGCGGGACTTGGCGGCGTATGACGCGGTATGGGTGGTGCCGGCGAGCCCGTATGCCCACATGGAGGGCGTGCTGGCGGCGATTCGCTGGGCCCGCGAGACGCGCCGGCCGATCCTCGGGTCCTGTGGCGGCTTCCAGCACATGCTGGTGGAGTTCGCCCGGCAGTGCGCCGGCGTGGCGGCGGCGGACCACGCCGAGACAAATCCGACCGGCGGCGACCTGGTCGTCGCGCCGCTCGCCTGCCCGCTCGTCGAGCAGACCGGCCGGATCCGCTTCACGCCGCGCAGCCGGCTCAGCGCCCTCTACGGCTGCGACGAGACAACCGAGGGCTACCATTGCAGCTACGGGCTGAACCCGGCCTACCGCGCGCGCATCGAGGCGGCCGGGCTGCGGTTCACCGCCTTTGACGAGGCCGGCGAGGCGCGGGCGCTCGAGCTGCCGGCCGACGCGCACCCGTTCTTCGTCGGCACGCTGTTCCAGTCCGAACGCGCCGCCCTGCGCGGCGAGATCCCGCCTCTGGCGCGCGGCCTGGTCCGCGCCGCGGCCGCCTATTCCCCATGAACCCGATCCACATCGCCCTCGCCGAGTCCGACGCCGACATCGCCCGCTGCTTCCCCGTGATGGCCCAGCTGCGCCCCCACCTCGTCGAGGCCGAGTTCGGGCCCCGCGTGCGCCGCATGCAGCGCGAGGGCTTCCTGCTCGCCGCGCTGACCGCGGAGGGCGCGGTGCGCGCCGTCGCGGGCTACCGCTACCACGAGAAACTGTTCTCCGGCCGCACGCTCTACGTGGACGACCTCGTGAGCGATCCCGGGCACCGCTCGCGCGGCCACGGGGCGCGGCTGCTCGCGTGGCTCGCGGACCAGGCGAAGGCGCGCGACTGCGACCTGCTGGAGCTGGATTCCGGCGTGCAGCGCTTCGACGCCCACCGGTTCTATTTCCGGGAGCGGATGCGGATCGCGTCCTACCATTTTTCCCGGGCGCTCCGTGCTGAGAGTTGAGGGTTGAAAGAAACAGCAGCGGAGCCGCCTCCGATCTTTCAACCGTCAGCTTTCAACTTTCAACCGCCCTGCGCCAGCAGGGCTCTCAGCGTCGCGGCGTCGCGCAGGAAGCACTCGGGGGCGTCGCGCTCCACGAACTCCAGCATCGCATAACGGTCGCCCGGCGCCTCGGCGGCAACGGCGAGGAAGTCGCGCCAGCGCGCCGCGGCATCGGCCAGCGGGAGCCGGTCGGTGGACGCCGGCCGCCAGTGGTAGACGTGCACGTTCGACAACCGGGACAACAGGCTGCGCAGGTCCGCCATGCAGTCCGCCGTGTCACGGTCGAGCGGCGGCTGCCAGTAGGTGAACAGGTTCGGGTGATTGACGGCCTCGAGCAGCTTCCGGGCGGATTCCGCGGTGTCGGTCAGCGTGCCGTTGTGGAACTCGAGCGACACGCTCACGTGGGCCGCGGCGGCGAGCGTCGCGATCCGCCGGAGGTCGGCCGCGACGCGCTCCCGGTGCGCGGCGTCCGCGGCGGCGGAGCCGACAACGCCGGCCCACACGCGCACGGTCGGGGCGCCCAGCTCGAGAGCCGTGTCGAGCACGTGGGCGAACGGCATCCCCGCCGCCTCGCTCTGCGCCGCGCGGTAATAGCTCCCGTAGGCAGCCACCGAGAGCCCGGCCTCGAGACTGAGGTGCCGCACCTCGCGGGCGCGGGCGGCGTTGCCGGGTGGCGCATGGATGTCGCCGCCCCACTCGATGCCCCGCAGCCCGGCCTGGCGCACGAGGTCGACCACCTGCGCCGGCGACAGCGCGCGGAACGTGACGGAAACAAGCCCCGGGTGGATCATGCCCCGAGCCTGACCCTCCGCTGGACCGCTTGCCAGACCGGAAAACCCGCGCAAGCTCGCGCCATGAAACGCCCGCTGAGCACCGCCCTGCTCCTCGTCCTGCTGCTCGGCCTGAGCGCCGGCTGCAGCAGCATCGCCAGCCGCATCCAGGAGAAGTCCGCGACCTTTGCCGCGCTCGACGCCGCGACGCAGGCGAAGATCCAGCACGGCCGGGTCGAGCTCGGGTTCACGCCGGACATGGTGTACATGGCCCTCGGCCAGCCGGACGAGACCCGGGTCAAGACCACCAGCCAGGCGACGCGGACCATCTGGATCTACACCAGCACCTATCACGAGTACGCGGGCACGACCGAGATGGGCTACCGGCGGGTCTTCATGCGCGACCCGCGGACGGGCAACGTCTATGTCTACCTGGAGCCCGTCTACGGCGACGTCTACCGCGAGCGCGTCCAGGAGGACATCCGCATCGTCTTCGAGCACGGCCGGGTGGCCGTCATCGAGCAGGCCAAGCCCTGAGGCGCGCCGCCGGCCTCAGTGGTCGAGGTCCCACGCGAGCGCGATGCGCATGCCGATGCCCGCGCTGCGCACGATGACCTCGGCGCCGGTGCGGTACGCGGGCCGGCAGCCGTAGGTGATGTCGAAGGAGCAGCCGCCGCGCGCGACGCGAAAGTCGCCGTCCGACGGCCCGGTGTAGTCGGTGACGGTCCGACCCGGGTACTTGCCGTACCAGTCGCCGCACCACTCCGACACGTTGCCAAAGACGTCGTACATGCCCAGGGCGTTGGGCGACTTCTCGCCCACCGGATGCGTGGCCTGCTTGGCGTTCTCCGCGTACCAGCCGGTGTCGGGCAGCACGGACGGCGCCCGCTGGTCCACGCCCAGCCGGCACGCATACTCCCACTCCGCCTCGGTCGGCAGCCGGTACACATAGCCGCGCGGCAGCCGGCCGGCGGAGCGCTCCAGCTGCGTGAGCCGCTGGCAAAATTCCACCGCGGCCTTCCACGTGATGAACTCCACGGGCCGCCGCGGGCCCTTGTAGTGGCTCGGGCTCAGCCGCATCACCTCGCGCCACTCGTCCTGGGTGACCTCGTACTTGCCGAGCCAGAAGCCGTGCGTCAGGACGACATGCGTCAGCGGCAGCTCATCGTCCTCCCCGTTCTCGTCGCCCATCGTGAACCGGCCCGGCGGCACGAACACGAGCGGCGCGCTGAGGGACTGGAGGTTGAAGCCCAGATGCGAATCAGCGCGGACCGACCTCAGGAACTCCGCCTGGGTCTCGCGAAAGCCACGGCCATCGGGTCCCTCGTGCCAGGCCCGCACCGTCGCCGGCAGGCCTTGCAGCGCGTCGCCGGGCTCCGCGGCCCATCCGCTCACGGCGAGCATCGTGCCGAGGAGCACGGAGGACAACGCGGCCAGGCCACGAGGGGGATTCATCGTATCCAAGTGAACGGCCAATTGACGCGGGTCGCAAGCATCAGGCCGCGGATCCAGCCTCGCCGCCTGTAATATTCATTCAACTGCCGATCACGAGAACGGCCTTGAAGAAGATCAGGATGAAGCCCACGAGCGCGCAGCAGCCCAGGAAGCCGAGCGCGTCCTGCCGGTCCCATTTGGTGAGTTCCCAGGTCGAGCGCGGGAAGAGCTTGCGGTCGTCGAACCGCGCCGGATTCGCGTAGCTCGCGGCCACCTCGCGCGCATCCTCCTCGAGTGTCGCCGCCACCGGCGTCTTCAGCCGCACGTAGAACCGCGCCACCCGCGCGGGGTCCGTCGGCGCCGTGAGCAGGCTGACCACGACCAAAATCAGGATCGGCACCACCGCGTCGACCACGTAGCGGGTGGTCATCAGGCCGGCCGCGTTGAAGCGGGTGACATCCACGCCGAGCAGCGAGAGCACGTAGACCTCGACGCGGAACAGCCCGACGCCCGTCTTGGGCGAGCTGAGGTCGTGGAGGTTGGTGCGGACGACGCCCTCCTCGAAGAACACGGAAATGGGCTCGACGACCTGGACCCGGCTGATGGTCTCGCCCACGGCATGGGCGCGGCCGGCGGCCACATCCGCCGCGGTCGCGGCGACGAGGCGCGTCACCGTCCGCTCGCGGGTCATGGTCGTCAGCGTGGCCGAGCGCGCCAGGGCCGGGATGTTCGGCACGGTCCACGGGATGACGGCGATGAAGATCACGGTGGCCACGACCTGCACGCGGACCGCGGTCTCGGTCAGGCGGCGCCAGAGGAACATCAGGGTGATCGGCACGCCCCAGATCACGAGCAGCACGATCGCGAATTTCAGCAGGGCGACGACGCTGTTCAGGTAGAGCGCGATGGCGATGCCGGCGAGCAGGACAATCGGCACGGTGAGGCGCGCGACCAGCATGTAGTGCCGCTCGGTCCGGCCCGGGAAGACCGGCTCGTAGAGGTTCTTCACCACCAGGCCCGAGAGCACGACCGAGCCGGCGCCAAGGACGGCGAGCTTGCCGCCGAGGATGCCGATGATCATGACGCCGATCAGGCCGACCGGCAGCAGCGCGCGGGTGAGCAGGCCCCAGGTCTGGTCCGGGTCGGAGAGGTTGGGCCCGAACAGCGCGATGGCGATGAGGCCGCAGAAGCACCAGGCGATGGTGACGAAGCGCTTGCTGAAGCCGCCGGTGATGGCGCCGATGCGCGCGGCGTACTCGCTCTTGGCGGAGCCGGCGATCGTCATGCTGGCCTGCGAGCCCACGATGCCGACCAATTGGACGAGCAGCAGCGCGCCGATGGAGTACCAGGTGTACTCGCTCGCGTTGCCGCCGCCGAAGACGTTGAACATCACGTCCGGCACGTTGGCGTGCAGGCTCGAGAGCCCGCCGATGCGCGCGAGGCCGAAGGGGATCAGCACGATCGAGATCAGGATCACGAGCACGGCCTGCACCGCGTCCACGACGGCCGAGGCCTTGAGGCCGCCGAGCATCACGAAGATCGCCACGAGCGTGGACGACACGAGGTAGAACGGCACCGGCGAAAGGTAGGAGACGAACGGCTGGAGCTCGCCCCGGTCGTAGAAGCCCTTGAGCACCTCGTAGCGCGCGGCCTTCTCGGCCGGCAGGGAGGCGGCGAGGCGCTCCTTCCGCAGGGTGGCGAACTCCTGGTAGTTGTTCACCTTTTCCTGGTCGGCGACGGTGTAGGCCGCCACGGGCTTCACCATCATCGGCTGGAGCGTCTTCAGCGCGATGACGTTGCCGCTGGCGATGCTGATGATCGCCATGAGGATCGTGGTGATCGCGTAGAGGGTGGCGAGGAAGCGGCGGCCGAAGCGGTCCTCAAAGAGGTCGGCCATCGTCGTGAGCCGCACGCGGCGGAACCAGACGTTGGTGAACCAGTAGTACGGCGTGAGGAAGAGGGTGATGAGCGCGAGCCACGCGCCGCCGGCGCCCTGGCGGTAGACGGAGCTGGCCGTGGTGGTGGCCTGGCTCGGGTCGGTCATGTTGCCGAAGTTGAGGAAGAACTGGAACCACTTCCCGAGCGAGCGGCCGCCGAGGAAAAAGTCATTTTCGCCCTTCATGTTCCCCGAGTGCGCCTTCCCGATGAACAGGATGGCGATCACGTAGGAGATGAGGATGAGCGAATCGATCCAATGCAGGCCGAACAGGGTCATGGAAAGCAGGGGCAGAGGGGCGGGAAAGCCCGCATTACGCCCGGGCCCCGGGTCGCAAGCAAGCCCCGCCGCCGTGAAAATTAACGCCGTGTTTCAGGGCGCGGCGGCCCTCACATCCGGACGAGTTCCAGCCCGACGACGCGGCCGTCGAGGAACTGCACCTTCAAATCCTGGCGCTCCAGGCTCTGCACACGCTCCATCGCGGTCTTCGGGCGGACGGTGGCATCGGGAATCTGGAGGTCGCCGCGGTCGAAGTCGGCCTTGCCGCCGACGGTCTGCCAGTTCGTGCCGGCGTCGCCCTCGCCGAGCGACCCGTTGTCCGCCAGCGTCCTCGGCCGCGACGCGCCGGAGCTGGTGTCCGCCACCTGGCCGCCGTAACCGGTGCGGTTGGGCATGATGCCGAGCACCAGGCCCTTCGCGCCGGTGAGGTCGGTGGAGACGGCATGCTTCGCCTGCAGCGCGGCGGTTTCCTCCGGCGTGTCGTAGTTCAGGTAGGTCCAGGTGACCTCGCGGCCGTCGGCGGAGGCCTCGACGAGGTTGGGCTGGCCAAGCGCCATGTACGCCATGTCCGGCGTGAACCCGCGCCCGACCTCGCCGCGCCGGATGCCCGCCTGCACGGCCGGCGCCAGACCCGCGAACACCGTGGCCTTCTCCTGGATGCGGTGGTCCGCCGAGCTGCACCCGGCCGCGGCGAGGACGAGCACGGCGGTGAGCACGCGCCGGCCGGGGAGTTGGCAGCGGAGGGTTTTCATGGGGTGGGCAGCGGCTTGATCCACCGGCCGTTGAAGCGGAGCGGGAACGTGGCGAGGCCGCGGCGGACGTCCCAGACCAGGTCGCCCTGCTTGCGCGCCGTGGCGACGAGCGTGCCGAGCTGGCGGAGGGTGAGGCCGCGGAGGGGAACACCGTTCAATCCCACAAGGGCGTCGCCGACCTGGGGATTGCCGCGGAGGCCCACGCCTTCGCCCTGCGCGTCCACGATGTTGGCCTCGCGGATCGGGTCGTCGAGGCTGGCGGCGAGGCGCTCGCCGCTGAGGATAAAGCGCACCTCGATCGCGACCGACCGGCTGGCCTCCACCGTGTAGGGCTCCATCTGCTCGATGCGCTCCGGGGCGAGCTGGATCGGCGGGCGGTCCGGGACATCGGGGCGGGAGGCGGGACGCGGGCCCGGACTGATCAGGGTGAAGGGCCGGTCGCCGGGTCGCGTCTTGCCGTTGAAGACCGTGGTGAAGCTGGCGCCCATGATGCCGCGGCGGACGCTCCAGATGAGGTTGCCGCGCAGGCTCTCCTGGCGGACGAGGACGCTGAACTCGCGGATGGTGAGCCCGCGAATGAGCCGGCCGTTCAGCCGGATGAGCTCGTCGCCGGCCTTGAGGCCCGCCCGGTCCCCGGGGCCGCCCGGGGGCACGTCGGTGATGCTCGCCCAGAAGATCGGCGCCATGACGTCTTCCGTGTCATCACCCTGCAGGGTGAAGGTGACGCCGATCGAGCCGAGCACCGACACCTGGACCAGGTAGGGCGTCATCTGCACGACCTTCGGCGAGGAGTCCATCAGCGCCGGCGAGCCCGCCGGATCCTCCGCCCCCGCGGCCGGCGCCCCCACCGAGGCCAACGCCGCGCCGCAACCGAGGGCCAGGCGAGCCAGGGCCACGGCGGGGGCGAGGGAGCGAGTCGAGGACAAGGGCGGGCGCTCAGGCGTTGATGTCGTTGTCGTTGGTTTCCCGGATGAAGATTGATCCGACGATGAAGGACATCGCCGCGATGCCGATCGGATACCACAGGCCCGCGTAGATGTCGCCGGTGTAGACCACGATGCTCGCCGCGATGAGCGGCAGGAAGCCGCCGAACCAGCCGTTGCCGATGTGGTAGGGCAGCGACATCGAGGTGTAGCGGATGTGGGTCGGGAACAGCTCGACGAGGAACGCCGCGATCGGCCCGTAGACCATGGCGACGTAGACCATGAGCGCCAGCAGCAGGGCGACCACGCGCACGCGGTCGATGCGGGCCGGGTCGGCGGCCGCGGGGTAGCCCACGGGCGCGAGCGCCGCCTCGTAGGCCTTGGCGTCGAAGCCCGTCACCGTCGTGATGCCGACGCTCAGCCGCAGCGGCGTGCCCGGCTCGGCGGGGGCGAGGTGGAAGGGAATGCCGCGGTTGTTGAGGTAGTTCCGCGCCTGGTCGGTGGTGGTCGCGGCGTGCTTCAGCCCGATGATCTTGCCGGCGGCGTCCTGCACCGCCTCGAGCGTGAGGGCCCAGGCGCCGCGGTACTCCGCCGTGTGCAGCACGACCGGCGACTGCGCCATGGCCGTGGCGAGCGCGGGGTTGGCCGCGCGGGTGAGGCCCTGGAAGATCGGCCGGTAGGTCAGCACGGCGAGCAGGCAGCCGAGCAGCATGATGTGCTTGCGGCCGAAGCGGTCGGAGAGCCAGCCGAACACGATGAGCAGCGGCGCGCCCAGCAGCAGGGCCGACGCAACCAGCAGGTAGGTCGTCTCGTAGTCGAGCTTCAGCGTGGTGCTGAGGAAGTAGAGCGCGTAGAACTGCCCGGCGTACCACACGACGCCCTGCCCCGCCGTGGCGCCGAACAGCGCCTTGAGCACCAGCGAGGCGTTGCCCCAGCGGGCGAAGCTCTCGGTCAGGGGCGCCTTCGAGGTCCGGCCCTGCGCCTTCATCTCGGCGAACACCGGCGACTCCTCCAGCTTCAGCCGGATGTAGATCGAGATGGCGAGCAGCAGCACGGAGACGAGGAACGGGACGCGCCAGCCCCAGGCGCTGAAGCTCGCGGCGGACAGGACGTGCCGCGTGACGTAGATGACGGCGAGGGAGAGGAAGAAGCCGAGCGTCGCCGTGAGCTGGATCCAGCTGGTGAAATAGCCCCGGCGGCCCGGCGGCGCGTGCTCGGCCACGTAGGTGGCGGCGCCGCCGTACTCGCCGCCGAGGGCGAGGCCCTGGGCGAGGCGCAGGAGGACCAGGAGGGCGGGCGCCCAGAAGCCGATGCTGGCGTAGGTCGGCAGCACGCCGACGAGGGCGGTGGCGAGGCCCATGACCACGATGGTGACGAGGAAGGTGTACTTGCGCCCGACCAGGTCGCCGATGCGGCCGAAGACCAGCGCGCCGAACGGCCGCACGGAGAAGCCGACGCCGAACAGCGCGAGGCTGGAGAGGAAGCCGGCGGTCTCATTGCCCGGCGGGAAGAACAGCTTGCCGAAGAACGCGGCGAGCGTGCCGTAGATGTAGAAATCGTACCACTCGAAGACGGTGCCGAGGGACGAGGCGAAGACGACCAGCTTGTGCTTGCGGTCAAGGGCGGCCGCGGCCGCTGCGTTGGGGCTCATGGGGTGCGGCTAATGAAGGAATTCGCGCCCGCGGCGCAAGCCAGCCGTGAAAAGATCGGACGAACATCGTACGCCGAAGCCGGACCCGGTGTGGGGCCACGCCGCGGGACGATCCTTGGACGTTCGATGTTCGGCGTTGGGCGTAGGGCGTTCGTCCGGCCACCCGCCGCCCGTCTACCGGCCCGTCTCGCGCTTGAGCGAGCGGGTCATGAGGGCGCTGATCGCGTTGGCCGGGGCCTTGTGCTCGTGGAGGATGCCGTGCACCTCGCGCAGGATGGGGGCGTCGATGCCCCGCTCGACGCACAGGCCGTGGAAGGACTGGGCGGTCTTGTAGCCCTCGACCACGGTCTTGCGGTGCGCCATCAGGGTGGCGACCTCCTTGCCGGAGCCGATCTCGAAGCCGAACTCGCGGTTGCGGCTCCAGGCGCCGTGGCAGGTCGCCACGAGGTCGCCGAACCCGCTCAGGCCGTAGAAGGTCTCCGGGCGGGCCCCGAGCGCCGCGCCGACGCGCACCATTTCCGCCAGCGCCCGCGTGAGCAGCGCCGACCGCGCGTTGTCGCCCAGCCGCAGGCCGTCGCAGCACCCGGCGGCGATCGCATAGATGTTCTTCAGGCTGCCGCCGTACTCGACGCCGGGCAGGTCGTCGCTGGTGTAGACGCGCAGGGTCGCGCCGCTGAGCGCGGCCTGGACCGCCGACACGTCGGCCGCGGGCGCCGCGGGCGGGGCCGCGAGCACCATCGCGGCGGGCAGGCCGCGCGCGACCTCGGCCGCGTTGGTCGGGCCGGTCAGCGAGCCCGCGGGCAGATGCGGCAGCAGTTCCGCGATCACCTGCGACGGCCGCAGGTGCGTGTCCAGCTCCAGCCCCTTCGCCAGGCTCACCACCAGCCGCGGCCGGCCGCCGCCGAGGTGGTCGCGCAGCCGCGCGCTGGTCTCGCGCAGCGCCTGCGACGGGCAGGCCAGCAGCACCAGCTCGCTCCCGGCGAGGGCGGCGGCAAGGTCATGGTTCACCTCGAGCGGGGGCGGCAGCGCGACGCCGGGCAGGTACTCGGCGTTCTCGCGCGCCGCGGCGAGGGCCCGCGCCTGCTCGGCGCGGCGCGGCACCAGCGCGACCGGCTGCCCGGTCCGGGCCAGGTGGACCGCGAAGGCTGTGCCCCAGGCGCCGGCGCCGATGACAGTGAACTTCACGGCGGCAAACTGATCCGGCGGAGGGAGGGAGGTCAACGCTGCGCGTCAGCGCAGGAACGCCGGCACCTTCTCGCCGGCGATCATCTGCTCGAAGGTCTCGCGGGCGTTGACGAGCTCGAAGGCGCTGCCGTTCACGAGCACCTCGGCGGGCAGGCCGCGGGTGTTGTAGCGGCTGGCCATGACGTGGCCGTAGGCCCCGGCGCTCATCAGCGCGACCAGCTCGCCCTCGCCGACCTCCTGGATCTGGCGGTCCTTCGCGAAACAGTCGCCGCTCTCGCAGATCGGCCCGACGATGTCGGCCACCAGCGCGCGCCGGGAGCTGTCGCGGTGCACGGGCACGATCTCGTGGTAGGATTCATACATGGCGGGACGGACGAGGTCGTTCATCGCGGCGTCGACGATGAGGAAGTTCTTCCCCGCGCCGCGCTTGAGGTGCTCGACGCGGGTGAGGAGGACGCCGGCGTTGCCGACCATGTAGCGGCCGTGCTCGAGGAGGATCTTGAGCCCGAGCGGGGCCAGCAGCGGCGTGAGCGCCGCGCCATAGACCTCCGGGGTGAGCGGGCGCTGGTCGGCCGGCTGGGCGTCCCACCAGGCCGCCTGGCCGCTGGCGAGCGCGTCGCGGTAGACGATGCCCATGCCGCCGCCGATGGAGAAGTACTCGATGCCGTAGTGCACCTTCAGCTCGGCGACAAACGGCGCGACCTTCCTCACGGCCTCGACGAACGGCGCGACCTCGGTGAGCTGCGAGCCGATGTGCATCTGCACGCCACGGATGTGGAGGTTCTTCAGCTTCGCGGCGGCCTCGTAGGCGGCGGCGGCGTGCTTGAGCGGGATGCCGAACTTGTTGTCGCTCTTGCCGGTGGTGATCTTGGCGTGGGTGTGGGCGTCGACGTCGGGGTTGACGCGGATGGCGATGGGCGCCTTCACCCCGAGCTGGCCGGCCACATGGTTGATGCGCTGGAGCTCCGGCTCGCTCTCGACGTGGAAGGCGTAGATGCCGTTCTCCAGGGCCAGCTTGATCTCGGCCTCGGTCTTGCCGACGCCGGCGAAGACGCTGGTGCGCACATTGGCCCCCGCGGCGATGACCCGGCGGAGCTCGCCGCCACTGACGAGGTCGAAGCCGGCGCCGAGGTTCGAGAAGTGCCGCAGCACCGCGAGATTCGAGCAGGCCTTCATCGCATAGCAGATCTGCAGGTCGAGCCCGGACAGGCTCGTCTGCAGTCGGCGGAAATGGTCCGTCATCGTCGCCGCGCTGTAGACGTACGTCGGGGTGCCGTAGAGGCGGGCGACGGCGGCCAGATCGACGGATTCACAGTGCAGGTCCTGGCCGGTGTAATGAAAATGATGCATGGGTGCGGGTGAAAAAAATTATGAAAGGCGGACCATAGAGAGTTTCCCCTTGAAAAAACCACCCCAAATTTCCGATATGAGCCCTGATGCGCGCGCTGCTTCACCATCTCTTCCACCGGCCGGCCGTGCGCCTGGGCCTGGCGAGGGATGCGCGCGGGCCGTATCGTAACCCACGGTTTGTGAGCTTCCTGGTGCAGAGCAACCGCAAGGCGCTCGACACCGATTTCCACGACGCCGTGCTGCGGGGTCGCCGGCTGGTGCGCCGGGCCCTTTATGCCTTGCTGATCGCGGGCGGCGCCTGGATCGCCCTGGAAAGCGCGCGGGCGCTGACCGTGTTCTGAGCCGAAGGCCGCCGGTTCGGGCGCAGCCCCGATTTTCCGCGGATGAGCACACCGCTGGGCATCCCTGAGATGCAGCGGAAGATTGCAGTTTGTTTCAGGGCGGCTTCCATCACGACAGCCCCATGAAACTCCTCTCTGCCCTCGCCTTCGCCACGCTCGGCCTGAGCGTCATTCTCACCGGCTGCAGCTCAGCCACGCGGCCTGACAACATTGTGACGACCGTGGCCGAGCTGAAGCCCGGCACGGCGGGGCAGGTCATGCTGACCCTGCGCTTCACCAGCGAGAGCCTCAACGCCTTCGGTTTTTCCAACTCCACCCACAAGCTCTACCTCAACGGCACCTACGTCGGCCGCGCCACCTGCAGCACCCCGGTTGGACTGCCCCCGCTCAGCACCGCGACGCAGGACGTCGTGCTGACGGTGGAGAACGCCGCCCTGCTGCGGCAGTTGTCGTCCCAGCCCGGCGAAGCGACCGTGCGGTACCGGCTGGAAACCGTGCTGAACTCGGCGACGGAGGACACGGAGCTTCACCTGCGGGCCTCGGCCGACGGCACGGTGGACCTGGGCAAGCTGCGCTGAGCGCGCAAAAAAGACGGTCCCCGCCGTAAGGCAGGGACCGTCCTCCAGCGACGAACCGGCGGGGATCAGGCCGCCAGCTCGCAATTGCGCGCCGGGACCGCGGTGCGGGTGAAAGACACCAGCTCGGCCTTGGGCGCGAGGGGCTTGATCACCCGGGAGTAGTCCGCGGCGAAGATCGTCAGGAGACTGAACGCGAAGCAGAGGGAACCGGCCACGGCCGGGGAGGGAATCAGGGCAAACGCGACGAACGCGGCGAGGGAGGCGACAAGGGGAAGGGTCTTCATGGGTTCAACGATGTTGTTGCCCTGAAAACACCCCGACCCGGGAAAAGTTACAGGAAACCGCGGGCGCAAAACAGGCGCCGTCCATGCGGGCGGCGCCGTTCGAGGGGAAATTGCGGAAGTGCCTCAGCCCGCGCCGCCGCCGGCGCTGGCGGAGGCCGGCTTGAACGTGGCGCGGATGCTGGCCGTGAGGTAGTCGCGGTTCATCCGGGCGATGAAATCGTGGCTGATCGACTTCGGGCAGGCGGCGCTGCACTCGTACTGGTTGGTGCAGTTGCCGAAGCCCAGCTCGTCCATCTTGCCCACCATCGCGAGCACGCGCTGGTCGCGCTCCGGCTGGCCCTGCGGGAGCAGGCCGAGCTGGGAGACCTTGGCGGCGACGAAGAGCATGGCGGAGGCGTTCTTGCAGGCCGCGACGCAGGCGCCGCAGCCGATGCACGCCGCGGCGTCCATCGCCAGGTCGGCATCGGGCTTCGGCACCGGGATCGAGTTCGCGTCCGGCGCGGCGCCGGTGCGCACGCTGATGAAGCCGCCGGCCTGGATGATCTGGTCGAAGGCCGCGCGGTCCACCACCAGGTCCTTCACCAGCGGGAAGGCGCGGGCGCGGAAGGGCTCGACCACGATGGTGTCGCCATCTTTGAAGCTGCGCAGGTACGTCTGGCACGTCGCGATGCCGTGGCCCGGCCCGTGCGGCTTGCCGTTGATCGTGCAGGAGCAGGTGCCGCAGATGCCCTCGCGGCAGTCGTGGGCGAACGCGATCGGCTCCTCGCCCCGCTTCGTGAGCTCGTCGTTCACGACGTCGAGCATCTCGAGGAAGGACATGCTGGAGTTCAGGTTCTTCGCCGGGTAATCGACGAAGCGACCGGGCGCGTCGGGCCCGGCCTGGCGCCAGACGCGGAGGGTCACGCTGAGGGTCTTGGAGGTGTTTTCGGCGACCATGGGGAAATTTACGATTTACGGTTTACGATTTACGATGTGGCCGGGCGCGGGGAGCGCAGGGTGCGAAGTGATGCAACGATCATGGCAAGCCGTTCGTCGGCTTCGCGCATGAGGTTGTCCAGTTTTCGGATCGGAAAAAAACCGGCCTCGATCAAGAGTTCCATCCAGTAGAGCGATTCGTCGCACTCCTCCTCAACGATCTTGAGTTTGTGAATGAAGTCGGCGGAGGACTTGGCCCGGCAAGCGGCGCGGCAGTTGGCTCCGACCGAAGTTCCGGCCCACAGCAGCTGTCGTCCCAAAATCTTCGCCTCATCCACCCGCGGCAAAGCCTGCACGGCTCGAACCACTCTCAGGGCGAACTGTTTAGTGCGTTGCAACATCTCCTGTTTTGTCATGCCTCGGCCAACATCGTAAATCGTACCTCGTAAATCGTAAATCGGCTCACTTGTAATTGCGGACGCTCATCTTCACGAACTCGTAGTTGAGCGGCTCGGTGTTGCGCAGCGGGGCGCGGTCGATGCCCTGGTATTCCCAGGCGGCGACGTGGCCGAAGTTGGCGTCGTCGCGTTTGCACTCGCCGTCACTGAACTGGTACTCCTCGCGGAAGTGGCCGCCGCAGCTTTCCTCGCGCTTCAGCGCGTCGAGACAGAGCAGCTCGCCGAACTCGAGGAAGTCCCCCACCCGGCCGGCCTGCTCAAGGGCCTGGTTGAGGGTGGCGGCGGAGCCCGGGACGTTGACGTTGGCCCAGAACTCCTCGCGGAGCGCGGGGATGAGCCGGATCGCCTCCTCGAGGCCGGCGCGCGTGCGGGCCATGCCGCAGTGTTCCCACATGATCTTGCCGAGGCGCTTGTGGAAATGGCTGACGGTCTCGCGGCCCTTGATGCCCAGCAGGCGGGAGGTCATGGCGCGGATGTTCTCCTCGGCGGCGTGGAACTCGGGCGCGTCGGGCGACGGGCGCGAGCCGGGCTTCTGGCCCGCGAGGTAGTCGCCGATCGTGTAGGGGATGACGAAGTAGCCGTCGGCCAGGCCCTGCATCAGCGCGGAGGCGCCGAGGCGGTTCGCGCCGTGGTCGGAGAAGTTGGCCGCCCCCAGGACGAAGAGGCCCGGGACGTTCGACATGAGGTTATAGTCCACCCAGAGGCCGCCCATGGTGTAGTGGACCGCGGGGTAGATGCGCATCGGCACCTGGTAGGCGCTCTCGGCGGTGATCTCGTGGTAGATGTCGAAGAGGTTGCCGTAGCGCTCGCGCACGCCGGCCTCGCCGAGGCGCTTGATCGCGTCGGCAAAGTCGAGATACACACCCAGCCCCGTCTCGCCCACCCCGCGACCTTCGTCGCATACGCGCTTCGCAGCCCGGGAGGCGATGTCGCGCGGGGCGAGATTGCCGAAGCTGGGATACATCCGCTCGAGGTAATAGTCGCGATCGGCCTCGGGGATGGAATTCGGGTCCTTTTTCGCGTCCTCCTTCTTCTTGGGCGCCCAGATGCGGCCGTCGTTGCGCAGCGACTCGGACATCAACGTGAGCTTCGACTGGTAGTCGCCGCTGACGGGGATGCAGGTCGGATGGATCTGCGTGTAGCAGGGATTGGCGAAGCACGCGCCGCGCTTGTAGGCGCGCCAGCTGGCGGTGACGTTCGAGCCGCGGGCGTAAGTCGAAAGATTGAAGACGTTGCCGTAGCCGCCCGTGGCGAGGATGACGGCATCCGCCGCGTAGGTCTCGATGGCGCCGGTGAGGAGATTGCGGACGACGATGCCCTTTGCGTGGCCGTCGATGACGACGAGGTCGAGCATCTCGCTGTTCGTATGCATCTCCACCCCGCCCGCGCCGATCATGCGCGACAGCGCCGAATACGCGCCGAGCAGCAGCTGCTGGCCGGTCTGGCCGCGCGCGTAGAACGTGCGGCTCACCTGCGCGCCGCCGAACGAACGGTTGGCGAGCAGCCCGCCGTATTCACGCGCGAAGGGCACGCCCTGCGCGACGCACTGGTCGATGATGTTGACCGAGACCTCGGCGAGGCGGTGGACGTTGGCCTCGCGGGAACGGTAGTCGCCGCCCTTGAGCGTGTCGTAGAACAGCCGGTGCACCGAGTCGCCGTCGTTCTGGTAATTCTTGGCGGCGTTGATGCCGCCCTGCGCGGCGATGGAATGCGCGCGACGGGGGCTGTCGTGAAAGACGAAGCTCTTCACCTTGTAGCCCAGCTCCGCGAGCGTGGCCGCGGCCGAGGCGCCCGCGAGGCCGGCGCCGACGACGATGATCTCGTATTTCCGCTTGTTCGCCGGGTTGACGAGCTTGATCTCCGTCTTGTGCCGGCGCCATTTTTCGGCGAGCGGGCCGGCGGGAATCCTGGAATCAAGTTGGGCCATGGCGAAAGGGGTCAGCGGGTGGCCGCGGCGCGCGCGGGCTCATGCGGCTGGAGTTTGCCGAGCAAGACCGCGCCGGGAATGGCGAGGTTGCCCACGAAATACACGAGGCAGAACAGGACCACGATCTTGCGCAGCCCGCCCGCCCATTTTTCCGAGCGCCAGCCCATCGTCTGGAACATGCTGTCGGCGCCGTGCAGCAGGTGCAGGCTCAGGAGCCCCACCGCGATGATGTAGAACAGCGAGACCACGGGTTTCTGGAAACCGAGGACGACCATGTTGTAGACGTCGAACGTCGGGGTGCCCGCGCGCACGGTGATGAAGCCCGCCACCTTGAAGTCGGTCCCGAGAGTGTAGAGCGGCAGCGATTCCTTGAACGT